>DATJTJ010000041.1:0-5072 GCA_035503515.1 Steroidobacteraceae bacterium
CGTAGTCAGCCGGGACGAATCGATACTTGAGAATGGCGATGACCAGAAGGGCTACGAGCAACTGACCGGCGTGCTGCATGTAGAGCCAGGGCAGATTCGCCCCGGGTTGCACATGCAGATGCAGCAGCCTGCTTGCCCCAACCGTCAGGAAGCCACCCGCGGCCGGCACCCCGATGGCGAGGGCGATGGTGACGAGTAGCGGAACGACCTTCAGCCGCAGGCGCGGCGTACCCTCGAGCGACTCACGTGCGGCGGTCATGGCCGCGATTTAGGCCTAGGAGGCTCTTTCGGTCTTGAACGAATTTGACCTGCGCCAGCTGCCGGGAGGCGCCCCGGTGAGCACCCGGATCGCACGCGACATGTGCGCCTGATCAGCGAAGCCGGTCGTGGCCGCGACGGCAGCGAATGACTGGCCGCTTCCCGTGATCATCCTGAAGGCGCTGCGCGCCCGCGCACCGAGACGAAACGCGGCAGGGCTGACCCCGAAGACCTTGCGAAAGCCGCGCGAGACGCTCGATGGAGCCAGGGCTCGCTCGCGAGCCCACTCGTCCAGGCGCCACGCGGGATCTCTGAGCAGATCGTCCGCCAGGATATCCGGCCAGTCGTAATGAGCGGGCGGCTTACGCCGAATCTCTGCGAGCAGGAGAGCACCGGCAGCGACCGTGTCGCGTTCGGCGAGCCGTACTACAGCGTCGACGTCCTGCAGATGAGCAATGCCGGTATCCGCGGGGCACGCCTCCAACTCCAGGCTGAATATCCGGGCGCCGCCGCTCTCGAAGCGATCCAGATGGTCATCAAAGACATCGTGGAGCAGTACGTCGCCGGGCCGCACCCGGAAACGGCCGCGGCTGCCGCTCTCCTCGTATGAGCCCGCAAGAACCAGCGCCGCGTAGGCGCGCCGATGGCGGTGGCGCGGGATGTACGTGGTCGAATCCCGACGCTCATGGCCGCTCGGAGTTGGCGCAAAGCTCAATTCGCCGCCATATCCCATCGGGTGATACGACTCAGTGTTTCAGCACTCCGTTGGCGGCCGCCACGTCCGCTTGCAGACGGCGGGCTCCCGCCGCCGCATCGTCGACGTACCCATCGGCCACCTGCACCAATGCGGGTGTAGGGGCCACGAAAGCCGTGCTGACCTGGTCGGCAGTCAACGTCAGCCATTCGCGCAGTTCCGGAGGATACACCAGTGCCCCTTCACTGGACTGGATCTTGAGGTCCACCAGACCGTCTATTTCCCGGCCGAGGCGGTCCAGCACCGGTCGCGCCCTGCCGGCGGAAACGCTCTTGTCGGCCATCGCCTTCTCGAGAGCGCTGCGGGCGTCGATCGCCTGGTTGAGGTTGATGTCCAGTTGATTGACGGCCTCGTGAAGCCGCGTCAGCAGATCGAAGCGCTGCTGCAGCTGTGCCTGTGTGGTATGCAGCCTCGGGTCGAGTTTGACCACGAACGACTGCTTCTGCGTGACGCCGCCATAGGAAAGCGCAGCCTCGTAGGTGCCCGGCATCACTTCGGGGCCCGTGGGCACGGCGGCCGCGAAATACGAATTGTAGATGCCCTTCACGTCCACCGCTTCCGGGTAGGTGAGATCCCACTGAAAGCGGTTCATGCCGGGCTTCGCTACCGTCGCCAGCTCCTCCCGCTGCCTGTGCGCAACGGTGGGGTTGTCCGAAATCGGCTTCGGCTTGCCTTTCGCCTTCGGGTGCAACGTGAAGCTGCGGATCAGCTTTCCGTTCGCATCGGAGAAGCTCAGTGTCACGGGCGTGGTGCCGTTGTAATCGTCCGGCAGGTGGAAGAACACCGCGGCGCCGGACGCCAGGTTCTGGCCTCCCGGTCCATGCGGGTCATCATCGCCGCCGCCGCCGCGGGTGACCAGCCAGGCCTGCTGGGGTCTGAACAGCTGCGCTGAATCGCTCGCCACCCGCGCAGAGCCCAGCTGCTCCAGCAGCTGCAGGTCATCCAACACCCAGAAGCCGCGTCCGAACGTCGCGAGCACCACGGCGTGCTGCTGGGGCTGAATCTCGATGTCATTCACCCTTACGGTGGGCAGCTTCAGCGTCAACGGCTGCCAGTGTTGACCCGCGTCCAGGCTGAAATACACGGTCGAGCTGGTAGCCGCGAAAAGCAGATCGGCATCGTTCGGATCCTCGCGCACGCTCTCGATGTACTGATCCGGGGGCAATCCGGCGGTGATCTCCGTCCAATGCCTGCCGTTATCGGTCGTCTTGTACACGTACGGGTGAAAGTCATCCCAGTCGAACCTGCTCGCCGATACGTAGGCGGTGCCCTGGTGAACGTGCGAAGGCTCGATGCAGGTGACCGTGGACCAGGTCGGCATCATCTTTGGCCGGACCTGGCTCCAGTGCCCCCCCGCGTCGGTCGTCACATGCACCAGACCATCATCGGAGCCTGCCCAGATGACGTCGTCAGAGAGCGGCGAAAAGGCGATTGAGGACAGGGTATCGAACATCTCCTCACCGGTTACGTCGGCGCTGATGGGGCCGCCCGGACGTCCTTGCTTGCTCTTGTCGTCGCGCGTCAGGTCGGGGCTGATCGGCTTCCAGTGAATGCCTTCATCCGTGGTCTCGAACACCACGTTCGCACCCATCAACAGCTCTTTGGGGTTGCCGGGAGCAAACACCACGGGATGGTGGTTCCACCCATAACGGTATTTGATCTTGCTGCCCGCAAGGCCAAACTTGTACTCGGGCCAGGGACTCACGTTGGTGACCAGTCCCGTCCTGCGGTCTTCCCGCCACTCGAGGCTGTAATAGCCGCTGCCGTAGGTGACCCAGGGCCGGTGCGGCGTCGGCACCACCCAGCTCATCTCACCGCCCTGTATGTCCTTCCAGACCGGCGGAATGATTCCGGCCGGCACGGCGCTCGGCGCCTCGACCGAGCCCCGATCCTGCTGCGCTCCATAGATATGGAACGGGAACTGGTCGTCGAGGTTGGCGTGATAGAACTGCCCGGTCGGCTGGTTGCTCTCGGAGCTCCACGACTTGCCGCCGTTCTGAGTCACCGCGGCGCCGCCGTCGTTGCCCTCGATGAAGGTTTTCGGATCATTCGGATTGATCCAGAGCACATGGTTGTCACCGTGCGGCGGATGCAGCTCGACCAGCTTCCTGCCCGCGTTGTGCGACACATACACATCGACGTTGGGCAGGTAGATCGTGTTCGGGTCCTTGGGGTCCACGAACACAGTCATGTAGTAGAACGCGCGCTGCGTGATATCCATGCTGTTGTTGATGAGCTTCCAGCTCTGGCCCGCATTGTCCGACCGGAACAGCCCGCCCTCCTGGCCCTGGTAGTTCGCCTGGATCAGCGCATAGACGATACCGGGCTGGCTCGGGGCCACGGCAAGACCCACCTTGCCGAAAATACCGCCCGGCAATCCCGGGCGGTGCGAGATGTTGGCCCAGGTCGCGCCGCCATCGGTGGTCTGGTAGATGCCGCTGCCCGGGCCGCCGCTGGAGAAGGTCCAGTGTTTCCGCGACACCTGCCACATCGCGGCGTACACCACCTGCGGATTGGACGGATCCATCGCCAGGCTGACCGCGCCGGTCGCGTCATCGACGTAGAGAACCTTGTTCCAGGTCTTGCCTCCGTCCGTGGTCTTGAATACGCCGCGCTCCGGATTCGGCCCGAAGAGATGCCCCAGCGCCGCCACGTAGACCACATCCGGGTTGTTTGGCGCGACCAGGATCCAGGTGATGATGTGGGTCGCGCCCAGGCCGATGAAGCTCCATTTCTTACCGCCGTCGATGGACTTGTACATGCCCTCCCCGGTCAGCACCGTGTTGCGGGGCGCCGAGTCGCCCGTGCCCACATAGATGACCTTCGGATTGGAGGGCGCGATCGCCATGGCGCCGATATTGTTGCTCCTGAAGTCCTTATCGGAGATGTTCCGCCAGCTCTGGCCGTAATCCTCGGTCTCCCACAGGCCCCCGCCGGCCGTGCCCATGAAGAACACATTGGGCTCGTCGGGGATGCCGGCCACCGTGGTGGCGCGCCCGCCGCTATAGGGACCGACGCTGCGCCAGGCCAGCGCACCCGTGAGCTTGCCCGTCGGCACGGGCGCCGCGATCGCGGCCGACAGGGCCACGGAGAGAGCGGATAACAGCACGACATGACGTCCTCTGAACATGGCTCGGGACCTCTCATTGGCGATCTCACCCGAGACTGTAAGAGATACCGATTTGCGCGTCCTGGCGGTCGGACGCTGGAATTCGTCGCTCCGCCGCATGTACTACCGGTCCTCGTAGGAATCGGCGTGGCTACGTGGATATACCGGCCCGGGCGCAGTGGTTATTGCACCGGGCACCATCGAACCCTAGCTTCGCGCGAATGCGAACATCGACTCTGGGAGAGCGCCTCACACACTCGCGGGAGAGCGCGCGGGTCAGGAAGAAAGCCGCCATGCTCCTGCATCAGATCGATCGCGGTGCGTACTTCAACCACCGTCTGCTGCGCCGCTTCATTTCCGTCGCCTCCGGCATGCGCTTCCGCGCCGCGGCGCGGATCGCTCTGAAACAAAAGGCGCTTCTCGGCGCCTCCCTGGGGGCCTGGACACAATCCGTCATGCGGGGACCGAGCGCGTGGAGCATCGCCGAGCGCGAGCTCATGGCCGCCATGGCGGCGCAG
The DNA here is from genome assembly GCA_035503515.1 of Steroidobacteraceae bacterium. Taxonomy (GTDB): domain Bacteria; phylum Pseudomonadota; class Gammaproteobacteria; order Steroidobacterales; family Steroidobacteraceae; genus DAIDKA01. Next base: position 4,640 of record DATJTJ010000041.1, read on the forward strand.
TGGAACGCCTGCTCTTTCTGCAGGGATATGCTCGCCGCGGCAGCGGCCACGCACATGGGCAGGGCGACGGTCGATGCGGTGCTGTCCGACTATCACTCGGCCCCGATCCCGGACGGACTCAAGGCGGCGTTGGAATTTCTCGAGATCATGACGCTGCGGCCCAGGAAGATGACAGAGGACCACGTCGACGCCGTGATCGATAGCGGCATCAGCATGGAATCGTTGATCGATGCGATCGAAGTCGGTGTCGTGCTCAAGCTGATCAGCCGGTATGCGAGCGCGCTCGATTTCACCGCCCCTCTCGCGCCGCCCACGGTGGATATGGCCACCCGGCCGAGTGGTCATGTCAGCAGGCGCCGAATGGATATTTGAATCCTTCCCGCCCTCATCTAGCATCCGCGCCAAGCATCAATTGTTGGGGGTTAGCCACAGT
>DATJTJ010000042.1:0-12175 GCA_035503515.1 Steroidobacteraceae bacterium
CCTCGATCTCATGGATCTGACCATCCGGGCCTACCTTGAAGATATGGGCAGCCGGCAGATCGAACGGCGCGAACGGCATGTTCTTCTTGTTCTTCTCGGAAGTAGAGCCGTCGGTGTTCTTCACTTTGTAGGGAAGGTTATCCATCGGGTGACGGAAGTGCGACAGGCCCATGACCAGGCCTGTCTCGGGATCCGCGGCGAATACGCGCCGATCCACGATATGCGCGATGTACTGGAATGTATTGCTGCTTATCTGGCCGCGGCAATCACGCGCGACATGCGGGACCTCCTTCTTGCCCGGGGTCGCCGGCATCGTGGACGGTGCGCCACTTGCAGTGATCATGCCGTTTTCGTGGCGCTCGCAATCCGGTGCAAAAGGCGCGAGGTCCCCGTTGTTGTCATCCAGCGCATCGTAGTAACTCGCGCCGATCTTGATCAATTCATCATGCGGCTTACGCTGCGCGACGGGTATCTCGGTAAAGATTCCAGGCCGCGGAGTCTGCAAGTTGACCATCTGCGCCTGCCGCACGCCCGACACCAGGTGCTCGGCTTCCGTGATTTTTCCCTGGTCGTCGAACTTGAGCCGGATGGCAATGATTGCGGGTTGCTCGACCGGAGGCTTCTTGGCGAATTCTTCGCGCTGCTTGGGCGATGCGCCCTGGGGCGCCTGCTGGGGCCCCATGTAGGTCACCATCGCAAGATAGCCAGCGGTCTCGTTGATCGGATCCGGCACATGGATGACGAAGGAGCTGGGACCCTTCACGATGTTCTTCCACAACCCCTCGCCCGGCTTCATCTTGGTGACGTTTTCGACGAACGCGACGTTATCCGCCAGCGGCGCCTTGGACGGATCGTGGGCCACCAGGGCTGCGACATACGCATCGGTGGCATCGATCAGGCATTGACGGTCGCATGCCACTTTGGTCGCAGCGGGGGCGGAAGACGCCGCGGAACCGACGTCGGCAGTGGCATCAGATGACGGCTTGCTGCAGCCCCCCGCCGCCAGCATCCCCACAGCTGCCGCCGCGACGGCGCTGATTTTCAGTAAGTTATTGATAAACATGAAAGGTCCTCGTGTATGCGTCCATGTGCGCGACGGCTGTAATAGTTTTTTCGAGACGCCAACGATTCTATCGCCACCGCGCACCAGCGGGTGAGTCGTGAGCGGTCACAATGGATGTGAGCATCGCGGTCCTCGCGACCCCTGCCAACGGCTTCAGCCTCTGCTGCCCTGCGCCAGCGAATCCCGCAATACCCGCCGCAATATCTTTCCGACGTTCGACTTCGGCAGCTCGCTGCGGAAGTACACGTGACGCGGCAGCTTGTAACCGGTGAGGGATTCCCGGCACTTGTTGATGATGTCGCGCTCCGTCAGCGACGGATCCCTGGACACCACGAACACGGCGACGACTTCCCCGGAATGCTCATCGGCCTGGGCCACGGCGGCGGCCTCGACGACGCCCGGGATGGCGGCGACGACCGCCTCGACTTCGTTCGGGTACACGTTGAAGCCCGAGACCAGGATCATGTCCTTCTTGCGGTCTTCGATATACACGAAGCCGCGCTCGTCCATGTGTCCGATGTCGCCGGTCCGCAGCCATCCTTCCGGCAGCATCACCATCGCAGTCTCGTCCGGCCGGTTCCAGTACCCACGCATCACCTGCGGGCCGCGCACACAGATCTCTCCGGGCTGCTCGAGTGCGACCTCCGCACCGGCCTCGTCCCGGATGCTGATCTCCGTGGAGGCGATCGGCAGACCGATCGAGCCGTTGAAATCCGTGAACGGCAGGTTGATGCAGGCACCGGGGGACGTTTCGGTGAGACCCCAGGCCTGGGTCAGCGGATTCCCGGTCGCCGCCTTCCAGCGCCGGGCCACGGTCTCCTGCACGGCCATGCCGCCGCCGAGCGTGATCTTCAGGTGACTGAAGTCGACGTTCGCGAAACCGTCGGTGTGCAGCAGGGCGTTGAACAGCGTGTTCACGCCACTCAGGAACGCGAACGGGTAACGCTTGAGTTCGGCGACGAAAGCCTTGAAATCCCGGGGATTCGTGATCAGCACATTGGTCCAGCCCAGCCGCATGAACAGCATGCAGTTCGCCGTGAGGGCGAAGATGTGGTACAGCGGAATGGGCGTGATGAGGTACTGGGTCGACGAACGGGTGTCCGGCAGGAAGGGCTCGATCCAGGCCGAGGCCTGCAGCAGGTTCGCGCAGATGTTGCCGTGGGTCAGCACCGCGCCCTTGGCGACGCCGGTCGTGCCGCCGGTGTACTGCAGGAACGCAATGTCCTCGTGGCCGAGCTCTTGGTCGCGGAAGGCCTGGTCGCGCCCGGTCGCGAGCACGGCGCTGAACCGCACGGAGCCCGGAATCCGCCACGCAGGCACCTGCCGGCGCACCTTGCGCACCACGAAATCCACCAGCGCCGATTTGGGGAACCCCAGCAGCTCCCCGACGCTGGTCGTGATCACGTGCCGCACGGCCGTGCGGGGCAGGATCCCCTGCAGCACGTGCGCGAAGTTCTCCAGCACCACGATCGCGACGCAGCCCGCATCCTTCAACTGATGCTCGAGCTCCGGCGCGGTGTACAGGGGGTTGGTGTTGACGACCGTCAGGCCCGCCCGCAATGCCCCGAACATGGCGATCGGGTACTGCAGGACGTTCGGCAGCATGATGGCGATCCGGTCGCCGCGCTGGCACCCGGCCACGTTCTGCAGCCAGGCCGCGAAGTCCCGCGAAAGGCGGTCGAGCTGGCCATAGGTGAGCTGCCTGCCCATCTGGATGTAGGCGCCCCGATCGGCGAATCTGCCGAAGCTCTGCTCGGCCATGTGTTTGAGCGAGCGCAGCGCCTGCGGATCGATGTCGGTGGCCATGCCCGGCAGGTAGGACTTGAGCCAGATCCGATCCATCATCGATCCTTGAGCAGCGGTACGAGATAGGGCCAGACGGTGTCCAGCACCCGCGGTTCGCCCGCGGCCACGGGATGCAGCCCGTCATCCTGCATGAGCGCCGGATCGAGTGCCACGCCCTCGAGCAGGAACGGGACCAGCGGCACGTGGTACTGGCTGGCGAGCTGGGAGTACAGGTCCGCGAAGCCATTGCCGTACCGCGGGCCGTAGTTGGGGGGCAGCTTGATCCCCAGCAGCAGCACCCGCGCCCCCGAGTCCTTCGCCAGTGCAATCATGTGGCCGAGATTGTCGCGGACGAGGGGCAGGGGGAGCCCCCGCAGGCCATCATTCGCGCCCAGTTCCAGCAGCACGATCGCCGGATGGTGCGTGGCCAGCAGGTGCGGCAGCCGCTCCAGGCCCCCGGTGCTGGTCTCCCCGCTGACGCTGGCATTGATGATTTGGTACCCGTACCCTTCGGTATGGAGCCGCTGTTGCAGCAGGGCGACCCAGCCCTGCTCGGGCTGGAGCCGGTAGGCCGCACTCAGGCTGTCACCAAAGCTGAGGATGATGCGATTTTGCGCGGCAGCCGCGCCCTGGAGCCCGATGAGCAGCAGTGTCAGTGCGAGTGCCCCGCAGCGCGCCAATGCCGATAGCGTCCTCAAGGTCGTAAACCTCACCAAACAGGTCAGCAGCCCGGAAGGGCCGCTCGCCATTGTGCACGATGTGACCTTCGACATCGCGCGGGGCGAGACGGTCGCGATCACCGGGGCCTCCGGTGCCGGCAAGTCGACCCTGCTGGCGATGCTGGCCGGACTGGACCTGCCGACCTCGGGCCATCTGTGGCTCGACGGCCAGGACCTCACGTCCCTGAGCGAGGACGGTCGGGCCCGGCTGCGCGCGCAGCGCGTCGGTTTCGTGTTCCAGTCCTTTCATCTCATTCCCTCGCTGACGGCGCTCGAGAACGTACTACTGCCCCTGGAACTCGCGCAGCGGGACAACCCCCGGGGCCTGGCCCGCGAGGCCCTGGACCGGGTGGGCCTGAGCCCCCGGGTCGATCACTATCCCCGCCAGCTCTCTGGCGGCGAACAGCAGCGGGTGGCCCTGGCGCGCGCGTTCGTCGTGGGGCCGGCCGTACTGTTTGCGGATGAACCCACCGGGAACCTCGACGCCCACACCGGCCAGCGCATCATCGACCTGATGTTCGACATGAACCGCACGGCCCGCACCACCCTGGTCCTGGTCACCCACGAGCAGCCGCTGGCCGGGCGCTGCGATCGCATCCTGCAGATGCAGGCCGGACGGCTGCTGCCGTGATGCAGGCCCTGAAACTGGCCCTGCGGACGTTGCTGCGGGAATGGCGCTCGGGGGAGCTGGGCGTGCTGCTGCTGGCCCTGACCACGGCGGTTGCGGCCCTCACCGGCGTGGGATTCCTGGTCGGCCGCATCGACACCGCCGTGCGCGAGCAGGCGACACAGGTGCTGGCGGCCGACATCCGCATGTCCTCCACCCAGCCGCTGCCGGCGGACTGGTTCCCGGCGGCCGCACGGCGCGGTGTGCGCACCGCGAGCATCCAGTCGCTGCTGAGCGTGGTCTTCCACGGCGACGCCAGCCAGCTGTCCAACATCGAGGCCGTCTCGGCCGGTTATCCGCTGCGTGGAACGCTCATGGTGGCCGACCAACCGTTCGCGACCGGTGTCGCCACCACCGCCATCCCGGGTCCCGGCGAGGTCTGGCCGAGCTCGAAACTCCTGGCGACCCTCGGCGGCGGCATCGGTACCCGGCTGTCCATCGGAGCGGCCACCCTCAAGGTCACCCGGGTCCTGATCTCCCGGCCCGACCAGGGCGCGAACCTGGCGGAGCTTGCGCCGACCCTGCTCATGAATCTTGCGGACCTGCCGGCGACGCAGCTCATCCAGCCGGGCAGCCGGGTGAGCTACTCGGCGCTGTTCGCGGCCGACCCGGCCGTGATCCGGGCCTTCCGCCCCTGGCTCGAGGCGCACCGGCGGCCCGAGGACCGCATGCGCGATGTCAGCGAGGCCAGTCCGCAGCTGGAGAATGCCGTGGACCGGGCCGGTCGGTTCCTCACCCTCGCGAGCCTGGTGAGCGTGCTGCTGTGCTCCATCGCGGTCGCCATGTCCGCCCGCCAGTACGTGCGCCGGCACCTGGATGCGGTCGCCCTGATGAAGACCCTCGGGGCGACCCGCGGCTTCACGCTCACCGTGAGCCTGCTGCAGCTGCTGATCGTGGCGCTGCTCGCCTCCGCCGCAGGTTCGGTCGTGGGCTTCGTCGCCCAGGAGTGGCTGCTGCGGGCCGTGCGGGAGCTTCTGGGAAGCACCGTCCTGCCACCGGCGAATCTGGCGCCCCTGGGGATGGGGGTGGCCGCCGCCCTGGCGGTGCTGGCCGGGTTCGCACTGCCTCCGCTGCTGCAGCTGGCCCGGGTGCCGCCCCTGCGGGTGCTGCGGCGGGACGTGGGCCCGCCACCGCCCGTGGTGATCCTGGCCTTCGGTCCGGCCGTCGTCGTGGTCATCGGCCTGGTGTGGTGGGCCGTGCGCGATGTGCGGCTCGCGGTGCAGTTCCTGATCGGCCTCACGCTGTTCCTGGCGTCCCTGGCCGTGGCCGGGTACGTGCTGGTGAGCCTGTGCGGGCGGCTGCGCGGCCGGGTCGGCGTCGCCTGGCGCTACGGCATCGCCAATCTCAACCGGCGCCGCGCGGACAGCATGGTGCAGATCGCCGCCTTCGGCGCCGGTCTCATGGTGCTGCTGGTGCTGGGCGTGGTGCGGGACGATCTGGAGCAGGACTGGCGCAAAAGCCTGCCGGCCGACGCCCCCAATTACTTCTTCGTCAACATTCCGCCCGGCGACCGGGTCGCCTTCACGCAGTTCATCGAGCAGCGCGGCGCCCGGCTGTCGCGCATGCTGCCGATGCTGCGCGGCCGGATGACGTCCCTCAACGGCGAGCCCGTGGAATCACTGCGCTCCGCGCGCGGCCCGGGGCGGGAGTTTTCAGGACGGGAACAGAACGTCACCTGGGCGAGCACGCTGGGCGATGACAACCAGGTCATCGCGGGCAGTTTCTGGCCAAGCGACTACCACGGCGCGCCGCAGGTGTCGCTGGCGACGGAGTTCCAGGAATCCCTGGGGGTGAACGTCGGCGACAAGGTGGGCTTCGACATCGGTGGCGAACCGTTCGTGGCGACCGTCACCAGCATCCGCAAGGTGAAATGGGACAGTTTCAAGCCGAACTTCTTCGTCATGTTCTCCCCGGGCGTGCTCGATGCGGTGGCCGGCACCTACCTGACGAGCGCCTACTTCCATCCGTCCGATCCCCACGTGATGGCGCAGCTCGCCCATCGTTTCCCCAGCGTCTCCATCTTCAATGTCGACGACCTTCTCAACCAGGTCCGCAGCATCATCGACAAGGCCATACTCGCCGTGCAGAGCGTGTTCGCATTCACGCTGTTCGCGGGCCTCGTGGTGCTGCTGGCCGCCGTGCAGGCCAGCCGTGAGGAGCGCCGCTTCGAGAGCGCCATGCTGCGGACCCTGGGAGCCGGTGGTGCCACGGTCTGGGCCGGCGTGATGGCCGAATTCGTGGCGCTGGGCCTGCTGGCCGGGGCGCTCGCCGTCGGGGGCGCGGCCTTCGCGGGAGCGTTCGTGGCGACGCGCGTGCTGCAGGTTCCGTATGCCTTCGATCCGTGGCTGCCACTGCTGGGTATCGGCGGCGGTGCCGCCCTGGTGTGCGTCAGCGGCTGGCTCGCCACCCGGACCGTGGTGTCGCAGCCGCCGATACTGACGCTGCGGGGCGGCTGAACCGCCGCGCTTGCTACGGGCGCAATGGCAAATGAACCCTACTCGGCCACACGCGTGATCCTGCTGTTCGATCTCGCGGGCGTCCTGCTTGAGTTTTGCGGCGTCGAGTCGACTTCCAAGCTGTCCGCAGGGGCCGTATCGGCGCAGAAATTCGGAGATTTCTGGTCAAAGAGTCCTGTGGCGGACCATCTGTATAGAGGGCGAATCAGTCCGGAGGAGTTCGCCAGCGGTGCCGTCACGGAATGGGCACTGACGACCACGCCGACGGAGTTCCTCATCGCATTTCGCCAATGGCTTGTTGGACCCTACGAAGGAGCATTCGAACTCCTCGCGAAGCTTCGTCGGAATCACACACTGGCCTGTCTCAGCAACACGAACGTTCTCGACTGCGAGCGGTTCCGCGCCGAACTGAGGTTGCATGAGAGATTCGACTTCTGCTTCTTTTCCAACGAGATTGGACTTCGTAAACCAGACATCGATTGCTACCGGCACGTGCTGGAAAGGCTGAATGCTCAGCCAGCCGAGGTCGTCTTCTTCGATGACAACCTGGAATGCGTCGAGGGCGCGAAAGCCGCTGGCATTTCGGCCTACCAATGCGTCGGCCTCGCGTCGCTACGGAAGCGATTGGCCGCCCTGACCCTGCTGTGAGCCGCGCACAGCAGCGTCGCCGGCGGCCCTGGGCCGAATCCAACCTTCGCTTACAGACATTCAATGGCGAGAACGTCCGGCAGAACGTAGTCGGTGAGGGGCGAGCCGCCGTTTGTGCTGGTCCAAACTGTGTCCCGACCGAGCCAAAAGGCCGGCAGTGTGTTGAAGGTCGCCTGCCGTCAGCTTTCGGCTCGTCCATGGCGGCCAACATCGGCCAGAAGCGGCGCGCAACGTCCGGAAAACTAGAATCGCAAACCTGATTTCCCAGCTTCGGTTCGCCCGTTTCGATTTGCCTTGAATCTTGCGACGATAATCAATTAAACGTATTTGGTGCCAAACCGTGGCAGCACGCCGTAACGTAAATCAATGCGTCTGAGGCATATAGTGTCTACGGCGATAGCGACCTAAGCAAGATCAGTTGCCATAACGGTGCGCCAAGGAATTTGGAATGCAACTGTCCAAGATTGTTCCGACATGTCCCCCCGACGAGGGACGTGCGGGGAAATCCTTACCATATTCCGCACGCTCGACTCGACGGCATTTGGCATCGGCGCCCTCGCGATGTAGAGCAGCGCTCTTCTTTAGCACCTCAATTCTCGCGTGTGGGATCCTGACTCCGATGACAAGCTCGGCGGAGGTCACGGTTATCCCTAGGACAAGAATGGACGATGTGAAACTGGAGCTGCGAGCGTACTTCGGGGATGCGGAGGCGCAAAACGAGCTTGGCGAGTGGTGCTACAACGGCGGAGGTTGGTTCGGCAAAAAAAATCTGAAGCGGGCGGCCTACTGGTTCAATAGATCGGCAAAGAAGGGCAACAACAGCGCTCAGCGATCCATAGCACAAATGTACGAGTTCGGCGAGGGAGTTGCGGCAAACCACGAATTGGCGCTCTTCTGGATTCGACGTGCGACGATCGAATATTCAGCCAGCTCCATGAGTATCGCGATCAGGTACAAGCTGGGGAATGACAGCAGGCAGCCGGACTTTAAAAAGGCCGTCGAGTGGTACCTGATCAGCGCAAATGCCGGAAACAGTCAGGCGCAAGCGTTACTAGGACGGCTCTATGAACTCGGAGACGGCGTCCAAAATATATCTGAGGCACTGAAATGGTATCGCTTGGCCTCTTCGACAAATCCTCTTGCGATGTGCTACTTGGGGCTTTTGTACGCATACGGTAAGGGTGTGTCGAAGGACTACACAGAGGCAGCCAGGCTCTTCATAGCAGCGGCTGAAAGCGGTTCCTACCAATGTCGATACGAGCTGGGAATGCTTTATGAGCAGGGGCTGGGCGTCGCGCAAAACCGAATTACAGCTATGGAGGAGTATCAACGAGTGGCGGCTGTGAACGCTGAAGCTCGTCAGCATCTATTTGCTCTCTATGAGGCGGGTATGAATCTGCCGATCGATCCCAGCAAGATCGTTGACGCATACGTCCTCGCCGCCGAAAAAGGAGATCGATGGGCAGAGGAAGGACTGGGATTGCATTACCAGTTTGGTATTGGGGTTCCAATCAACATCACTGTGGCCTACGCCCTGTATCAGCTTGCGGCGCGAGGCCTAGACCGCAACCCTGATTTGCCGGATTTTATTGGCCGCGAGGGGCACGCGACGACTGAAACAGGCCCCGCCACCTCGGCGCTGGCCATAGAAATGGCGCGACCAGGCAACCTGGCGAACGCAATAAGGACCTTTCTTGCGCGGCCAATGCAGCCGTCACCGTATTGACCGTTGATTCATTTCCGCCCTGGGCAGGAGCGCGGGTCAGCCGGGCGTTGGGTTCATGAATGCTGGCGCACCTCTTGACGCACATTCAAGCGGCGACGCCGACCGTCCGCTTTGGGACAGAGCGGCTCTTGTCAGAGCCGCTTGCAGCCAGGCCGACACATTCGCCTTGTGGGCCGAGCGCCCAGTAATCTGCTCCCACGCGTGTTATCGATTATTCGCCAGCCGACCGCAATGCGTTCCGCAACCGTATTTCCACTTGGGCGGGATGCTGCAATGTCAGCTGCTAAGGCACCTCGCGGAACAGGTGCGCATGCGAGGCGCTGACCGGCAGCAGCTCACCGCGCTCCTTCAGTTTGAGCTCCAGCGATCCCCGGAACGTGCGGTAGATCCGGTCGATCGCTCCCACGTTGACGATGACACTGCGGTGGATCTGCCAGAACAGATCCGGATCCAGCTTCTCCTTCAGCTGGCGCAGCGATGAGTTCATCAGGAACGAGCCGGCGGGGGTGACGACGGTGGTGTACTTGCGATCCGCCTCCAGGTACGAGATTTCCGAAACCGCGATGACGCGCAATTCCTCGCCCGCGGGAACCGTGAGCCACTTCAGGTACCGCGATCCCCGCGGGGCGATTTCGCGGCACGTTCCGTAAGCCTTCGATCCGTGGCTGCCACTGCTGGGTATCGGCGGCGGTGCCGCCCTGGTGTGCGTCAGCGGCTGGCTGAACCGACGCCCTCCTGATGGCCGTTACCTTGTGGCTGGACGCAGGTCGAATTGCGAGAGAAGCGCTTGCAGGCCGTCCACGGTCAGGGTAGCCAGGCGGCCGCCCGCGAAACGGGGATCGCGGGTCACTTCGCAGACGCTCCACGATGGCGGGCTGAAAGCCTCCATCGCGGCAACATCGTCGAACTCGGCTTCTGCCATCAACAAGCCAATGAGCGGCAAGTCGAACACGTCCACGCCGAAGGGCGGCACACTATGCCGTGTCTTCCGGAGCTCAGCGGCAGGCAGCGTCGCAAGCAGGGCATATTCTTCCTTGCTGAGATATATGGACGAGATCAAGCCGGGTGCTCCGTCCGGTGCCGGTACTTTCTGAGTAAGCTTGTAGATCGTGCTGGGCTCACCACCGGCAGATTCATCCAACCGTCGCAACCGCAGTCGGGTGCCGGGAAAGTAACGGTCGACAATGTGCACGGTCTTGCTGATCTCACCGCGTGGCACGGCGGCAAGCAGGAAGCGTCGCTCCAACTCGCGCCTGGCGTACCGCATGGACTTGCCCGCTGGTGCCGAACTGTTAGTCAGCAAAGAAACCCCGATCCGCCCGTTTGGGACGCCAAGGCGCCGATTCACTTGCCTGAGATCGTGTGGAGCATTCGCTCGTGAATGTCACTTTGCTCAAGAGCGAGATTCATATCCAGGTCGGCCCGATATAGTGCCGTGAGATACGCCCTGTCGGCGCTCGTAATTGCCGTGGGGGGCTCACCACAACCTGCGTTGAAAAGCGTGAGAATGCTCGACAGTCCGTCGCAGGTGTCCTGGGAGCCGATGCGCGTGAGGGCAAGCAGCGCAACGTAATCCGAAATACTGCCCAGAGAATATTTGGCGACCTGTTTGCTATCGACGATGATCAGTACGTGAATGAATTCGCTGCGAAGGCCTTTAGTGAGGCGGCTTTCGGGATTGCCCGATGCACCGAAACCCATGCTGCCATCCGTTCCAGCCGAGTCGACGTGCAATCCGGTCCTGAGGATGGCGGTGATATCGTCGTTGTTATTGGCACCTGCGCTACCGGGGGCCAGCCCGACAATCGGCAGCCCAGCATCGAGTGAGCGGGTGCCGGTCATGTACCAGGCCTGCACAGGATGATGCAGGGTGGCGACTGCTTTGAGATCCCGGCGGTAGTAGCCCAGCAGCGGACGATCCTTGGTGGCAGCGATGTGATCCAGCAGCTCCTGCGGCTCATCGGTGAAGACAACGTCAATATTTGCCGAACATTTCTCTCCCGATTTCACTGCCGGCGCGCCCGCCTCTCTGGCCACGCTTTCGATTCGGTCGCGGACGTAGTTGGCAGCCGCGACCCGCAGCCCCGCTACGGTAGGGCAGACCTTCTGGCGCCATCGGCCGATTTGACCGATCAGCGTCGAGGGTTCCGCGTGCGACTGTACGAACTGATGGATCTCGTGCCTGAGAGTCGGCAGGTCAGCCTTGCCGATGACCGTCACTTCGTCCAGGGATTGCGCCTTGCTGGTAACCCCAGCGGACGAAGGAGAAGCGGTCCAAGCGCTGGCGGCACTGCCAAGGGACAGTGATACCAGAATCAATATCAGAGTGCTTCTCATGGTCAGCTCTCCGACGGCATGCCTCGGTTGGCGGGCGGGAGACTGCATCGTGTGGGGACTTTAGTAAAGATGGAATAGACCTGTCCAACCTGGAGCAAGGAGAAGGACAGCGAGACCCGCATCGCGTCATAGGCCCCATGACGTTGCGGCGCAATCGCCCTCCCTTAGGGCTTAAGCCCCCAGCGCGCGAATCTCTCGGCGATCTTGGGATCTATGGCAGTCGCCGCATCCAGGTCGGCCTTGCCGGCCGCCGCCAGGCCTTTGCGCAGCTTCGCCAGCCCGCGGCCATAAAGTGAGGTGACATTACGGGGCTTGCGTTGCAGCGCATAGTCATAGTCTGAAATCGCCCGATCGAGATCGCCACGGCGAAGTTGCACGAGCGCTCGGCTGTCGGCGAAAGCCGGATTCTCGATCTGGTGCTGGAGCGCGGCGTTGCAATCGCTCAGCGCACGATCGAGCTCCAGATTGCCCGTCGCGCGGGCCCAGCAGCGGGCATTCAGGGCCTCAGCCGTCAGTGTGTCGTTCGGACGGGCATCCATCCAAACATCGAGCTGGCGGACCGCCGCGGAGTAGTTGCCGGTATCCTCATAAAGTTGCGCCAGTTCGAATCGCAGCTCGTCCGCAGGGGCAATCAGCTTCTCCAGAGTCGGCAGATCGTTGCCGACTTCGAGGTGCCGTTTCACGCGCAGCCGCACCCGCGCCAGGAGGGCGTCCACGTAGTCGGGCTTCAGCTGGATCGCACGGTCCAGATTCTTCAGGGCCATGTCGGGCTTG
>DATJTJ010000043.1:0-2629 GCA_035503515.1 Steroidobacteraceae bacterium
GCTCACTCATCCCGCTCCAGCTCTTTGTTCGATCGCGCGATTCAGACCTCCGGCGAGTCCGCCTTCGGTCATCGCGCTCTAATACCAGCGGCCTGTTGATCTGACTCGAATGTGAGTTGGCGCGGCTCGGGGTGGTTCGATTCGCTGTGGCTGGTGGCAAGGGGCATCAGCGATGACGGTGGGGATCACCCGGACGGAGTTGGATTCCGCCGGCTTGCGGCAGGCGGCGGCTCGCAGCCATGACGCGGCAGCGGCGCGTCGGATGCTGGCGCTGGCGCTTGTGTTGGAGGGGCACAACCGGACCGAGGCGGCGCGGGCGGCGGGGATGGAGCGGCAGACGCTGCGCGACTGGGTGCATCGCTACAACGCGGAAGGGCTGGCGGGGCTGAAGAACCGGCCGGAGCGCGGCGCGCCGCCGCGCAAGCTGACCGCCGAGCAGGACGCGGCGGTGGCGGCGTGGGTTCGTCAGGGCCCGACGCTTGAGGAACACAAGGTGATCCGTTGGCGCCTGGTCGACCTGCGTGACGAGATCGCCCGGCAGTTCGGTGTGCATCTGCACGAACGCACGGTCGGCAAGCTGATGGCACGGCTGAACTTCTCGCGTGTGTCGGTACGTCCGCGTCATCCTGAGCAGGACGCGGCGGCGCAGCAGGCGCACAAAAAAACTTCGCCGCCCTGGTCGCCGCGGCCATTCCCGAGCACGCTCGCAACAAGCCGATCGAGCTCTGGTGGCAAAGCCTGCCCTCGGGCTTGACCCGAGGGACGAAGCCCGCATCGGCCAGCAAGGCAGCCTGACCTACATCTGGGCGGAGCGGGGCAGCCGTCCGCGGGCGCCCCGCGACCAACGCTACGACTGGGCCTACCTGTTCGGCGCCGTCTGCCCCGCGCGCGGCATCGGGGCCGCCTTGGTGCTGCCGACCGTCAACAGCGAAGCGATGACCCTGCACCTCGCCGAGATCGGCGCCTTGGTGGCGCCCGACGCGCATGCCGTTATCATCCTCGACGGCGCCGGATGGCACCAGACCGGCGGCAGGCTCAGGCTGCCGGACAACATCAGCCTGCTGCCCTTGCCGTCCTACTCGCCGGAATTGAACCCCGTCGAGAACATCTGGCAGTTCCTGCGGCAGAACTACCTCGCCAACAGGGTCTTCGCCACCTACGACGCCATCCTCGATGCCTGCTGCGACGCCTGGAACGCCCTGGTCGGCATGCCCGAAACCATTCGCTCCATCGCCACACGAGACTGGGCCAAAACAGTCATCTCATAGGGCGGCTGGTATAATACCAGCGCTCGATGATCAGAACCCGTGCGCCCAGTCGCGCAAACCGATGGAGATGATGCGCCAGGGCTGTTCGACGAGCTTGTTCCAGGCGTCGCAGCAGTGATCGACAATGTCGCGCTCGGAGTGGAACACGCGATTGGACAGCCAGTTGTCGCGGATGAACTGCCAGACGTTCTCGACCGGGTTGAGTTCGGGGCATTTGGCGGGCAGCGGCATCAGCGTGATGTTCGGCGGCACCACCAGCCGATCCGACAGGTGCCATCCGGCCTGGTCGACCAGCAGCACGGCGTGCGCGCCGGGCGCGACGGCGGTCGCCATCTCGGCCAGATGCAGGGTCATGGTGGCGACGTTGCAGCGGGGCAGCACGAGGCCCGCGCCCTTGCCGAGCCTGGGGCAGACCGCGCCGAAGATGTAGGTGGACGCGGTGCGCTGGTCCTTCGGCGCCGCCGGCCGGGTGCCGCGGCGGGCCCAGCGGCGGGTGATCTTGTTCTTCTGGCCGACCCGCGCCTCATCGGCGAACCAGACCTCTATGTCGGCCGGATCGCAACCCTTCCGTTGCGCGATTTCCTCCAGACGGGCAGGGAAACTTTTTTAAAATCATCGACTGCGCCGGCAGCCTGCGCGTGATGGCGCGGCCGGGCGGACAACTTGCGATAGCCGAGTGCGCGCACCTCACGGCCCAGCGTCTGGCGGGCCACGCTGACCCGGAACTCATCCCACAGCCATTGGCACAGATCGACGATCCGCCAGCGCACCACGCCGTGCACGGCCGGGATCGGACCGCTCTCGATGATCTTGGCCAGCGCCGCCCGGTGCGTGTCGTTCAGCCGCGATGGCTGGCCGGGCGCCTTGCGGTCGATCAGCCCGTCCGGCCCATGCGCGTTGAACTTCACCACCCAGTCCCGGATGATCTGCAAGGTCACCCCGCCGATCCGGCTCGCCTCGGTGCGCGTCGCCCCGTCATAGACCGCAGCCAACGCCAGCAGACGACGCGCCTGACCGGCATCCTTCGCCCTGCGCGCCGCAGCCCGCAGGCCAGATGCATCGAAATCACCCCGCAGCGCGATCGGCATGGCGAACCCCTCCAGTTCGCCGCCAACAGAATCAGACACGCCTCGCGTCGCGGAAGCCCCGTTGAGTCACGATTTCAGGGCGTTGGTATTATCCATCGAATTGGAAACCTAGAGATGTGATTGCTCATAGGCAATAAAGGCGGTGCAAAACAACGCTTCTCATCGTGCCTCCACATCCCCCAACTTTCCTACTCAGCTCCCGGCCGCGGGACGGAGACGGGAGAGACAGCGACCGAGCCGCCCTTCTGGAACATCCGTTCTGGTGGCGGTTGC
>DATJTJ010000044.1:0-5048 GCA_035503515.1 Steroidobacteraceae bacterium
CGCGGGAATCCGGTGCGGCGCCGGCATGAAAGCCCTGAGTGCCGGCGGAGTCCACCTCGATGTGCAGCTGCGGTGCGTGCCGCTGCGCATGGGCGCGAAACAGCGCCGCTGCGGTGGGCGAGCGGCAGATATTGCCCGCACAGACGAACAGTACTCGCAGCCCTCGAGCTGCCTGGGACGTCCCGGTCGGCGCAAGTGCTTGCGGCTGTAGCGACGGCCTCTTGGCGGCGCTCCTGAACGGCTCTAACAGGCGCCTCATGGGAGGGTCCGGGTGTACGGCGCGGGGCGATTGTTGCGCCGCGATGGCGCTAACGGGTTTGTTTCCGCGTTCCGTCTCTGCAACGGCCGATCAGCTTCGCGTCAATGAAGGGGAGGGAAATTCGGTATCCACCGTGTGATCCGACAGCACCGCCGTGGATGTGTGCTGCTCGCTGGCGCGCAGGCCCGTGCGCTCACGCTCGTCGAGGTAAAGCAGTTCATGCTGGCCAATGGTCACGATGTCCCCGTCGTTGAGGTTGTGGTAGCGCACGCGTTTGCCTTGCACATAGATGCCGTTGCTGCTGTCCAGATCCTCGATGACGCAGTGGTGAGAGGTGGTCAGGATCTGGCAATGGTGGCGGCTGATGAAACGGCTGTCGATCTGCACGTCGTTGACTGCCGTTCGCCCGATGATCAGACGGCCGGGGTGAAGCGGGTAGGTGCCCGCCGTGCGCCCTCCACTGGCCACGATGATTCGTGCCAGGGCAGGGCCGACGGGCGCCTCACGGCTCTCCGTGCCCGAAGGCGCGTCGGCGGCGCTCGGCAGGGGATGGGGGTTGGGGTTGGGGTTGGAGCCGTTTCGTGAGGGATTCTCGGCCCATTGCAACTCCTTGATGGCCGCCTCCACGTCCTCCATGAGCACCTGGTCGCGATTGGCGTTGTACGCGGCCAGCAGCGCCGTATCGGCCAGCGTGTTGATGAGGCGCGGAACTCCACCCGTCCACTGGTAGATGGTCGCGAACGTCTCGGGCACGAAGATCTCCCGCCCCTGAGCTCCGGCCACTTCCAGCCGATGCGCGATGTACTCGCTCGTCTCGGTGGCCGATAGAACACCCAGGTGGAAGCGCAGCCGGACCCGCTGCGTGAGCTGGCGCAGCTCCGGCGCGTCGAGCTTGTGGTTGAGCTCGGGCTGGCCCGCCAGGACGATGCGCAGCACCTTTTCCTTGGTCGTTTCGATCCCTGACAGCAGTCGCACCTCCTCCAGCACACGCTGCGAGAGGTTCTGGGCCTCGTCGATGATCAGCACGACCTTGCGACCGGCCTGAAACTGCTCGAGCAGAAACTCATTGATGGTGGCAACCAGCTCGGCCTTCTTCATGTGGAAGGGCTTGATGCCGAACTGCACCAGCACCGACTGCAGGAACTCGATCGACGACATCTGCGTGTGGTTGACCTGTGCAACCGCAACATCCTCCGGCAACTCGCGCAGGAACGTCTCGATCAGCGTCGTCTTGCCGCAGCCGATCTCCCCGGTGATGACAACGAAGCCGTCGCCAAACCAGACGGTCGATTCCATGTAGGCTTTGGCGCGCGCGTGGGACTTGCTCAGGTACAGAAACTGCGGATCAGGCGTCAGCCTGAAGGGCAGCTCCGACAGCTTGAAGTGCTCGTGATACATCGCGATCTGAACGCCTCCTGGCGATGACAGCTGCGTCGAATCCTCTCAGCAGCGCCTGCGCGCCTAGCTTACATGCCCGCGTCGCTTCCCATCGACATGCAGGGCCCGGGCTTGCGCCGCGGACCGTTGCGTTTGCCATAATGTGCAACGCCGCGGCCTCGTCGACAACCGCGCCGTGCATGCTCCGGGTCTGCTGCCGGGGCCCATCTGTGCTATCGTCCTGGCTTCAAATAAGTCAATAAGTAACGGCTCAAAATGCGGTCGACAGGCAGCGCGTTAGACCATGGACGCACGGATGCGTTTGCAGCGCGGATCCGATAGCAGCGCGACGCCAGGGGGCGGCGCTGCGGCGCTTCGCATCATGGTCGCCGGCCTGCGGGGCATCCCGCACGTGCAGGGGGGCGTGGAGACGCATGCAGCGGAACTGTATGCCCGACTGGCCAACCTCGGTGCCGAGATTACCGTCATCTGCCGCGAGCGCCATCGGCCCAAGGATATCGGGCAGCGCTGGGCCGGGATTCGACTGCGCTGGTTCTGGTCTCCGGGTGGTCGTGGCATCGAGGCGGCCGTGCACACCATGCTGGCGGTGTTGTACGCCGGCATTCGTCGTCCGCACATCATGCACATCCATGCGGTCGGGCCCTCGATTGCCGTGCCGCTGGCAAAGATGCTCGGTCTTCGCGTGGTCGTCACTCATCATGGACAGGATTACCTGCGCGAGAAGTGGCGCGGGCCGGAGAAAACCCTGATTCATCTGGGTGAGCGATTCGCGGTTCGATTTTCCGATGCACTGATCTCCATCTCCTCCAGCGTACAGGCAGCGCTGCGGGCGCAATACGGCCGTGACTCGACCTGGATTCCAAATGGTGTCAGCGCGGAGCCTCCCCCCGCGAGCAACGCATTGCTCGACAGATACCATCTGACGCGCCACCGATACGTGGTTCAGGTCAGCCGTCTGGTGCCCGAGAAACGTCAGCACGATCTGATCCGGGCGTTTCGAGCCGCGCAGCTGCCGGGGTGGAAGCTGGTGCTGGTCGGCGGGGCCCCAGTGGCGGACCCATACGCCGCCAGCGTCCATGAGCTCGCTGCGGGTGATGACAGCATTGTCTGTACCGGGACACTCGCCGCGCCAGAAGCGCACGAGCTGCTTGCGGGCGCAGGCATGTTCGTGCTGCCGTCCTCGCACGAGGGCCTGCCGATTGCGCTGCTGGAGGCCATCGCATACGGGGTGCCATCGCTGGCCAGTGATATTCCCGGCAACCGGGAGATCGGGCTGGACGCTGACAGCTACTTCGCTGTCGGCGACACCGAGGCCGTGGCGAGCCGGCTGCGCACGCTGGCCGCTTCCCCGGCGGCGCGTGCAGCGGCGGTGCAGGGCTACGCGCAGATTCTCGGTCGCTTCGACTGGGACCAGATCGCCCAGAGCACGATGGAAGTGATGCAGGCCACGGCCAGAGCGCCGTGGAGGTTTCGATTCCCTGCGACTCCGGAGAAGGCCGAAGCAGTGCGCGAGCGGGTGCCGGGTGTGGCCGACAGGGCAATCCCGAAGCCAGTGGCTGTGCGTTCCTCTTCCCGGCGCGCCAACGTGACCTAGAGCACGGCTGCCGCCGGTACCTTCCGCTGCGGTCGTGTCCGACCGCCTGCCAGGATCCTGATGAGCCTCCGTCCAGCGGGTTAGCATCCGCCCAGCCGCCTGGGCCTCGCCCGCTGGCAGTGGGCTGAGGGTACCGATCGGGGAGGCCCGCGCCTCCCGATCGGCACCCAGTCAGGCATCAGATCAGCGTCGTTCAGGCGCGCCCGCGGGGCTCACGCTCACTCGATCGCCAGCGCCGAGGATCCGTTGCCCCCGTCGCTGCCCGTGGCGCTCTGGGGATCGCCCGATACCGATCCGATCTCCGTCAGGGCGCCCGTGGTGCGATCGATCTGGAACGCGGCGATGGTTGCATCCTGGCCGTCGGACACATAGACGTACTGGCCGGAGGGGTCAACCACTATCGCGGTTGGGGTTGCCGACCGAGCGGCTCCGGTTGCGATGGGGGAGCCGACCGCCGTCAGGACGCCGGTTGTGGCGTTGATCGTGAAGGCGGACACCGTGGCCTCACCGGCGTTGGTGACGTAGAGGAACTGGCCGGTCGGATCGACGGCGACTCCCGTGGGGTCCTGCCCGACCCCCTGCGGAGTGCCGACCATGGTCAGCGCGCCGGCCGCGCTATAGGAATAGGCGGTCACCGTGCCGGCCGTATTGTCGGTGAAGTAGACGTAGCCGCCATTAGGATTGACCGCCACGCCGAAGGGCGTGTTGGTGGTTCCACCCGCCTGGAAGGTGAACGGTGCGCCAGTCACCGGGGTCAAGGAGCCGTCGGCATTGATCTGGTACACCCACACATCCGGGGTGCCGCTCGTCGCGGGCTGAACCGAAGGAGCGCCGGTGGCGGGCTGAGGAGCGAAGAGGAACTTGCCGGTGGGGTCGACGGCGAGGCTGAAGGGGTAGCCGCCGTCGAGGTCCACCTCAGTCCCCACCGGGGTCACTTTCCCGGCGGCCACGCTGTAGGCGAAGATTTCCCCCTGACTGTGGGTGTAATCGAGCGTACCGCCCTCGAAAATGTATGGGGCGCTTCCAGATGGATTGGGATCGGTGACCACTGTGAGCATCACTGCGTTCGCCCCCAGGGTGTGCGCAGTGTCGTTGTCGGTGATCGTATCGGCGACGGGATCATAGGTCACGGATCCGAGCTGCGATGTCGCATCGTTCGCAAACGTCACGTAGGCGTATTTGCCGCTCGTATCCAGCGAGATGCCCCACGGCTCGTCATTAGCGGCGGAATGCCTGAGTTCCCGGCTTGGAATTCCCGTGGCCGGATCGATGTTGAACTCCGTGATCAGCCCGTTGGCAACTGCCGGCGAGGTTTGCACTGTGGTGAACAGGTGCTGCCCCATGGTGCGGCATGTGACCGCGACGGTGGTGACATTGCTCGCGCCTGTGGTACCCGAGCCGGCACTCACGGTGCAGTACTGCGGGGGCGTGCTGGTGGGCTGCTGCGCGACCGTCACCACATACGGTTTCCCCGGCGCGAGCGCCGTGGCGAAGGTGAAGGTGCCGTTGGTCCCGACGGTGTAGGTGTCACCGCCATTGTCGGCCAGCTTCAATCCGGTGCCATTCAGACCGGTGACGCTGCCGCCGATCGTGACAGTGGGTGTGGTGCAGCTGACCGCGACATTGGTGACGTTCGCGCTGGCGATCGTGCCGCTGCCACTCGCCACCGTGCAGGTCTGGCCAGTCGGCTGCGTCTTGACCGACACGCTGTAGGTGGCGCCCGACGCAAGGGCAGTCGCAAACGTGAACGTGGTGCTATTGGCCGCGACGGTTAGCGTGTCGCTGGTGTTGTCCTGC
>DATJTJ010000045.1:0-17255 GCA_035503515.1 Steroidobacteraceae bacterium
GCGGGGGTGGGGCTGAACTGAAGGTAACTGATGCGGTTGGCACCGCCGTCGGCGAGCCACAGCCGATTGACCAGCCGCGTGGGCGGTTCGCGGTCGCTGCCGGCGGACAGCCCGGCGACACGCGCATCGGCGCCCGCCGGATACTCGGTGATGAGGCCTGCGGGCGTCACGCAGCCGAGGGTACCGCCGCGCGAATACCACAGGTTGCGGTCCGGCCCGACGGCGATGTTGATCGGCGAGATGCCGCCGGCGGGCAGGGGGTATTCGGTGACCTTGCCCTCGAAGGTGATGCGCCCGATGCGGTTGCCGTCGGTGTGCACGCCGTCCATGCCGCCGGACAGCTCCACGAACCACAGCGCGCCATCCGGTCCCATGGTGATGTCGCCCGGCCCGCTGTTCGGGCGCGGCAGCGGGAATTCGCTGATCCGGCCCTGTGGCGTGATGCGTCCGATCCTGTCGGTCTTGTACTCGGAGAACCAGATGTTGCCGTCGCTGCCGGCCGCCAGTGCCCGCGGGCCGCTGTCCGGGGTGGGGACCGTGAATTCGGTGATCTGGCCGGTCGGGGTAATGCGGCCGATCTTGCCGGCCGCGAACATCCCGAACCAGATGTTGCCATCGGCCCCCAGGGCGATGGCGCGCGGCTGGCTGTTGGGCGTGGGAATGTCCCACTCCGTGATCACACCGTTTTGCGTGATGCGGGCCATGCGGTTGCCCGCGTGCTCCGAGAACCACAGGTTGCCATCGGCGCCGCGCGCCAGAATGCGTGGCGCACTGTCCGGGTGTGGCAGCGGGTACTCCAGGACGCCGCTGCCGTCCGGATTCATGCTGCCGATGCGGTTGCCACCACCCTCGGTGAACCAGATGCGCCCGTCCGCGGCGACCACCACCGTCGTCGGGCCGCTGCGCTCATGGGGCAGGGGAAAGAAATGCACCTGGCCATCGGTCCTGAGGCCGGTCTCATGCGGCGCGAGCCAGCGCTGCTGATCCGGGTCGGCCGCGGCGGCAGGGCCCACACCGGCGGCAAGCAGTATGCCCGCCAGCGCAGCAAGCAGGGTGGTATGCGGCATAACGGTCCTCCTGGCCTCGAGGCCCAGCGTATCATTTCAGCCCTCCAGGGGCAGGAAGGGACGAAGTGACTCAGCAGCAGGGTGGCCCCGCGGCGCACGGACCGGAATCGCAGCACGCGCACGCCCCCACCGTGCGCTTCGCCGGTCGCGGTCTGGTCGTTCTGACCCTCATCAACCTGCTCAACTACCTCGACCGCTACGTGCCCTCGGCGCTGCTGCCGCAGCTGAAGTCCTCGGGGATCGTGTCGACGGACCTGCAACTCGGGATCCTGGCTCCCGGCTTCCTCATCGTGTACATGCTGGCCGCCCCGGCGTTCGGGTACATCGGGGATCGCCGCTCGCGCACCCGGCCGATTGCCATCGGGGTCGCACTGTGGAGCATCGCGACGCTGGGTTCGGGTCTGGCGCGCAACTACTGGCAGTTGTTCGTCTCGCGTGCCGCCGTCGGCATCGGGGAGGCGGCCTACGCCACCATTTCGCCGGCCCTGCTCGCCGATTATTACCCCGCCGAAAAGCGCAGCCGGGTCTTCGCCATCTTCTACATGGCCATTCCCGTCGGCTCGGCGCTCGGCTACGTGGTGGGAGGCCTGGTGTCCGGCGCCTGGGGCTGGCGCGCCGCCTTTTTCGTCGCGGCGGTACCCGGGCTGCTGCTGGCGCTGTGGGTGCTGCGGGTTCCCGATCCGCCCCGCCGGGAGCGCCCGTCGCACGCCAACCGCGGCGGTGCGCTGGTCGCCCTGCGCGACACGTTCACGCTTTATCTGCAGCTGCTGCGGCAGGCCTCGTACGCACTGACCGTGCTCGGCTACGCCGCCTATACGTTTGCCGTGGGCGGACTCGCCTTCTGGATGCCGACTTTCCTGGAGCGGGTGCGCGGCATGCCGGCCTCGCGCGCGACCACGGGATTCGGCGCCATCGTGGTGGTCACCGGCTTCGTGGGAACCTTCGTCGGCGGCTGGCTGGGCGACTATTGCCGCCGCTACAGCCGCCAGTCGGATCTGTGGGTCTCCGCCATCGCGACGCTGCTGGCGCTGCCGCTGTCGGTGGCCTGCCTGGCGGATGGCTCCCCGTCGGTCCTGTTCCCGACGCTGGTCCTCGCGGAGCTGCTGCTGTTCATGTCGACCGGCCCCATCAACTCGGTGATCGTGGGCATCGTGAACCCCGCCCACCGGGCTTCTGCCGTAGCCCTGAGCGTGCTGGCCATTCATCTGCTGGGCGATGTGGTTTCGCCCCCGCTCATCGGCAGTGTGTCCGACCGTACTTCCCTCGGGGAGGCCGTGATGCTGGTGCCGGCTGCCGTAGGCCTGTGCGGGCTGCTGTGGATCGTGGCGGCGCTGCGCTGCCGCCATGAGAATCTGCAGGCCTGAGACGTCGCTCGCGCCTTGCGCAAGCCTCGCTGGCCAGCATGCGTGGCATGCGGGTAAAGTGACTTCCCCGGTCCCACCAGCTGCCCAAAGTCCCACGCTTGGCATCCAGTCCAGAGTCCGAAAATCTTGCCCTGGCCGCGCCCGTCCGACCGCGGTCCGAGACCCTCAATACCCGCGCTGCCGGCATCGTCGGCCTGGCGGTGATGTGCAGCCGGCTGCTCGGACTGATACGCGAACAGGTCTTCTACGCTATGTTCGGCGGCGGCCTGTACATGGACGCCTTCGTGATCGCATTCCGGATCCCGAACCTGCTGCGCGACCTGTTCGCGGAGGGCGCGCTGTCGACGGCGTTCGTCACGGTCTTCAGCCGCACCATCAGTCGCGACGGCGATGCTGCCGCGTTCCGCCTCGGCAGCAAGGTCACGACACTGGCGCTGCTGACGCTGGGTGCCATCACGCTGTTGGGAATCGTCTTTGCGCCGTGGGTGATTTCGGTGCTCGCGCCGGGATTCGATCCGGCAAAGCAGGCCCTGACCGTGACGCTCGCCCGGATCATGTACCCCTTCATCCTGCTGGTGTCGCTGGCCGCGCTGGTGATGGGCATGCTGAACGCCCGCAACGTGTTCGGCATCCCGGCGATGGCCTCGAGCTTCTTCAACCTCGGCTCGATCTTCTCCGGCGTGCTGCTGGCATGGGTGTTCGATCACCATTTCGGCCCGCGGGCGCTGATGGGGCTGGCACTGGGGACCCTGGTCGGAGGACTGCTGCAGCTGGGTGTGCAGCTGCCGGCACTGCGCCGCGCGGGATTTGTCTTCCGCCCTGATCTGCGATGGCGGGATCCGGGCGTGAGGGATGTCCTGAGACTCATGGGGCCGTCCGTGATTGCCGCGAGTTCGACCCAGATCAATGTCATGGTCAATTCCGTGTTCGCCTCGCAGCTGGGCGATGGACCCACCTCATGGCTGTCCGCCGCCTTCCGCCTGATGCAACTGCCGCTGGGGATTTTCGGGGTGGCGCTCGGAACGGTATCCCTGCCGTTGCTGGCACGGCTGGCGGCGGCCGGCAATCGCGAAGGATTCCGCAGCGAGCTGTCGCGCGGCATCCGCCTGGCGTTCCTGATGACGATACCGGCGGCCGTCGGTCTGATGGTACTCGCCGATCCGATCATGTTCGTGCTGTACCGGCATGGCAGATTCACACCGCACCAGGCCTTCGAGGCGGCAGGCGCGCTGCAGTACTACGCTGGCGGGCTGATCGGGTACGCCTCGCTCAAGGTGCTGGTCAATGCCTTCTATGCCATCGACCGGCGCATGACCCCCATGTTCGTCAGCTTCGGGGCGGTGGGCCTGAATCTGCTGTTCAACTGGCTGTTCACCTGGCACCTCGGGTGGGGGCATCGGGGCCTGGCGTTCTCGACCGCATGCGTCGCCTCGACCAACTTCGTCGTGCTGTACCTGCTCATGCGGCAGGAACTGGGACGCTTCGAATCCGGTGCACTGCTGTCGCTGACGGCGCGCACCGTGTTCGCATCGGCGGTGATGGCCGCGGTGTGCCTGGCCAGCAGCCACTGGCTGCTGCCCGACTGGGCCGAGCGGGGATTCTGGGTGCGCCTGGCGTGGCTGCTGGCGACCATCATCGTCGGAGTCGCAGCGTTTGCGGCAAGCGCCACGGCGCTGAGGGTCTCGGAACTGACGGCGATCACCGGTGCGTTCCGCCGCCGCCTGCAGCGGGCCATGGGCTGAAGCACTACGCGGGGATCTCGCGCTCAGCAGCCGGACCGGATGTTCACTGGTAGTGCGAGTAGTCCGGCATCTTCCAGCCGCCGCCCAGGTCGGTCACGAGCGTTACGGCGGTGGTCTGCTGTGAGACCTTCATCTGCGCCAGCTGCAGACGCGCCGACAGCGCCGCGGTCTGCGCAACCACGACCGTCGTGAAGTCCACCGTGCCGGCCTTGTACTCGTTGAGCGTGAGTCTTTCGGTCTGGTCCAGCGCATCGGAATTCTTCTGGCGCAGATCGAATTCCTTGCCGTAGATGTCCGAGGATGCCAGGTCGTTTTCCACGTCCTGGAACGCCGTGAGGATGGTCTGACGGTACGACGCCACCGCCTGGTCATAGGCGCGGCGGGCCTGATCGACCTGGGCCCGGCGGCCGCCGAAATCCAGCAGCGTCTGGGACAGCGATCCGCCAAAGGATTTGGTCACGCCGGAGCTGTGGAAGAGGGTGCTCGCGGCGGTCGACAGGAATCCATAGGAACCCGTGAGCGTGATCGCCGGGAAGTAGTTGGCCTCCTGCACCCCGATGGTGGCATTGGCCGCGGCCATCTGGCGCTCGACCGCGGCGATGTCAGGGCGACGCTGCAGCAGTTCCGAAGGCAGCCCGGCCGGAATTTCGGGAACCGGAATGTCCCAGGTATCCCGTGCGGCGATGGTGAATCCCGAGGCCTGCTTGCCCACCAGGGCCGCGATCGCATTCTCGAGCTGCGCGCGCTGCAGGAGTTCGGACTGCTCCTGGTCCTGCGCCGAATACAGCTGCGATTGGGCCTGCAGCACGTCGGTGCGCGCCGAGACGCCGGCCTTGTATTTGTTCTGGGTGATGGTGAGGGTGCGGTTGTACGCCACCTCGGTGTCGGACAGCAGTTTGCGCTGGGCATCCGCACCGCGCAGCTGCAGGTAGGCGATGGCGAGCTGGCTCTTGGCCGAGAGTTCCGCGTTGGCCAGATCCGCGGCGCTCGCCTGGGCACTGTCGCGGGCATTCTCGAGCGTGCGGCGCAGTTTGCCCCACACGTCCAGTTCCCAATCGCTGCTGGCGGCGAGCTGGTAGGTGGTCGACTTGTTGCTGCCGGTGATCACGCCGCTGGTGCCGGAGGCGCCCGGGACGACATAGCCCGGGGCGCCCGAAATGGACCGCGTCACGCCGCCGGAGAGGTCGATCGAGGGCAGCAGGTTCGAACGGTCCTGCCGGACCACGGCCCGTGCCTGCATGTAGGCCGCGGAGGCCTCGGCAATGTTCTGGTTCGACACCTTGACCTGCTGCTCCAGATCATTGAGCACCGGATCGTTGAACAGCGTCCACCAGTCGTCCGGGAGTGCCGGAGTGCTCGAGACCGGATTCTTGTAATGATCCGACACCGCGGTGGCGGGGCGCTTGTAGTTGGGCCCGATCGCGCAGCCTGCCAGGAGCGTGGCAATGGCCACGGCCAGCAGGGAGCGGGCAGTACAGGCAGTTCGCGGCATCCAGTCGTCCTCTCTTCTTTATACGTCGGTGAACGACCCGCGGAGGCCGCACGCCAGCCTCCGGTATCCACCGGCATAGGAGCATAACGCAAGGATAGGCTTGGGCGTGGGCGGCGGTCGATGGCTTTGGTATGAACGGCCTGCCCGGCGGCATGGGTGGCCCGCCCGGGATCAGACGATGCACACCCCGGTTATCACGATCCCCCCTTCACGCAGATAGCGCCCGGTCCACGGTCCCGGAGTCCGCCCGCACAGCATGAGGGTCCGGGTCGGCCGCACCGTGAATGACCCGGCTTCGATGCTGATCGAGATGTCGGTAAAGCCCAGCCACTGTCCGGTGAGGAAGTGTTGGCATTTGTAAAAGGCCTCCTTGGCGCTGAACATCAAAGTCGCGGTGGCCACGGCCGATTCAGGATCCAATGATTGCAGTATGGCCTGCTCCTCGGGCACGCAGATGCGACGCCACAGATGCGGTTTGACCGAATCGGCGACTTCGGCGTCGAGCCCCAGCGAGCGGATATCGGTCGTGGCCGCCACCACCGCTGCGCAGAAGCCATCGGTGTGCGTGATGCTGCCCGTGATGCCCACCGGCCACACCGGCGCGCGATCGGTGCCGACGGCAAGGGCCCGGTCTTCGTACCCCAATTGCGCCAGAGCGGCCCGCGCGCAGGCGCGGCCGGCGGCGAATTCCTGAATGCGTTTGGGTGCGGCGCGCTCCACGAACGGCCGTTCCTCGGGCAGCAGCACCGTTACCGGCAACTGTTCGCTGGTTTGACGGGCGACGGCACCGGCGGCAAACAAACCCGCGATCCGTGGTGCCGCGTTCACGCTTTCAGATTTCATCTGATTGAATTCGATGCGCCGTTTGTGAAACAGTCCGCGCCGATGCGCGTTCACTCGCGTGCATTATTGAATGGATCGAGCAATATTTGAGAGCGCGCGGTTGCTGATTTTTGAAAGTCGCAATTGACAAAATGTTTTTTGCGAAATGCGCTGCAATGATTGAACCAAATAGACGGATGTGATTCAAATTCAATCGGGCCTGGAGTAAGATCCGCTTCGAAAAATTCTGTGACGTTACTGGAGCCAGCAATGCCGCGTATCACGCGCCGTAAACGTATCCTCTGGACTGCGGATGAACTGAAGACCCTGAAGAAACTCGCCGGCAAGGAGGGCGTCCGCAAGATCGCCCGACAACTGAAGCGCAGTGAAGCAGCCGTGCGCTTCAAGGCCTGGCAGAAGCGTATCAAACTCGCCGTCAGAAAGGCCGTCCGGTAGGCATGCCGTTACCGGCCAACAGCATCGGCCAACAGATTACGGACGGCCGCCACTAGCGGCGGCCGCGCAGCCCACCTGATCGAGTGATGTCTGCGGCCCCCGGCACAGCCGCGGGTCGCAGTCTCTTTGCCAGATCATCCCGCGCCTGAGCCTCGGTGCGATCCTGCCCCAGGGGCTGGACGGTGAGCACATTGCCCTCGATGAGCAACGGCGCCGGCGGGCCCTTGACGAGGGAGCGGGCAGTAAGGGCGTTGCCGGGCAACGCGGCGTGGGCGCGCAGTTCCTTCGGCGCCACGAGTTCGTAGCTGATCGCAACGAGCGAGCGCACTTCGTCCCAGTCGATTTCACCCTTGTCGAGACGGATGCCGAACCATCCCCGGCGTCCGAGATACTGCGGCAGATAGAACCGGTCCGGATCGCGCTTGACGTGCTCGACGTGCTGGCCGAGCCGGGACTTGAAGCAGGCGGCGGTAATGCCGTCGTCGCCGTGATTCTTGAGGAAGTAGGCGAAGATCTTGCCACGCACCCGGAAATCGGCGTGGGCACCGCAGTTGGTGCGCTCGGTCTCAGGCAACGCCAGGCAGACGGCGCTCAGCAGCCGCAGTCGGCGGTCTTCCCGGGTACGGGTTGCCATGCTTGGAGCCTACCATGGGCCATGGATCAATGGCTCAGGCGTCCGAGGCGTGGACACGGGCGACCTGTCACAGAAAATTCATCTATGGGGATCCGTTCACGTCGGTTGGGTCACGGTTCGCCCCGCTTCCGAGGCCATAGGCTTGAGCACGTTTCTTGCCGGACAGCGGATGGAAGATGGCCAGTGAGCTCGAGGCCCTGCTCGTGGACGGACGCCTGCAGGCGCTGTTTCAACCGATCGTCGATGGGGTCACGCGACGGCCCATCGGCTTCGAAGCCCTGGCGCGCGGGCCGGTAGGCTCCGCTCTGCACCTGCCCGATGCCCTGTTCGCGGCGGCCCATCGCACCGGTCTGTGCCTGGATCTGGAACAGGCCTGCATTACGGCGGCGCTGCGCGACTTCGCCGCCCTGCAGATCGAGGGCAGGTTGTTCCTGAACGTACTGCCCCAGACATTATTGAACTGGCGCGAGTTTGCAGGCTGGCTGCAGCAACGGCTCAGCATCCTGGAACTCGATCCGCACAATCTGGTGGTGGAAATCACCGAACATGGGTTGACCGACGATCAGCTGCAGCTGATCGAAGCGGTGGCCCCCTTGCGCGCGCTGGGCTGCGACATCGCGCTCGATGATCTGGGCGCCGGCGCCTCGGGCCTGAAGACCTGGTCGGCGGTGCGTCCGGACTATGTCAAAGTCGATCGCTATTTCGTATCCGGCATCGAGCACGATCCGGTGCGAGCCGAGATCCTGCGATCCGTGGTCGACATGGCGCGCGCAATCGGATGCCGTGTCGTCGCCGAAGGCGTCGAGAATGCCGAGCAGTGCGCGGTGGCGCTGGAACTGGGTGTGGATCACGTGCAGGGTTACCTCCTCGGCAGGCCGCAAGCCGTACCGCGACTGGACATGGCCGGCCTCGCGGCGCTCGACGGCGTCGTGTGCGCGGTCTCGGGCGACTGCGCGGAACACCTGGCGACGCCGGTCCCGGACGTCGCGGACCACACGCCCGTCGGGCAGGTGGTCGAATTGTTCCGCATGCACCCGGACTGCGCGGCGCTTGCGGTGACCACCGCGGGGCAGCCCATCGGCGTCGTGCGCCGTGATGAACTCCTGATCCTGCTCAGCAAGCCATTGCATCCGGAGATCTACAACCGCAAACCGGTCTCGGCGGTCATGGATGCCAACGCCGTGCAGATCGATGCGCGGGCACGGCTGGATCAGGTCAGCCGCCTGGTGACCGGTCAGTCGGCCGCGGGGCGGCGCGATGATTTCATCATCATCCGCCACGGTTCGTACCTGGGGATGGGGCGCATGATCGACCTGCTGCGTCAGATCACGGCACAGCAGATCCAGGCCGCCCGGCATTCCAATCCGCTGACCGGGCTGCCGGGCAACCGCGAGATCGAGTCGCACCTGGGACAGTGGCTCGCGCGGCGCCGGCCGTTCGTGGCCTGCCACCTCGATCTGGATCACTTCAAGGTCTTCAACGATACCTATGGCTACGCCCGCGGCGACCAGGTCCTGATGCACGTGGCCGGGATCCTGACGCGCACCGTGCGGCAGCGGGTCGACTTCGTCGGTCATGTCGGCGGGGATGACTTCGTGTTCCTGCTGCGCAGCCAGGACTGGTTACTGCGACTGATGAGTGCGCTCGAGGATCTGGCCGCGTCGCTCGGGAGTTTCTACGACAGCGAGCATCGCGATGCCGGCCGCATCCGCGGCCGTGACCGGGATGGGGAAGAGCGCGATTTCGCGTTGCTGTCCGTCTCCGTCGCGGTCGTCGAGATCGGCGGAGGCGCATTGACCGCGGAACTGGTCGCCGAACGGCTGCGGCGTGCGAAGAAGGCCGCCAAGGCGCAGAGCGGCTATTCGTGCGTGGTCGCGAGTGCCGATGGCCGGATGGTGGACCTGCCCGGCTGGGACCCAAGGCGCCTGCAGGGTCCGGCTCGTGGGGCCTCGAGCGCCGACTCCGCGCGGATCCGGATTCTGGCCTCAGGCTGAGGAGGGCTTCGGCGGGGATGCGGGCGCCGCCGTCTCGGCAGCGGCCGGCGCACCCGGGGTCGACACTACCGCGGCGGGGGGCGGGGCGGGACGCCGCACGCGCACCGCGGGTGCAGGCTTGCGCACGGACTTCGCTGCCAGCAGCGCCTGCTTCTTGCGAGCCGGTGCCTTGCCCGGGGCCGCCCTCAGCGGGGTCCGTTTCTTCGCCGCCGTGCCGGTGGGCCGGACGCTGCGCCTGCGGACCGCCTTCTTGGCGCGGCGCGTGCTGCCGGCATTCTTCACCGCCGGCCTGCGGGAGGGCCGGGCGGCTTTTGTTGCCTTGGCAACTGCAGCCACCCCCTTCGCGGCTTTCCCCGACCGAGTCCGGCGGGCGTGCTTCCAGGCCTTGCGGGCCGCACTGGCGCGCTTGCGGGCACGCCGCACTTCGCGTTTGGCTTCCTTGAAACGCTTGCGCGCGCGCTTCAATTCCTCTTTCGCCAGGCGGACGCTTTGTTTGGCGACATCCACTCGTAACCGCGCCCGCGCTACAGTAGCGGCCAGTTCGGCGTTGGCCTCGGGCGGCTTGCGGTCGGTGTCTGCGGGGGATTGCTTCATAGTCCCTTCTTGATGTAGGGCCGGCGCAGCTGAAGTCTCTCGCGACGCTACGCCCAAGGCAATACAGCCGGCGCAGGTTTCGTCAAGAGTTCATAAAGGGTTGACGGGCCTGAGGGGGGTCGCGTAGGGATCCTCCTACCCACTTATCCACAGAATCTGTGCATAAGTAGGTACAAATGCCCACTTGAAAATTTCGGAGAACCGTAGTCTGCAGTGTTTGCGTTAAGGTGCGCAAAAACTGAACACAGGCTTCGGTTTCCGCATCCTCGCGGTTCATCGCCCCAGCGCACGGTTGAGCAGCACCGCCAGTCGACGACCGGCCAGCGCGATGCGCGCTCGCGCAATGCGCCGCGCCTGCGCGCTGTACGCCGGTGTCAGAGCATAGGGACCTTCGCCCTCGCCGATGGGCGAGGCGTACGCGATCCGGCGCGCGAGTTCGGCGCTTTCCGTCACCCAGTCCGCGATCCGCGTGTCAGTTACGCCGGAGGCCGGCGGCGCGGGCAGCCGTCGCGCCAGATCCAGGGCCTGCTGCGGTGTGCCATGTCCCGGGACCTGGTCCCAGAATGCATGCAGTTCGCGTCGACAGGGTGGATTGCATAACCGGATCCGATTGCCGCCGAGGTCGCCCGCGGGCAACGCCTGCGTGAAGCGCGACACTGCATGCAATGGCTGGTGGATATCTCCGACCAGGTGCAGCAGCCACACCAGATCATAGGAGCGCTGGGCGGCGGAACGGCCGGCCCCGGCCAGCTGGCGGCGGAACTCGGTGATCTGGGTTGCGGCATTCGGCACCGGCACGGCTGGCAGCGGCGTCTGGTCCGGTGAGAAGGGGACATCGACGTAGTGCCAATAGCGGTGCTCGCGGCGGTCGCCGTACCCCGCATTCGGCTGCGGCCCGGCGCCGTCCGGCCGCTCACCGTCATTGATATAGCCCGCCTCGTGCTTGATGGCATCCGCCCAGGTCGCGGCGCGCAGGAAGGCGATCATGGGTTGCTGCGCCGGCGGCACGCGCGCAACCCAGCGGCCGTAATCCGGATTGAGCTTCAGCAAATCACCGGCCCGGGTGCGGGTCCGGGGGGTCAGGTGCTGCCAGGCGACGGCCGCCAGGACCATGTGGCCGAAGTGATCCCAGGCATGGGCGAGGGGCGACCAGCACGGTCCCAGGCACAGCGCCGCGATCACGCCAAACCGTTTCGCAGCCTGCAGCCGGGACAGCAGTTGCGGGGTCAATTCATGCCCTCTGGCGTGCAAGGATCCCGCACACATTCCAAGTAAAAACGAAGACTTGGCATTCTTACTACGAATTAATAGAGAAGATATTGCAGTGCCAAGGCGCTCGTGTAGGCTCCCAACCCGTGAATTGATGCCGTTGGTTGCCAGCGTACTTATATTCCTCAATGGAGACGTCTCGTGGTTAGCAAACTCGTTCCCGCCCTTGCTCTGATTCTGTTGGCCGGTCCCGTGATGGCTGTGGCTGCCGATGCGCCCGCCTCCACGGCCGCGTCTTCCGATGCGAAGACCACTTCGCATGCCAAGAAGCACCACAGCAAGAAGAAGAAGGCCTCTTCGACCTCTTCTGCTCCGGACGCGAAGTAACGGTTCGGACATCGATACTGATCGATGAGAAGAGGCCCGCTTCGGCGGGCCTCTTCCTTTGTGTTCACCCGCAGCCGATGAGGAATCAACCGGCCGCGGCGTGTCCCTCCTCATCGTCGCTGGGAACCAGCGCGACCAGCCGGCCATCCAGGGGCAGGGCCGACAACTCCAGGTTGAAACCCGACCCTTCGCGGTGCGGGAACGCGACTCCGACCTTGGTCCAGCTTTTGGCTTTCTGACCGGTCGAGCCTTCGAACTCCCGGACGGTAAAGACATTCAAATACGCCGCAGCGGCAGATTTGCTCATGATTGCTCTCTCGTGATCCCGGAAATCCGGGGCACCGTGAGCATGGGCGGCGGGAAAAGATTGCGGCAATGCCGCAATCTGCTGCGTTGATGCAGTTTGAGCGCGCGACTCGAAAAGGCGGGTGCGTGGAAAAGCCGAATCGCGTGTCCCGCATTGCGGGACACGCGATCTGCGTTCAGAGAGTGCCAGGCGCTTCCGGAAGGTGATTCCGGAAACGCGGATCAGTAGCGGCCGGGGCCGCCGCCACCGCCGCCACGACGGGGGCCGCCGCCACCGCCGCCGGGACCACGGCCACCGCCACCGGGCGGGCGATCCTGGGCTTCATTCACGCGTAACGCGCGACCGCCCATTGAATAGCCATTCAGGCTCTGGATGGCCCGGGAAGCGTCGGCATTGCTCATTTCCACGAAGGCAAAGCCACGCGGACGACCCGTCTCACGGTCCATGATCACGTTCACGGACTCGACCGTCCCATGTTGCGCAAACAGAGCACGCACCTGGCTCTCGTCAGCGGAAAAGGGCAGATTTCCAACGTAGATTTTCGTCATATCACCTAACTCACAGCTGAACATCAAGGGCGCGCTGTTTGCGAACCGCGGCGACACAATACACGTGTGACCGGGGTCCGCGCCAGTACGCCCGATTGCAAATTTGATTCCAAACTAAGGTTTTTCCCGATGTGCGGCCGAGGAGTTGACAAGTTCTGGCACCGGGCCGGCCAGTCTCATTCCAATCCCCCGGGATGACCGCGGTATGGGTCGCCGCACTGCGGAGGCGCATGGCCCTCAGGTTTTGAGACTGTCCCAGAGTGCGACCATTTTCTGCCGCGCCTTCTGGTCCGGCACCGGCCCATGGGCGGCGGCCATGTTGTCATCCAGATGGCCGACGGCGGTCGTCCCGGGCACCGTGCAGGTGATCGCGGGGTGCGAGATGACGAACTTCAGGAACAGCTGG
The DNA here is from genome assembly GCA_035503515.1 of Steroidobacteraceae bacterium. Taxonomy (GTDB): domain Bacteria; phylum Pseudomonadota; class Gammaproteobacteria; order Steroidobacterales; family Steroidobacteraceae; genus DAIDKA01. Next base: position 13,023 of record DATJTJ010000045.1, read on the forward strand.
CTCCAGGTGCTGATCTGCAGGTCCGCCGCCCAGGCCGGCAGCGGCTTGCCCGCCACCTGGCCGAATACGCTCGCGGCGGCCCGGCGTCCCCCGAAGGGTGAATTGGCGATCACCGCGATGCCCCTCTGGGCGGCCAGCGGCAACACCTCCTGATCGGCCCCCCGGTTGGCCAGGGAATAGTCCACCTGGATGAAGTCCATCGGCAGCCGGCGCATGTAATCCATCATCCTGCCGTGTTCGGCGGGGCTGGAGGTGGTGATGCCGTAATAGCCGATGCGGCCGGCCTTTTTCCACTCCTGCAGCACGGGAACCATGGCCTCGACGCCGATCAGGTTATGCACCTGCATCAGGTCGATGTGCTCGGTGCCCAGCCGGTGCATCGATTCCGCCATCGAGGCCTCACCCGCCGCCGGATCCGGGGTCATGACCTTGGTCGCCAGGAACAGCCGATCACGGTTGTGCAAGCCGGCCACCAGCTCACCGATCACCTGTTCGGCGCGTCCATACAGCGGCGCGGTGTCGACCACCGAGCCGCCCAGGGCCGGCAGCCTGTCGAGGACCGCCTTGCGGGCCGCGAGATCGTCCGCGCCGGTCACGTTGTAATTGTTGGTCCCGATGCCGATGGCCGGTATCTTCTGGCCGGAGGAGGGGATGGTCTTGGTTACGGTGCCGCCCTCGCTCGCCGCGTGCAGCGTGCGGGGCAGGGCAAATCCGGCGCCCAGGGTCAGGGCGGCCAGGAGCGTCTCCCGGCGGTTCAGGCGGGGCGGTAACATCTCGTCACTCCTTGCGGACAGGCATCGGACGCGCAGCCGGATCCTACACCGGGCGCATGACAGTGGCCTGCGCGGACGGGGAGCAGCCGGCTTTCCCGGCTGGCAACGCTCCTGAACTTGCTGGCGCCGCGGCGTTTCGGTCATGCTTTCGCGGATGATCTGCCTACCGCCGCCGGACGCGGCCATCCTCGCCCGGAAGGCCAAAATCCTCTCCGGTCTGCGCGCCATGCTGGATGCCGCCGACGTCATCGACGATGAACTGCTGCTGCGCGCCTATGAAACCGATGCCCTGACCGCCTACCGGCAGCGACCGCTCGCCGTGGTGCTGCCCCACACCACCGCCGAGGTGGCGGCGGTCCTGCGCTACGCCCACCGCGAGGGCCTCAACATCGTCCCGCGCGGCGCGGGTACGTCCTTATCCGGCGGTGCCGTACCAACCGCGGATGCCATCGTGGTCGGCATGGGGCGCTTCAACCGCATCCTGGAAATAGACTACGAGGACCGCTGCGTGGTGGCCCAGAGCGGCGTCACCAACCTCGCCATCAGCCAGGCGGTGGCGGAGCGCAATTTCTTCTACGCCCCGGATCCTTCCAGCCAGATCGCCTGCACCATCGGCGGCAATGTGGCGGAGAATTCCGGCGGCGTGCATTGCCTCAAGTACGGGCTGACGACCCATAATGTGTTGGGCGTGGAACTGGTCACGCCACAGGGGGAGATCCTGCGGCTCGGCGGACGGCACCTGGATGCCGGCCATTACGATCTGCTGGGGCTGATCACCGGCTCGGAGGGCCTGCTCGGCATCGTCACCGAGGTGACGGTCCGCATCCTGCCGAAACCGCAGACGGCACGCGCGGTGCTGATCGGTTTCGCGACCGCCGAAGGGGCCAGTGCCTGCGTCGCGGATGTGATCGCGGCCGGGATCATTCCCGCGGGCCTGGAGATGATGGACGGCCCGGCGATCCGGGCCGCCGAGGATTTCGTGCACGCAGGCTATCCGCTGGACGTGGATGCCGTGCTGATCGTCGAACTGGATGGACCGCGGGCCGAGGTCGAGGAACTCATCGGCCGGGTCACGGGTATCGCCGGACGGCATGGCGCAACCTGCTGCCGGGTATCGGCGGATGAGGCGGAACGGCTGCGGTTCTGGGCGGGCCGCAAGGCGGCATTCCCCGCCGTGGGCCGCATCAGTCCGGACTACCTGTGCATGGACGGCAGCATTCCGCGCCATCGCCTGGCCCCGGTCCTGCGGGCCATCACCGAGCTCTCCCGGCGGCACGGCCTGCGCGTCGCGAACGTGTTTCACGCCGGCGACGGCAACCTTCATCCGTTGATCCTCTATGATGCCAACCGGCCGGGGGAGCTCGAGCGAGCGGAGGCCTTCGGTGCGGACATTCTCAGGCTCTGTGTCGACGCCGGCGGCGTCCTCACCGGCGAGCACGGGGTTGGAATCGAAAAGCGTGATCTGATGACCTACCAGTTCGGGCCTACGGACCTTACGGTCCAGCATCGCATCAAGCACGTTTTCGACCCTCAGGTCCGGTTCAACCCCGGCAAGGTCTTTCCCACCCTCAGCCGCTGCAGCGAGCAGGGCCGGGAGCATGTCCATTCAGCCTCGGTCCGGCACGCCGGGCTGCCGCGTTTCTAGTGGACGGCTTCCGCCCGCACAGTGAGGCCGAGCTGGCGCAGCTGCTGAGCGCGCCGGGGCCGGCCTTCGAACTGCGCGCCGGCGGCACCAAGCGCGGCGTGGGGCGCCCGGTGCGGGCGCCGCTGCTGGATCTGTCGGCCCTGCGCGGCATCGTCGATTACCAGCCCGGCGAGCTGGTGCTGACCGCCAGGCCCGCCACACCGCTTGCGGAAATCGAGACCCTGCTGGAGGCGCAGCAGCAGCGGCTCGCCTTCGAACCGCCGGATGCCGCCGTGCTGGGGAGCGCCGGACAGCAGACCCTGGGGGGAGTGCTGATGGCGAACAGCTCTGGCTCGCGCCGGGTCACCGCGGGCGCCGCCCGCGACCACTTCCTGGGCCTGCGGGCGGTCAATGGTCGCGGCGAGCCGTTCGGCGGCGGGGGGCGGGTGGTCAAGAACGTCACCGGATTCGATCTGCCCAAGGCGCTGGCCGGATCCTGGGGAACGCTGGCCGCACTCACCGAAGTCACGGTCCGGGTGGTGCCGGCCGCCGAAACCGAATCCACGCTGCTGTTCGACGCGGCGAGCGTCGATGCCGCCGTGAACCTGTGTTCGCGGGCGCTCGGCTCGATGTTCGAGGTGTCCTGCGCCGCCTTCCTCCCGGACCGGGGCGTCGCCGTGCGCCTGGAGGGTCTGCGCAGCTCGGTGCAATCGCGCAGCACCGGACTGCTCGCCGCGTTGGGCAGGTCCGCGCAGGCGGTGCTCCAGGCAAAGGACTCATGGCAGTTGTGGCGACGCATCGCGGGTGCCGAAGCGCTGACCGGATGCCGGGTGATCTGGCGGCTCGCGGTGCCCCCCCGGCAGGCCGCGCGCATCCTCGATGACATCGCCCCGGATGTCTTCCAGCTCGACTGGGGCGGCGGCCTGATCTGGCTGGGGAGCGCGCAACTGGACGCGCAGCGCGTCCGCGGTGCCCTGCGTGGCGGTCATGCGACCCTGATCCGGGCCACCGAGGCCGAGCGATCGGCCAATGCCGTGTTCGAACCACAGGCGCCGGCGATCGCCGCACTCGCCGCACGTTTCAAGGCGGCCTTCGATCCCGACGATCGCCTCAATCCCGGACGCATGAGCTGATGCAGACACGGTTCGATGCCGCGCAGCTGACCGATCCGGACACCGCCGAGGCGGAGAAGGTGCTGCGCAAGTGCGTGCATTGCGGATTCTGCACGGCGACCTGCCCGACCTACGTACTGCTGGGCGATGAACTCGACAGCCCCCGCGGCCGCATCTATCTGATCAAGGACATGCTCGAACAGAACCGGCCGGCAACCGCGACGGTGGCGCGGCATCTGGACCGCTGCCTGTCCTGCCTCGCCTGCATGACCACCTGTCCGTCGGGCGTCCACTACCAGCATCTGATCGATCACGCGCGCGTTCACGTGGAAATGACCTACCGGCGGCCGCTGCATGAGCGCTGGGTGCGGACGCTGGTGGCCAAGGTGCTGCCGTATCCATCGCGTCTGCGCGCGGCACTGGCGCTGGCGAGGCGGGTTCCGGGGCCGCTGCGTCGCGCGGCGTGGCTGCCGCCATCGCTGCGCGCGATGCTGCAGCTGGCGAACACGAGCGCCGCGCGCGCTCATACGGTCACGCCGGCGCCGGCGCCGGCGCCGGCACCGGCACCTCCGGCGCCGGGCACGCGTGGCCGGGTGGCGTTGATCGTCGGCTGCGCGCAGGGCGTGCTGACACCCCAGGTCCATGAGGCGACCCGGCGATTGCTGATGCGCACCGGCTGGGAAGTGGTTCCCGTGACCGGCTGCTGCGGGGCGCTGGTGCACCA
>DATJTJ010000046.1:0-137721 GCA_035503515.1 Steroidobacteraceae bacterium
AAAATGCATGATCAGCTGGGCGCCGACTTCATTGGAGAGATTGTTGCGCGGGTCGTACATGGTGCGCAGCAGGCCCTCGATCTCCAGCTCGGGATTCACCGCCGCCCGGATCTGCTCCACGGTCGCGAGCAGCCCCGAGAGGCCCTCCAGGGCGTAGTACTCGCACTGCATCGGAATCAGCACGCTGTCCGCGGCGACCAGCGCGTTCACGGTCAGCAGGTTCAGGGCCGGCGGGCAGTCGATGAGGATCACATCGAACTCCTCGCGGATGTCCTTGAGCGCGCTGCGCAATTTCATTTCGCGGCCCGCCAGCAGCGTCAGCAGCCGCACTTCGGCGACCGTCAGGTCCTGGTTGGTGGGCAGCAGCGTGAATCCCGAAGGCTCCACGGCCACCAGCGCCGAGCGGATGTCGGACTCGCCCAGCAGCACCTCGCAGGTCCCCTTGACCAGCGTCGCCTTGTCGACCCCGCACCCCATGGTCGCGTTGCCCTGCGGGTCGAGGTCGATCAGCAGCACGCGGCGCCGGGTCGCGGCCAGCGATGCCGCCAGGTTCACCGCCGTCGTCGTCTTGCCGACGCCGCCCTTCTGGTTGGCAACTGCGATGACCCGCTTCATGGGCCAAGTCTACCTGCGACGAGCAGATGGCGCTCCTCGTTGAGCCCCGGCACCCGCAGCGGCACCACCTGCGTGATCTGCCACGACGGCCCGACGGCGGCCATTTCCTCCTGCGGCAGCCGGCCCTTCATGGCCAGCACCCGGGTGCGCGCACCGCACAGCGGCGCGATCCACTCGAGCATCTGCGGCAGCGGTGCGAAGGCCCGGGCCACGACGGTGTCGAAGGGCTGCGCCGGGCGCGCCTCCTCGACCCGCGCCTGCAGCGCCTCGACGTTGGTGAGTCCCAGCGTGCGCGCGGCATGGGCGACGAAGCGCCGCTTCTTGCCGTTGGAATCCATGAGCACGAAGCGCCGCTGCGGTGCCAGGACGGCCAGCGGCAGCCCGGGGAACCCGGCGCCGGTGCCCACGTCCGCCACGGTGTTGCCGTGCACAAAGGGCGCGACGGACAAACTGTCCAGGAGGTGATGCGTGAGCATCTGCGCCCGATCGGTGATCGCCGTGAGGTTGTAGGCCCGGTTCCAGTGGACGAGCTCATCGAGCAGCCGCAGCAGCACCGATGCCGCCTCGCCGCTCAGCGCGACTCCCAGCTCCCCGGCGCCGCCGAGCAACGCCGCGCGCTCATCGGCCATTGCAGACCAGTTCGGCCATGAACTCGTTGACGCTGAGTGCGGCGAGGCGTGCGGCATCGGCGAACAGCGCCAGCACGCGCGCCGCCTGCTTCGCCGGGTAGTGGGCCTGGACCGCCGACTCGAATTTGGCGATCAGCAGCGGCGCACCTTCGGCGCGCCGCCGCCGGTGGCCCACCGGGAAGTCGACCTGGGCCCGCTGCGTCGCGCTGCCGTCGCGGAAGAACGCCTGTACGGCATTGCCGATGAAGCGCCGCGTGGGATCGTAGTAGTCGCGCGTGAAGTCCGGATTCTCCCGCACCTGCATCAGCGAGCGCAGCCGGTCGATGCGCGGGTCCGCGGCGACCTCGTCCTCGTAATCGGCGGCGGTCAGCCGGCCGAAGATCAGCGGCACCGCCACCATGTACTGGATGCAGTGGTCGCGGTCGGCCGGATTGCCCAGCGGGCCGGTCTTGTCGATGATGCGCACGCCCGGTTCCTGGGTTTCGATCACGATGCGATCGATGTCATCGAGCCGCTCACGCACCGCCGCATGCAGCGACAGGGCGCACTCCACGGCCGTCTGGGCGTGGAACTCCGCCGGCCAGGAAATCTTGAACAGCACGTTCTCCATCACATAGCTGCCGAAGGGCTGGGGCACCGCGAGCGCCTTGCCGCCGAACAGCACGTCCTGGAATCCCCACCGCGGCGCACTCAGCACCGTCGGATAGCCCATCTCCCCGGCGAGCGCCAGGAGCGCATGCCGCACGCCGCGGCTGGTGGCATCCCCCGCCGCCCAGCTCTTGCGCGAACCGGTATTGGGCGCATGCCGGTAGGCGCGCAGTGCGCCCCCGTCGGCCCAGGCATTGGACACGGCGTCGGTGATCTGCTGCAGCGAGCCGCCGAGCATCGCGCACACCACCGCCGTGGTCGCCACCCGCACCAGCAGCACGTGGTCCAGGCCGACGCGGTTGAAACTGTTGTCGAGCGCCAGCACGCCCTGGATTTCATGGGCCCGGACCATGGCGGCCAGCACGTCGGCCACGGTCAGCGGCGCGCGGCCATGCATCAGGTGCTGGCGCGAGAGGTAATCGGCGACGGCGAGGATGCCGCCCAGGTTGTCCGAAGGATGGCCCCACTCCGCGGCGAGCCAGGTGTCGTTGAAATCGAGCCAGCGGATCATGGCGCCGATGGCGAAGGCCCCCTGCACCGGATCCAGTTCCAGCGAGGTGCCCGGAACGCGTGCGCCGCCGGCCATGACGGCGCCGGGCACCACCGGCGCGATCAGCCTCGCGCAGGCCGGAACCTTCAGCGCCATCAGGCCGCACGCCAGCGTGTCCATCAGGCATTGCTGCGCCGTGGTCATCGCCAGCGCCGAAGGGGCCGGCGGGGAGTGCGCGTAGCTCGCGATCTGCGTCAGCAGCGCGTCGGCGTCCTGGCGCTGGGCCCGCTTCGGATCGAAGGCCGACATCAGTTCACCGCCGCGCGGCGAGCGGCACGAAGGCCCGGGGCGCGGGCCCGGTGTATTCGGCCGCCGGGCGCACGATCTTGCCGTTCTCGCGCTGCTCGATGACATGCGCCGACCAGCCGGTGGTGCGGGACATGACGAACAGTGGCGTGAACATCGACACCGGGATCTGCATCAGGTGGTACAGCACGGCGGAGAACCAGTCGACATTGGGGAACAGCTTCTTCTGCTGCCACAGCACCGACTCGATGCGGTCGGCGACCGCGAACAGCGTCATGTCGCCGGCCTCCGCCGACAGCTGCCGCGCCAGTTCCTTCGCGGTCGGATGGCGCGGGTCGGAAATGGTGTACACCGGGTGCCCGAACCCGATGATGACTTCGCGGGCGGCGAGCCGCGCCATGACGTCGGCCTCCGCCGCCTCGGGCGTGCGGTAGCGCTGCTGGATCTCCAGCGCCACCTCGTTGGCGCCACCGTGCTTCGGACCCCGCAGCGCGCCGATGCCACCGCAGATCGCCGAATAGATGTCCGAGCCGGTGCTCGCGATCACCCGCGCCGTGAAGGTCGACGCATTGAATTCGTGCTCGGCGTACAGGATCAGCGAGACGTGCATCGCCCGCACCCAGGAGGCCGGCGGCGGCCGCTCGTGCAGCAGGTGCAGGAAGTGGCCCCCGACCGAGTCGTCGTCCGTCTCCAGCTGCAGCCGCCGGCCGGAGCGGCTGAAGTGGTACCAGTAGGCGAGCATCGACCCCAACGATGCGACCAGCTGGTCGGCGATGTCGCGGGCGGCGCTGGCGCCATGCCCCGGGGGTTCGGGGAGCGCGCAGCCCATGGCGGAGACGCCGGTGCGCAGGACGTCCATCGGATGCGCCGCCGGCGGCAGCACTTCCAGGGCGCCGCGCACCGTGCGCGACAGGCCGCGCAGGGATTTGAGCTTCGCCTTGTAGCTGTCGAGCGTCGCCGCAGTGGGCAGCTCGCCGTGGATCAGCAGGTGCGCCACTTCCTCGAACGTGGCATGACGCGCCAGGTCCTGGATGTCGTAGCCGCGGTAGTGCAGGTCGTTGCCCGTCTGGCCGACGGTGCACAGGGCGGTGGAACCGGCGGTGACGCCGGCCAGGGCCACGGACTTCTTGGGGCGCAATGCGGGCGCACTCTCGCTCATGATCGTTCCTCCGGCGGATCGCTGCCGAACAGCCGATCCAGCCGCTCCTCGTAGGCGTGATAACCGAGCACGGTGTACAGCTCCTCGCGGGTCTGCATGCGATCGAGCACCGTGCGCTGCGAGCCCTCGCGGCGGATGGCGCCGTAGACCTGGTCGGCCGCGAGGCTCATCGCGCGGAAGGCGGACTGCGGGTACAGCACCATGCGCACGCCCGCCCGCCACAGCTCCTGGGCGGTGAACAGCGGCGTGCGGCCGAACTCGGTGATGTTGGCCAGCACCGGCACCGGCACCGCCGCGCTGAACTGGCGGTATTCCTCGAGCGATGTCAGGCCTTCGGCGAAGATCATGTCGGCGCCGGTGTCGACGTAGGCCTGCGCGCGCCCGATCGCCGCCGCCTGGCCTTCCACGGCGTGCGCATCGGTGCGCGCCATGATCACGAACGCGCCATCGGCGCGCGCATCGAGCGCCGCGCGCAGCCGGTCGCACATTTCCCGCGGCGAGACCAGCTGCTTGCCGGGACGATGGCCGCAGCGCTTGGATTGCACCTGGTCCTCCAGGTGCAGCCCGGCCGCGCCCGCCCGCGCCAGGTCGCGCACGGTGCGGGTGATGTTGAAGGCGCCGCCGAACCCGGTATCGGCGTCCACCAGCAGCGGCAGATCGCACGCCGCGGTGATGCGCCGGACCTCTTCGGCCACGTCGTTCAGGGTGGTCACGGCGAGATCCGGCAGTCCGAAGGCGCTGTTGGCGACCCCGGCCCCCGACAGGTAGATGGCCCGGAAGCCCGCGCGCGCCGCCAGCATCGCGCAGTACGCGGTGACGGTGCCGGCGATCTGCAGCGGACGTTCGTGGTCGAGTGCGGCGCGCAGCTTCTGCCCGGGGGAGGCATTTGACATGTTGTCTACCTTCGCTGCCGTTTCATCCAGGCGATCAGTCCCTGGGTGTTGAGGTCGATGTCCTTGGCCAGGTATTCATCCACGCTTGCCGCCGGGTCGGCAAGCCCGTGCCGGCCCGCAAGTCCGATCCACAGGTCCCGCATCCGCGCGTAGATGGCGGCATAGGGGTCCGGATCATCCGCGCACCGCCGGCCCATGTCCGCCAGCAGCGGAATCTGCGCCTTGAGCGAGGCCGCGATGGCGGGCAGTCCCGTCACGCGGCTGTAGTGCATGAGATAGGCGCTCGTGGCGCCGGTCGCCATCAGCCGATCGATCGACCCGATGAGCTGTTCCGGGTCGAACTGCGTCGGCGTCGTGGTCGGCACGCCGAAGGCGCCCCGCGCGGTGTCCATTTCCCGATACGACAGTCCGAAGGTGTCGCCGGTGAAGAGGTTGCCGTGCTGCCGGTCCACGATGCAGTAATGATGCAGGGCGTGACCCGGCGTGTGCAGCAGCTGCAGCGGTCGGCCCCGCAACCCGATCGTGAGTTCATCCTCGCTGTGGACGACGCGGCCGGCATCGACGGGGACCAGATCGCCGTAGAGTTCGCGGTAGCGTTCCTCGCCGTAGACCAGCTTGGAGGCCTTGATGAGCTTGCCGGGTTCGACCAGGTGCCCGGCGCCGCGCGGATGCACGACCAGGCGCGCCGCGGGCAGCGCTCGCAGCAGCAGGCCCGCACCTCCGGCATGGTCCAGGTGCACATGGGTCACGAAAACGTACTCGACCGACCCGGGATCGATGCGCAGTTCCTTGAGCGCGGCCAGCAGATGCGGTACGGAGTAGTTGGTGCCCACATCGACGAAGGCCGCCGCGCCCTCGTGCTGGATGATGTGGGACGCGGCCAGTCCCGGCCGGATGTACTCGGTATCCACGGCCGTGATGCCGTCGGGATGCCGGGTGAGCCGCGCGGGGGTCGGTTGGGCTGTCATGGAACGGATCGTATCAGGCACTATTCGTCCGGAAATGCATAGATTGAAAAAGCTCACGGCGCTCCTGGCGCTCGGCCTCGCCGCCACGGTCTCGGATGCCGCCCAGCCGCTGCCGGTCCTCGGACTGCCCGCGCAGTCGCAGGGTGCGCTCATTCTCGACGGCGTACCGCCGGCGGATCCGCAGCTGAACCTGCGGATTGCGGAGTACCTGGTGGGCCGCGACGCGGCCTTCCAGGCCTGGCTGCCGGACAACAGCCTCCTGATCAGCACCCGCTTCGGCGACACGGCCCAGATCCACCGGGTCACGACGCCGCTGGGCATGCGCGAACAGCTGACCTGGTATGCCGACCCGATCTCGAAGGTCCTGGCTTCGCCGGTGGGTCCCGCCGATGGCTTCGCGTTCCTGATGGAGCACGGGGCCGACGGCATGCCGCAGCTGTACCACTATAGTTTCGCGGCCCACGCCGCCCGCATGCTCTCGAGCGGCACCGGCCGGCATGGCAGTCCGCTGTGGTCGCCCGACGGCAGGCACATCGTGTTCACGGGCACCGACCGCGACGGCGTGACGACGGACATCTACATGGCCGACGTGGGCACGGGAACTGCGCCGCACCTGGTGGTCGCCGGACGCGACCGTCCCTGGTACCCGCTCGACTGGTCGAACGATGGCCAGAAGCTGCTGCTGTGGCAGCCGGGGGCGAACGGGGCAAGCGACCTGTTCGTCGCCGACGTGGGCAATGGCAGCGTGGTGCCCGTCGATGCCGGCGGTCCCCACCTCGGCATCCGGCATGCGCGCTTCTCCGCCGATGGCCGCGGCGTCTACATCAGCTCGGTCGACACCGGCGATTTCGCGGTCATGCGCTACCTGGACCTCGTGACCCACCAGGCCCGCGACGTCACGGCCGCCATTCCCTGGGATATCGTCGATTTCCAGGTGGGCGCCGACGGCCACTATCTCGCGTACGTCACCAACGACAACGGCCGCGACCGTCTCACGGTGCTCGACAACCAGTCGAAGCTCGAGCTGACGCCCGCCGGACTGCCCGAGGGGCGCATCACGGGCCTGCACTTCGACCGCACCGGCGAGAACCTGGCGTTCAGTGCCGAGAGCGCGCAGTCGCCGGGTGACGTCTACCTCTACGAGCCGCAGCACAACCAGCTCACCCGCTGGACGCACAGCGAGGCGGGGGCCGTGGACCCGCAGACCTTCGTGCCGGCCGAAGCCCTGCAGTACCCCACCTGGGATCGCGGCAAGTCCGGCCAGCGCCTGATTCCCGGATTCATCTACCGGCCGCGCACGGCGGGCCCGCACCCCGTGCTGATCGACATCCACGATGGTCCGGCGGCGCAGTTCCGCGCCGGCTTCGATCCCTTCATCCAGTTCGTCGTGAACCAGCTGGGCTACGTCGTCATCGCGCCGAACATCCGCGGCTCCACCGGCTACGGCAGGAGCTTCGCGGACCTGGACAACGGCGCGGCGCGCGAGGATGCGCTGCGCGACCTGGGCTCGCTGCTGGTGTGGGTGGGCATGCAGAAGGACCTCGACCGCACCCACGTGGCCGTCATGGGCCAGTCCTACGGCGGATTCATGGCGCTCGCCATGCTCACGACCTACGGCGACCGGCTCTCCGGCGCGATCAGCGTCGACGGCTATGCGAGCCTGCCCTCCTACCTCACCGACGGTTCGCCCGCGGACCAGGCCGCCAGGCGGACCGAATTCGGCGACGTGCACGATCCGGACCTGCGCGCGGCGCTCAACCGGATCTCACCGCTCAACAGCCTGGCGCAGATCCGCAAGCCGGTGCTGGTCTTCCAGGGACTGCAGGATTCTCCCGCCCAGGTGCAACAGGCGGGGCAGATCGTGGCGGGCATCCGGGCCCGCGGCGGGGAGGCCTGGTACGTGACCGCGCGGGACGAGGGTCACGACATCCGGCACGTCGCCAACCGGGACGCGTGGCTGGCGACGGTGGCGCAGTTCCTGAAGAAACTGAGCTTCTGAGGAACGCGGCCCATCAGCGGCCCACGGTGAGGATCGTGGTCGGCCGCTGCAGCGTGGACAGCGAGGGCTTCATGCGGCTGAAGTAGTCCGCGAGCGCGTCCACGTCCGAATCCTTGATGGTCGCCGCCATGGCCGACATGATGGCGTTCTTGCGGCCGCCGTTCTTGTATTCGCCGATCTCGCGCTTGAGGTAATCGGCATGCTGGCCGGCGAGGATCGGATAGTTCGGAACGGTGCTGATCCCGGTCGCTCCATGGCAGGCGGCGCAGACGGCGACCGCGGCGGGCGCCGGGGGCGCGTTGGCCGGCCGCGGCTCGGGCGTCAGGACGGTGCCGGAGAAGAACGCGGCGATGTCCGCCATGTCCTGGTCGGAGAGCTCCGAGGCCTGCGAGTGCATGGTGACCATCGAGCGCTGGTCGCCCTTGTACTCCTGCAGCGCCGCGATCAGGTACTCCGGATGCTGGCCGCCGAGCTTGGGCACGCTGTAGTTGGGATAGGCGTTGCGGTAGCCATCGACGCCATGGCAGCCCAGGCAGGTGTACGAGATGGCCTTGCCGTGGACCGGATCGCCCTTCAGGACCGGCGCCTGCGCGGACGCGGCGCCCGCGGCCAATGCAAACCCCGCGACGAAGACCGACACCATGCCCGTCCGGATCCCAAATCCCATACCCGTCACCACCTTGCGCAAAACGGCTCCGAATCTTAAGGATTCGTCCGTGCAATTGCCACTCACCCTGGCATGACACCGCGGTTTCGCGGATGCTCGCGGTCCATGATCGCACTGATTCAACGGGTCACGCAGGCCGAAGTGCGCGTGCGGGACCGGATCGCGGGCGCCATCGGCCCGGGCGTGCTCGCCCTCATCGGCGTGCAGCGGGAGGATACCGAGTCCGATGCCGACCGTCTGCTGCAGCGACTCCTGACCTACCGCATCTTCGCCGATGACGCGGGACGCATGAACCGCGACGTGCGCGCGGTCGGTGGCGGCGTGCTGCTGGTGTCCCAGTTCACCCTCGCCGCGGACACGCGCTCCGGGACCCGCCCGGGTTTCAGCACCGCCGCGGCGCCGGAACGGGCCCGGGCGCTGTTCGATTATTTCGTGGCACAGGCCCGGGCCGCGCATCCGCAGGTGGCGACCGGGGAGTTCGGCGCCGACATGCAGGTCCAGCTCACCAACGATGGGCCCGTGACCTTCTGGCTGGAAACGGGCAAAGGCGCCGTGCCGGCCGGAAGTCCTTGAATTTGCCCGAGAAGTTTACTGCGCCGCGGTGTCCATTTGCCCTATCATTCCGCCTATGGTGGAAGTACTGCTCATCGTCGTCGTGTTGCTGGTGATATTCGGGGCCGGGAAGGTCCGCAGCGCCGGGTCGGACCTGGGCGCCGCGGTCAAGGGATTCCGCAAGGCGCTGCGGGCGCCGGCGGACCCTGCGCCGCCTGCCGCCGGCACCCTGCCCGATGCCGAATTTCCCGAGGAACTGGCGGCCCGCACGCGCGGCAACACCAAGCCGGGTACCTGACATGATGCACGCTCCGCCAACCCGCGCCCGGCAGCGTGGCTTCTTCGACTTCAGCATCTCCGAAATCGCGATCATCTTCGGCGTGGCGCTGGTGGTGCTGGGCCCGAAGAAACTGCCGCCGCTGGTGGCGCAGATCGGCCGCTGGGTCGGGCGCGCGCGCCACATGGCCCGCCAGTTCCGCGAACAGCTGGAGCAGGAGGTCAATTCCATCAACGAGGTGAAGCCGGTCAGGCGCAATGTCCCGCCGGTGGGTCCGGCCACACCGGCGCCCGAGGTGGCGGCCGCGGCAAGCGCGGCGGCGCCGGTATCAACCGAGCACGTTCCCGTGGCGGAGGAACCCGCGCAGGAGCCGCAGGCGGCGCCGCCGCCGCCCGTGCCCGGGCAGGAACCCCATCCGGAAGCGCAGATCTACTTTGCGCTGAACGGCACCGAGCCTGCGGTGGTGGCCGAGAACCCGCACGCGCCGCCGCCGGCGACCGCTGCCTCGCAGGAGCCGGGGGAGGCGCAGGCCGCCGCGGTTGCCGATGCACCAGCCACACCGCACGCCCCGGCCGAACCGGCCAGCGTGGAAGTGATCTTCCCGCACGATCATGGCTGAGGAACCCGAGAAGGAGGAACTGGCGGAAGGAACCCTGATTTCCCACCTGCTGGAACTGCGCAACCGGCTGATGCGAGCCATGATCGCGGTGATCATCGTGCTCATTCCGTGCATCTACTGGCAGAACACGCTGTTCACGTTCGTCTCCAAGCCGATCCGCGAAAAGCTCCCCAAGGGGGCGACGCTGATCGCCACCGGCGTGATGTCGCCGTTCTTCACGCCCATGAAGCTGGCGATGTTCGTGTCGGTGTTCATCGCCATGCCCTACATCCTCTACCAGGTATGGGCCTTCGTGGCGCCGGGCCTGTACAAGCAGGAGAAGAAGTTCGCGATCCCGCTGCTGGTCTCCTCGGTGTTCCTGTTCTACCTCGGGGTCGGCTTCGCCTATGAGTTCGTGTTCCCGACGATTTTCGGATACTTCGCCGGCGCCACGCCCCAGGGCGTGACCTGGATGGCCGACATCACCCAGTACCTGGATTTCGCCATGCAGATGTTCTTCGGCTTCGGCCTCGCCTTCGAAGTGCCGATCGCGGTGGTGCTGCTGGTGATCACCGGCATCGTGCCGCTGCAGAAGCTCAAGGCGAACCGCGGCTACGTGCTGGTCGGCGTGTTCGTGGTGTCGGCGATGGTCACGCCTCCCGACGCGCTCTCCCAGTGCAGCATGGCGATTCCCATGTACCTGCTCTACGAGGGCGGACTGGTGATGGCCGCCGTCATGTACAACATGCGCAAGAAGGAAGCCGCGCGCCGGGAGAGCGACGCCAGCGGGGTATCGTGAGCCTGGAAGGCAAGACCATCGCCGTCCCGGAGACGCGCGAGCTGGACCTGTTCGCCCAGATGCTGGAACGGCGCGGCGCGCAGGTACTGCGCTGTCCGCTCATCGCGATCCACGATGCACCCGATCCGCAGCCGGTGGTGACCTTCATCCGCCGCTTCGCCGAGGGCGCCTGCGATGACCTCATCCTGCTGACGGGCGAAGGGCTGCGGCGGCTGCTGGGTTGCCTGGAACGGCATGCGGCCGACTGCCGGGAGCCGTTCCTGGCGCAGCTGGCGAAGGTCCGCAAGATCACGCGCGGGCCCAAGCCGGCCCGGGCGCTGCGCGAACTGGGCCTGAAACCGGACATCGCCGCGGAAGTGCCCACCACCGCGGGCATCATCGCCGCCCTCGAACCGATCGCCTACAGCCTCGAGGGCCGCAGCTGCGGGGTACAGCTCTACGGCAGCGAACCCAACCTGCCCCTGACCGGGTTCCTGCAGCGCTGCGGCGCGGGGGTACTCACCGTCGCGCCCTACGCCTACGCCGATTCGACCGAGGATGCGGCCGTCCTCGGGCTGCTGGCGCGCATCGAGAGCGGCGCCATCGATGCCATCGCCTTCACCAGCACCCCACAGGTGCGCCGGCTGGTCGCGGTGGCCGGGGAGGCCCGGGCCTGCGCCGCCCTGCGGCGGACCCGGGTCGCGGCCGTCGGACCGGTGGTCGCCGCGGCGCTCGGTCGCTACGGCATTGCCGTGCAGGCGATGCCCGAGGACAGCTTCTTCCTCAAACCCCTGACCGGGGCCATCGAGACGGCGCTGACGGGCATGCCCCCGGCATGACGGCCCCCGCACGGCAGCTGACCCTCCCGGCGGTGGTGCTCGCGGTCGTGCTGGCGGCGGTGCTGGCCATGGCCAATGCCTACCTGGGACTGTTCGCCGGCCTGACCATCGCCTCCGCGATCCCCTCGGCGGTGATCTCGATGGCGGTGCTGCGCGCGCTGGGCGGCGGCGGCATCCTCGAGAACAACATCGTGCAGACGGGTGGCTCGGCCGGCGGCTCGGTCACCTCCGGTGTGATCTTCACCGTCCCGGCGCTGGTGATCCTCGGCTACTGGCAGTCGTTCAGCTTCGGGTGGGTGCTGGCGATCGCGGGCCTCGGCGGCGTGCTCGGCGTGCTGTTCTCGGTGCCACTGCGCCGCTCGCTGATCATCGACCAGAAGCTCAACTTTCCAGAAGGCCGCGCCGCCGCCGAGGTGCTGCGGGCGGGCGAAAATCCCGGCGAGAACTTGCGGATCCTCGGCGGTGCGGCGCTGGGCAGCGCGCTCGCGAAACTGGCCGCGGGCAGCGGCCTGAAGCTCATTCCCGACACGGCCTACCTGTCGGGGTACGTGGGCAGGGTCGTCGCCTACGTCGGCACCAACCTCTCGGCCGCGCTGCTGGGCGTCGGCTACATCGTCGGCTTCAACATCGGCGTGGTCACGCTCGCCGGCAGCGTCATTTCCTGGAACATCGTGATCCCGGTCTACATGGAGGTGTTCCTCGACCACAACGCGCCGCTGGCGCAGGCCGTCGCGGGACAGCCAGCCGCCGATGCCGCGAGCATCCTGTGGTCACATCACATCCGCTACCTGGGCGTCGGCGCCATGGTGGTCGGCGGCATCTGGACGCTGCTGCGCCTGCGCGGGTCGCTGGCCTCGGGCATCCGCAGCGGGCTCGCGGTGGCGCGCGCCGGTGCCGGCGCCGTGATCCCGGAACAGGAACGCGACCTGCCGATGAAGTGGATCCTCGGCGGCATCGTCCTGTTCACGATCCCCCTGGGCCTGCTCTATCACGGCATCGTCGGGACACTGGCCGTGAGCGTGCCGATGACGCTCATCATGATCGTGGCGGGATTCCTGTTCTGTTCGGTGTCCGCCTACATGGCGGGCCTCGTCGGCTCCTCCAACAATCCCGTCTCCGGCATCGCGATCGCGACCATCCTGTTCGCGGCCGCCGTGCTGCTCGGACTGATGGGCCGCACCGCGGCCATCGGACCGGTGGCGACCATCATGGTCGGCGCGGTGGTGTGCTGCGCGGCCTGCATCGCCGGGGACAACCTGCAGGACCTCAAGACCGGCTACATGATCGGCGCGACCCCGTGGAAACAGCAGGTGATGCTCGCCCTCGGCGCCGTGGTGTGCGCACTGGTCATGGCGCCGGTGCTGAACCTGCTGGCGGCGGCCTACGGCATCGGCGTACCCACGGCCGCCCATCCCAAGCCGCTGCTGGCGCCGCAGGCGACGCTGATGGCCTCGGTCGCGCGCGGCATGTTCGGCGGCTCGCTGCCCTGGAGCATGGTGATCACCGGCGGCCTGATCGGCATCGGCATCATCGTGCTCGATGAGATCCTGCGGCTGCGCGGCAGCGCCTTCCGGGTGCCGGTGCTGGCCGCGGCGGTGGGCATCTACCTGCCGATGGACGTGACCATGCCGATCTTCCTGGGCGGCGCGCTCGCCTGGTTCGCCGAACGGGCCCTGCGGCGGCGGGCACCGGACGCGGGCACCGAGGACATCGAACGCATGGCGCGCAAGGGAGTGCTGTTCGCCGCGGGGCTGATCTCAGGCGAGGCCCTCATGGGCATCATCATCGCCATACCCATCGTGCTCGCCGCCAACCCCGACGTGCTGGCGCTGTCGAAGACCCTGCAGTTCGGCCAATGGCTGGGCGCACTGGTGCTGCTGGCACTCGCCTGGGGGTTGTATCGCGCCACCACGGCGCCGCTGCGCGATCACCGTCGCGGCCGGCGGTTGACGTAGACCTCGAAGCCGCCGCGCGAGTTGATGAAGGAGGAGCCGATCCACCCCGTCACACTCACGATCAGGCTCGCCAGCAGCGCCGCGCGGAAATCGGCGATGTGGAATCCCCGCAGCAGCAGCGCCGTGAGGCCGAGCATGCCGGCGTTCACCACCAGCAGGAACAACCCGAGGGTGAGGATGGTGAGTGGAAACGTGAGGATCACCGCGATCGGACGCACGATCGCATTCACCACTCCCAGCACCAGTCCGGCGAGCACCAGCGTCTGCGCATCGGCGATGCGGATGCCGCTGACCCAGCGGGTCGCGATCCACAGGCCGATCACGGACAGCGCCGCGCGGAACAGGAAGCCGACCATCAGGCCTGGCCTCCCGCCGTCTGTTCGGCCAGCACCTTGAGTCGCGCCACGGCCCGCTCCCAGCCCGTCCGCAGCCGCAGATAGAACGCGTCCGAGGCCGGGGAGACGGGGAACCCCGAGCCGAGCAGCCGCAGGATGGTCTTGCCGGCATGCGAGCCATCGAGGATGAAGTCATCGACGATCGCGCTGTTCGCGGGCAGTTCCTCGGAGGGCAGGTAGATGATGCGCATGCGCCGCTCGGGCACCAGCACGTCGATATGCGCCTCCAGTTCCGCCACGCGGTCCACGCTGGCGCGGAACGATCCGCCCTCGCGGGCATTGATCTGGGCATCGGGTGAACACCACTTGCGCAGGGCCTCGGTGCTGGTCAGGGTCTTCCAGACCACGGGGGCCCCGGCCACGATGTCGATGCGGTGGGCATAGCCTCGGGTGCGTCCGCTCATGGCGCGATTGTGCCATGTTGGTACACCCCTGGCTGTCAGCCCCCTTTCGCCAAGCTGTCGCGTTCGCTCCACAGCGCCCACAGCAGCGGCAGCAGTGACACGGCGATGATGCCCACGGTCACCAGGCCGAAGTTGCGCTTCACCAGCGGAATGTTGCCGAACAGGTATCCGCCCCAGATGAACAGCGTCCCCCACGCGAAGCCGCCCGCCAGGTTGTAGGCCTGGAACGTCAGGTAGCGCATGCGGCCGACGCCGGCCACGAACGGCGCGAACGTGCGCAGCAGCGGCAGGAACCGCGACAACAGGATGGTCACCGCGCCATGGTGCGCGAAGAAGGCCTCGGTGCGCCGCAGATGCTCGGGCCGCAGCAGCCGCAGGCGCCCCGAGAACGCACGCGGGCCGATCGCGCGCCCGATCGCGTAGTTGCTGGTGTTGCCGAGCACCGCCGCGACGCACACCAGCAGCCACATCAGCGGCGCATGCAGCGTGCCCGTGGCGTCGATGGCGGCGAGCGCGCCGGTGGCGAACAGCAGCGAGTCACCGGGCAGGAACGGCGTCACCACCAGCCCGGTCTCGGCGAACACGACGACGAACACGATGCCGTAGATCCACGCGTGGTAGAGCGCGATCACTTCGGCAAGGTGCCGGTCGAGGTGCAGGAAGGTATCGATCAGGAAATGCAGCAGAGCCAATTCACGACCTTTTTCTAGACGGCCACCGCCGCGGCCTCGTCGCCGCCGTCCTCGGCCGTGGTCCCGCCATTGAGCTGCGGCAGGCGCCGCAGCAGCTCATCGAACGGCTCGGCCCGCCCGACGGCATAGCCCTGCGCATAGTCGACGCCGTGCGCCGCGATCCGCTCGCGGATTTCCTGAGTCTCCACGTACTCCGCGACCGTGTCCAGCGACATGGTGCGCGCGAGCTGCGCGATCACCTGCACCATGCTGTCGGCACGCGGATCGCGGATCACGTCGCGGACGAAACTGCCGTCGATCTTCAGCATGGTGACCGGCAGCTGCCGCAGATAGGAGAGCGAGCACAGCCCGGTGCCGAAGTCGTCGAGGGCGACCTCGCAGCCCATGCGGCGCAGCCGGCGCATCACCACTTCGGCGCGCGCGAGGTTGAGGATGGTCGCGTTCTCGGTGAGTTCGAAGCAGAACACCCGCGGGTCGATGCCGCTTTTCTGCACGCAATCGAACAGGAAGTCCGGAAACTCGTCATCCCCGAGCGACTGCCCGGAGAAATTGATCGAGAACACCACCGGCCGCTGCTGCAGCTGCCGCGCGTACGGCTTGAGCAGCGAGATCGCGTGCCGCACCACCCAGCGGTCGATGTCCGCCATCATCTGGTAGCGCACCGCCGCCGACATGAACGTGTCCGGACCGAGCGCACCGCCCTCGCGGTCGATCATGCGCAGCAGCAGCTCGTAATGCGGCGGCTTCTGCGCCCCGGACCTGAAGGGCGCGATGGCCTGCGCATGCAGCCGCAGCCGGTTGTGCGCGAGCGCCTCGCGCACCCGCGCCACCACGTCGATGTCCGAGAAGCGGCGGATGATGCTCTGGTCGGCCACTTGGTAGGTCGCGACCCGGTTGCGGCCCCGGTCCTTGGCCGCCTTGCAGGCGGTCTCCGCGGCGGCGAGCGAATGCGCCAGTTCCCCGCCGCGGCCGTTCTCCAGCGGCGCGACGCCGATGCTGATCGAGATGCTGATCTCCTGGCCCGGATGCAGCGCGCTGAGCATCTCGGCGCCGACGCGCAGCGATTCGGCGAAGCGGCTCGCGTCCTCGACCTCGGTCGGCAGCAGCACGGTGAAGCGGTCACCGGAGATGCGCGCCGCGAGCGCCCCGGGTGGCAGGCGGCTGCGGATCAGCTCGCCCAGCTGGCCGATGACGGTGTCGCCGACGTGCATGCCGTGGTTGTCGTTGATGACGTGCAGCCGGTCGCAGTTCACGTACAGCGCGCTCCACGGCGTGCTGGTGATGGTGCGTTCGGCCACGATCGAGCGCACGCGCTGTTCGAAGGCCGTGCGCGTGTACAGGCCGCTCAGCGCATCGTAGTGGCTGGCGACGACCACCGCCGCGCGGCGCGCCAGGATCTCGGCCACCCGGCCATCGCGCTGGCGGAACTCGCGCAGCTGCGGGGCCCGCAACAGGGCGAGCACGCCCATGCCGCGGCCGCCGCCGCTGCGCACCGGGCAGATCAGCGCCCGGCATTGCACCACCGCGGCCAGCGGTCCGGTCTGCAGGTCGTTGAGGATCACCGGGTGGGCGTTGGTCGTTGCGATCTGCAGCAGGTGCCGGTGGGCGCGGGCGATGAGCTGTCCGTCGCTCTTCGACTCCGTGGCGCCGCGCACCAGCGCGATGCCCTTTTCCGGGACGATCAGCGCGGCCACCGTGCACTGCAGGTGACTCACGATCCGCTGCAGCAGCGCCTTCAGCTCATCCGACCCATCCGGGGCCATGTTGGCATCGGTGGCATCCGCCAGCAGCAGGTCGAGGTCGTCGTCGAGTTCGTCGAGCGAATCGCGCAGGTCGCCGATCACGCGGCTGGAGAGCAGGTCGCGCCGCAGGCACTCGAGCGCCGGCCGCAGCAGCGAATGGGCGAAGGTGAAGCCGCGCGGTTCGGTGTCGTTCGGCGCATAGCGGGTCAGCACGGCGACGACGGCGAGCAGCGTGCCGTCGTCGTGGCGCATCCAGAAGAGGTACGCGGGCTGCTCGCCCAGCATTTCCAGCGTGCCCTCGCCGGCGGTGGCGTCCCGCGCCACGGGCAGCATGGCTTCGACCCGGCCGATGAGATCGGGTCCGATGGTCGCCTCGTTCGACCAGCGCATGCGCCCGGCCGAGTTGAAGACGGCGATGGTCGCGGCGCGCGGCATCATGGCGCGGAACAGCTGGGCAAAAGGCTCCAGCGAATCCCAGGCTTGCTCGACGTCCTTCGGCGCAGGGTCGGTCATACCGTCAAACATCCCAGATGCGGCGGTCCCGAAACATTGTTGCAGTTGGCGAAATGCGCAAAGTTCATGTTGCGGTCCGTGCCCGATTGCGGTGCACCGCAGAGCCGTAATGCTGCACTGCAATAAATCAGTTCGTCAGCGGCGCGGCCTGGCGGAACCAAGGCCCGGGATCGACGGGCCTGCTGCCCTTGCGGATCTCGAAATACAGCTGCGGACGGCTGCTGCCGCCGCTGTCGCCGCTGGCCGCGATCACCTCGCCGGCCGACACGGTATCGCCCACCGCCTTGTACAGCCGGTCGTTGTGGCCGTACAGGCTCAGGTACCCATCGCCGTGGTCGATGATGGTGAGCAGCCCGAGACCGGGCAGCCAGTCGGCGTAGATGACCCGTCCCCTGTAGACGGCGCGCACGTCGGCGCCGCGCTGGGTGTCGATGAGCATCCCTTCCCACTTGAGGCCCCCGGCCCGCACCTGCCCGAAGCGCGCCGCGAGGTGGCCGCCGACGGGCCACGCGAGATGTCCGCGCAGGCCACCGAAGGCGCCGCTGGAATCGCCGGGGAAGGGCTGCAGCGCCCGGTCCAGGTCGCGCAGCAGGGCGGTCAGCGCGGTCTGCTGGGCCTGCAGGCGCTTGAGGGCCTCGGCGCTGTTGCGCGAGTCGGCCTTGATGGCCACCAGCGCCGCGTCGCGCTGCGCCCGCGCACCTTCCAGCTGCGCCAGTTCATCGGTGCTGGCGCTCTGCAGGGCATCGAGGCGCTGCTCGTCGGCGGCCAGCTGCGCATCCAGCGCCGCGAGCCTGCCCAGGTCGGCATCGATCGCCGCAATGACGCCGGCGCGCGCGCGACCGAAGTAGCTGTAGTAGGCGAACATCCGCCCGGTGCGCACCGGATCCTGCGGGTTGAGCAGCAGCTTCAGGGGTTCCTCGCGGCCGATCATGTAGGCGGCGCGCAGCTGCTGCGCAAGTCCGGCGCGCATCGCGGCCACGTCCGCCTGGCGGCGCCGCTGCTCGGTGGCGAGGGCGGCCCGGTCCGCGCTGCGCTGGGCGCGCTCGCGCCGCAGGTCCGCAAGCCGGGCGCGCGCGGCGGTGACCGAAACCTCCGCGGCCTGCAGCGCCTGGGCGGCGCGGTCCGACTCGACGGCATCGCGGCTGACCTTGTCGCGGATGGCGCTGATCTGGCCCTTCAGGGCCTGCAGCTGCGCCTGGGTCCGGGCCTGGCGGTCCCCCGCTGCCGGCAGCGCCGCCAGCGGCACCAGCAGGCAGACGGCGGCCAGGACCCCCTTATGCACAATCCGACGCGATTCACCCATGCCCGGTATACTACGCGCCCTTTTTTGCAGGTGTGCCAGGCGGGACGAGCCGGATGGACAGGCTGATCGAATACGTCGGACATCATCCGGTGATGGCCGCCGCCGCGGTGATCGCGGCGCTGGTGGTGTTCGCCTACGAGACCTACCTGCGCCGGCAGGGCATCAGCGCGATTTCCCCGCAGGAACTGATACGGCTCATGAACCAGGGCGCCCTGGTCCTCGACCTGCGCAGCCTCGATGAATTCGCCGCCGGCCATATCAGCGGTGCCCGCCAGCTGCCGCCGGACCAGGTGCCGCGGGCCGGCGAGACGCTGAAGAAGCATCGCGAAAAGCCCGTCGTGGTCTATGGCAAGGACGAGATCGCAGGCCCGGTGGTGGTGCGCAATCTCGCCGCCCAGGGATTCACCAAGGCCTTCTGCCTGCGCGGCGGCCTTGCGACCTGGCAGGCCGAGAACCTGCCGCTGGCCAAGGGCTGAGAGCTCATGGCGCAGGTCAAGGTCTATGCCACCCGCTGGTGCCCCTACTGCTCGCGGGCCCTGCAGCTGCTGCAGTCCAAGGGTGTCGCGGTCGAGCAGATCGACATCGAGGCCCGCCCGGGCGCCCGCGAGGAAATGATGGCCCGCAGCGGCCGGCGCACGGTCCCGCAGATTTTCATCAACCAGTCCCACATCGGCGGCTGCGATGACCTGATCGCACTCGACGCCCGCGGCGGCCTGGATCCGCTTTTACAGGAGACGAATGAATGACTGAGAACAACGACGGCACCCCACCGGCGGCTCCCGCCCTGGGCGATCCGAACGCCACCGGCAGCCAGCTGGCCCTGCAGGCCGTGTACCTGAAGGACTGCTCGTACGAGGCGCCCAACGGCCCGCGCGTGGATGGCCAGTGGAACCCGCAGATCAATCTCGACCTGCACACCGGCGTGAACATCCTGACACCCGAGCTGCGCGAGATCGTGCTGACCGTCACCGTCTCGGCCAAGCAGGGCGAGGCGACCATGTTCCTGGTCGAGGTCAAGCAGGCGGGCGCCTTCCTGATGCGCAACCTCTCGGACGATGACGCCCGCCGCGCCATCGGCACCATCTGCCCGAACGTCCTGTTCCCGTTCGCCCGCGCGGCCGTCTCCAACCTGGTCACGCAGGGCGGCTTCCCGCAGTTCCTGCTGCCGCCGGTGAACTTCGAAGCGCTGTACGAGCGGGCGCTGACCGACGCGCGCAACCAGGCGTCGGCCACCAAGAACTAGGCCGGTGGCCGACCAGCCTGGTCCGCAGGCCGGCTCACCGATCGCGGTGCTGGGCGCGGGGTCCTGGGGAACCGCGCTCGCCATCCAGTTCGCCCGCAGCGGCAAGGCCACCCGGCTGTGGGGTCGCGACCCCACCCAGGTGGCCGAGATGGTGCGCGAGCGCGCCAACCGCCCCTACCTGCCGAAGGCCGACTTTCCCGAATCCCTGAGCGTGGGCGGCTCCCTGGGCGCGCAGCTCGCCGGGGCGCTCGACGCGCTGGTCGTGGTGCCGAGCGGTTCCTTCCGCGATCTGCTCGAGCAGATCCGGCCGCTGCTCGAACCCCAGACGCGGCTCGCCTGGGCGACCAAGGGCTTCGAGGCCCACACCGGCCTGCTGCCGCACCAGGTGGCCCGCGAAGTCCTCGGCACCGGCCGCGCGTTCGCGGTGCTCTCCGGTCCGACCTTCGCCAGCGAAGTCGGGGCCGGCCTGCCCACGGCCATGACCGTGGCCTCCGCGGACGATGGCTTCGCCACCGCGCTCGCCTCCGATCTCTCCAGTGCCAACTTCCGCGCCTATACGTCCACCGACATCGCCGGCGTCGAGGTCGGCGGCGCGGTGAAGAACGTGCTGGCGCTCGCCGCGGGTCTCGCCGATGGCCTGGGGTTCGGCGCGAACACGCGCATCGCGCTCATCACCCGGGGCCTCACCGAAATGGTCCGCCTCGGCGTCGCCCTGGGCGCCCGGCGCGAGACCTTCATGGGCCTCGCGGGCCTCGGGGACCTCGTCCTGAGCTGCACCGACGACCAGAGCCGCAACCGGCGCTTCGGGCTGCTGCTGGCGCGCGGCCAGGGCATCGAGCAGGCCCGCGCCGCCATCGGGCAGGTGGTCGAAGGCGTGCACGCCGCGCGCGCGGTGCGTGAAGTGGCCCGGCGCGAGAACGTCGAGATGCCGTTGTGCGAGGGCGTCTACCGCGTGCTCTACGAGGACCTGCCGGCCGACGAGGTCGTGCGGGCGCTGATGCGCCGGCCGATCCGCGCCGAGACCGACTGAGACTCAGGCCTGCGCGAAGTCCTGCTGCCGCCAGGCCTCGTACACGGTCAGCGCCACCGCGTTCGCGAGGTTCACGCTGCGGTTGCCCGGGCGCATGGGGATACTCAGCGTCTGCCCGGCCGCGATGCCGGCCAGGACCTGCGCCGGCAGGCCCGTCGATTCGGAGCCGAACAGCAGTGCGTCACCCGGCCGGAACCGGGCCTGCGCGTAGCGGCGCGCGCCGCCGGTTTCGATGGCGAACAGCCGCGCCGCGGGGAGCGTTCCCAGGCAGGCCTCCAGGGTGTCATGGACCTGCACCGTGGCGATTTGCGCATAGTCCATGCCCGCGCGCCGCACCGACCCGCGGTCGAGCGCAAACCCCAGCGGCCGGATCAGATGCAGCGTGCAGCCGGTATTGGCGCACAGCCGGATGACGTTGCCGGTGTTCGGCGGGATCTCGGGCCGGTACAGGATGACGTGGAACACCCGCTACGGCTCTGCCGGGGCCGCGCCCGGGTCGCCGGTGAACCGCGACGGCTGCCGCTGCGCCTGGAAGATGCTCTCGATCGGCTGTGCGAACAGCGCCGCGATGGCAAAGGCGAGCGACAGGCTCGGCTCGTAGCGGCCGGTCTCCACGGCATTGACGGTCTGTCGCGACACCGACAGCTTCGCGGCGAGATCGCCCTGCGTCCAGCCGCGCTGCGCCCGAAGTTCCGGGAGGATGTTCCTCATCGCGCGCGGTACAGGATCCACATCAGCAGCGCGGTGAACACCGCCCAGCCGTACAGGTTCACGACGATCATGGACAGCCGGGCGTAGCCGAGCATCTCCAGGCAGAAGTACCCGAGCGTGCTGAAGGCCACGATCACACCGGTGAGCGCCGCGCACCTGAGGATGCGGCGCCGGACGTACTCGTCGCTGGCGACGTACGCCATGAAGATGATGCCTACGACCAGGACTCCGGTGAGCAGCGGCAGCACCACCACGACGAAGTTGCGCGTGTCCGGCGCCAGGTAGCGCGGCGCCACCATGGCCACCCCCAGCGCGCACAGGTACGTCCAGAGGCTGCACAGGATGCCCACCACGCGCAGGGAGTAGAACTTGTTCACCCGCCCGAGCATCTGATACCCCGGGGACTGCGGAGGGCCCGGTGGCAAGGGGCGGGTGGGTTGCGGATCGAAGTCGGACTCGGGCATGGGCCGTACCGCGATGTAAAGCTTGCTTGACTCTACTCTGCCGGGCCGTGGAAGTAAAGCATGCTTGACAAGGCGCTGGCTCGCCGTTGCGGGGGTGAATATTGCATGACCGTGCACTTCTCCAAATGGCCGGATGCACTCTGGGTGCCTCTTGCGGCGATGACGGCGCTTGTGCCGGCGGCAGTGCTCGCCGCGGCCACGCGCCAGCTGTTCCTGTTCGCAAGCCTCGGTCCCACGGCGATCATGGTCGTGCAGCAGTCACAGCACAGATCCGCCCGTGCGTACAACGTGGTCGTGGGGCACACGGTCGGAGCGATCGCCGGCTTCACATGGGTCTACGCCCTGGGCCTGAGCCATGCGCCCTCCATCTTCGTGCTGCAGGAGGTCACCGTCCCGCGGGCCCTCGCAGCGCTCGGTGCCCTGGGCTCGGCGGCGATCCTGGAGTCGATTCTCAAAGCCCAGCATCCCCCGGCCGCCTCGACGACCTTGCTGATCGCCCTGGGGTCTTTTCATCCGATCTGGAGGGACATCGGGCCCTCGCCGGCGGCATCGTGGCGGTCGCGGCAGCCGCCGAGGCGCTCAGGCGCCTGCGGCTGTCAGACACGATGCGGCTCAGCGGGCCCTGAGAGCCGAGGTTTCGGGCGCCGTCACCTGCGTCAGGGGCGGCAGCGCCGGCATCGGCACCTGGGTCGGCGTCGGCAGCTGCACCCGCAGCTCGCGCAGTCCTTCCATCAGCCCGAGCATGATGCCGTGCTGGACCTGGGCATACACCGACATCTCCGGCGCGCGCACGTAGTACACCACCTCGAAACGCAGCGCCGATTCGGACAGGCCCAGCAGCGCGCAGCGCTCGAACCGGGCCTGGGGCAGCGCCTCGACGGCCGCGCGCACGGCATCGGGGAGCGCGCGCAGCTTTTCCACCGCCGTGTCATGGACGACGGGCAGGTCGAACGATACCCGGCGCTCGGTCATGCGCCCGAAATTGCGGATCCGCGACTTGGTGATGTCCGAGTTCGCGAGCACGATCTGTTCGCCGGTGATGCTGCGGATGCGGGTGCTCTTGACGCCGATGTACTCGACCGTCCCCGTGAGCGCATCGACGGTGAGCAGATCGCCGATGACGAAGGGCTTGTCCATGGCGATCGACATCGACGCCAGCAGGTCGCCGAGCACCGCCTGCACGGCCAGCGCGACCGCGATGCCGCCGATGCCGAGACCGGCGAGCAGCGGCCGGATGGCGACGCCCATGTTGTCCAGGGCCAGCAGCAGCGCCAGGGCCCAGATCACCGTGCCGGCGACGAACAGGAAGATTTCCATCGAGCCGGACAGCGCCGCTTCCAGGCCCTGCGTGCTGCGCCGGCGCTGGTCGATCAGGTAGCGCACGGTCGAGGTCGCCCAGCGGGCCGCCTGGTACCAGAAGATCAGGGTGATGACGACGTCCACCCCACGGCTGATCCGGTGCGCGATGTGATTGCCGTCGGGCAGCGTCAGCTGCTCGATGGCGCTGTACATCGCCACGCCCCAGATGAACAGGCGCGAGGTGCGCTCGACCAGCTGCGCGGTGAGATCCAGGGCCAGCGGAACCGTGCGGCCGGAGCCGATCCAGCTGCGCCGCCGTGAACGGATCACGCGCCGCACCGCCAGCAGTCCGATGAAGACGGCCAGGAACACGATCAGGGCCATGGCCCAGTCGCCGACGCTGTTGAACAGCATGCCCCGCTGCCAGATCTGATCCAGGATCGCCATAGGCGCCGGATCTTCTCACGGAATCGCGGTCATTCCGCGGAGTTCATTCCCAGTTCCTTGAGTTTGCGCGTCAGGGTGTTGCGACCCCAGCCCAGCAGCTTGGCCGCATCCTGCCGATGGCCCTGGGTGCGTTTGAGCGCCGCGCGGATCAGCACCCGCTCGAACTCCGGCTGCGCGTCGCTCAGCAGCGGTCGCTTGCCGACCATCGCCTGCCGGTCGGCCCAGCTGGCGAGCGCCTTGGCCCAGTCGACCTCGCCCGCCGCCTCGCCGTCGGCGGCCAGCTCCGCCGGCAGATCCTCGATGCGGATCTCGGACCCTGGCGCGAGCACCGTCAGCCGCCGGCACAGGTTGACGAGCTCGCGCACGTTCCCCGGCCAGGTGTGGGCGGCGAGCTTTTCCTTGGCGTCCGCGGCCAGCGCCTTGGGCTCGACGCCCAGTTCCATGGCCGCCACGTGCAGGTAGTGGTCCAGCAGTTCCGGAATGTCCTCCGCGCGGGCGCGCAGCGGCGGCAGTTCGATGCGGATGACGTTCAGGCGATGGTAGAGATCCTCGCGGAACACGCCGCGCTGGACCCGGTCCTGCAGGTTCTGGTGGGTGGCCGCGATGACGCGCACGTCGACCCGGATCGGCGTCTGGCCGCCGACGCGGTAGAACTCCCCTTCGGCCAGCACGCGCAGCAGCCGCGTCTGCAGCGGCGTGGACATGTCACCGATCTCATCGAGGAACAGCGTGCCGCCGTCGGCCTGCTCGAAGCGCCCGCGACGCAGGCTGTCGGCGCCCGTGAACGCGCCCTTCTCGTGCCCGAACAGTTCCGACTCGAGCAGCTCGCTGGGGATGGCCGAGGTGTTGAGCGCGATGAAGGGTTTCGCGGCCCGCGGCGAGTGTTCGTGCAGCGCCCGCGCGACCAGTTCCTTGCCGGTGCCGGATTCGCCGGTGATCAGGACCGTGACGCTGGAGCGGGACAGGCGGCCGATGGCCCGG
The DNA here is from genome assembly GCA_035503515.1 of Steroidobacteraceae bacterium. GTDB lineage: Bacteria > Pseudomonadota > Gammaproteobacteria > Steroidobacterales > Steroidobacteraceae > DAIDKA01. Next base: position 24,598 of record DATJTJ010000046.1, read on the forward strand.
AACACCTGCTGCATGGCCGCGGCGCGGCCCAGCAGTTCCGGGATCGGCGGCGGGCTGCCGCCATCGGCCGTGGTGGGCGTACCGGTGCGCGCCGCGCGCCGCACCAGGTCCACGGCCTGGTCGATGTCGAAGGGCTTGGGCAGGTACTCGAAGGCGCCGCTCTCGTAGGCGGAGACGGCATTGCCGAGGTCCGCGTACGCGGTCATCACGATGACCGGCAGGGTCGGGCGCGTCTCGCGGATGCGCTTGAGCAGTTCCAGTCCCGACTGACCGGACATGCGGATGTCCGTGATCAGCACATCGGGGGCATCGCCGCGCAGCGCCGTGAGGGCGGGCTCGGCGGCATCGAACGTGCGTGGCAGCATGCCGCCGTTGCGCAGGGCGCGCTCCAGCACCCAGCGGATCGATGCGTCATCGTCCACCAGCCAGACGCGAAGATTCAGTGTACTCATGGGAATGATTCCTCGAGAGGCAGCATGAGCTTGAACACGGTGCGGCCGGGTTCACTCTCAAATTCGATCAGGCCTCCATGTCGGGTCACGAGATCCTGCGCCACGGCCAGCCCCAGGCCGGTGCCCGTGGAACGGCCGGTGACCAGGGGATAGAAGATGCTGGCGCGCAGCTCCGCCGGCACGCCCGGCCCGTCGTCCTCCACCTGCACCCCGGCCGCCAGCCGGTGGCGGCGTCCGGCGATGCTGATGTTGGAGAAGACGCGGGTCCGCAGGGTGATGTGGCCCTGTTCGCCCACCGCCTGCATGGCATTGCGCGCGACGTTGAGCAGCGCCTGGATCAGCTGGTTGCGGTCGAAGTGGCCGCCGGGGAGGCTCGGGTCGTAGTCACGGTCGATCACGACGCCCGCGGGCGCCTCGGCGCGCAGCAGGTGGTAGACGTGTTCGCACAGCTCGTGGATGTTGAGCTGCGTCTTCTGCATGGGCCGGTTCGGCCCCGTCATCGACGCCACCAGCGCGCTGAGGCGATCCGCCTCGGAGATGATGACGTTGGTGTATTCCTTGAGAGCGTCGTTGGGCAGCTCGCGGTCCAGCAGCTGCGCCGCGCCGCGCAGGCCTCCCAGCGGGTTCTTGATCTCGTGGGCGAGCTGCCGCAGCATCATGCGGCTGCTGTCGAGCCGCACCAGCATTTCGTTCTCGCGCGAGATGCGCTGTCGCGCCGTGGTATCGGTGAGTTCCAGCAGCAGGTGCGTTCCGGTGACCTCGCCCTCCAGCGGCGTGATGGTCACATCCACGATGCGCGGTTCGCGCGGCGCGGACTTCAGGTTCAGGACCAGCTCCCGGTCGGCGAAGGCCTCGCCGGTCTCGATGGAGCGGCGCAGGATCGGGATCAGGCCATTGGTCTCGACCAGGTGATCGCCGAAGGGCCGCCCGCGGCTCTGGTTCAGGCTGATGGCCAGCAGATCCTGGGCGGCGACGTTGGCATAGATGGGACACAGCTGTGCATCGAGCAGGATGATGCCGGTCGAGAGCGCATTCAGCAGTTCGGCCGAATCGAAGTGGGACAGCGGCGAGGGCAGCGGATGCTCAGCGCGCATGGCGCACCCCGTTCCGCGCCCGGGTCAGTGCGGCGCGCCCACTCCCGGGGCCCGCGGCGCGGCCGGAGCCATCGGCGCCATGGGCACCGCGTTGGGACCGGCCGCCGAGCGCTGCCGGATGGAGAAGGTGATGGAATTGCCCTGGCAGGCGGTGCCGCCCTGGGCGCTGTTCACCTGCAGCGAGAGGGTATGGTCGCCGCGATCGATCTGCGGGATGGTGAAGGCGCCATCGGGCCGCAGCTGCGAGGAGATGTCCTGCCCATCCAGGCGCAGGGTCGTCTGGCTGTCCGCGCCCACGTGGGCCAGGGTCACGTGACCGGAGATGGCATAGGTGTCCAGGAACACCTGGCCACTGCCGGGAGAATCGATGACGCACACGGCGGGTGCCGCCGTGGGGGGCGCGGAGTTCGCCGCAGGGGGTGCGGTCACGGCCGCCTGCTTGGCGCCGTAGGTCTGCGCATCGGGAACCTGCAGCTTCTGCGCCTTGGGATTGGGCTGATCGCTGTAATGCGTCACGCCGTTGTCGTCCACCCACTTGTAGACCGTCGCGGACGACGCCGTGGCGCAGGCACCTAACATAAGAAGAAGTGTCAGTCCTCGCATGGTTCCGCAGCATAGCCCCGCCGGGGCCCGAGGACAAAAACTGGCTGCAACCGCGCCCCCCCGCGGTCAGCGGGGGGGCGGGGCGATGACTGGGCTGCAGCGCATTGTCGTACACAGCCACCAGCATCAGACGCTGTAGTACAGCTCCAACTCGACCGGATGCGTGGACATGCGCAGCCGGGTCACTTCCTGCATCTTCAGCGCGATGTACGCGTCGATGAGGTCGTTGGTGAACACGCCACCGCGGGTCAGGAACTCGCGGTCCTTGTCCAGATGCTCGAGGGCCATGTCGAGCGAATGGCACACGGTCGGGATGTGCTTGGACTCCTCGGGCTCCAGGTCGTACAGGTCCTTGTCCGCCGGATCGCCGGGGTGGATCTTGTTCTGGATACCGTCCAGGCCCGCCATCATCATCGCGGTGAACGCGAAGTACGGATTGGCGGTGGAGTCCGGGAAACGCACCTCGATGCGCCGCGCCTTCGGGTTCGAGACCCAGGGAATGCGGATCGACGCGGAACGGTTGCGGGCGGAGTACGCCAGCATCACGGGGGCCTCGAAGCCGGGCACCAGGCGCTTGTAGCTGTTGGTGGAGGCGTTGGTGATGGCGTTGATGGCCTTGGCGTGCTTGATGATGCCGCCGATGTAGTAAAGGGCGAGCTCGGACAGGCCGCCGTACTTGTCGCCGGCGAACAGCGCCTTGCCTTCCTTCTGCAGCGACTGGTGCACGTGCATGCCGCTGCCGTTGTCACCGACCAGGGGCTTGGGCATGAAGGTCGCCGTCTTGCCGTAGCTGTGGGCGACGTTCAGCACGGCGTACTTGAGAATCTGCACCTGGTCGGCCTTGCTCACCAGGCCGCCGGGACCGACGCCGATTTCGCACTGGCCGCCGGTGGCGACTTCGTGGTGATGCACTTCGACCACCATGCCCATCTCTTCGAGGGCATCGCACATGGCCGAGCGGATGTCCTGGAAGGCATCGATCGGCGGCACCGGGAAGTATCCGCCCTTGATGCCGGGCCGGTGTCCCTTGTTGCCTTCGACGAAGTCCTTGCCGGAATTCCAGGAACCCTGCGCCGAGTCGATTTCGTAGAAGCAGCCGTTGAGGCTCGAGCCGCTGCGGACGCTGTCGAAAATGAAGAATTCGTTCTCGGGACCGAACAGTGCACCGTCGGCGATGCCGGTGGACTTCAGGTAGGCCTCGGCCCGGCGGGCGGTGGAACGCGGGTCGCGCTCGTAGCCCTGCATGGTGGCCGGCTCGATGACATCGCAGCGGATGTTGACCGTGGTGTCCTCGAAGAACGGGTCCAGGACGGCCGTGCTCGCATCCGGCATCAGGATCATGTCGGACTCGTTGATCCCCTTCCAGCCGGCGATCGACGAACCGTCGAACATCTTGCCATCGGTGAACAGGTCCGAATCGACCAGGCGGGCCGGGATGGAGACGTGCTGCTCCTTGCCCCGGGTATCGGTGAACCGGAGATCCGCGTACTTGACCTCCTTCTCTTTTATTAGCTTCAGTACATCAGTCGGTGTCATATCGCCTCCGAAAATGGGGTTGCCCGATGCGCATCGAGCGGCTAGACATTGCAGCCCCTGTGCCAACATGAGGCACGCCCAAATCAACAACTTAGAACCGCGGGGCGCGAAGTGTGCACTATTTTGGGGCCAATTGAGAAGCTTACGCTCAAAAATAGGGCGCCCACGCGACTATAAGGCCGTTCCAGCGACGCCGGGATGACAATTGCTTGATTTCGGTGCGCCCGCCGCGCCGCAGGACGGTGCACCCGCAATGGCTATACTTCGCGGCCTCATGCAGCTCCTGGCATCGCTCTTCTTCACCCTGTTCCTGTTCATCTGGACCTTTCTGTGCGCCGTGGGCTTCGTGTTCGTCGGCCCCTGCCTGCCGTTTGCGCGCCGGGCGCTGGTGGCCCGCTTCTGGGCCACGGTCCTGCTCAAGGTCCTGGGCTGGACCTGCCGGCTGCACTACACCGTCGAGGGCCGGGAGAACATTCCCGCCGACAACCACGTGGCCCTGTGGAAACACGCCTCGACCTGGGAGACGCTCGCCATGATCGTGGTCTTCCCGCGCCAGGTCTGGGTGCTCAAGCGCGAACTGCTGTGGCTGCCCTTCATCGGCTGGAGCATCCGGCTGCTGCATGCCATCGCCATCGATCGCGGCGCGGGCCACACGGCGGTGAGCCAGGTGGTCGAGCAGGGCCGGCAGCGGCTCGAGGAAGGCGACTGGGTGGTGATTTTCCCCGAAGGCACCCGCATGCCGGCGGGGCAGACCCGCCGCTACGGCGTCAGCGGCGCGCTCCTCGCCTCCGAAACCGACCGCCTGGTCATTCCGGTGGCCCACAACGCCGGGTACTTCTGGCCCCGCCGCGGCTGGCTGAAGAAACCCGGCACCGTGCGCGTGGTCATCGGTCCTCCCATCAGGGCCGGCGGCCGCGATCCGCGGGAGATCAATGCCGAGGCCCAGGAATGGATCGAGGCGCAGATGAGTCGCCTGGTTCCCGAGGGACGCCGCGAGGGGCTGAACCTTCAGTAGAGGCCGGGAATCAGCCGCCAGGTCCGCTGCATGTACTGCCGGTACGGTTCGCCGAAGGCCGCGGTCAGCGCCCGCTCCTCCACGCCCATCCGGTAACTGAACACGGCCGTGGTGCCGATGACGATGAGGACCAGCGAGGCCCAGTTCTGGGTGCACAGCGCGAGGCCCAGGAACGCCACCAGCGCCCCGGTGTAGGACGGATGGCGCAGCCATCGATAGGGACCCGTGTCGATGATGCGGTGGTCCTGGGCGATCGCCACGTTGACGGTGAAGAACCGCCCGAGATGGATGATCGAATACCAGCGCAGCACCAGCCCCACGAGCATCAGCGCGATGCCAACGACGTTGATCCAGGCCTGATACGGCCAGCCGGCCGCGCGCCAGCGGAACTCGATCTGGAAGGCGATGAACATGATGGGCACGATGGTGGCCCACATCACCCAGACCGAGCCGCGGTCCGCGGAAGCCGCCGCGCTTTTGCCGGCGCGCCGGAACAGGCTCAGCGCCAGTTCGGACACGAGATAGAAAAGGCCCAGGTAGTAGCCCGTGAGCTGGATGGCCGTCATTGAGAAAGGATCCCTTATCCCGACAGTCGCGCGAGCAGCGCGGCGCGGCGCGCCAGGCTGTCCGCCGGCCACTGCCGGGGGAGGTCGTAGAACTCGGCGAACGCGGGAGCGCCCTCGGGGATCACCACCCAGGGCTGCTTGGACGAGGTGAAGATGTGCACGTCCGGCGCGCAGCGGTCCGGATCATCGAGCGTGCCGACACGCACGAACCGCACCCGCTCGCCGCCGCCCGCATAGTTGCTCCACAGCGCGATGCGGCAGGTCGGACAGCGCGAGATCCGCTGGCCCTTGCCGCTGTTGGAGGGCGTGTCGATGACCTCGACCGCACCGCCCGAGACTTCCATGCGGTCGAACTCGATGAGGGCGTTGAGCGCGAATGCCGCGCCGGTCTCGCGTTGGCACCAGCGGCAATGACAGCAGTGCACGATCAATGGCTTTTCCAGCAGCCGGTAACGAACGGCACGACAGGTGCAGCCGCCGGTGTACTCGCTCACGTGCAGGGTTCCTCGATGATGGCGCGGACGATGTCTGCCGGCTCGCCGGGGGGGCCGGGAGGCAGGAACACTGGATACACCCGCAGCGCCAGCGCCGCAATGCCCAGCGCATTGCGCGGTGCGATACCCGGTGGGAAACGCTGATGCTCGTCGCGGATGAAGGCGGCCGCGGCGCGGATCGCGGCATGCGCCCGCAGGTCAGCGTCCGAATCGAACCGGAAGCGCCACTGCCGCACCCGGCGGTTGATCACCGCCTTGTCCTCGCCGCCGGCGTCGATGCCGGCCGCGGCGAACACCCGGCAGTCGTAGTCGAGGCAGGTCTGCGGACGTTGGGCGTAGATGCTGCAGCGGCCGCAGTCCAGCATGGGACAGGTGCCGTCCGCGTTCGGCCGCACGGTCCAGTTGCGCGGCGCGGATCCGAGCGGGCGGTACAGGGATTTCGCCGGGATCCGCTCGAGCACCGCCGCATCCGAAGGGCGCACCTCGAGGGAGTAGGACGAGGTGCAGCAGCCGGTGCAGTCACCGCAGGGGACGGTGCTGCCGCCCCTGCCCCGCAGCGCTTCGCGGGCCTGGCGCAACCAGGCCCCGAACTCACCGGCATCGATGCCGGAGGTCATGCGTTCGCGGTCACCGGGGCTTCCTGAACACGAACACCGTCTGGTCGGTGAGGCCACGCAGTCCCGGAGAGAACACCATCTGGGTGTGGTCATCGCCCGCATGCGCGAGCAGCTTGCTTTCCTTCTCCAGCCGGAAGCCCGCGGCCGTGACTTCCCGGCGGATCACCGCCGGATCGATGCGATGCAGCTTCTTCGCCGTCGCCAGCGTGTCCCCGCCCGGCGTGGCATTGTGATCCACGACGAAGAATACCCCACCGGGCTTCAGCGCCTTGAAGATGCGGGCGTCGAGTTTCGCGGTATCGATGTTGTTGATGTAGAGGTCGTGGTAGTACAGCACCATGAACACTTCATCCACGTTCTGCGGCAGTTCCAGGACGTTGTAGTCCACGAGCTGGTAGTGCGAGTTGGGGTGCTTGGTCACGAACTCGCGGCTCGCATCCCCGGCGCGCTTTTCGGTGTAGGGCAGGTCGTACATGTATACCGTACCCTTCGGTCCCACGATGTCCGAGAGGAACGTCGTGAAGTACTGGCCGAAGGAGGCGAACTCCACCACGGTATCGCCGGGGCGGATGCCGGACATCATCAGGAGCTCGGCCGGCTTGCGGTTGAAGTCACGGGCCCGCTGTTCGGGCGTGCGTGAAGGATCGTCGATCGCCGCCCGGATGTACTTGGGCGTGCCGGCCGGCATCTCGTAGACCGGCGCCGGTGCGGAAGCCTCATCGGCCCGCGCCGGTGAGGCGCCCGGATTCAGGAATCCCGCAGCCAACAGCGCCAGACCGGCGCAGAGTTCACGACGCATCATGCCCCCTCTCCTTTGTAATCGCGTGCACGGCAGAATAGCCCATACTATTCGGGTTACGGAAGGCAGGTGCGACCGGGGGAATCCATGAAGCGACCGACGCGGCGTGACGTGCTGGGAATCGGAATGGCGGCCGGCGTGCTGCTCGGAACCCCGGCGGTGCGGGCCGCGGACAGGGACCGCATCATCATCTCCGGAGCCTCCGGGCAACTCGGCGATGCCGCCGTCAGGGATCTGCTCGCCCGCGGGGTGCGCCCCCAGGACCTCATTCTCTGCAGCCGCACGCCCGCGGGGCTCGCGCAGTACGCGAAGCTCGGAGCCAGCACCCGCTTCGGGGATTTCTCGCAGCCCGACTCGCTCCGGGCGGCATTCGCCGGCGGAACCCGCATGCTGCTGATCAGCATCGGCGGCGGCGCCGGCCCGCGCCCCATCGCGCATGGGCATGCCATCGATGCCGCCAGGGCCGCCGGGGTGCGGCAGATCGCGTACACCTCCTGGCTGGGCATCACCAGGGGCGACACCGCCGGCATTGCCGCCGATCACGTTGCCACCGAGGAACTGCTGCGCCAAAGCGGCGTGCCCTATACCTTCCTGCGCAACTCCTTGTACATGGAGATCCTGCTGCCCCAGGCGAAGAAAATGGTGGCGGACGGCAAGGCCGTGGTGCCGGCAGGGGAGGTCCGTGTGGGCTATGTCAGCCGCGGTGATTGCGCTGCCGCCGCCGCGGCGGTGCTTTGCACGAGCGGGCATGACAACACGAGCTACGACATCACCGGCCCGGCGCTCGTCGGTGTGGCCGATGTCGCCGCGGCGGCGACGGCCGCCACCGGCAGGACCATCGTGGTCCAGCCCCCCGAACCCGATGCACCGCCCGCCCGCAGCTTCGCCGGGCCGGCGCTCGCCTTCACCAGTACGGCGGTCGCGGATCTCACGGGACATCCGGCCACCTCCGTCCGAACATTCCTCGCGGCCCATCGGGAGCAACTGCTGGCGTGACCGTTCTGGCCCTCAACGGCGGATCCTCGAGCATCAAGTTCGCGCTGTTTCAGGCCGATGACCTCGCACGCCGCAGCCTGCACGGCAGGATCGACCGCATCGGCATTGCCGGGACCGAGCTTGCGGCGGCGGTCGAAGGACAGGCTACCCGGCGCGACCTCCCGCGCGGTGACTTCGCGGCGGCTATCGATGCGCTGCTCGGGTGGCTCGACAGCCGGGACGTATTCGCAGGCCTGACCGCCATCGGTCATCGCGTGGTCCACGGCATGCAGCGCAGCGCGCCCGAACGGGTGACGGCGGCGCTGCTGGCCGAACTGCGGGCGGTCATTCCTTTCGACCCGGAACATCTCCCCGCCGAGATCGAACTCATGGCGAAGCTGCTGCAGCGCTACCCGAGGCTGCCGCAATTCGCGTGCTTCGATACGGCCTTCCATCACACCATGCCGCGCGTCGCGACCCAGCTGCCGCTGCCGCGGCGTTACGAGGAGCTCGGCGTCCGGCGCTACGGCTTCCACGGCCTGTCCTACGCCTATCTCGTGCAGCGGCTGGCCGCACTGGGTGATCCTGCCGCCCGCTCGGGGCGTGCGATCCTGGCCCATCTGGGCAACGGCGCGAGCCTCGCCGCGATCCGCGACGGGGTGAGTGTGGACACGACCATGGGGTTCACACCCGCAGCAGGCGTGCCGATGAGCGTGCGCAGCGGGGACATCGACCCGGGGCTGCTGAGCTTCTTCGCCACCCGGGAGCAGATGTCCGCGACGCGGTTTGGCAGGATGCTCACGCACGAGTCGGGCCTGCTGGGGATGTCCGAGACCAGCTCCGACATCCGTGACCTGCTGCGGATCGAAGGCACCGACAGCCGCGCCGCTGAAGCCCTCGCCCTGTTCTGCCAGGAGATCCGCAAGCGCATCGGCGCCTTCGCCGCGGTGCTCGGTGGACTGGACACACTCGTGTTCAGCGCGGGCATCGGCGAGAACTCACCGCCGATCCGCGAACGGATCTGCGCGAACCTGGAGTTTCTCGGCGTGCGGATCGACCCGGCGGCCAACGCGGCCAATGCGGCGGTCATTTCCTCATCGGACAGTCGCGTCACGGTCAGGGTGATTCCCACCGACGAGGAAGTGATGATCGCGCAGCTGGTGCTCGAGTCATTGCGCTGACATACCGCATCGGCACCCTCGCGTATTCTGGGTACCGCGAAAAGGTACAAGGGGCGAATGATGACTGCCGGCAACACCCAGGCTTCCGAGGAAACGCTGCGCCGCATGGATGCCTACTGGCGCGCCGCGAACTATCTCGCGGTCGGCCAGATCTATCTGCGCGACAACCCGCTGCTGCGCAAGCCGCTCGCCTTCGGGCACGTCAAGCACATGCTGCTCGGGCACTGGGGCACGACGCCCGGCCAGAACTTCATCTACGTGCACCTGAACCGGATCATCCGCGAGTACGACCTGAACATGATCTACCTGAGCGGGCCCGGCCATGGCGGACCTGCAGTGGTGGGCAATGCCTACCTCGAGGGCACCTACTCCGAGGTCTACCCGAACATCAGCCAGGACGAGGGCGGCCTGCAGCGCCTGTTCAAGCAGTTCTCGTTTCCCGGCGGCATCCCGAGCCATGCCTCGCCGGAGTGTCCCGGGTCCATCCATGAGGGCGGCGAACTCGGCTACTCGTTGAGCCACGCCTTCGGCGCCGTGTTCGACAATCCTGATCTGGTCGCGGCCTGTGTGATCGGCGACGGCGAAGCCGAGACCGGTCCGCTCGCCACGTCCTGGCACTCCAACAAGTTCCTGAACCCCGTGACCGATGGGGTCGTCCTGCCGATCCTGCACCTGAACGGCTACAAGATAGCGAACCCGACCATCTTCGCGCGCATCAGCACCGGGGAGCAGGAGCAGTTCCTGCGCGGCTGTGGCTGGGAACCGCTGTTCGTGCGCGGCTCCGATCCGAAGCTCATGCACGCGGCCATGGCGGCCGCCCTCGATGAGGCGGTGGCGCAGTTGCGGGCAATCCGCAGCCGTGCCCGCTCGGCGGGCGTGATCCCGCGACCGCGCTGGCCGATGATCGTGCTCGAATCCCCGAAGGGCTGGACCGGGCCGAAGCGCGTCGACGGGGTGCCGAACGAGGGCACCTTCCACGCTCACCAGGTGCCGTTGCCGGTCGCACCGGGACAACCCGAACACCTGGCCCAACTGGAGAGCTGGCTGCGCAGCTACCGCCCCGAGGAACTGTTCGACGACGGCGGCCGGCTGCGGCCGGAGCTCGCCGCGCTGGCGCCGGAGGGCCCCCGCCGCATGAGCGCCAATCCCCATGCCAATGGCGGCGGGCTGCTGCGCGACCTGCGGATGCCGGATTTTTCCGAATACGCCTTTGCCGTACCCTCGCCCGGCGTCCGGGGGCCGGGCGACACGCGCGTGCTGGCGCCGTTCCTGCGCGATGTGGTGTCCCGCAACGAGCCGGCACGCAACTTCCGGCTGTTCGGGCCCGATGAGACGGTCTCCAATGGCCTGGAGGCCGTGTTCAAGGCCACCCATCGCCAATGGGACACCGAAACGCAGGCGAACGATGAGTACCTCGCGCCGGACGGCCGGGTGCTGGAGGTGCTGAGCGAGCATCAATGCCAGGGCTGGCTCGAGGGCTACCTGCTGACCGGGCGCCATGGCCTCTTCAACTGCTATGAAGCATTCGTGCACATCGTGGATTCGATGTTCAACCAGCACGCCAAGTGGCTGAAAGTGACCGCCGCCCTGCCCTGGCGACACCGGATCGCATCATTGAACTACCTGCTGTCGTCCCATGTGTGGCGACAGGACCACAACGGGTTCACGCACCAGGATCCCGGCTTCATCGACAGCGTCGTCAACAAGAAGGCCGAGGTGGTGCGGGTCTACCTGCCCCCCGACGCGAACTGCCTGCTGTCGGTCATGGACCACTGCCTGCGCAGCCGCCATTACGTGAACGTCGTGGTTGCCGGCAAGCATCCCTCGCCGCAGTGGCTCGCCATGGATGCGGCCATCGAACACTGCAGCAAGGGCATCGACATCTGGGACTGGGCAAGCAACGACCGCGATTCCGAACCGGACGTGGTGATGGCCTGCGCCGGCGACGTTCCCACCCTGGAGACGCTGGCCGCGGTCAGCATCCTGCGCCGCGAGCTGTCCCATCTGCGGATCCGGGTGATCAATGTCGTGGACCTGATGAAACTGCAGCCCACCAGCGAGCATCCCCACGGCCTGGATGATGCGCAGTTCGATGATCTCTTCACGCGCGACAAGCCCGTCATCTTCGCCTTCCACGGGTATCCCTGGCTCATCCACCGGCTGACGTACCGGCGCACCAACCATCGGAACCTGCACGTGCGCGGCTACAAAGAGGAGGGAACGATCACCACCGCGTTCGACATGACGGTGCTGAACGATCTCGACCGCTTCCACCTGGCGATGGATGTCGTCGACCGTGTTCCGGGAGCCGGGACGCCGGGGGTTTATCTGAAACAGAAGATGCAGAACAAGCTGATCGAGCACAAGCGGTACATCCACGAACATGGCCAGGACATGCCGGAAGTGCGGGACTGGCAGTGGCAGCCGGTCTGAACCGGCGAAGGCGCGGCTAGCGGCGTACCACCTGCCGCTCGATGCGCCGGTCCGGGATGAGCCACATCAGTGCCACCAGCAGATACAGGCCCTGCGACAGGTGGGGTGCCCAGAATGCGAGCAGGATCCCCAACGCATAGATCAGGGGCGAAATCCTGCCCTTGAAGTCCGCGCCCACGGCCCGCCGCAGCAACGAACCACGGCCCTGGGCCGTGATGAGAGCGTGCTGCAGTATCCAGTAGGCCACTGCCGCGAGCAGCAGCACCCCCCCGTACAGCGCCGTCGGGACACTGGCCCCCGGGTTTTCACCGACCCAGTCGGTGACCACCGGAAACATCGACAGCCAGAACAGCAGATTGAGATTGGCCCAGAGGATGGCGCCATTCACTTCCTCGCTGACCTGCAGCAGGTGATGATGGTTGGACCAGTAGATGCCGACGTAGATGAAACTCAGCACGTAGCCCAGGAACGGCGGGATCATGGGCTTCAGCGCTCCCGCGTCGGCGCCGTGCGGAACCTTGAGTTCCAGCACCATGATGGTGATGATGATCGCGATCACCCCGTCGCTGAAGGCTTCCATCCGCTGGCTGTTCATCGTCCCCTGACTGTATTTCAGGGGACTGCCGACGGCAACGAGGGTGATGGCGGATCGCTATCGCCAGACGTCCGTCGCGATGTCGCTCACCAGGCGTAACTTGCGCCACTGATCCTCGGCCGACACCTTGTTGCCTTCGCAGGTGCTGGCGAAGCCGCATTGGGGGCTCAGCGCGAGCTGCTCGAGCGGCGCGAAGCGGGCGGCCTCGTCGATCCTGCGCTTGATCGCCTGCGGCTCCTCCAGTTCGGCGTTCTTGCTGGTGATCAGCCCCAGAGTCGCAATTCTGCCCCGCGGCAGATGCCGCAACGGCGAGAAGTCCCCCGAGCGCTCGTCGTCGAATTCCAGGAAGTAGCCGTCGACCTCCAGGGCGTTGAAGAGGATTTCGGCCACGGGTTCATAGCCGCCCTCGGCCGCCCAGGCGCTGCGGAAATTGCCGCGGCACACGTGCAGCATGACTTTCATGGTCGCGGGGCGGCCACGGATCGAGGCGTTGATCAGGTCCGCGTACCGGCGGGCGAGCTGTTCGGGTTCCACGCCATGGCGCGCGCGGACCTGTTCGCGGATGCCCGCATCGCACAGATAGGCGAAATTGGTGTCATCGATCTGCAGGTACTCGCAGCCGGCCGCGGCGAGATCCCGGATCTCGGCCGCGAAGGCCTTCGCGAGGTCGGCGAAGAACGGCTCCAGGTCCGGATAGGCGCCGGCGTCGATGGCCGCCCGGCCGCCCCGGAAGTGCAGGATGGAGGGCGATGGAATGGTGATCTTCGGGGTGCCCTTGGCCAGTGTCTTCAGGTACCGGAAATGATCGACGAAAATGGGCGCCGGCCGGCCGATCTTGCCCACCACCTCGAGCCCATGGGCCTCCATCGGAATGGGTCCGTCATGGTCGTGGAACTGCGCCACGAGCTTCGGCGCCGTGCGCCGGACGCTCGAGAGCGAGGTGAGGAAGTCCAGGTGCCAGTAGGCGCGGCGGAATTCCCCGTCCGTCACCACCGGCAGGCCGACCTCCTCCTGCCGGCGCACGGCATCCGCGATGGCACTGTCCTCGACCTGGTGCAGTTCGCGCGGGGGCAGGCGGCCCTGGGCGTGCGCCTCGCGGGCCGCGGTGAGCTGTTGCGGACGCAGGAGGCTGCCGACGTGGTCGGCGCGGAACGGGAACTGTGACTGCGGCATGCGGCGATCCTCGATTTTGCGTTTGCTTGCGAAGGACTGTGCCAGCTAACGCGGGCAACGGGCTTGCGCAATCCGCCGAGTCAGGGGACCATTGCGCAGGAATCCTGCGTTGGAATAGGTTTTGGCGCATGAAACGTGCGAAGAGGCCGAAGCTGGTCGAGCAGTACCTCGCCACTGCCGACTACAAGCTGGATCGGTTCGACTGGCGGATCCTGCGGGCGCTCACGGCCAACGCGCGGGCGACCAACGTGGAGATCGCGCGGCGCGTGGGTCTGTCGGAGGCGCCCTGTTCGCGCCGGATCGCGCGCCTGGAGGAGCGCGGCATCATCCAGGGCTACGGCGTCCGCGTGAATCCCGGCGCGGTCGGCATCGGCATGATGGCCTTCATCACCCTGACCCTGGACGTGGTCTCGGCGCAAAGCGCCGATCGTTTCGCCGAACTGGTGCTGGAGTCGCCCTACGTGCTGGAGTGTTACGTGGTGTCCGGCAACCAGTACGCGCTGCTGCACGTCGCGGCGCCGGACATGCGCACCTATTCGCAGTTCGTGCTGGACCGGCTGCGGCGCATTCCCGGCGTGAAGGACATCAATTCCAATTTCGTGATGCGGCTGATCAAGTCCGCGGGCGGATTGCCGGATCTGGCGGCAGCGGCCGGGGCACCGGAGTGATCGGGAGCGCGGGGTGCGGCTAGCGACGCGGGAGCGGGGATCGGCGCCGCGCCGTGCAGAACTGGATGACGTTGGCCCGGGGAGACTTTTCGGCCGGCGCCGCCCTGGGCGCCAGGATCCGGTCGATGGCCTGGATCAGGTGGTGATAGCGGCCCGTGGCCCAGGGCGGCTCGCGCAACTCGTCGAGCTCGGCTTGGGCCCACTCCCGGACTTTGGCGAGTTCAGGGTCCATACTCGGATTATCGGCAGCATCCGGTCCGTGCTTGAGCTGAGACTTGTACCGTCTTCCTGAAGGCAGATTCCTACACGCAGGCCCGGTGCACATCACATGACTCCGACTCACGAGGCACCGGCGCCACGCCGGGTCGACGGCATCGACGTGCTGCGGGCGGCGGCCATCTTCGGCGTGCTGATGAACCACGTGAACATGCGGCTGGTGCTCGCCCGGATTCCCTACGCCGCGGGGCTCCCCGAGCAGCTGGTCTCGACGCTGTTCTGGAAGGGCCAGTACGCGGTGCAGGTGTTCTTCGCCGTATCCGGGTTCCTGATCACCTCCACCGCGCTGCGGCGCTGGGGTTCGTTGGCTTCGGTCAATGTGCGGGACTTCTATGTCCTGCGGTTCGCCCGCATTGCGCCGCTGCTGCTGTTGCTGCTCGCTGTCCTGAGCGCGCTGCATTGCGCCCGGCTGCGGGATTTCGTCGTGGGCGCCGGAACCGGCGGCCTGGGCCGGGCGCTGCTCGCCGCGCTCACTTTCCACGTCAACGTGCTCGAAGCGCGGCGCGGTTACCTGCCCGCGAGCTGGGACATTCTGTGGTCGTTGTCGGTCGAAGAGGTCTTCTACCTGGGCTTTCCGCTGGTGTGCCGGGGGCTCGGCGGCGGCCGGCTGCTGGTGGGAGTGCTGCTGGGATTCGCGGTCCTGGGGCCCTTCGGTCGGACGGTGCTCGCCCATGGGAACGAGGTCTGGCACGAGTATTCGTACCTGGGTGCCATGGACGCCATCGCGCTCGGCTGCCTTGCCGCGATGCTGAGTTTCGACAGGCACTGGCCGCGGTGGCGGCTGCGACTGCTGGGCGGCGGCGGCGCGGCGCTGCTGCTTTTCATGTTCTGCTGCTCGCTGCTGGCCAACTCCTGGGGCCTTGCCCGGTCAGGGCTCGGCATGACGGTGCTGGCGCTGGCGACCTGCATGGTGGCGATGGCCGCAAGCCAGAGCGGCTGGCGGAGCCCGGCTGGGCTGGGCGTGTTCCTGGGAATGGGCCAGCGCAGCTACGAGATCTATCTCACCCATATGTTCGTGGTGTTCGCGCTGTTCGACTTCTTCGTCTACGGGGGTGCGTCGCTGGCCCTCGTGCCGGTGCTGTTCCTGGCAACGATCGTCTGCTCGGCGGTGTTGGGGGATCTGGTGGCGCGCTTCTTCTCCGAACCGGTCAACTGGATGTTGCGGCGGCGCTGGCGCAACGACGCGCCGCTGGATCCGGTCGGGGTGTCCCCGCCGCTGCAGCCGTCCGGACCTTAGGAGGCCGGCGGCTCCATTTCCAGCGCCGGCAGTTCCTGCTGCGCGAGGCCCTGGATGTCGCCGGCGACGCCCACCAGTTCGGCAAGTCCGCTCTGCAGCTGTTTTTCGCGGCGGGCCCAGCGCTGCAGGGTGACGGCGCGCTCGGACTCGAGTTCCTCGCGCATCTTCTGGAAGGCGCCGTAGACGGCGCGCAGCTTCTGGGCGAACTGCGTCGAGGTGAGGTAGTCGTAGACCGCCTCCATCTTCTCGCCCTTGCCCGCGGAAATGAGCCGCTGCTTGTGCACGTCGAGCATGCCGCAGCGCAGGACTTCGGCCAGCTGCAGCGCCGCGGACCAGCTCGTCACCCAGACGTCATCGTGCAGGCCGAACAGCTGTCCCGCGGGCCACTCGCGCGGGACCGCGGTCGAGAGGCTGACGAGGACGCCGATTTCGGCCGAACAGTTGCGCATGTCCTCCCGGAGCTTCGTCGTCCAGTCGGTGCCCCACTGCTTGGCCCGCTTGGATTCCCACAGCAGGACGCCCGCGACCTGGCCGGTCCGGGACATCACCCGCTGGATGATGTCGCCGCCGCGGGCCCCCTTCTTGACCTCTTCGATGACATCCAGCGGGAAGGCCCGCCGCAGGCCCTCCTCGATGGCGAGTTCCAGCACCTCGCCCTGCAACTGCTGCGAGCCCTGTTCCATGCGGCGCTGGGCCGCGGCCAGCTGGGCGACGGCATCGTCCAGTTTCTTCTGCAGTTCGGCCTTCTCCAGGCGCGCATGTTCCTGCTCCTGGGTGCGCACCTGCGATTCGCGCTCGGCGAGCTTCAGATCGACCTGCCTGCGCACTTCGAGCGCCAGCGCATCCTTCTCGTCGCGCAGCCGCTGGCGTTCCTCGCGCAGCAGCAGCTGCTCCTCGCGCAGGGCGGTGAGCTGGGCCTGGCTGTCCGCGAGGCGCTTCTCGTAGGCCTGCCGTTCGCTGGCCACCAGTTCGGCGGCCCGCTGGTCCATCGCGAACAGTTCCAGCTGGCTCTTGGCGAGCTGCTCCTTCATCGCCGCCAGCTGCGGCTCGAAGGCCTGCTCGGTCAGGGCCCGCACCTCGGCCAGCGCGCGGGTATGGGCCTCGCTCTGCTCCTTGAGCATGCGCCGCAGGTCCTCGACCTGGCGCTGGGCCGCCCGGCCCTGGTCCTCGGCCAGCTGGCGCGCGCGCCGCTCTGCCGCGGTGCGCTCCTGGTCCCGCAGGGCGGCGAGGGAACTGGTACTGGTGGCGGCCACCGCCTCCAGGGCCTGCCTGGCAAAGCCCTGTTCCAGCGAGAATTCCTGCTCGCAGTGCGGACAGGTGACCCGCGTGTCGGGCGCCAGCAGCAGGGGGTCATTGACCATGCGCGAAAGTATAGCGACGTTTGGCTTGGGACCGGTGCGGTACACTTGGGGCCGATCGATGCATACAAGGGGGATGGACCGATGCTCTTTCCGACGACTCTCGTGGGCAGTTATCCGCAGCCGGAATGGCTGATCGACCGGGCGAACCTCGCCGGACGGTTTCCGCCGCGCGTGCGCATGCAGTCGCTGTGGCGGGTGCCGGCGCAGTTTCTCGCCCAGGCGCAGGATGACGCCACGATTCTCGCCATCCGGGCCCAGGAAGAGGCGGGCATCGACATCATTTCCGACGGCGAGATCCGCCGCGAAAGCTACTCCAACCGCTTCGCGACGGCGCTCGAAGGCGTGGACCTGGAGAATCCCGGCACCGCCCTGGACCGCTCGGGCCATCCCAATCCCGTGCCGCGCATCGTCGGCCGGATCCGCCGCAAGCACTCGGTGCAGGTCGAGGACCTCAAGTTCCTGCTGCGCAACACCACGCGGCGGGTGAAGATCACGGTGCCGGGTCCCTTCACCATGACCCAGCAGGCCCAGAACGACTTCTACGCGGACGAGGCCGAGGCCGCCATGGACTATGCGGCCGCCGTCAACGAAGAGATCCGGGACCTGTTCGCGGCCGGCGCCGACGTGGTGCAGATCGATGAACCCTACCTGCAGGCGCGGCCCGAGAAGGCCCGCCTCTACGGATTGAAGGCGCTCAACCGCGCCCTGGAAGGCGTGACCGGGACGACGACGGTGCACATCTGCTTCGGCTACGCGGCGATCATCCACGCCCGGCCCACTGGCTATTCGTTCCTCTCCGAAATGGCCGACTGCAGCTGCAAGCAGGTGTCGATCGAGACCGCCCAGTCGAACCTCGACTGCTCGGTGCTCGAAACGCTGCCCGGCAAGTACGTCATGGTCGGCGCCATCGACCTCTCGGACATGAAGGTCGAGACGGCCGACACCGTGGCCGCCCGCATCCGCCGCGCCCTGAAGCACATGCCGGCCGACAAGGTCATCATCGCCCCGGACTGCGGCATGAAATACCTGCCGCACGAGGTGGCCTTCGGCAAGATGAAGGCCATGGTCGAGGGCGCGAAGATCCTGCGCGCCGAATTCAACCAGTGACGCGCACGGCGTAACGCTTCAGCCGCTCTTCGGGAGTTTCATCGACAGCTCGACGTCGTCGGCGATGGCGACCGACATGTAGCCCGCATCCGGGGCGCGCACCCGCGCCACGTACTCCGGGCACATGTCGGCGTTGTCGGCGACGATCAGCGCGCCCGTCCGCAGCCGCGGTTCGAGCAATGTCAGAACCTGCGAATACAGCGACTTCGCGCCATCCAGCAGCACCAGGTCGATGACCGCGGGCATGTCCCGGGCAAGGGTCTGCAGGGCGTCGCCGTCGCGGATGTCCACGAATCCGTCCAGTCCCGCCGCCTTGAGGTTGCCGCGCGCCGCCGCGACCTTGCCGGGTTCGAACTCGGTGCCGATCAGCATGCCGCCGCCTCCCATGTCCTTGAGGGCCGCCGCCAGGAAGAGGGTGGAGATGCCGAACGAGGTCCCGAACTCGACGATGTTGCGGGCACCGGCACTGCGCGCCAGCATGTACAGCAGCCGGCCGGTCTCGGCGGACACCGGCAGATGCATGTCCTTTGCCTGCCCCAGGTAGAACGTCCGGTAATCGTTCTGCGACTGGCGCGCGGCATCCGCGGGCGCACCGGCACGCAGCTCGCGCAGCCGGGCCGTGCTGACTTCGGCATCGGCGAACAGTTTCGCAAGCAACGGCGCAACCGGGGCAGTGGTGAGCGTGGTCATGGCATTGATTCCCGTTTCACGGCGATGGGCCGGATGCGACGGTATCATGGCCGCCCGAGGTCCCAGGAGACAACGATGCCCGACATCACGGCCGCCGGTTCTTTCAGACTGGGGGACAGGACCGTCCACCGGCTGGGCTACGGTGCCATGCAGCTCGCGGGTCCCGGGGTCTTCGGGCCGCCGAAGGACCGTGCGGGCGCGCTGGCCCTGCTGCGCGAGGTCGTCGCGAGCGGCGTCAACCACATCGACACCAGCGACTACTACGGTCCCCACATCACCAACCAGCTGCTCCGCGAAGCGTTGCACCCCTATCCCGGGGAGCTGGTCATCGTCACCAAGGTCAGCGCCCGGCGCGGTACCGATGGTTCCTGGCTGCCGGCGATGTCGCGCGAGGAACTCGAACAGGCGGTCTACGACAACCTGCGCAATCTCGGGCTGGACGTCCTCGAGGTGGTCAACTTCCGCAGCATGCATGGCATCCACGGTCCCGGCGAGGGCTCGATCGAAATGCCGGTCAGCGTCCTGGCCGAGCTGCAGCGGCGCGGCCTGATCCGGCATGTCGGCCTGAGCAACGTGACGGCGGCGCAGGTTCAGGAGGCCCGCCGCATCTGTGACATCGTCTGCGTCCAGAACTTCTACAACCTCGTGAACCGGGCGGACGATACGTTCATCGACCAGCTCGATCGCGAGGGCATTGCCTTCGTGCCGTTCTTCCCGCTCGGCGGCTTCACGCCACTGCAGTCGCGGGCGCTGGACGAGGTCGCGAAGGCCCTGGGCGCGACGCCGATGCAGGTGGCGCTGGCGTGGCTGCTGCAGCGCTCGCCCAACATGCTGCTGATCCCCGGCACCTCTTCGCGCGGCCATCTGCGGGAAAACCTTGCGGCCGCAAGCCTGCACCTGCCGCGGGATGCGATCACGAAGCTGGACGGCATCGCCGCGCAGGTACCCGCCGCACACTAGAAGACATCGAGCGTCGGGAAGGCGGCGGTGCCTTCGATGCAGTGCCAGAGGTAGATGGCGAAGCCGACATCGCCGGTCCACAGCGAGTAGCGGCCCTGCCCATACCGCGCCCGGTCGGCCTGCGTCTGGGCAATGCCGTGCATGGCGAAGGCCCGCGCCCGGTCGAGCCACCGGCGCTCGCCACTGCGCTGGTGAAGCGCGAGGAACGCATAGCCGTTGCCACCGGTGCCGTGGCACAGGTTCGAGCCCTTGGTGAGCGGACCTGCGGACCAGATCGTCTCACCGGCAGCTGCCAGCAGCGGATCGAGCTCGTCCGAGGGCAGCGCACCCAGGCAGACCACGAACCCGGGCGCGCCGTGACAGAACTGCATCAGGAACCGCGGCGAGCCCCCCTCGGGCGTCACCAGGAACGCGCGCCAGTTCACGTGCGGGCCCTGCCAGGTCGCGGTCCGGCCGATGGTGTTGACGATGCATTCCTGCCACGCGTCCCATTCCGCGGGCTCCAGCAATCCACGGCCACGGATCAGCGGCAGCGCCGTGGCCACGAAGCCGTGGACCGCATCGAGATAGGTCGACTGCCTGCCATACAGATCCTGCGTCCAGTACCGGACGCCGAACTGTTCCGACCACTGCAGCTGCGACCACAGCGTGCGTGCGGTCGAGCGGAACCGAACGGCCCAGCGATCGGCTCCGGTGCGCTCATGCATGAACAGCGCCGCGAGCAGCGTACCGGGCGAGCCCCACATGAGTTCGCGGCTGGGGTGCTCGAGGTTACCGGCGATCAGGCGCTCGAGCTCGTCGGCCTGGGCGACGGCGCCGGGCTGCGCCGCCAGCCGCATCAGCAGGAAGGGCGTATCGCCCATGAGGAAGGCGGCGGGCGTGGCCTCGTTTCCCTGCGCATCGAGCCAGCGCCGGTTGTCCTGCTGCAACCGGGGCAGCGACGCTGCGTAGTCGCGACTCAAAGCGGCCGCGCCGAGATCGCGCAGGTGCTGCAGCGCCCAAATCACCCCGAGCGCACCGTGATAGAGCGGCGTGAATGCGCCGCTATCGATGCCATCGGCGTCCTTGGGGTGCGGTGACCAGTACCGTTCGGGTGTGAAGGCCTGCTCGGCGTCCGCGACGATCTCGTGGATTGCGCGCCGAGCGCGATCCTCGTTCCACTCCAGCGACTGGACAGGCTCGTGGCGCGCGGCGTCGTAAATCATTGGCGGGTATCTTACCCTCCGGCGCGGTCGCGGCCGCGTGTGATCAGCTGGCCTGACGCAGGCAGTGGCTGTCCGTCTCGTCGGTCCAGATCTTCAGCTGTTGCAGGCACGCCGGCCCGAAGGCGGTACTGATGGCGACATCGCCGGCGTCCCGCCCCCGGGCGATGAGGATGCGCCCGACGCGGGGGACATTGTGGCGCGGATCGAAGATGTGCCATTGGCCGCCGAGGTAGGCTTCCAGGCAGCCCGCGAAGTCCATCGGCGCCTCCACGGCGGGCACGCCGATGTCCCCGAGGTACCCGGTGCAGTAGCGCGCCGGGATGTTCAGGCAGCGGCAGAAGGTGATCGCGAGGTGCACGAGGTCACGGCACACGCCCTGCCGTTCGGAGTAGGTCTCCGAGGCCGTGCGGGTCGGCCGCGCGAACCGGTAGTCGAAGGCGACGTGCCTGTGGACGAAATCGCAGATCGCCTGCACGCGCGCCCAGCCCGGCTCGACGTTGCCAAAACGTCGCCAGGCTTCGGACATCATCACTTCGGTATCGCAGTAGCGGCTGCTGAGCAGGAACTGCAGGACCTCCGACGGCAGATCGCGCACCGCGAGTTCATCCGCCGCGGGGCTCGTGGGCCCGGGCTCCCCGCTGTCCTCGATCACCGCGTCGGCCGTGATGCGCGTAGGGCCCGCGGGCAGTTCCAGGCGGGTGCAGGTATTGCCGAAACTGTCGGTGAAGGTGCTGCGGGGTAAGGTGCGGTTGACCTGCATGCTGTCCGCCACGACGTACTGCTGGCCGCGACCCAGGTGGGTCTGCAGCATCAGGATCATGTGCGTAGGCACCGGTGTCGCGTAAACCAGCTCGTAACCGAATCGGATGAACATGGGACGGCCCCTACGATGGTGCGGCACGATAACAACGCGCGCCCCTCGCGGGCGACGGCAGGAGAGGCTCGCATCGCCTAGGACTTCTCCTACCGCGGGGGCGTCGAACGGCTGCACAGGGAGTCGGCGTTTTCGCCGATGGGCCGCCTCAGGCGCGGTGGGTAGATTTCCACCACATGGGGCGCACCTGATTGAGCAGCCCTGGAGGAGTACCGTGACCTACGCCCATACCCGTGATGCGCTCGTCGATTACCTGCAGCGCAAGGTGGCCGAACAGGACTGGCCGGCCGTCAGCGATGCGGCCAATGACCTGAGCATTTTTGAAATCCTCGAAGCCCGGGCAGCTCCGGCTGCGCGGCAGGCGCAAACCGCACAGGCAGCGCCCTCGAAGGCCTGAAGCGCTGCGGCGTCCCATGACGAAGAAAGGCGGGATCGACTCCCGCCTTTCTTTTTGCTCTCGAGCCTCTCAAGCCAGAGCGGCGAAGGCTGCTACTTCACTCGTGACTCTTGCGGCCGCTGTCGCCGGCGCGCTCCTGGTCGCTGCCGTAGCTGCGGGTACTGCCATGCTCGGTGCCCGAGCTGCCGGTGTTGTGGTCACCGCCGGAGCCGCCCGAGTGTTGCTGCTGCTGATCCTGGCCGCCCTTGGTGCCCGGCCGCGGATTCTGTTGCCCCTTCTGACCCGACTGAGGGTTCTGGCTCACGTTCGAGCCGCTGCCCTTCGTCTGATTCTTCGGGTCCTGCTGTTGCTGATTGCCCATGATCTCCACCTCACGTAATTACCAGTCCCATACACTCTCTCAAGTGAGCGGGGCGGCGGCTGACGGAAGGTCGGCGGTTCGTCGGGTAGGAGTTGCCCGTCAGACTTGCCAGCCTGCGGTCAGGCCCCAAAGCGCAGCCTCCACCGGGATGGTGGAGGTGCGGTGAATCGAACGGGCCGCAGCGCGGGCTTCAGCTGGTGACGCCTTCTTCCTTCGCGATCTTGTCGATCGCCCTCATGTGCTTCTGGATCGTCGGCAGGATTTCCTTGGCGAATGCCTGGGCGTCGGGATCCTTGCCGGTGTTGATTTCCTTGTGCAGCAGACGCAGGGTGCTGCGATGGTCGGAGAGCTGGTCCTTGATGTAGGCCTTGTCGAAGGTCTCTCCCGACTCGAGCTTCAGCTTCTCATGCTCGGCCATCTGCTTCACGCTGGCGCTCTTCGGCAACTTGATGTCCTTGGTGCCGGCCAGCTGGCTGAGCTTCTCATTGGCCTCGCCGTGATCCTTGATCATCATCGCCGCGAATTCCTTGAGCTTCGGATCGGTCGCCTTGTCGGAGGCCAGCATCCCGTCGTTGACCTCGGCCATACCGGCCTCGGCAGCGTCCTTGTAGAAGCTCTTGTCCGGGTTATCGGCCGCATGCGCGATCAGTGGAACGGCGGCGCACAGCAGGATCAACAGGTGTCGTTTCATGGGCGTCTCCAGTGGGAATGTGGGCGCATTTTCCGGAGGATGGGCTAGCGAACCCATCCGTAGGCAGCCGTAAAATGTGGTCAGTGCGGTCCCACAAGCAGCGGACCAGCAATCTTTGAAAGACCACTTCCCCGAGGAACGACCTGCTGTTCAGGCCGCGCCCCGGCCAGGGTGCAGTACGGGACTAAATGTCGAGGTTCGTCACCGACAGCGCGTTCTTCTCGATGAATTCCCGTCGCGGCTCGACCTGGTCGCCCATCAGCGTCGTGAAGATGTCGTCCGCCGCGAGCGCATCCTCGATCCGCACCTGCATCAGGCGCCGGGTTTCCGGATTGATGGTCGTATCCCAGAGCTGTTCCGGGTTCATCTCGCCGAGACCCTTGTAGCGCTGGATCGTCTGCTTGCGGCGCGCCTGGTCGAACAGCCATTTCATGGCGTCCTTGAAGCTGCCGACATCATGGCGGTCACCATCGCGGGTGACGTAGGCGCCTTCACCGATGAATCCCGCCAGCGTGCGGGCCAGGTCCGCGATGCGCTGGTACTCGGCTGACTCGAAGAATTCGCGCGGCAGGATCTTGTGCGTGGTCGTGCCGTGCTGGGTCTTCTCGATCACGATGCGCGTCGAATGTGTATCTGATGCCGGCCGCACCTGGATCCTGAAGCTGCGGGTACCATCGTTGAGGACGTTCAAACGCTGATCCAGTTCCCGCGCCCAGTCGCGCAGCCAATCGATGCGATCGAAGTCGCTCGCCTGCACCTCCGGCAGATAGATCAACTGGTCCAGCAATCGGTCATCGTAACGCTGCGACCAGCGCTTGATGATGGCCTGCACCTCGGTGTACTTGCGTGCGAGCTGCTCGAGGCCCGCGCCGCTGAGCGGCGGGGCGCCGGAGTTCACGTACAGCGCGGCATCGTCCAGAGCCGCGCTCAGCAGCAGCGCGGTGAGCTCGGCGTCGTCCTTGACGTACTGCTCGTGTTTGCCCCGCTTGAGTTTGTACAGCGGCGGCTGCGCGATGTAGACGTGGCCGTTCTCGATGAGCGCCGGGATCTGCCGGTAGAAGAAGGTCAGCAGCAAAGTGCGGATATGACTGCCGTCCACGTCAGCATCGGTGTTCTTGGCAGCTATGCCTCCCAATCCACAGATGAAATTCTCATCTTCCTCAACGGAGAAGTCGTAGACGTTCCCGTTCGAGGCAGTGACGGGCGCTAGCGACAATATCGGCAAAGCGATAAGGTCGCCATCAATGTCGTTGAAAGCCCGGGCGCGTGGCCGACCAGCCTTAGTGAGCCTCTCTTGAATGGTGGCAGCGCCTGAGTGGTCGCTCCATACGGAACGGATCCGAGTCAATTCGTCGCAAGCTGTAACGCGTACCTGCCAGTGCGCATGAGTCTCTTTGAAGATCTGGTCGCCGCAGCGCCGAGACAAGCGATCGGCACCGATCTCCGAGATGCTCGAAACGATTCCGAACGTCGATAACAAGTAGGAAATTCCGCTCGCAATGTCGCGAGAAGAGGTGCTGAACACCAACCTCCCTACCGTCACACAGCCGTCGCCCAGAAGATACCCGCGCAAAAACGCCAGACGCAGCGACTCATCTACGTTAAACACCAGATCGGGAATCTTCTTGGTAAGCGAGTCGACCCCATCGAAGCCGAACAATTTCTGCCACGCCAGGACTGCCACGCGGTTGAGCAGTTTCAGCTCGCCGCAGCCGCGCTTGATTGGATAACGCTTGGGCGACAGACCGAAGACTTTGGTGAACGCACTGGACAACTCGTCACAGAAGCGTTCATTGCTTTTACCAATCGCAAGTCGAATGCCTTGCCGGTCGGAGCATGAGCCTTCCGCCATGTAAAAGCCAAGTAGCATCAACAATTCGGGCGTGACATGTAAGAATCGTGGGGTGGAGTTGTGCGCGTTGTGCTCTGGCGTCAGCTCCAGATCGTCGCGCTCAGCGAACCATGCAATATCTTCCGCCTCAAGAGAAGATAAGTTGACGTAGTTTCTGACCAAGTTTGCTGGGGCGCCACGATATTGGTCCTGCCAGATGCGGTCCAACCGACTCAGCCCGATCGCAACTTGTGGCGTGACAGAAGCGGCATCCGCACCGATGGCCGCTACGTACGCCTCATAGCGAGGCAACGTCGGCCGAGACAGTCCCCGCTCCCACGCGTAGAACGTCACGGGTTGCCGAATCCCCACGCGCTTGCACAGTTCCACATTGGTAATGCCGCTGGCACGTCTTTGGGCCGTCAGAATACGCCGTACACCTTCCGGTAGATCCACGCGGGGCGCAGTCCATTCGGAATCGCCGGCATGCTTCTCGCGCACGCGGGCCTTGTACCAATCCTCCACGGCGGAGCCACGTAGCCAAACTTGCTCGCGCGCCGCTGGAACTTCGTAAAGGCGCCGTAGCAGGTCGATTCGGCTCGGAGCTGACTCGGGCAGGCGGATCTTTTTGGGTGCGACTAGGCGGTCGCCAACTGCAAGGTCGCTTCCCAGCTTGAGGCGAACGGCGCCGTTGTCGTGTACGAACACGCTGTGACTGGCCGTTACTCGGACGGATCTTCCATAGGCGGTCTTGGCTTCGTAGAGCACCTCATCGATGGGATGTCGAATCACGCCCTTGATCGGACGGAACTTGACCTCGTGGTCCTTTAGACCAAAGCACAACACGTCGCCCAGCGAATCCCCGGTCCGCTTCGTGACCCCATGCTCGTTGGGAGTGAATCCTTCAAGTGCAGAATCGATGAACTTACCCATCGTGGTCATTCGCACACCGCTTCTGTCGCGCACGAAGCAGTGTTCATCACCGTCCACGCTCATGATGATGATGCGGTGATAGCGCAATTTTCCGATGTCGAAATCGTCTCGCCCGATGCCGCAGCCGAGCGCGGTGATCAGGGTGCCGACCTCGGCGGAGCCCAGCATCTTGTCGAAGCGGGCCTTCTCGACGTTCAGGATCTTGCCCTTCAGCGGCAGGATCGCCTGCGTACGCCGGTCGCGGCCCTGCTTGGCGGAGCCCCCGGCCGAGTCGCCCTCGACGATGAAGATTTCCGACAGCGCCGGATCCTTTTCCTGGCAGTCGGCGAGCTTGCCGGGCAGGCCGGCGATGTCGAGCGCGCCCTTGCGGCGGGTCATTTCCCGCGCCTTGCGGGCGGCCTCGCGTGCGCGGGCCGCCTCGATGATCTTGTTGACGATCGCCCGCGCCTCCTGCGGATGCTCCAGCAGGAACTCGCCGAGCTTCTGGTTCACGGCCGACTCGACGATGCCCTTCACCTCGCTCGAGACCAGCTTGTCCTTGGTCTGCGAGGAGAACTTCGGATCGGGCAGCTTCACGGACAGGATGGCCGTGAGGCCTTCGCGTGAATCGTCACCGGTGGTGTCGAGCTTGTCCTTCTTCGCGGACAGCTCCTTCTCGATGTAGTCGTTCAGCGTGCGGGTGAGGGCGCTGCGGAAACCCGCGAGGTGCGTGCCGCCGTCCTTCTGCGGAATGTTGTTGGTGTAGCAGAACATGCTCTCCTGGTAGGAGTCGTTCCACTGGATGGCCACCTCGACCGCGACCGGACCGTCCTGCGTGCGGAACCAGAACACCGACTCGTGCACCGGCGTGCGGGTGCGGTTCAGGTACTTCACGAAGGCCTGCAGGCCGCCCTCGTGCTGGAACACTTCGGACCGGGTCTCGCGTTCGTCGTTGAACTCGATGCGCACGCCGGAGTTGAGGAACGACAGCTCCCGCAGTCGCTTGGCGAGAATGTCGTAGTGGAACTGGATGTTCGTGAAGATCTGGGCGCTGGGCCGGAAGCGGATGGTCGTCCCCCGCTCCGTGGTCGGTCCTACGACCTTCATCGGTGCCGTCGGCTCACCCAGGTGGTACTCCTGCTGATGCAGCTTGCCGTCGCGGCAGACGCTCAACAGGAGGTAATCCGACAGAGCGTTGACCACGGACACGCCGACCCCGTGCAGGCCGCCCGAGACCTTGTACGAGGTGTCATCGAATTTACCGCCCGAGTGTAGGACGGTCATAATGACCTCGGCGGCCGACACGCCTTCTTCAGGGTGGATGTCCACCGGGATACCGCGCCCGTTGTCCGAGACCGTAACGCTTTCGTCCGCGTGGATGGTCACCTGGACCCGGTCGCAGTGACCGGCGAGGGCTTCGTCGATGGAGTTATCGACGACTTCGAAAACCATGTGATGGAGGCCCGTGCCGTCATCGGTATCGCCGATGTACATGCCGGGGCGCTTCCGCACTGCGTCCAGGCCCTTCAAGACTTTGATTTTACTGGAATCGTAGACGTCGTTCTGCGACATGCGGGCACTCATTTGGGTGACCCGCCATTATAGCCCTCCGGCGCCACCTAAGCCACGTCTATGACGCTATCTAAGGCTTTGTTTGATCAGGAATTTTGGAGCATCCGGAGTGGCCTTCGTCCCATGTGGAAAGCGCGCCCAGCGGAGGGGCGCGACACCCCTGGGTGAGGGGTCGCGCTCTATAGCCACCATCTCGCCGTGCTCCTGGATCTTAGACGAAATTAGCGCCTGTTCATGGATAGATCGCCGGAGTTTAGCCGTGGATCATCGGCCTCGCGTGGGACCGGAGGCGCAAGACCTGCCGGTCGGCGATGGCGCAGGGCTCTGTGCGCGTGGTTTGACGCGCGCCATTGATTGCCCTTGAGCGATCCTACTCATGGAGCGGCTAAGCGCCTCTCACGCTACCCTGTTCCACGTGGAACATTCGATCCGGAGGCCCAAAGGGCTGCGGACCGGCCGTCAGCGAGGTGAGCACTAACTGGCAACCCAGCGGCTTCACCTGATCGATGAACCGGCGAAGGCGATCGGAATCCAGCTCCGCTGCCGGATCGTCCAGCAACAGCGTGGGAGGCTCGGGAAGGATGGCGGCCAGCATCCTCAGCTGCGCGAGGATCAACGATACGGCGACGAGTTTCTGCTGTCCCCGGGACAGTGTATCTCGCGCGAGCCTGCCCTCGAGCTTCAACACCACATCGCCCCGGTGGGGACCCGCCTGCGTACTGCCGCGGGCGAGATCGCGCTCCCGACCCTGGCGTAGCGTCTCGCTGAAGGGGACATCCCGGGCCCATCCCTGGAAATAGCCCAACTCCACGTTCAGCCCTGCGAGGGCGACGACCGTCTCCTGCCAATAGGGTCGCAACTGGTCGAGCATCCGGCGCCGCGACAGCGCCAGCTTCTCGCCCCACTGCACGAGTTCCTGATCCCAGGCGTCCAGCGGCGTGCCATCGGTCCCTCCCGGGCCAAGCTGTTTGAGGGCCGCGTTCCGCTGCTTCAGCGTCCGGGTGTAGGCCGCCCAGACGTCCACGAAATCATGTTCCACGTGGAACGTCCCCCAGTCCATCCATCGTCGCCGACGAAATGCGCTGTCCTCGACCAGCTTGTGCACGCCCGGGTCGATGACCTGGACGGGAAGGGCCGTGGAAAGTTCAGCGAGGGTTCGGACGAACTGGCCCTGGATCTTGGCAACGGTCGGCTCCCCGCGAATCACCTGGACGCCCAGTCCCATGGGATTGGCGAGGGATTCCGGTGGCAGGGTTCGGCCGAAGACCACCAGGCGCGACTGCCCATGGGTGATCAGCCGTTCGGTGTTGCGGGTGCGGAAGGATCGGCCCCGTCCCAGCAGGAAGATGGCTTCGAGGAGGGAAGTCTTCCCGGAGCCATTGGCCCCGACGATCAGATTGCGTCCGGGATGAAGTTCGAGCTCTGCGTGGCGCAGTGAGCGCAGGTTCCCCACGGTCAGCAGTCCCAGGGTCACGGACCACTCCGCAGAGCACTCGCCGGCAGGACGCGATGTTCCACGTGGAACACGTGGAACGTCCTCCTCATAGGCGCATCGGCATCACGACGTACTTGGTGTCCTGGGTTTCTGGACCCCGGACCAGGCAGCTGCTGGCGGCATCGGACAAGCCGATTTCAACGGTTCCGCCGTCCAGCGCGCCGAGGGCATCGAGCAGGTAATTCACGTTGAAGCCGATTTCGAGGTCTTCTCCCTGGTATTGGACCTCGACCTGATCTTCCGCTTCTTCCTGCTCCGGGTTGTGGGCCTGGACCGTCAGCAGGCCGGCCTTCAGCGTCAAGCGGATCCCACGGTATTTTTCGTTCGACAGGATGGCCGTGCGCTGGAATGCCTGGCGGAGGGAGTCGCGGTCGGCCTGGATCTTCTTGGTCGGATGGGCCGGCACCACGCGGCCGTACTCCGGGAAACGGCCGTCGATCAGCTTTGAAGTCAATCGAATTTCGCCGATCTGGACGCGAACGTGATTGGTTCCGATGGCAAGTTCGACATTGCCGTCACCGCTCAGGATGCGCTGGAGTTCCAGGACCCCCTTGCGCGGCACGATCACCTGCTGGGCCGTCCGGGCAATGGCCGGCAGTTGCGCCTCGCACAGCGCCAGGCGATGGCCATCGGTGGCAACCGCCCGCAGCGTCTTGCCTTCGATCTCCAGCAACATGCCGTTCAGGTAGTACCGGACATCCTGCTGGGCCATGGCGAAGTGGGTCTTGTCGATGAGCTTGCGCAGGTCAGCCTGGGCGAGGGTCAGGCTCTGCTGGGCGTTGATGTCATCGACCACCGGGAACTCCGAGGCCGGCAGGCTCGAGAGCGCGAACCGGCTGCGGCCGGCGCGGATGTTCACCCGGTCACCTTCGGCACTCAGGGTCACCGCGGTCTTCTCGGGCAGGGCCCGGAAGATATCCAGGAGCTTGCGCCCCGGGATGGTCACGTCCCCGGTCTGCTGTCCCGCCACCTGCCGGGAGGCCACCAGTTCGACTTCGAGGTCCGAGCCCGTCACGCTCAGCCGGTCCTCGCGTACCGAAAGCAGTACGTTCGCGAGGATGGGCATGGTCTGCCGGCGTTCGACCACGCCGATGACGCTTTGCAGCGGGGTCAGGAAATCTTCACGTGCAGCGGTGAGCTTCATGGCGTCTCTTAACTCTTAAGTCTTGAAAGAAGATTGTAGAAGAAGCTACAGGGCCTGTGGATACCGGGATAACTTCGGACGGGGCCATCTGCATCATGACCTTGCGGTCGTTCCGCGTCACCGGGTAAGTACGCCTGGGTCCTGTCCATTGCCTGTGGGCCCATTGTGCATAACTTGTAGCATCAATTTTGTCCCCAGGCTCTCCACATCATCCGGTCAGGGTTCTCAACAGGTTTGAGTAGTCCTCGCTCACCCGATGCTCGCTCGCGCGCAGCTCGCCGATTTTCGCGCAGGCATGCAGCACGGTCGTGTGGTCGCGGCCACCGAACGCATCGCCGATCTCGGGAAGACTGTGCGTGGTGAGTTCGCGCGCCAGCGCCATCGCCACCTGCCGCGGACGTGCGATCGAGCGGTTGCGGCGCTTGGACAGCAGGTCTGCGACGCGCACCTTGTAGTAGTCGGCGACGGTGCGCTGGATGTTCTCGATGGTGACGAGTTTTGCCTGCAATTGCAGCAGATCGCGCAACGCCTCCTTCGCGAAGTCGAGCGTGATCGGCTGGCCCGTGAAGCGCGAATTGGCGATCACCCGGCGCAGCGCGCCCTCGAGCTCGCGGATGTTCGAGCGGATGCGCTTGGCCACGAAGAACGCCACTTCCTCGGGCAGCGTCACGCCGACCGCCTGCGCCTTGGTCATGAGGATGGCGACGCAGGTCTCCAGCTCCGGCGGTTCGATCGCGACCGTCAGGCCCCATCCGAAGCGCGATTTCAGCCGCTCCTCCAGACCGCTCACTTCCTTCGGGTAGCGGTCGCAGGTGAGGATCACCTGGCGCTGTCCCTCGAGCAGCTCGTTGAAGGTGTGGAAGAACTCCTCCTGCGAGCGGTCCTTGTTGGCGAAGAACTGGATGTCATCGATGAGCAGCGCATCGAGCGAGCGGTACGCGGCCTTGAAGTCGTTCATGGTGTTGTGCTGCAGGGCCCGCACCATGTCGCCGACGAACCGCTCCGAGTGCACGTACGCCACCCGCGCCTCGCCGTTGCGCTCCTTCATCAGATGCCCGACCGCGTGCATCAGGTGGGTCTTGCCGAGCCCCACGCCGCCGTACAGGAACAGCGGGTTGTAGGCCCTGCCGGGGTTCTCCCCGACCTGCTGCGCGGCCGCCCGCGCCAGCTGGTTGCTCTTGCCCTCGACGAAGCTCTTGAAGTCGTAATCCGGGTTCAGCCGTGCTCCGACCACGAGTCCTTCGACACGCCGCGCCGCCGGGGCCGCGGCCGCCGGAGCCGCGTTCGCGGCGGGCACTTCGGGACGCGCCCGCGAGCCGATTTCCACGGTGATGATGGGCGCGCCACCGGCGCTCGCCCCGCGCAGTACCTCGCCGATCCGCCGCAGCAGGTTGTTGTTCACCCAGTCGACGACGAAGCGGTTGGGTGCCAGCAGCTTCAGGACACCCTCGCCCTCGATGGCCTGCAGCGGGCGCACCCAGGTGTTGAACTCTTGTTCCGCCAGCTCCGCTTCCAGCGTCGATATGCAAATGGACCACAAAGACGCCACTGACTTACCTACTCCCCCTGACCTGCGCCCGAACTTGGAAGAAAAAGAGGCGCAGTCTACCCCCAGATGACGGGATTACGTACTGGCTGTATTGACACCCTCGAGCGCGGGACGTAGCCTTCCCGCCCCTCTTCGGAAGGCCCCAGAGATGAAACGCACCTACCAGCCCAGCAAAGTACGCCGCGTGCGTACCCATGGGTTCCGCGCCCGCATGGCCACGGCCAATGGCCGGGCGGTCCTGAATCGGCGTCGCGCAAAAGGCCGCAAGAAGCTGATTCCGTAAGGTCCTTACCTCTTCGTGGGCCCGGCCGATCGCGAGCGACTGAAATTTCCCGCCGCGCGGCGCCTGCGGCGCAAGTGGGAATTCGACCAGCTCTACGCCCGCGGCACGCGCCTCGGGAACAGCCACTTCGGCATCACGGTCCATCCCAACGCGTTGGGACTGGCCCGGCTCGGCCTAGCCGTCGCTTCGAAACCCTTCGGTGGCTCGGTGCCGCGCAACCGCATCCGGCGGCTGATCCGCGAATCCTTCAGACTGCGCCAGCACGAGCTGCCGGACGTGGACCTGGTGGTCAGCGCCCGGCCGCGGGCCCGGACCGCCTCGCCCGCCGAGCTGCGCGCGAGCCTCGATGGATTGTGGGATAAAGTCAAAGTCCAATGCGCGCCATCGTCCTCATCCTGATCCGCCTGTACCAGTGGACCCTGAGCCCCCTGCTCGGTCCCAAGTGTCGCTTTCATCCCTCATGCTCCCATTACGCCTTCGAGGCGATCCGCCGCTTCGGTATCCTCCGGGGCGGCTGGCTCACCCTGCGGCGCCTAGGGCGCTGCCACCCCTGGCATCCGGGGGGCCTGGACCCGGTGCCGGTCGCCGGCTGTACGCACTCTCACGGTTCACATGACAACGACTAACTATCCCCGCTACGCGCTCTGGATCATCCTCGGCGCAGCCCTGTGGCTGAACTACCAGACCTGGGTCAAGGACTACGCGGCCGTCGATGCGGCAGCGGGCGCCGCCGCGCATCAGGCCGCCGGTAATTTCGCGAACGAGGTTCCGCAGTCCGGCGCCAGTGCACCCGGCACCTCCGCCGCCGCCGCCGCCGCGGCCGTCGGCGCGGTCGCCACTGCACCGGCCGCTGCCGCCGGCACGCTGGCCGTCGCGCAGAATGTGGCGGCGGGACCGCAGGTGCACATCCGCACCGACGTGCTCGACCTCGACATCAGCCTCACCGGTGGCACCATCATCCAGGCCGACCTGCTGCACTACCCCCGGGTCAAGGGCCAGACGCAGCCCGTGCGGCTGGAGAATCACGACAACCCCGAGGTCACCTACCTGCTGCAGGTGGCGATGACCGGACCTGCCGGAACGGACCGTCCGAACCAGCTCGCGACCTTCACCAGCCCGCAGAGCAGCTTCACGATGGCGGCCGGCCAGGGCGAGCTGCGCGTGCCGCTGCACTGGACGGACGGTCACGGCGTGGACGTCGTCAAGGAGTTCGTGTTCCACCGCGGCAGCTACACCATCGGCGTCACCCAGACGGTCGACAACCACAGCACGGCGCCCTGGCCGGTGGCGCCCTACGCGCAGATCCTGCGCGATGATCCGCCGATCCACACCTCGCTGTTCAGCGCCAACCCCGAGCGGTTCTCGACCCGCGGACCTGCGATCTGGGACGGCACCAAGTACCGCAAGCTCAAGATTTCCGACGACGACGACCGGCATCTGAACATCCCGGTGAAGAACGGCTGGATCGCGGCCCTGCAGCACCAGTTCGTCACCGCCGTGGTGCCGCCGCCCGACGTCGACTACCGCTTCACGATGAACTCCCAGGGCAACGAGTACGCCATCGCGGCGAGCGCCCCCACCACCGTGGTCGCCCCGGGCGCCACGCAGAGTTTCCCGCTGACCGTGTTCCTCGGGCCGAAGCTGCAGTCGCAGCTGGCCACGGCCGGTCCGAACCTGCAGCGCGCCACCGACTTCGGGCATCTGTTCATCATCGCCCAGCCCCTCTTCAGCGCCCTGAGCTGGGTGCACACGGTCACCGGCAACTGGGGAGTGGCGATCCTCGTCGTCACCTGCCTGCTGAAGCTCATCTTCTATCCGCTGTCCGAGGCCAGCGGCAAGTCGATGGCCAAGATGCGCGCCCTGCAGCCGCGCATCAAGAACATCCAGGAACAGTACAAGGACGACAAGGAGAAGCTCGGCCGCGCGACCATGGAGCTGTACCAGCGCGAGAAGGTCAACCCCGTCAGCGGTTGCCTGCCGATGCTGATCCAGATCCCGGTGTTCTTCGCCTTCTACTACGTGCTGGTCGAGAGCGTGGAGATGCGCCAGGCGCCCTTCGCGCTGTGGCTGCAGGACCTGTCCTCGCCCGATCCGTACTACATCCTGCCGGTGCTGATGGCGGGAGCGATGTTCCTGCAGCAGCGCATGGCCCCGAGTTCGCCGGACCCGATGCAGGCGAAGGTCATGATGTTCATGCCGCTGGCCATGTCGGTGCTGTTCGCGTTCCTGCCCTCGGGCCTGGTCCTGTACTACGTCATGAACACCAGTCTCGGCGTGCTGCAGCAGTGGAACATCAACCGGCGCATCGCGGCCGCGGCGGCCCGCAAGAACTGAGCGCCGCCGTGTGCCAGCGTCCGCGAAGCCCATGACCGACGCGGACACCATCGTCGCCGCGGCCACGCCCCCGGGCCGGGGCGGCGTCGGCATCGTGCGCCTCTCCGGCCCGGCCGCGCAGCGCGTGGCCACCGGCGTGCTCGGCACGCTGCCCCCGCCGCGCCGCGCCGTGTTCGCCGCCTTCCGCGATGCCGCCCACCAGAGCATCGACGCGGGCCTGGTGCTGTTCTTCCCCGCGCCGCACTCCTATACGGGCGAGGACGTGGTCGAACTGCACGGCCACGGCGGCCCGGTCATCCTCGAAACGCTGATCGCGCGCCTCGTGGAGCTCGGTGCCCGGCGCGCCCGGCCCGGCGAGTTCACGCAGCGGGCGTTCCTCAACGACAAGCTCGACCTGGCCCAGGCCGAGGCCGTGGCGGATCTGATCGATGCCGGCTCGCGCGAAGCGGCGCGCGCCGCCATGCGCTCCCTGCAGGGCGAGTTCTCCACCATGATCCAGGTGCTCACCGGCGCCGTGATCGACCTGCGCGTGCACGTCGAGGCGGCCATCGATTTTCCCGAAGAGGAGATCGATTTCCTGGCCGATACGGCACTGCAGGAGCGGTTCGCCGCCGTGCGCCGGCACTTCGAGGCCGTCACCCGCAGTGCCGGACAGGGCCGGCTGCTGCGCGACGGCATGACCGTGGTGCTCGCCGGCGCCCCGAATGCCGGCAAGTCGAGCCTGCTCAACCGCCTCGCCGGCTACGACGCCGCGATCGTCACGGCCGCACCCGGCACCACGCGCGACGTGCTGCGCGAGCGCATCCACGTCGATGGCATGCCGCTGCACATCCTGGATACCGCAGGGCTGCGCACCGCGCAGGATCCGATCGAGGCGGAAGGCATCCGCCGGGCCCAGGCGGAAATGGCCCGCGCCGACCGCGTCCTGTTCCTCGTGGACGGCGCCGCCGACCCGACGGCGCAGGCCTACCGCGACCTCGCCGCAACCCTGCCCGCGCAGGTGCCCGTGACGCTGGTCTTCAACAAGATCGATCTCGCCGATGCCTGCGCCCTTGCACCGCCGCCCGGAGTGCCGCGCCTGGAGATTTCCGCGCGGACGGGCGATGGCGTGGAGGGGCTGCGCGCGCATCTCAAATCGAGCATGGGCTACCACAGCCTCGAGACCGGCAGCGTCTCCGCCCGCCAGCGCCACCTCGAAGCGCTCGCCCGGGCCCGCGCCGGCATCGAGGAAGCGGCGCAGGTGCTTGCGGAAACCCGGGCCGGGGAGCTCGTGGCGCAGGAACTGCGCGCGGCGCAGCGGGCACTGGATGAGATCGGCGGCGAGTTCACCAACGAGGATCTGCTGGGCAGGATCTTCTCTAGCTTCTGCATCGGGAAATAGCGGGACGTCCGGGGATGTCCACGGACATCCAGTACGCCCGCGGAAAACACTAAGTTTTGCGGTGTTTTAGTCCATTACAGTCGATTGCCCTCCAGGGGGAGCCTTGTTAATGTGCCCCCACAGGTGCCCCACGAAACACCTTCGTCGGGTGTTCGTGGGGCACGGACGGTTTTCACGGAGGGGCACACATGGCGCTCACCGACACGAAGCTCCAGCGTTTGCAGGCAAAAGAGCAGCGTTATCAGCTCGCCGATGGCGGCGGGCTATATCTGGAGGTGCAGCCCACCGGCAAGAAGGTCTGGCGCATGCAGTACCGGCTCGGCGGTCGTGGTTCCCGGAAGGAGCGGGTGACGCTCGGCGAGTACCCCGCGCACACGCTCGCGCAGGCTCGCCTGTGGCGCGAGCAGTGCCGTGGGCTGCTCGCGCATGGCCAGTCACCGGCCGTCGCAAGGCAGGCCGAGAAGGAAGCGCGAACCGCGCGCGCCACCGATTGCGTCGCCGCCTTTGCGGACCTCTGGTATGCCGATGTCGTGAGCCGGACCAACAGCGAGCCGCGCAACATCCGCCGCGTGCTCGACAAGGATGTGCTGCCCGCGATCGGCGAGAAACCGGTGGCAGACGTGACGATTCCGGACATCCTCGCGATCACCGATGCCGTGAAGGCCCCGCGGCGCCGACCAGATGGCGCTACAGACCCGCAACGTTATGAAGCGCCTCTTTGCCTACGCCATAGCGCGCGGCAAGACGCAGTTCAATCCGGCCGCCGCCATCGAGGCGCGGTTCATTGCGACAGCGCGTAGCCGCGACGTCGCGCTCTCGCAGGCCGAGATCGGGCAGCTGCTGCGCGGCATCTACCAGTCCTCGATCCGCCGGCCGTACAAGCTCGCCCTGCACGTTCTGATCCTCTGCATGGTCCGCAAGGGCGAACTCATTGGCACTCGCTGGGAGGAGATCGATTTCGAGAAGGCGCAGTGGCTGATCCCGGCCGAGCGCATGAAGAAAGACAAGCCGCACCTGGTGCTGCTCTCGAAGCAAGCGGTCGCGATGTTCGAGGAGCTGAAGGGCCTGGCCGGGAACTCACCGTGGGTGCTGCCGAGCCGGAACACCCTGAGGGAGCCTATAGCGCACAGCACCTTGAACCAAGCCATCCGGTCGCTCGATCTGGGGATCCGCGACTTCGTCATCCACGACTTCCGCCGCACGGCTTCCACGCAACTCCATGAGGCCGGCTTCAACTCCGACTGGATCGAGAAGGCGCTCGCCCACGAGCAGAAAGGCGTTCGCGGTGGCTACAACATGGCCGAGTACCTGACGCAGCGGCGCGAGATGTTGCAGTGGTGGGCCGACCTCGTCGATGCGCAGATCGAGGAGGGGAGGAAGGTCGTGATCGGGCGGTTCG
This sequence comes from Steroidobacteraceae bacterium, assembly GCA_035503515.1. GTDB lineage: Bacteria > Pseudomonadota > Gammaproteobacteria > Steroidobacterales > Steroidobacteraceae > DAIDKA01. The sequence goes on from DATJTJ010000046.1 coordinate 61,858, forward strand.
GGAAGGCGTTTCAGGCGGAGTGACGCTGACTGGCGCGCGGATTCTAGGTGCGTCGAGCGACGGCGATCTTCGGATGCCACTGCTCAATTCGCCCCGGAGTCGATGGATCGTTTGCAGCGTCGTCGGGCGCTGGGCGGTAGACCTTCGCGATATAGGGTGGTTGATGCCGCCCAATGAAGGTCAAAATCCGACTGGTCGTCGCAACGAACGCGCGCGCGAGGTCAGGATAGGGCGCACGGCCAACGACCACGAGCAGCGCCACGCTGTTTTCCATGACGGCCGCCGATTCGTTCGGTTTGTAGCGTATGCGGCCGTCGTGAGTCACCGCGATCCAGCCCTTCCGGCCGATCTCCCGTAGCCACACTTCATCGGGGGTATCGTGCTGGAAGTGATCCGCATGGCGCTCGACGGTCAGGCCGCCGGCGCGCAGGATTTCAGGGAATTTCTTGCCGAGGTCGCGGTCCGTGAAAAAGACCGGACCGGAGTTCACGCGGCGCGCTCGTAGAGCACCGCCTCCATGATCTCGGCTTCAGACAGCTCATAGTCTTCGGCGAGATCAGTGACAGACTCACCCGCATCCATCCGCTCAACGATGGCCCCGGTTGTGATGCCCTTCTTCGCAAGAACGGGTCGGCCAAAGGCAATGTGCGCGTCGATGGCGATCGGTCTTGCTGCGCCGATCCCATCGCCAGAGGTCACGGGGAACAACCGAACCGGAAATTTCCATTCGTCCCACTCGACGCGAGCCAGGTGCTCCTCGAACAAGCGACGCATGGCGACCTGTCCGGATGCCGAAAGCTCGATCAGCTGGCCATAACGATCCAGCAGCAGCTTCCCGGCATCCGTTCGCAGCTCCGGGCTCAGCAGCAGCCGCTCGATTTTGAGGGTCTGCTGCGCGTAACGAATCGCGCGGCGCAGTGCAACCATCTTCACCGCGTGATCGGTGCGAAGAGAGCGCAGGACATGCGCCTCGATCAGATTCCAGAACGACAGGATCGGCGGAGGATTACGGGCCGGACGGATCAAAGGGCTGGAGCGCGCGGTGCCCGAGCCCGTCGGATAGGGCCGCCCGACGATCCAGGAGCGCAGCGTTGCCGGCGCCACTTTGAGGTAGCGGGCAGCTTCGGCGACGGTGTACGCCGGTTGGCTGCGAATGTCCGTCTTTGACACCATCGAGAAGTTGCGCTCCTACAGCTCCAGAGGCGAGCGCCTAATTGTACCGGCCATGACCAATTTCTCCCAGCTGCCTGGAATGGGGCGCCTTGACCACGAGGCGATTCGCGAAACGCGAACTTCGTTCCGATTCATGAGGATCGTCACCGCACCCGCTCCCGATCTTTGGCACGAGGAGTGTTGTCCCGGTCAACGAGGTTCGCCCTGAAGCACCGGGTCTGGTCGGCGAGGCCGGTCAGCCCCTGGTTTCGAAGGGCCTCGCTCGTGGCGAGCCAACCGCGCTCGAGCGCCCACCGCGTCTCGCGCACCTGCCGGATGGCCAGCGCCTCCGGTCGATCAGCGGCGCGCAGGGCGGCAGCAGCCACTTCCGGTGCGCTCGCGCATGTGGATGGACGCGCCACGCCGGGCGGCGCGATAGACGGTGTCGGACTTCCGCGGGCGCGTTTCGCCCCGGACGACGCGGGGCGTGGCGTTGGCGGCGACGCCGAGGCCACGCAAGTGGCTCGCGAAAGCCTCGCGCCATTCGCGCAAGGTCGCCTTCGATCGGGTGCGTGGCGCGCTCCAGTGTCTCGCCGATCACCTGACCCGGCGTGAACTCGACTCCAAAGAGCGACTGCGCGACACGGGCCACTTCTTTCCGTTGCTCCGTCGTCGTGCCGCCACTTGCCATGGTGGCCGACGTTCCGATGCAAATCGTGCTCTGGCCGTCGAACGCTTGACGGCAGCGGCGAATCAACAGGGCCACATCCGCCCCTTGCCTGCCGCGGTACGTATGTAATTCGTCGAACACCAGGAACTGCAGCCCCTGTGCGGCACGGACCAGCTCACGGTCTTCGGCACGCGTGAGCAAGAGCTCGAGCATCATGTAGTTGGTGAGAAGGATGTCCGGAGGTTCGCGCCGCAGCGCCTCGCGCGCCTCGCCTTTCTCCTGGCCCGTGTAGCGGGCGAAACGCACCGGGGAACCGCCCATCGGGTAGCCTTTCTCGAGAAACTTGCTGAGCTCCTCGAATTGGCTGTTGGCCAGGGCATTCATCGGGTAGACGACGATAGCCTGAATGCCTCGACCCGACCCATGCCGCAGGACGTGGTCGACGATTGGAACGATGTAGGTCAGACTCTTGCCGGATCCTGTGCCGCTGGTCAGTACATAGGACCGCCCCTCCTTTGCCTTGACGATGGCCTGGCGCTGATGCTCGTGCAGCACGAGCGCCTTGCCGGTCAGATCGGAGTCAGTCTTGTCGATCCGGAAGATGCGCGCGCACTCCGGATGCAGCACCCCTTTACCGACGAGCTCATCGATCGTCCCGCCGGGCAGGAACGTGGGGTTGAGCTGCAGCAGCGGTTCCGGCCAGAACGCTCCCGACGTGAGGGCGTCGTCGACGAATCCGCCGATTCGAGGGTCGCGAATCTTGATGAAGCTGCGCGTGTAGCTCTGGTAGTCCGCGACAAGGCGCGCGCGGAGGTCAAATACGTCCACAAAATGCCTCCGCCGAATTCAGCAGTTCACATGCAACTGCTAGAAGCGCTGATGCAAGTGAACGGCAATTTGACGTCAAAGGGATGGACGCTGCGAAAAGGCGGGGCGTGAGGACCCGGCCAGCCGACGCGCGCGAGGTTTGGCCGAAGTGGCCCGATATTCCCCCCTTCCTAGCCGCCATTTCATCGTCCATGTCGTCGCTCGCGGTGTCTCAGCCAGCCAGTCATCGTCGTCCAGAGCCGTGCTTTCGCAGCTCCGCTTTTAGAGCCCTCTCGATCGCCAGCAAACGACCTCGGGGTCACAACAGCGCGTTGCCGCCCCCTCACTGCAGCGGCAGCAACCTGACGAAGGCGGCAAGCCGTTCCGCTTCGACGCTGGTCAGGTCATTTGGAATATTGAGCAGCGTCACGACCAGGCCCGGCCGAATCGGAACCGACGAGCGATAGGTTCCGCGGGCTTCATCCGGAGCTTGTTCCCTGGGCGCATCCCTCGTCGCGAGCTCGTCGTTCGCGGCTCCTTTATCTCGCTTGCGCGGTGTGGTGGTGGTACGAGTCTTGATCGTGAAGTTTGCAGGATCCTCGCGCCAGCTCAGGAACAGTTCGACCGCCCGCCGGACGCGGCGACCGTATTCCTTGAGCGAACTGGGATTGAAGTCCCGGGCACGCTTGTTATTGAACCGCTTGATGGCCGCATCGAGATCCAGCCGACTCAAGTCGGCTTTCTCATTGTCAGCGAGGATTCCCAGGACATTCCGCGCGGCAACCGCCAGAGCCTGGGCGGTGGCGGCGGGCATGAGCCCCTTGTCGCCGGCGTGGTCGAGAAACTCCAGCAGATCGTCCGCCGAATACACATTTGCCATGGACATATTCCTACGATATATTGTCCGTCAAACGTCAATATAACGTATAGATATGGCGGACGCAAACACCCGGTATCCGCGAGTCATCCATCCCCAGCTTACCGCCGACCTGCGGCTGTACCCGGTGGTCGCCGTGATGGGGGCGCGCCAGGTCGGCAAGAGCACCCTCTGCGAGGAAATCGCTGAAGCGCAAGGCTTCGCGCGGCGAACGCTCGACGACCGTGACGTTCGCGAACAGGCCATCGCCGATCCAGAAGGGCTCCTCTCGGACCTGGGCGACGGGGGGGCGTTCATCGACGAGGTGCAGCGGGCACCGGATCTGATGCTGGCCATCAAAGCCATCGTCGACCGCGACAGGCGAAATGGACAGTATCTGCTCAGTGGGTCGAACCAGCCCAAAGTCGGAAAGTCGGTCAGCGATTCCCTGGTGGGGCGGGCTACATACCGAACCCTTCGGCCGCTGACATTGAGTGAACTGCGATTCGACGAGGAGTTCCCGGGGTGGAGCTTCCTGTTCGGGCCCGACGAGATGGCCGTGATCGCCGAACTGGAGCGGCGTGCGGCCGCCAGCGGGGCGCTCGGCTGGCGCTCCGTCGTCCAGACGGGGGGGTTCCCTCGGGCCGTCGCCGCCCCACCCGAGCAGCGGCTGCGGATTCTCGACGACTATGTCGAGATCTTTTCGCGTCGCGATATCCTCGAAATCCTGGAGGTCGAATCCGCCCCGCGGCTGGAAGCCTTCGTGCGATTGACGGCAGCCCGAACCGGGCAAGAGCTCAATGTGTCGGATCTGTCGAAGGACCTGGGTACGCCCGTCACCACCATCCGACGCTGGCTTGAAGCACTGCAGCGCAGCTACCTCATCGAGCTCATCCCGCCGTATTCGCGAAATTCGGGCCAACGTGTGATCAAGGCGCCCAAGCTCTACAGCGTTGATGCCGCGCTCGCCCTGGCCGCCTCGCGCGGCACAACGCCCACCGGATTTCATCTAGAGACCATGGTCGCAGGCGACCTGTTGGTCTGGAGGGATATCGCCCCGATGCGAAACCTTTACCATTGGCGACTGGGCTCAGGGCAGGAAGTGGACTTCGTCCTTGAAGAGAACCGCCAGCTGCTGCCCGTCGAGGTCAAAGCGGCCGAAACCGTTGGCGCAGACGCAGCGAGGCATGTGGCGACCTTTCGCGAGCGTCATGCCAATACGCCACGCGGTATCGTCTTGAGCAGCGACCCGGAGATCCGAATCATCCGGCCTGGAATTCTCGCGTGCCCGTGGTGGGCCGTCATATGAGGATTACGCTCGCAATAACGCGACGCGACAGGCTGGGCAGAGCCGCAGATGTGCCCCCACAGGTGCCCCAATTGCGCACGCGTGCTCCATGGAGCTCTACCCAAATCAGCGCGTTAGCAAAACTCCAGCCCTTCTGCATCGAAATGATGACTGCCCGATGGTCGCCGGCACGCGTCTTGCGGCCCGGACCGCAGAATAGTGCTGCTCCGCACAAGGCTTCGGGATAAGCTGCCATCATGCCGATCGGCCTTCATCCGCGGGGTTACGCGCAACCATGCGCTGTAGGGTGACCCCCCTGATGCGCTGGGCGACGGCCTTGTGGGCGGTCGCACTCACCGGCTGCAGCAGCCTCACTTTCTTCGTCGCCAACGCGCCCAATTCCTTCGGGTCGTTCACCCGGACCCTCGATCACAGCTACGGCAGCGAGCGGCGTCAGACGCTCGACATCTACTCGCCCCGGCGCCCGAGCCTGCGTCCCGTGGTCGTGTTCTTCTACGGTGGCACCTGGTCCGGGGGCAGGAAATCCGATTATGCATTCGTGGGCGCGGCGCTGGCCGCGCAAGGCTACGTCACGGTAATTCCGGACTATCGCGTCTACCCCGAAGTGCGCTTCCCGGCCTTCATCGAAGACGGCGCCCGGGCCGTTGCCTGGGTTCAGCGTCACGCCCGCGAATTCGGCGGTGATCCGGACCGGATCGTGCTCATGGGCCATTCGGCCGGCGCCCAGATTGCCGCCCTCCTGGCCCTGGTTCCGGCCTATCTGCGAGCCGCCGGAGTGCATCCCGACTCGATTGCCGCGCTCATTGGCCTATCGGGTCCCTATGCGCTGGAGCCCGATACGGACCGGTTGCGCGCCATCTTTGGCAAACCGTTCACCGCGGCCGACTGGCAACCGGTGCGTTTCGCCCGCCGCTCGGCGCCGCCGGCGCTGCTGTTGCACGGCTTGAGCGACAGGGTCGTGTACAGCTCGCAGACCGCGAAATTACGCGACGCACTGCTCGCGCACGGCGATCAGGTCGAGACGCACCTGTATCCTGGCCGCGGGCACGCCGACGTCATCGCCTCCTTCAGCGTCGTCGCTCGCTTCCGCACGCCCGCTTTCAGGCAGACCATTGAGTTTCTGAACCGGCTGACGGCGTCCGATCGCCGTTTCTGACGCCGGGCTCAGATTCCGGCATACCACTCATACCCCTGATCTTCCCAATAGCCGCCGTTCCCCCCGCCGATTCCGTCAAGATGCTCGGCAAGCTCGATGCGCATGATGTATTTCGCCATCTTGTATCCGAGTTGGCGCTCCAGACGCAGTCGGATCGGCGCACCATTTTCGATCGGTAACGTCCTGCCATTCAGCTCGTACGCGAGAATGGTTTGTGGATGATGGGCGTCCTGCAGGTCGATGCTTTCGTAGTATCGCGTGCCGTCCTCATCCATCGGGTCCGCACAGTGAAACACCACGTACCGGGCCACTTCGGTGGGTTGCGCAAGCGCCAGGACTTGGCTGAGCGGCACGCCCGTCCACTTGCCGATCGCGCTCCAGCCCTCGACGCAATCGTGGCGGGTGATCTGCGTGCGGCTTCGCAGCGCGCGAAGTTGCGCCAGCGAGAGCTGCGTCGGCTTGCGAACCTTGCCATGGACCTCGAGCTTCCAGTCCACGAAACCGGCCGCTGCGAGGCGCCTGTAGTCCGCGTCCTGCGGGTTCGAAGTGCCGTTGCTGCGAAACGTCGGTGATAGATCGGCCTCACTGTATTCGGGAGCCAACGCGCCCCGCGAAGTCAAGGCGCGCTGCGCGCCGCGGTCGACGGCTTCCGCCGCGGACAGCACCTTGGGGCCCCAACTGCTCTTCGAGATGGCGTCGCACCCGGCCATGAGCAGGCCGGAGGCGCCCGCGAACAGCCGCGCCATGGCACTGCGGCGATCCATGCGTGCATCATTCCTGCGTCGCAGTTTCATGACTGCATCGAATCCGTGGACGGGGTGGAGCGCGCCGCAGCAGACCGCGTCGCCAGGGGAATGACGAAACGGCCCGTCACCATGGATCTGAGGTTGTTCCAAACGCCCGTGACCATTACCTCGAAAACGTGCACCAGTACGAACAGGAGAAGCAGATTGGCGCCTAAGAAATGCAGCGTACGGGCGGATTGACGGCCACCGACCGCAGTCAATACCCCTGAGAGCACGGTATCCAATCGCGGCGACATCGCCAGGCCCATCAGAATGGTGAAGGGCACGATGCCGAAAATGACGGTCAGATAAGTGATCTTCTGGAGCACGTTGTAATGCCTGGCGGCCTCACCCACCGGATGCCTGAAAAGAAGATGCTCGCGGATGGAATTCCCGACCGAGCGCCAATCGCGTTTCGTCGGCGCCAGGTCCCTGGACAAATGGCCGCTGACGGCCGAGTACCCGAGATACAGCAGGCCGTTCACTACGAGGATCCACGCAAAGAAGAAATGCCAGCGGCGGCCCATTGCCAACCATTGGCTGCTCGGCAGCGTGAGCCAGGAAGGGAAGCCACGTTCCAGGATATCCCCGCTGGCATCCTTCGACAGGCCGAACAGGCCGGTGGTACGGAAGGTTTTTCCAAGAAGGACCGTCTCGCCCACCGATGACCCATCCGGTAGCGTTTCTGCCCGCATCTGCAGTACCGGCGGCGCGCCCGTATACGACGACTTTCCCCAATACAACGCTGGATGGGCGTTGAAGATCTGCAGGCCGCTCGACAGCAGGACGGTCAGGGCAACGAGGTTGATCCAATGCATCGCGCGCACCGGCCAGCGGTGCCGCACATAGTGTTCCCCGCCCTTCACAGGAGTTCCTCCTCCGTACGAACAGGATCCGATGCAGTGGCGCATCTCCGACTGCTCAGTCCAGGGTTCGCAACACGCCGCTACGGTTACACAAGGAGCGGCGGCAAGGGCTTTGCCGGGCGGAGTGGCGCAACGTCAGCTGAGTCTGACAGGGGGAGCCTCTGTTGAATAGTACTTTACACGCGCACCGAACCGCAGATTGCGGTTTCCATACCCACAAGTTCACGAAACGGCAGGAGTCGTTATGATTTCGTCAATGCGATTGAAGGCGGTCATCGGGGCGCTGGTGATTGGTGCGTGCCTGCCGCTGCTGGCGCACGCCGACAACATGGCCATGTCGAAAGCGGATGAGTCCAAGATGTCCTGTCAGGAAATGATGGACCATGCCAAGCCGATGATGGACAAGATGACTGACGGTTCTTCGATGAAGATGAAGGCGCAAAAGGAAATGGACAGCGCCAAGATGGCCATGGACAAGGGCGAGATGAAAACCTGCAAGAGTCGCATGCACAAGGCCATGGGAATGATGAAGCAAGAGTAGGAGCAGGCGACTCTTTCGACCCCGGCCGGAACCAGCGTGTTGCGTCAGCCCCTTACAGGGGTGGCCGTGACGCGAGCGCTGGAGCCTCGGACTGATCCAATATACAGCGCAACTCCCGCAGCGTCCGGCGCAGATGGGATTTGACCGTGCCCAGCGGGATCCGCAGCTCCTGCGCGGCCTCTTCGTGAGTCAGCCCACCGAAGAATACGATTGCCAGCAGCCTGCGACGCAGTGGTGGGAGCGTATCGAGGGCCTCCTGCGCCGCGGCCAGTTCCCGGGCGGATAACTGCGGTTCATCGGACGCAGTGCACTCCGATGCGAGGGCATCAATCGACCCGCATTGCATGAACTCGCGGCGCCGGTTCATACGATACCGATCGATGGCACGGCTGAGGCACATGGCGTGCAGCCAGCTCATGACCGAGCCCCGCGCGGGCTCGTAACGGCAGGGAGACATCCACACCTGCATGTAGACGTCATTCAGCACCTCTTCAGCATCCGCCGGATTTCGCAGAATCTGGCGCGCACGCCCGCGCAGATCATCCACCGTCTGACGGTAAAGATCGCGGAAGGCGTCGCTATTGCGCCGATGAATGTGCCCGATCAGGCGCGCGAAATCGGCGTTGCGATCGATTGCCGCTTCCTGCGGCGCAAGCGCAGATCCGCTCGCGAGCAAATCGATTCCATTACCGCAGCTCGATGCCGAAGTAGGCGCCGCAGCAAGCGGAGCCCCATGCCCGTTCCTCGTTGCGGCTCCGGATAACATGCGTGCGGCGATGCTAGAACGCAGTGCCGGCCCGGCCCAGTCCTCAAATGAGCAGCGTCTCTTCCCCTCAAACGGGGGGCTCCGCCGCTAGTGCGGATCCAGGTCCACGGCCGGATTGATGTGCTGCAGGCTGGACAACAGCAACCGCATCAGATCCGCTTGTCGATTGGTGCGGGTCTTGATGAAAATCTGCTTGAGGTAGGACCGGGCCGTGGCTTCCTGGACATTCATGGTCTCCGCCGCAGTCGCCAGCGGCATGCCACTGGTCAACAGATACGCCAGACGGGTCTCCACCTTGGTCAAACGGTAAATCCTGCACAGCGGTTCGATCAGCCTGGAGAAGTCCCGGGTGGGGTCGATGGCGTACAGGATGACCGCCGCGTCGCGCGCATCGACTGCGACCTTGTCGAGCCCGAGGACGGTCACGATCAGGGACCGCCCGCCGTCGCCTCGCTCCAGGGTGAGCAATGGCGCAGGCTGTCGGTCCGGGGCCCGATGCTGCCCCAGGTTGTAGTTGAGTGAGTGATGCAGGGCCGCCTGGAGTTTCATGCCGTCGTCGGGACTCTCGGCAGCCAGGTAGCGCCCGGCGCGCGCGATTCCCAGGCCCCGATCCAGCAGCGCCCGCGCGCGGGCGTTCGCGAACATCAGCTCGAGATTGCGGTCCAGCAGGAAAATGCCCACGTCGGACATGTCGAGGGCCGCCTGAAAGGCGGCGGCCCGGCTGCGCTCTTCGCGATGCAGCCACCATAACCGGACGTAGCGGGAAAGAACGGGGTAGTACGTTCGCGCCATTGCCAGCTGCATTTCGGAATACGGTTCCGCCGCATCTTTGCGGAGCATGGCCGCGACGATGTCGACGCTGGGCGAGGGGGAAAAAACCAGAATCAGCATCCGGTACGAGTCAGGCTGTTCAGCGCCGCCGAGGGTCATTTCTCCGATCCGGTACTCGGTGCCTGCGGCCGCCTCAGCGCCCAGGCCCTTCGCCGCCACCGAGGTGAGGCTGGGCAGCAGGTCGGCCGGGTCCACCGGGAACCCATCACCCACGGCGATGGCGGTGCCGTAGGGTTCCAGCGCAAGGTAGCGGCAGATGACGCCATGTTCGGCACCGACCCGCCCGACGAGTTTGTTGACGATCCACACGAGATCCTGGTCGTAGGAGTCGACCAGATCCCTGGGCCTTTCAGGCGCACCGCCCGGGGGCTGCGCCAGTCCAGTCACGGCTTTCGGCTTCTCCACGCTTCACCTGCAGCGCCTCTTGTTCGCGCACAGTGTCACGCCGCCATGCCAGGGTGGCCGTGGGTGTATTTCCCCAGTGCGCGTCCTGATCTCCCGGAAACCGTTGTAGGGTGCCGCCTCCTCAGGAATCCGCAGCCGCCGCCCAGCACAAGGCCGACCCGTCGATCCGAGTCGGCCCCGTAGTGAGCCTCGGGACTTGCGTCCCGGGCATTCACATACCGTAGTACTTGTTCACTCCGGCGCCATAGGTCTCATCGTAAGTGGGTATTCTTTCCGCAGGGTACTTCGGCGCGCCATTCAGCCGCTCCTTGTCCAGCGGCACGCGATACCCTCCTTTGTCCGTGTCGAATTTCAGCATCGTCCACGGCACGGGGTAACGATCGGTGCCGATCCCCAGGAAGCCGCCAAATTCCAGTACGGCATAGCGGATCTGACCCGAGATCTTGTCGATCATCAGGTCATCGATGGAGCCGAGCTTTTCCCCGGCCGTGTTGTACACGGTCGCGCCTTCCACCTTATCGGAGGAAATGACCGTACCCGTCGTTCTTTCGGAACTCGTCATGGCAAGTTGTCCTTGATATTGCGCAGCAGTGTCGCTGAGGCCCTTGATCCTGGGCCCGGGGGCCGGCGGCGGGTATCGGATCCTTCCGCACCCGCGCGTCGGCGGTTGGGAACGGGAGGCCCATTGGCTTCAGGGGCGAGCTAAGCGTCGCCCGTCCGCAGGAACTGCCGGCCGACCCGCGGTTCCACCTCCCGCAATTTCGCCAGCGCCGCATTGCTGATGTCCCGGACCTCGGCCGCCGTGGTGCCCTCCGCGAACGTCAGCGAGGCGGCGAGCAGGATCTCGTGCGGTCCCAGGTACATGCTCAGCAGTTCCCGGATGCCCGACACGCGGGGGTCCGCGACCAGGATTTCACACACTCCTTCGCGGATGGCCGCCGAGACGGCCTCGCCGGTGAGCAGGCTCTTGCTTTCCGCCAGCACGATGGCGGCCAGGGCAATGAGCACCACACCGATCGCGATCGCGGCGATGCCGTCGCCGTGCCGCCAGCCCAGGAGTGCCGTGCCGATGACACCGGCCGCCGCCAGCAGCAGTCCCAGCAGCGAGGCCAGCCCCTCGGACAGGACTTCGAAGACGCCGGGATTCGGACTCGAGTGGATGAACCGCACCAGGCCGACCCGACGATGACGCCGCCGCGAGAGCTGCGGGCGGCCGCGCTCGGACTCACGCCAGCTGACGATGAATGACAGGGCCTCGAACACGAAGGACAGCGCCAGGGCGGCGAGAGTGAGCGGGACATGGTCGACGGGCTGCGGGTGCCGCAGCTTCCCGATGCCCTCGTAGAGGGAGGCGATGCCGCCGGCCGCGAAGATCAGCATGCCGACGATGAACGTCCAGAAGAACGAATCCATCCCATACCCGAACGGATGCCGCTCGTCCGGCTCGCGGGTGCTCAGGTGCATGCCCATGAGCAGCAATCCCCCGTTCAGCCCGTCGACGACTGAATGGAAGGCCTCCACCAGCATCGAGGCGCTGCCGCTCAACAGGAAGGCGCCGAACTTGACGGCGGCCACCGCGGCGGTCCCCGCAAGCGAGGCGTAGAGGGAGCGGTTGGAAGGTTCGGCCATGTGCCCCCAACCATGCGCCAGCCGGACCTGGCCTACAATGGCGCCGCGGATCCACCGCCGAGCCAGGGACCCAGGAGCCGACATGCCGAGACGCACTTCACCGTGAAGTCCACGCGGCTGTCGGCGCAGGTCACCCTCCTCAGGGCCGAGGCCCTGGAATGGCTCGCCGCGAGACCGGCCTGTTCCATCCACGCCGTGGTGACCGATCCGCCCTACGGGCTGATCGAGTACGCCGCGCGCGATCATCGCAAGCTGCGCGCGGGCCGCGGCGGGGTCTGGCGCATTCCACCCTCATTTGATGGTGCGAAGCGTCAGCCGCTGCCGCGCTTCACCGTGCTGTCCGAAGCCGAACTTGCGGCGCTGAGCGGTTTCTTCGGCGATCTCGGCGCGGCGCTGCTGCGGGTGCTGGTGCCGGGGGGACACCTGTTCCTCGCCTCCAATCCCCTGCTGTCAACGCTGACCTTCCATGCCCTGCAGGGCCGCGGCTTCGAGAAACGCGGGGAAGTCGTGCGCCTGGTACAGACCCTGCGCGGCGGGGACCGGCCCAAGGGCGCCGAACGGCAGTTCGCGGACGTCTCGGTCATGGCGCGCTCGGGCTGGGAACCCTGGGGCATCTTCCGCAAACCGCTCGAGGGAACGGTGGCCGCGAATCTGCGGCGCTGGGGCACCGGCGGCCTGCGCCGCATCGGCGCCGACGCTCCCTTCAGGGATGTGATCGTGAGCGCACCCACCGGACGCACGGAGCGGGCGATCGCGCCGCACCCCTCGCTCAAGCCGCAGGCCTTCCTGCGCCAGCTGGTGCGCGCCGCGCTGCCCCTCGGCACCGGCATCGTCTACGACCCCTTCGCCGGCAGCGGCTCGACACTGGCCGCGGCCCAGGCCGTGGGCTATCGGGCGGTGGGCACCGAGCGCGACGCACAGTACTACCGGATGGCCTGCCGGGCGTTCGCGCGGCTCGCGGCCCTGAAGATCTGAAGCCGGCTCAGCCCAGCAGCGCCTCGCGGTGGTACAGCCGGCCGGCGCCGAAGGCCGCAATCAAGCCCAGCAGCAGCGAGACGCTCACGGACAATGTCGCGTAGAGGGCAGAGACGGGCTGTGCGCGCAGCAGCCCCGTGACCAGGAAGTGCTGGCTCAGGGAGGGCACCATCATCAGCCACACGGTCGGCCGCAGCCCCAGGGTGTTGGCGAAGATCAGCGGCAGGGTCGGGATCAGCAGCACCAGGCCCACGTAGGTCTGCGCCTCGCGGTAGCTGCGGGTGAAGGCCGCCACGATGGTCATGAGCGATGCGCCGAGCGGCGCCAGCGGCGCGCAGCTGGCGATCAGCTTCACGATGGTCGGCAGGTCCAGGTTGACGCTCATGCCCAGGTTTTCCAGGCCGACGTAGCGCAGCGCCAGGGCCATGGCGCAGACGTTGAGGGTCAGTGACAGCACCATGAACACGCAGGCCGCGAGGATCTTGCCGTAGATCAGCTGTTCGCGCGGCACCGGCACGGTCAGCAGCGATTCGAGCGAACCGCGCTCGCGCTCGCCCGCGGTCGCATCCAGGGTGACGTGCAGGCCGCCCATGAGCATGGTCAGCAGGATGATGTACGTGAGCGTACCCAGGATCAGGACCGAGCGGCTGGTGGGGGTCGCGACATCCACGTCCTGTACGGCAATGGCGGACAGGACCATCGGATCGATGCCGCGGGCCATGAGCCGCAGCCGCGCCGCCTGCGAGGACAGCCGGCCGAGGACGGCCCGCACCCGCCCCACATCGGCCGCCCCGGCCACGTCCGAGGAATCGCTGTACAGCAGCACCGGCGCCGGCAGGCCCTGGCTGAGCTGGCTGGCATAGCTTCGCGCGATCGCGAGCACGATGCGCCGCCGCTGGTGGCGCACGGCGTCGCGGGCCGCGGCATCGTCGAGGTCCACCGGCACGACATCGATGCGGTACTGGCGCAGCTGCGCGACCAGCCCGGGCGCGCGTTCGGCATGCACGACGGCGAGGCTGACCGGCCTGTTGTCCTGGCTCTGGCCGCGGCGCACGGTCAGGTTCACCAGCGCGCCGACCAGCAGCGGCATCACGACGGTGCCGATCAGCAGCGCCGCGACGAACGTGCGCCGGTCGCGCAGGTTCTCGCGCAACTCCTTGCGCAGTACGGTGAGGAGGTGGCGCATCAGCCCTGGCCCCCGGGTTCGAGGAAGCGGATGAAGGCTTCCTCGAGGTCGGAGGTGCCGGCGCGTTCCCGCAGCTGCCCGGGCGTACCCTGCGCCACCACCCGGCCGCCGCTGATGACGACCACCTCGTCGCACAGCGCGGCCACTTCCTGCATCACGTGGCTCGAGAACAGGATGCAGCGTCCCTGCGCCTTCAGTTTCAGCAGCAGCGCACGCAGCGTGCGCACCGCCATCACGTCCAGGCCGTTGGTCGGTTCATCGAGCACGAGGTTGCGCGGGTCGTGCACCAGCGCCCGCGCCAGTGCCGTCTTCAGGCGCTGGCCCTGCGAGAACCCCTTGGCATGGCGGTCCGCGAAGTCCTCCATTTCCAGAAGCTCGATGAGCTGCGCCGCGCGCCGGCCGCAGGCCTCGGCGCCCATGCCATGCAGTTCGCCGAAATACGTGATGTTCTCGCGGGCCGTCAGGTGCGGGTAGACGCCCGCGCCGTGCGGCAGCACGCCCATGCGGCGCCGGGCCTCGAGCGAGCGTTGGCGGGCGCTGATGCCGTCGATGAACGCATCCCCGCCGTCCGGCTGCAGCACCGTGTACAGCATGCGCAGCGTGGTCGACTTGCCGGCGCCGTTGGGTCCGAGCAGGCCGGTGATGCGCCCGTCGGCCGCGGCCAGTGACACATCGTGCACGGCGGTGACCGCGCCGAAGCGCTTGTGCAGATGCCGCGCCTCGATCATGGCGGGGCCCCGGTGAACGAGGTCAGGAATGCCGTGGGCACGGTCGCGTGGAGGCACGCGACTTCCGCATCGAGCCCGCGGATGCTCGCGGTCTCGATGAACCGGCTCAGCAGCCGCGAGGCGCAGGGCGCGGTGATCTGGCCATGACTCATGCCCGCCACCACCACCTGCAGGCTCTGGCGCAGGCCGCGGGCCGCCTGCTGCGCATAGCCCGGCGGGGTCACCGGATCATCGCTGCCCGAGAGCAGCAGCACCGGCCGGTCCGAGCTCAGGGGCGCGTGGAAATCCGCATCCACCGGGCCGCGCGGCCACAACGCGCAGATGGCCTCCAGCGCATCCAGCTGCGCCGTGCCCATGTAGGTCGCCGCCAGCCGCGCCCGATCCGCGGCCCGGATCTCGTAGCCCGGCACGTCCTCGGAACACACGACGCTGTTGTGCATGCCGTAGGCGAGCAGGTCATCGAGGGAGTGCGTGACCTGCAGCATCAGGCCCGCGATCGGCGCGAAGTCGGCATGCGCCTGCGCTTCATCGAGCACCAGCGGCAGCAGCGCCGTTTCATCGCTCGAATAGCTGGACAGCCGCACGACCGCCCCCAGGTCCTCGGCATCGAAGCTGAAGTGGCGCGTCGCCCCGGTGAACGGATCGGGTACGCCGACCGGCACGGGCTGCGTTTTCAGGCGGCCGAGCAGGGCTTCGAACGTCCGGTTCGGGTCACCGAAGCGTGCATGACAGGCCGGGTCGCCGACGCAGCGGGCGAAGATCCGCTGCAGCGCCCCTTGGGCATCGAGCGCCAGCGAGGCGCCGAGCGTCAACTGCGGGGGCACGACACCATCCAGGATGACGGCGCGCGTGTGCTGCGGATAACGGCGCAGGTACTGCTGGGCCACGCGCGTTCCATACGAGCCGCCATAGAGATCGATGCTCTGGTAATGCAGCGCGGCGCGCACCGCATCCAGGTCCCGCACCGCCAGCGAAGTCGTGTAGTAGGCCACGTCTGCGTGGGCGGCGAGCCGGGCGAGACATTCGCGCGCTTCGCGGGTCAGCGCCGCAATCGAGTCCGGTGCATCCGGATCGGGATTGCCGGGACAGTCGAGGGCGTTGGAGCCACCCGTGCCGCGCTGGTCCACCAGGACGATGTCCCGGTCGCGGTGGATGCGGTCGAACACCGGGGCGACGCCGGTATAGAACGTGGTGGCCGCCAGTCCCGGCCCGCCGGCCAGGACGAACAGCGGATCCGCACGGGCCCGCTCGCTGACGGCGGGGACGCGGGCGACGAACAGCCGGATCTGACGCCCCTGCGGGTCGGCCGGATTCTCGGCAACGGTCAGATGCCCGCACTGGGCCTCGAGCGACACCAGCTGGCTCGGATGGGTGAGGCGGCAGGGGGTCAGCTCCAGGGTGGACGGCGGCGGGGCCGCCGGCGCTGTCGCGACATATGCCAGGAACAGGACAGCGAGGACGGGGATGGCTAAAATCCGGCGCAATTTTCGCTCTGTCCGTGCCTGAAACGCGGGCCGCTAAGATAACGCATGCGATTTTCCCAAAACTATGAAGTGGTCGTCGTCGGCGGCGGGCATGCCGGCACCGAGGCCGCGCTGGCGGCCGCGCGGCGCGGGGCCCGCACGCTGCTGCTGACCCACAGCCTCGACACCCTGGGCCAGATGAGCTGCAACCCGGCCATCGGGGGCATCGGCAAGGGCCACCTGGTGCGGGAGATCGATGCGCTGGGCGGCATCATGGCGCGCGCCGCCGACCATGCCGGGATCCAGTTCCGGACCCTCAATGCCAGCAAGGGGCCCGCCGTGCGGGCGACCCGCGCCCAGGCCGACCGGCAGCGCTACCGCGCCTTCATCCGGCAGGCCCTGGAGAACACGCCCCACCTGGCGCTGTTCCAGCAGGAAGTGGCCGACCTCGTGATCGAGGCCGGCCGGGTCCGCGGCGTCGTCACCGTGTCCGGCATCGTGTTCGCCGCGCCCGCCGTGGTGCTCACGGTGGGCACCTTCCTCGCCGGGCGCATCCATGTGGGCCTCGACCAGTACGCCGGCGGCCGCGCCGGTGATCCGCCGGCCAACCGCCTGGCCGAGCGGCTGCGGGCCCTGGATCTTGCGGTCGGGCGCCTCAAGACCGGCACGCCGCCGCGCATCGACGGCCGCACCATCGACTATGCGCAGCTGGCCGCGCAGCCCGGGGATACCCCGGTCCCCGTGTTTTCGTTCCTCGGGCGAGTCACCGACCATCCAAGGCAGGTCGATTGTTTCATTACGGCGACGAACGAGCGAACCCACGAGATCATCCGCCAGGCCACGGACCGCTCGCCCCTGTTCACCGGCCTCATCGAGGGCGTGGGTCCCCGCTATTGTCCGTCGGTGGAGGACAAGGTGGTCCGCTTCGCGGACAAGACCTCGCACCAGATCTTCGTGGAACCCGAGGGGCTCGATACCCACGAGGTCTACCCGAACGGCATCTCGACGAGTCTCCCCTTCGACGTGCAGTACGAACTGGTGCGCAGCATCCGCGGCTTCGGCAATGCGCACCTGACCCGGCCCGGCTATGCCATCGAATACGACTTCTTCGATCCGCGGCAGCTGTCCGCGTCGCTGCAGACCCGCTCCATCGGCGGGCTGTTCTTCGCCGGCCAGATCAACGGCACCACCGGCTACGAGGAGGCGGCCGCCCAGGGCCTGCTGGCCGGCGTCAACGCCGTGCAGCTGGTGCGCGACCAGGCACCCTGGGTCCCGACGCGGGCCGAGGCCTACCTCGGGGTGCTGGTCGATGACCTGATCACCCGCGGGGCCCCGGAGCCCTACCGCATGTTCACCAGCCGCGCCGAGCACCGGCTGCTGCTGCGCGAGGACAACGCCGATGAGCGGCTCACGCCGCGGGGCCGCGAGCTGGGCCTGGTGGACGAGGAACGCTGGCGGCTGTTCAACGAGCGCAGCACGCTCGCCCGCGCGGAACTGGCGCGCCTCGCCGCCCGTCGCGTGAAGCCCGATGAGGTGCCCGCCGCCTGGAACGAGCGCGTCCTGGCGGGCGCGCCGCTGGCGCGGGACCTCAGCGCCCTGGAACTGCTGCGCCGGCCGGGCGTCGGCTATGCCGACGTGACCGAACTCGCCGGCGCGCCCGAGTGGCTCGGGATCGACCCGCGCCTGCCGGCGCAGATCGCCCTGCAGATGGAAGTGACCGCCAAGTACGCGGGCTACATCGAACGCCAGCAGCAGGAAGTCGAGCGCCAGTTGCGCAGCGAGTCGGCGCGGGTGCCGGAGGACCTGGACTACGGATGCGTCCCGGGACTGTCGACCGAAGTGCGCCAGCGGCTGAACGAGGTGCATCCGCGCACGCTCGGCCAGGCCGCGCGCATTCCGGGCGTCACGCCCGCCGCCATTTCCATCCTGCTGGTGTACCTGAAGAAGCACGCGGCCCGGGTGGCCTGACGGTGTCCCCACCATGACCTTCCTCGAACAGCTGCACGGCGCCTGGGCGCGCAACGACTCGCTGGTGTGCGTGGGCCTCGACCCGGAGCTGGAGAAGTTCCCGGCGAGCCTCGCCGGTCAGCCCTCCCCGATCTTCCAGTTCAACCGCGCCATCATCGATGCGACCGCGGACCTGGTCTGCGCCTACAAGCCCCAGTTCGCCCATTACGCGGCCTGCGAGGCCGAGGACCAGCTCGAACGCACCATCGAGTACATCCACCAGCACCATCCCGGCATCCCGGTGATCCTGGACAGCAAGCGCGGCGACGTCGGCAACACGGCCCAGCGCTATGCCATCGAGGCCTTCGAGCGTTACGGCGCCGACGCGGTGACCGTGAATCCCTACCTCGGCGCCGATTCCCTGGAGCCCTTCCTCTCCCACGCCGACCGCGGCGTCATCATCCTGTGCCGCACCTCCAATCCCGGCGCGCGGGACCTGCAGGACCTACAGGTGGGCGACCGCAGGCTCTACGAAGTCGTGGCACGGCTGGCCGCAACGCACTGGAATACGCGCGGCAACTGCGCGCTCGTCGTCGGGGCCACCTATCCGCAGGAACTGGCCCAGGTGCGCGCCCTCACCGGCGACATGCCCTTCCTGGTGCCGGGCGTGGGCGCCCAGGGCGGGGACGTGCAGGCGGTGGTGAGCAACGGCCAGACGGCGGCCGGCACCGGGCTCATGGTGAGTTCTTCGCGCGCCATCCTGTACGCGGCCCGCGACGAGACCTGGATCGAGGCGGCGCGCAGCGCGGCCCGCACGTTGCGGGACGAGATCAATCGCCACCGCGCCGGAAGCCGCAGCGCCGCCTGATTCAGCGCACCTGCAGCGAGCCCATGCAGGGCCGGAAGATGACCTCCCGCGGCTCGTCCTCGCCCAGGTCCACCGGCGCCAGTTCGGCGCCGATGTCCTGCATGAAGTGACCAACCAGGGTGAGCATGCTGTCGCACGAGGAGCGCGCCCGGTGGCCGGCGGGCATGTGCACCACCGTCCGCGCCTTCAGGGCCCGGGCCTGGGGGGCGGCGGTACGCAGCGCCTCGACGCAGCGGTCGAGCAGCAGCAGTTCGGTCGCGAGCGTGGTATCGGTGGCCTCCGGGTTATTGCCCTGCCGGGCCACACAGCGCAGGTGCAGCAGGGCACCCGCCTCATCCACCGTATCGAACACGCACACGGCAATGGCGCACTCCAGGTTCGCCCGCAGCACGACGTCCTGCGTGACCACTTCGAACTGGTCGGCGCCGACCCGGATTTCGCGCGTGGATTCCATGGAACTTCGAAGCTTAAGCCTACTTGCGCCAGAAGGTCTGCGTGAACAGCACCAGGACGCTGAAAATTTCCAGCCGGCCCAGCAGCATGGCCAGAGTGCAGACCCAGGCCTGGAAGTCTGTCAGCGCCTGGTAAGTGTGGCCGGGGCCGACACGTCCCAGTCCGGGTCCCATATTGTTCAATGACGCCAGGATCGCGCCCAGCGCCGTCTGGAAGTCCATGCCCGACAGCAGCAGCGCGAAGATCAGCACCGTCGCCGTCATGAAATACAGGAAGATGAAGGCCAGCACGGAGTTGCAGACCCGGTCCGGCACCGCCCGGCCGCCGATGCGCACCGGCGCCACCGCGCTGGGATGGACCAGCAGCTTCAGCTCCCGGCCGGCCTGGCGCGCGAGCAGCAGCGTGCGGAACATCTTGATGCCGCCTCCGGCCGAGCCGGTGCTGGAGACGATGCAGGACAGGAACAGCATCCAGAAGGGCGCGAACACCGGCCACTTCGAATAGTCCTGCGACACCAGTCCCGAGGTCGTCGCCACCGAGACCACGTTGAACAGGGCGTAGCGCAGCGACTGGCCGAAGGTCGCATAGGTGTGGTGGAACGCGAGCAGCATGGCGACGCCGAGCACGCTCACCGTCAGCACCACCAGCACCGCCCGCGCCTCCGGATCGCGCGTGTACGGCGCCAGCGACAGCTGTCGCAGGGCGACGAAGTGCCGGGAAAAACTCAAGGACGCAACGATGATCAGCGCGCACAGCGTGAGCTCGATGGCCGGGGAATTGAAGTAGGCGACATTGGCATCGTGGGTGGAGAACGCGCCGAGGCCCACGGCCGAGAAACAATGGCAGACCGCATCCAGCCAGGACATGCCGGCGAGCCGCAGCGCGAGGATGCCCACCGCCGTGATGGCGCAGTACACCAGCCACAGCGACTTGGCCGTGCTGGTGATGCGCGGGGTGATCTTGTCGTCCTTCATCGGCCCCGGCGTTTCGGCCTTGTACAGCTGCATGCCGCCGACGCCCAGCAGCGGCAGCACCGCCACCGCCAGCACGATGATGCCGAGGCCGCCGAACCAGTGCAGGGTACAGCGCCACAAATTGAGCGCCGGCGCCAGGTGATCCAGCCCCGTGAGCATGGTCGCCCCGGTCGTGGTCAGGCCGGACATGGTCTCGAAATAGGCCTGGGTGAAGGTCAGCCGCGGGATCAGCAGCAGCAGCGGAATGGTCGCCGCGGCCGACATCAGCGCCCACCCCAGGGTCACCAGCAGGAACCCGTCGCGCGGCTTGAGTTCGCGGGCATGCCGGCGGGTCGCGGCCGCGATCGCATAGCCGACGCCGGCGGTCGCGATGCCGCTGCCCAGGAACGCGACGGCGGTGCCGTCCCCGGCCAGCAGCGCCGTCGCCAGCGGCAGCAAGAAGGTCGCCCCGAAGGCGGTCAGGATCAGTCCCAGGACGTTGATGACCCCGAGCATCCGCTAGCGGGACACCGGCCCGGTGAACAGCCGCTCGATGGCATCGATGTGACGCCGGTCCGAGAGGAACAGGATGACGTGGTCGTCGGCCTGCACCACCGTGTCGTGGTGGCACATGATGACCTCGTCGCCGCGCACGATGGCGCCGATCGAGGCCCCTTCCGGGAGCTTCAGCTCCTCGACCCGCCGCCCGACCACCCGCGAGGTCGACTCCGTCCCGTGCACGATGGCCTCGAGCGCCTCGGCCGAACCGCGCCGCAGCGAGTGCACCTTGACCACGTCGGCGCGCCGCACGTGCTCGAGCAGCGAACCGATGGTGATGGTCTGCGGGGAGATCGCGATGTCGATGGTGCCGCTTTCCATGAGGTCGGCGTAGGAGGGCTTGTTGATGAGCGCCATCACCTTGCGCGCGCCCAGCCGCTTGGCGAGCATCGCCGAGAGGATGTTCGCCTCCTCCGAGTTGGTGAGGGCGGCGAAGATGTCGGTGCTGTCGATGTTCTCCTCGATCAGCAGTTCCTCGTCGGCCGCATCGCCATGCAGCACGATCGTGTTCTCCAGCAGTTCCGCCACCCGCCGGGCGCGCTGCGCGTCGCGCTCGATCAGCTTCACCTGCCCCGTCCGTTCCAGCGCCCGCGCCAGGCGCAAGCCGATGTTGCCGCCGCCGGCGATGACGATGCGCCGCACCGGGCTTTCGTCCTTGCGCATTTCCGTCATCACCCGGCCGATGTAGTCGCGCCCGGCGAGGAAGAACACCTCGTCGCCGTCCTCGATGACGGTTTCACCCTCGGGCCGCACGGCGCCGCCCTTGCGGTAGATGGCGACCACCCGCGCCTCGGTGCTGGGGATGTGCTCGCGCAGCTCGCGCAGGCGCTGGCCCACGAGCTTGCCGTCCTTGCGCGCGCGCACGCCGACCAGGCGCACCTTGCCGTCCGCGAAGTCCAGCACCTGCAGGGTGCCCGGGAAATTCACCAGCCGCTCGATGTATTCGGTGACCAGCCGCTCGGGGCTGATGAAGAAATCCACGGCCAGCGCATCGTCGCTGAACAGTTCCGGCCGCGCCGTATATTCGGCCGAGCGGATGCGGGCGATCTTGGTGGGGGTGCGGAACAGGGTGTCCGCGACCTCGCAGGCCATGATGTTCACCTCGTCGCTGTTGGTGAGCGCGATGAGGATGTCGGCCTCGGCGGCGCCGGCGGCCTCGAGCACCGAAGGGTAGGCGCCGTTGCCGGCGACCGTGCGCACGTCGATGCGATCCTGCAGGTCCCGCAGGATGTCCTCGCCGACGTCGACCACGGTGACCTCGTTGGCCTCTTCGCGGGACAGCTGGTACGCGACCGTTCTGCCGACCTGCCCCGCCCCCAGGATGACGATTTTCATGGCGAATTTATGTCAAACAGGCTCGAGGTTCGCGTACTGGAGCATAAGCCACTTGGTACCCTGCTGCTCGAAATTAACCTGCACGCGGGCATGGGCGCCGTTGCCCTCGAGGTTGAGTATGACGCCTTCGCCGAACTTGCCGTGACGCACGCGCGCGCCCAGTCCCATGCCGGGGCGGCCGTTCCCCGGCGCTTCCCGGCCGCCGCGCCCGATGCCTGAATCGCTGAAGCGGCTGGCGATCACGGGCCGCGCCACCGGCACCCGCGCGCGCACTTCCTCGATCAGCTCGGCGGGGATCTCCTTGATGAACCGCGAGGGCGCGCCGTAGGTGTCCATGCCGTGCAGCCGGCGCTGCTCGGCGTAGGTCAGGTACAGCTGCTGCATGGCGCGCGTCATGCCCACGTAGGCGAGCCGGCGTTCCTCCTCCAGGCCGTCGATGTCGTTCAGCGAGCGCTGGTGCGGGAACAGTCCGTCCTCCAGGCCCGCCAGGAACACCAGCGGGAACTCCAGCCCCTTCGCGGTGTGCAGCGTCATCATCTGGATGCAGTCCTCCCAGGCATCGGCCTGGCCCTCCCCGGACTCGAGCACCGCGTGCGCCAGGAACGCGGCCAGCGGCGGCAGGTCCTCGCTGCCCTCGCCGGTGAAGCCGCGCGCGGCGCTCACCAGTTCCTCCAGGTTCTCGACCCGCGCCTCGCCGCGGTCGGCCTTCTCGCGCCGGTGATGTTCGATCAGGCCGCTGTGGTTGATGACGTGGTCGACCTGTTCGTGCAGCGCCAGATCCTGGATTTCCCGCTCCAGGCGTTCGATCAGCTGCATGAAGCCGTGCACCGCGGTCGCGGCCTTCGGCCCCAGCGCATCGCCGATGCAGGCGCCGGCGGCATCCCACAGCGAATGGCCGGAGCCCTTGGCGGCCTCGCGGATGATGTCCAGGCTCTTCGCGCCGATGCCGCGCGTGGGCAGGTTCACGACCCGCTCGAAGGAGGCGTCGTCGCGGCGGTTCGCGATCAGGCGCAGGTACGCGAGCGCATCCTTGATTTCGGCGCGCTCGAAGAAGCGCAGTCCGCCGTACACCTTGTAGGGGATGCGCGCCGACAGGAACACCTCCTCGAACATGCGCGACTGCGCGTTCGAGCGGTACAGGATCGCCACCTGGCTGCGCTGGCCGCCGCGCGCCGTCCAGTCGCGGATGCGCTGCAGGACGAACTCGGCCTCGTCGCGTTCGTTGAAGGCCGCGTACACGTGGATCGGATCGCCGGCGCCGCCGGCGGTCCACAGCGTCTTGCCGAGCCGGCCCGAGTTGTGCGCGATCAGGGCGTTGGCGCCGTTCAGGATGGTGCCGGTCGAGCGGTAGTTCTGTTCCAGCCGGAACAGCTGCGCCTGGGGGAAGTCGCGGCGGAACTGGTGCAGGTTCTCCACCCGCGCCCCGCGCCAGCGGTAGATGGACTGATCGTCGTCGCCCACCGCGAACGGCTGCACCACGCTTCCGGCGAGCAGTTTCATCCAGCCGTACTGGATGGCGTTGGTGTCCTGGAACTCATCGATCAGCACGTGCCGGAAGCGCCGGCGGTAGTGCTCCAGCAGCGGCGGCTGGTCGCGCCACAGCTCGAAGGCGCGCAGCAGCAGTTCGGCGAAGTCCACCACGCCGGCCCGGGCGCAGGCCTCCTCGTAGTCGGCGTACAGCCGGATCAGCTGGCGGCGGGTCGGATCGCCGTTGTCCTTGAGGTGCTTCGGCCGGTGGCCCTCATCCTTGTTCGAATTGATGAACCCCTGCACCTCGCGCGGCACCCAGCGGCTCTCATCCAGGCCCTGCGCCTTGATCATCTTGCGGATCAGCCGCAGCTGATCCTCGGAGTCCAGGATCTGGAACCCCTGCACCAGGCCCGCCTCGCGCCAATGCAGCCGCAGCAGCCGGTGCGCGATGCCGTGGAACGTGCCGATCCACAGCGCCTGCGCCGAGTACCCCAGCAGGTTCTCGATGCGTCCGCGCATCTCCCCGGCCGCCTTGTTGGTGAACGTCACCGCGAGGATGCCGTGCGGCGAGACGTTCTCGACCTGGCACAGCCAGGCGAGCCGGTGGATCAGCACGCGGGTCTTGCCGCTGCCGGCGCCGGCGAGCACCAGCACCGGGCCCACCGGGGCGGTGACGGCGGCCCGCTGCGCGTCGTTCAGCGAATCGAGGATGGGGGACAAATCCATGGGACGCGCATTCTATACCGCGCCGGGCCCCCTCAGGGCCGGGGCGCGGGGACGTCACTGCTCGCCGAGCGCACCAGTTCCACCAGCAGGCTGATGAGCACCGGGCCGATCACGAACCCGATGAAACCGAAGGCGCTGACGCCGCCGATGGCGCCGATGAACACGGCCAGCGCCGACACTTCCGCGTGGCGGGAGGTCAAAAGCGGACGGATCAGCTGCTCGCCGAGCGCCAGCAGCCCGCTCCAGACCAGCAGGAAGATGGCCGCGCCCCAGCGCCCGACGATCATCAGGTAGAGGATGGCCGGGACCAGCACCGTGGCCGTGCCCACCGCCGGGATGAACGCGGCGGCGGCGGCGAGCGCGCCGAACACCACCGGCGAGGGCAGCCCGATGATGGCGAAACCGATGCCGATCAGCACGCCCTGGATCAGGGCCGTCATGGCGGTGCCGTAGACCACGGCCTTCATGACCGCCACCAGGTTGTTGATCAGCGTGTTGCGCCGTTCGCCGTGCATCGGGATCAGGTGCGCGACGTGGCGGATGATGACGCGTCCGTCGAGCAGCAGGAAGAACAGGATGAACAGCGTCAGCACGAATTCGACCACCGTGCCCGCAACCCCCAGCACCAGGTCCCCGCTCAGCGAGGCGGCGGTCTGCAGCGCCGCGTGCGCGGTCTGCGTGACCCAGTCCTGGACCTGCATGGCACTGATGGGCAGCGTCTCCTGTGCCAGCCGCACCACCGGCCCGATGACCGGAAAGGCCGCCAGGTCGCCCGTCATGCCCGGGATCGACAGCGTACCGTCGCGGAAGCCGGTGATGAGCCCGCTCACCTGGCGGATGAACACCAGCGCCAGGATGCTCAGGGGCGCCAGGATCACGAACGGCGTGAGCACCGTGATGATGCCCGCCGAGAGCTGCGCGCGGTGTTTGAGCGCGTGGGTCAGGCGCGCGTGCACGGGATAGAGCAGGAATGACAGCACCGTCGCCGACATCAGCGCCCCGGCCAGGGGCTGCAGCATCTTCAGCAGCAGATACCCGAGCGTGCCCAGCGCCACCAGCGCGAACGTCGCCCGGTAGAAGGACGAGTAGCGTTCCATCGGGCTGCAGCCTAACCCGATTCGGTCAGGCTCTCCAGAAAAGCCTTGAGGTCGGCGCGTTCGCCGGCGCCGAGCGTGAAGGCCTTCAGTCGCGGATCGCGATGACCGCCGTGCGCGGCATCGGGGGCATGGCCGACGCGCTGGTAGTGATCCAGCACCGCATCCAGCGTCGCAAAGCGTCCATCGTGCATGTAGGGGGCGGTGACGGCGATGTTGCGCAGCGTCGGCACGCGCATCGGACCTGCGCCGAGCCCGTCGTCGGCGAAAGCCGCAGGTCCGGTCGCCCCCTGACTGTCACGCCAGTTGCCGGAGAAATTGAATCCGGAGTGGCAGCCCGAGCAGCCGAGGCGGGCCGAGAAGAACAGCGCCATGCCGCGCTTGGCGCCTGCCGACAGCGCATCGTGGCGGCCCGCGAACACGTACGCATCGAAGGGCGAATGGCCCGCGAGCAGCGTGCGCTCGAAACTGGCGATGGCCTTGATGATGCGCACGGCGTCGATGCCGGGATCCCCGCCGAACGCGGCCGCGAACTGACCGGGGTAAGCCGGGTCCGCCGCCAGCGCCGCGCTCACCGCGCGCTCGCGGCCCGCCAGGCCGATTTCCACCGGATGCCGGTTGTAGAGCGGCTGGCGCATCTGTTCCTCCAGCGTGTGCACGCCGGGCTGCTGCCAGCCGTAGCTCAGGTTGTAGGCGACGTTGAGCAGGGGCATCGCGCCGTGCGCGAGCCGCGCGCCGGTCGCACCCACCGCCCGGGCGCGGCCGTCGGTGTAGGCCCGGGCGGGATCATGGCAGCTGGCGCAGCTGTACCGCCCGGTGGCCGACAGGCGGGTGTCGAAGAACAGCCGCCGGCCGAGCGCCACTTTGGCCGCCGACATCGGATTGTCGGCAGGCACGGCCGGCGTCGGAAAGCCCCGCGGCAGATGCCAGTCGAACGACCCGGCGCGCGCGCCCGCCGCTGCCAGGAGCAGCAGCGCTACCGCCAGCCGCGGCCGGCTCAGCGCCAACTGGCTGCCGTACCCTCGCGGGTCAGCGCCGCGGTCTGCGTGGCGATCTG
This sequence comes from Steroidobacteraceae bacterium, assembly GCA_035503515.1. Lineage (GTDB taxonomy): Bacteria > Pseudomonadota > Gammaproteobacteria > Steroidobacterales > Steroidobacteraceae > DAIDKA01. The sequence goes on from DATJTJ010000046.1 coordinate 88,444, forward strand.
GCTGCGCTCCTGCACCCATTGTCGGAAATCGGTGACGGCGCCGGCATCCACGGCGCGCGATCCCTGCGGGGCCTTGAGCCATTCCTTCATCGCATCGAGGAGCATCGCCGCAATCTTGCGGTTGCTGGCGAAGAGATCCAGGTAGGTCTGCTTGGCATCCGCGATGCGGTTCAGGCGCAGGTAGGCCTCGCCGCGGTATTCCAGTGCCTCCGGGTAGCCGGGCCTGAGTTCCAGGGCGTGGTCATAGGAGGCGAGCGCATCAGCGTAGGCCCCGAGCTTGCGCTGCGTATATCCCAGGGCGTTCCAGGCCTCGGCCAGCTGTGGTGAGCGGCCGACGAGGGATTGCAGCTTGACCCGTGCGCTGCCGTAGGCCTCCCGCGCCGCGTCCCCGGATCCGAGTTCGTCGCCCTTCTTCATCAGCGCCAGCGCGTCGTTGTAGGTCGCCGTGTCCTGGGCCGAGGCCGGGGCCTTCGGCGCCGAGCCCGTGGCCGCAGCGTCATCGTCCAGGGAGGGGCTGGGAATGGCCCAGGCCAGCGGGGCGGCGATCAGCAGCGTGGAACTGAGCATCAGCAAGGCTCGCGTGCGCATGAGGGTCTCCTTATCGGTTTCGATCACCAGGCGTTGCGCAGTTCGCGCAGTTTCAGGAACACGGCCCGCGGCTCAGGCGCTTCCCCCAGCTCCGGGAACCGTTCCCGCAGGCGGGCGATGACCTGCGGGTTGCTCAGCCTGAAGAACGTATTGACCGCCTTTTCCTGTGCGAGGGTGGTGACGGGCGCGGCCTCGGGGGCGGTGCCGCGCACCTGCGCCAGCAGCGTGGCCGCCTCTGGGTTGTCCGGCTCCCGGTCCAGCGTGAACTCGAGGTTGCGCGTCAGGTATTCGTGTCCCGGGAACAGCCGCGTCGCCTCCGGCAGCCGCGCCAGCTGCGTGGCGAAGGTGTCGTAGAGCAGCTCCGGCCGCCCGGTGCTGTGGCAATTGCCGGCGCCGGCATTGAAGAGGGTGTCCCCGGAGAACAGCGCGGGGGCCGGGGCGTGCGCGAACAGGCAGATGTGGGCCATGGTGTGGCCCGGGGTATCCAGACATTCGAGCTCGACCGTCCGGCCGACGCGGATCACGTCCCCGGCGGCCAGACCACGGTCCACGCCGCCGATGCGCGCGGCGGCCTTGGCGTGGGCGAGCAGCTTCGCGCCGGTGGCGCCGACCATGCCCGCGTTGCCGCCGGTGTGGTCCGCATGTTCGTGGGTGTTCAGGACCTGGGTGATGGTCCAGCCGCGCGCCCGCGCGGCCTCCAGGCAGCGCTGCCATTCCAGCGGATCGATGGCCAGGGCCTCGCCGGTTTGCGGGCAGGCCACCAGGTAGTGGAAGTTGCGGGAGTCGTTCGCCGCCCAGACGCGCTCGATCAGCATGCGTGCACCTTGAAGTTCAGACCAGGTGCTGCGTCGTGGGCAGGTAGTGATCCACGAGCAGCGCCGCAAACATCCACATCAGGTAGTTGACCGAGAAGCGGAACACCCGCATCGGCAGGTCCTGGCGGGCGGAGATCTTCAGGCGCAGCGCGTGGAACAGGAACAGCGCATCCAGGACGAGCGCGGCGCCGAGATAGATGAGGCCGCTCATGCGCGTCATGAACGGCAGCAGCGTCACCAGCACCAGCAGCACCGTGTACAGCAGGACGTGCAGCCTTGTGTGCTCCACGCCATGCGTGACCGGCAGCATCGGGATGCCGGCCCGGGCGTACTCGTCGCGCCGGGCGATGGCCAGCGCCCAGAAGTGCGGCGGCGTCCAGGCGAAGATGATGAGGAACAGCAGCAGCGCATCGGCGTCGACGTGACCCGTTACGGCGGTCCAGCCCAGCACCGGCGGCGCGGCCCCCGCGGCGCCGCCGATCACGATGTTCTGCGAGGTCGCCCGCTTCAGCCACGCCGTGTAGATGACCGCATAGCCGATCAGCGACAGGAACGTGAGGACCGCCGTGAGCGGATTGACCAGCAGCCCCAGCACCGCCATCGACACGACGCCGAGCACGGCCGCGAACACCAGCGCCTGGCGCTCGTTCAGGCCGCCGGTCGGCAGCGGCCGGCCGCGGGTGCGCGACATCTGCGCATCGATGCGCCGGTCGAGCACGTGGTTGATGGTGGCGGCGCAGCCGGAGGCGAGCGCGATGCCGAGATTGCCCCAGAGCAGCGCGTACAGCGGCGGCAGCCCGGGCGCCGCCATCAGCGTGCCGACGATGGCCGTGAACACGATCAGCGCGACGACCCGCGGCTTCGTCAGCGCCAGGTACAGCCGCCAGTGGGCCTGGGGCAGGGCATATCCGGTATGGGTGGCCAAGGTACTCACCGCTCCATCAGCTTCGCCGCGCCGACCGCGTTGAGCCGATGATTGAGCGCCAGCGTGGCGAGCAGCAGCAGCGCCGCGCCCCCATTGTGCGCGGTCGCGAGCCACAGCGGGAAGCCCTTCAATACCATCGTGATGCCGATGGTGAGCTGCAGGGCAAGCGCCAGCAGGACGGCGATGGCGGGGAGCCGGGCCCGCTTCAGGCCGCGCGCCAGCACCCACGCCGCCGCCAGCACCAGCGCGGCCGTTGCCACGAGCGCGCCCAGCCGGTGGGTGAAGTGGATCGCGATGCGCGCCGGATTGCCGAGCACGCCGCCCTCGTAGTTCATGGTGGGTGCGTGCCACAGCACGAAGGCGTGGCCGAAATCCATGTGGGGCCACCAGCTGGCCTGGCAGGTCGGAAAATCCGGACAGGCGATGGCGGCATAGTTGGTGCTGGTCCAGCCCCCCAGCGCGATTTGCACCGCCAGCGCGACCAGGCCGAGCGCCGCCAGGCCCCGCGCCAGCGCCGGCGCCGCCGCCGGCGGCGACCGCACATTGAGCGTGAGCCACAGCCACCACAGCAGCCCCAGCGTCGTCAGGCCGAACAGCAGGTGCAGCGTCACGATCTGCGGCGCCACCTGCCAGGTGACGGTCAGCATGCCGAGCAGTGCCTGGATGAGGATCGTGGCGACGACCGCGAACGTGAACGGCACGTAGAGGTCCCGGGCATGGCCGAGGGCGCGCGAGCGGCTGCGATGCACGAGGGCCAGCACCGCCAGCACCAGGGTCAGCACCACCAGGGAGCCTGCGCAGTAGCGGTGGATCATCTCGCGCCAGGCCCGCCCCACGTTCGCCGCCTCCGCGGTCGGGGCGAGGTGGCCGTAGCAGCCGGGCCAGTCCGGGCAGCCCAGGCCCGCCGTCGTCAGCCGCACGTAGGCCCCCAGGACCACGACGCCAAAGGCCAGCAGCACCGCCACGAAGGCAAGGCGACGCATCCAGGTGACGGTGGTGTCGGATTCACGGAGCATGGGGTTCAGCCGATATTGGAAAGCTGCAGCAGCCGCTTGAGGTCCTCGAGCAACCCCTTCGGTGGCAGGCGCGCATCGTAGCGCATCATGAGGTTTCCCAAGGGGTCCACGATGTACAGCATCCGGTCCTGGGACTCGGGCGGAAACTGCGCAATCAGGGGTCGCGCCGCGGGCGGCGAGGCATCCAGCACCACGAGGCCCGGGTGCTCGGTGGCGAGGAACGTCCGGTCGCAGCAGTCCGCGGTGGCCAGGAACACGCGCTGCACCCGGGTCATTTCGTTGTTGAGCGACAGCCGCGTCTGGCGCATGAAGAACAGTGCGTCGCGGCAGTGCGCATCGCAGGCGCCGTTGCCGACGTACACCAGCGTCCAGTGATTGCGGAAGACCCGGCTGCGGGAGACGCCGGTGGCATCGGTCAGGGTCACCACGGGCAGCGGCCGCACCGGCTGGATCAGCTCGCCGTGATTGCTCATGGCCCGCGGCCGCCAGTGCAGGCCGTAGTACAGCCAGAACGACAGCAGCAGCGGCAGCAGGAACAGGCCGGCGAGGCCGAAGACGGTGCGGAAATTACGCCGGTGCAGTTCCGGGTCGATGACGGTGCTCATGCGGGTTGCTTCGGCTCCTGGCGCCGGGCGCTCATGATCCCCCAGATGATGAGGAGCGTCACGGCGAATCCCCACCACTGGATGGCATAGGAAAAGTGACGCAGGGGCGGCAGGCCCGGCGCCTGCCAGTCCCTGACATAGCCCGACGGCGTCGCCGGATCCAGGAGCAGCATCCAGGGTGCGACGGGGTGATGAAGCGCCGCGGCCAGTTCGGCGAAGCTCGGGTAGCTGGTCACCTTGGGCCAGCGCGGGTCCGCGGCGGGCGCCGCGTGTCCGAGCGCCAGGCCGCCCACGGGCAGGTTGTCGAGCCGGCCGCTCACGGACACCTCGGCACCGTCCCGCAGGCTGATGTCCGGAAGATGGGCCCGCGAGCCGGTGAAGGGCACCCAGCCACGATCCACCAGCAGTATCCCGCCGTCGCCGAGCTGCAGCGGCGTCAGCACTTCATAGCCGGGCAGGCCGCCGTGGGAACGGTTGTCGAGCAGGAACTGGTGGGCCCCATCCCAGCGTCCGCTTACCGCCACGTGCGTGAAGCGCGCCCGCGACCGCAGGCTGCGGCCATCCGCCGGTACCGCCGCGTCCGCGCCGCGCGCGAAGGCGTCCCATTCGGCCTGGCGGTGCACGCCGCGGTCCCACTGCCAGTGGCCGAGGCGCACGAACACCAGGCACAGGGCGATCGTGAGCAGCGTCATCGGCCACGTCGGCGCGAATCGGCGTCGGCCGATGGGGAAACTCACGATGGGCATGGACTTTCCAGGATCTATAATGGAGCGATGGCAGTGAAGATCATCATCGTCCTGATGTTTGCGGGCGTCGTCGCCAGCCTGGGTTCGGCGCTGTTCCACCTGTCGCGGCACAGCGGCGACTCGCGCAAGCTATTCCGCTCGCTCGCCCTGCGGGTCGGACTGTCCGTCGGCCTCTTCATCCTGCTGATGATCGCCTGGGCGCTCGGACTGATCACGCCGCACGGACTGCAGCCCGGCAGTCCGCTGCGCTAGGACTCCCGGGCCCGCCGCCGATCGCTACAGCCAGTACACGAACACGAACAGGCCGAGCCAGACCACGTCGACGAAGTGCCAGTACCAGGCCACCGCCTCGAAGGCGAAGTGCTTGTCCGGCGTGAAGTGTCCGCGCAGCACCCGCAGCCACACCACCGTGAGCATGATGGCGCCGATGGTCACGTGCAGCCCGTGGAAGCCGGTGAGCATGAAGAACGTGGAACCGTAGATGCCGGTGCTCAGGCGCAGTCCCAGTTCCCGGTAGGCCTCCCCGTACTCGTGCGCCTGCAGCGCCACGAAGCTGAATCCCAGCAGGAACGTCAGCGCCAGGAACACGGCCAGCACCTTGCGCTTGCTGGTGCGCAGTGCGTGGTGCGCGATGGTCACGGTCACGCCGCTGGTCAGCAGGATGAGGGTATTGAGGGCCGGCAGGCTGAACGCGGGCACGGTCTCGAAGGTGCCGTCGGCGTGGCCGCCGACATGACCGGGTCCGTTGGTCGGCCAGGTGCCGTCGTAGTGCGGCCACAGCAGGATGTTGGTGAAGATATGCACCGAGCGGCCGCCGAGCCACGCGGTTGACAGCACCCGGGCGTAGAACAGCGCGCCGAAGAAGGCCGCGAAGAACATCACCTCGGAGAAGATGAACCACATCATGCCCATGCGGAACGAGCGGTCCACCTGGTTGTTGTAGACGTGTCCCTGGTTCTCGCCGATGACCGAGTGGAACCAGCCGAAGAAGGTGCAGGCGATGAGCGCGAAGCCCGGGATCAGCGACCAGGGTCCGGTCACGTCGTTGAAGTAGGCCACCAGGCCCAGCATGATCGTGAACAGCGACACCGACCCGACGATCGGCCAGAGGCTGTGGTGCGGTACGTAGTAGTGACTGGTGTCCGGGGCGTGAGCCTGTGCCATGGTCATTTCTCGGGTTTGATCATTGTCGAGGAATCGTAGAACGTATACGTCAGCGTCAGGCGGTCGATGTACTTCGGCAGCGCCGGGTCGACGAAGAACCTGACCGGCATCACCCGTTCCTGGTTGACGCTGAAATGCTGCGGGGAAAAGCAGAAGCACTCGGTCTTGCGGAACCAGGCCGCCGCCTTGGACGGGGAGATGTCCGGCACGGCCTGCGCCACCGTGTCGTGGCCCATGAGGTTGTGGGCATAGAAGTGCGTCAGGTACAGCTGTCCGGGATGCACCTGCATGGTCTTGACCAGCGGCCGGAAGTCCCAGTTGCCGTTGGCGGGCAGGTCGGTCAGGAAGTCCACGGTGACGAGGCGTGTCAGGTCCGGGTGCTCGGTGACCACGGCCGCGCGCGCCAGCGCCGACTGGTCGCCCTGGCCGGTGACGGCGCACAGCACGTTGTAGAGTGGCACCAGCGCGAAGCCGAAACCGAAGCTGCCGAGGGCGAAGATGAAGAGCTTCGCCGTCAGCGAACGGTTGGTCTTGCCGCGCGCGTCACGCTCGAGAGTCATCGCCTGGCCCGCCAGATCATCATCACGATGAAGCCCACGTAGAAGATCGCCGCGATCAGCCCGAGCAGCAGCGCCGTGCGGCGCACGCCGCGTTGGCGCTGGCGTGGGTCCAGGTCAGGCACGGCGAGGACGCGGCTGCCGGCCATCAATGCGCCGCGCCACGCTGGATCAGGGCGTCCGACGGCGGCTCAGTCCAGGAGTGGAACGGGGGCGGCGAGGGCAGTTCCCACTCCAGCCCGTGCGCACCTTCCCAGGCCCGGTTGCCGATCCGCGCGCCGCCACGGACGCACTTCCAGATGATGTACGGGAACAGGAACTGCGACAGGCCGAACGCGAAGCCGCCCAGCGAGGAGACCATGTTCCAGTCCGTGAACTGCACCGCGTAGTCCGGGATGCGGCGCGGCATGCCGGCCAGCCCCAGGAAGTGCTGCGGGAAGAACAGCACGTTCACGAAAATGGTCGACAGCCAGAAGTGCCACTTGGCGAGCTTCAGGTCGTACATGTTGCCGGTCCACTTCGGCAGCCAGTAGTACACGGCGCCCATGATGGCGAACACGGCGCCGGGCACCAGCACGTAGTGGAAGTGCGCCACCACGAAGTAGGTGTCCTGGTACTGGTAGTCGGCCGGGACGATGGCGAGCATCAGGCCCGACAGGCCGCCGATGGTGAACAGGAACAGGAACGACAGCGCGAACAGCATCGGCGGCTCGAAGGTGAGCGAGCCGCGGTACATGGTCGCGGTCCAGTTGAAGACCTTCACGCCGGTCGGGATCGCGATCAGCATGGTGGAGAGCATGAAGAACAGCTGCCCGGCGAGCGGCATGCCCACCGTGAACATGTGGTGCGCCCACACGATGAAGGACAGGAACGCGATCGAGGCGGTGGCGTACACCATGGCCTCGTAGCCGAACAGCGGCTTGCGCGAGAAGGTCGGGATGATTTCCGAGACCACGCCGAAGGCCGGCAGGATCAGGATGTACACCTCCGGGTGCCCGAAGAACCAGAAGATGTGCTGGTACATGACCGGGTCGCCGCCGCCGGCGGCGGTGAAGAAGGTGGTGCCGAAGAAGTGATCGGTCAGCAGCATGGTCACGGCGCCGGCCAGCACCGGCATGACCGCGATCAGCAGGTAGGCGGTGATCAGCCAGGTCCACACGAACAGCGGCATGCGCAGCAGCGTCATGCCCGGCGCGCGCAGGTTCATGATGGTCACGACGACGTTGATCGCGCCCAGGATGGAGGAGATGCCCATCATGTGGATGGCGAAGATGGTCATCGGGAAGCTCGCGCCACCCTGCAGCATCAGCGGCGGATACATCGTCCAGCCGCCCGCCGGCGCCCCGCCGGGCACGAACAGCGTCGACAGCAGCAGCGTGAACGCGAAGGGCAGGATCCAGAAGCTGAAGTTGTTGAGCCGCGGCAGCGCCATGTCCGGCGCGCCCACCTGCATCGGGATCATCCAGTTGGCGAGCCCCGTCCAGGCCGGCATGACCGCGCCGAAGATCATCTCCAGCGCATGCATGGTGGTCATGCTGTTGAAGAACTGCGGATCCAGGAACTGCATGCCCGGCTTGAACAGTTCCAGCCGGATGAGCATCGCCATGGTGCCGCCGATGAAGAAGCTGATGCCCGAGAACACCAGGTACATCGTGCCGATGTCCTTGTGGTTGGTTGCGTACACCCAGCGGCGCCAGCCGTGCGGCTTGTGATCATGCGCATCGTGGTCGTGGGCGGTGGCTGCGTGATCTGAGTAGGCCATGTTCGTATCTCTATTTGATTTACTGGGCGGCCGCCGGAGCGGACGCGGGAGCCGAGGCGGCCGGCGGGTGCTGTTCGGCCTGCTCGGCTTTCAGCCAGGCCTGGAAGTCGTCCTTGGAGCGGGCGTCGACCACGATGGGCATGAAGCCGTGGTCGCGGCCGCACAGTTCCGCGCAGTTGCCGCGGTACAGCCCGGTCTTGTCGGCGTCGATGTTGAACCAGGCCTCGTTGACGAAGCCGGGGATGGCGTCCTTCTTGACGCCGAAGGCCGGCACCCACCAGGAGTGGATGACATCGGCGGCCGTGATCAGCAGCCGCACCTTGGTGCCGACGGGCACCACCAGCGGGTGATCAACGTTCAGCAGGTAGTGCGGCACGGTCGTGACGTCGATGCCCGAGCCCAGCTGCCGAGCGGCGTCGCTCGCCCGGTCCAGGCGCGAGAAATAGCTGACGCCCGAGTTCAGGTACTCGTAGTTCCAGCCCCACTGGAAGCCGGTGATGCGGACGGTCAGCTGCGAGTTGCGCAGGTCCTCGGTCTTGATGAGGGTAGTGGCGGCGGGCACCGCGGTCGCCACCAGGATCGCGACCGGCACGATCGTCCAGATGATCTCCACCATCGTGCTGTGCACCAGCGAGGTGTCCGCGACCGCACCCCGGGACTTGCGGAAGGTGAAGATGGAATAGGCCATCACGCCGAAGACGACCACCGCGATCGCCACGCACAGGTAGAACATGAGCATGTGCAGCCCGTAGATCTGGCGTGACATGGCGGTCACACCCTGGGTCATGTTCAGCAGGCTCCAGCCCGAGGCGGCATGGGCGGCGCGCGACAGACCCGCGGCCGCAACGGCCGCGAGGGTGAGCGGGAACGTCATTTTGCGCATCATATTTATGTGTATCTCAGGGCCTGCGGCCAGCAAAAAACCGGGCTCCTCAAGCGAACCCCAGACTCGGCGACTCGTTGACACGACCGATCAGCCCCCGCAGCTTCCGAGCGAGGCCGCGGCGCTCTTCCTCCGTCAGGAAATCACCGACAGCGCACTGTCGTCCGTGCGATTCGATGACCAGGCGGCTCGGATGCAGGCGCGACGTTGGGCGGCGCAGTTTAACCTGTGCCCAGTGCCGCGGAAACACAACCTCGCTGTGGACTTTACCGATCGTGGTCCGCACGGTGACTTCGGAATCGGAAACCTCGATGGTCTGCCGATGATGGCGACGGCGCAGGCTCACGTGCAGCGCCACCCCGAGAGCCAGCATTTCCAGCCCGGCGAAGGGCAGCACCGGCCAGAAACCCAGGAAGAACAGCGCGCCGGCGACGCCGAAACACGGTGCGCACAGGCTCAGGAAGAACAGCACCGCGCCGCGCACGCTCAGGGAGCAGTTGGGAGCGATCACGATACTGGCGCACGCTGACACGGGAACATGGTACAGGCTGAAATTATTTATTCAAGTCAAGTGCTTACACGTGGCGGCATGCCTCAGCGCGGCCGTCGCCGTGGGACCGAGGCCGCCCGTCGCGAGCGGCTCCCGGGCATGCGCGACCGTGGCAATGGCGGCCCTGCCGATGTGCCGTTCGAGGGTCGCGAGGTTGTCCGGCACGCGGGCGAAGTGCGGGTCGATGTGGTTGCCGATCCAGCCGGCGAGCGTCAGGCCCCGGGCGCGGATCGCGCCCACCGTGAGCAGCGCGTGATTCAGGCACCCCAGCCGCAGCCCGACCACCAGCAGCACCGGCAGGTCGAGCGCGGCGGCCAGGTCGGCGATGAACTCATCGTCGCCGAGCGGCGCGAACCAGCCGCCGGCGCCTTCCACGACCACGAGGTCCGCCATGGCGTCGAGCGCCGCGAAGTGGGCCCGCAGCTGCACCAGATCGATGCGCACACCCGCTTCGCGCGCCGCCAGGTGCGGCGATACCGGCGCCGGCAGGCAGTACGGATTGACGGTCGCATAGGGCGCCTCGACGTTGCTCTCGGCCATGAGGCCCAGCGCATCCTCGTTGCGCAGCCCTGCGGCGGTCATGACCGCGCCCGCGGCGACCGGCTTCATGACCGCCACGCGAACGCCGCTGGCGACGAGGGCGCGCACGATGAGCCGGGCGACGACGGTCTTGCCCACTTCGGTATCGGTGCCCGTGATGAACAGTCCCTGCGGCATGGGCTCAGCTGCCGCGGCGGCGGATGGCGTGCACCGGGAAGCGGACTTCGCCCCCGACGGGCGTCGCCGCCGCGCGGCCGCGCGCGCCCCAGGCCGCCCCATAGACCACTTCGTAGGTCGCGGGCAGCAGGCCCGAGTGCCGCTGCCGCTCGTAGGCCGCGGTCATGGCGCGCCAGCGGCCCTTGCCGGTGAGGCCGCGCGAACGCGCCGCCGTGGCGTTGTGCGCGCCGATGCGTTTCAGGTCGCGGGTGATGGCCGCGACATCCGGGTAGGCCATGGTCAGCCGCTCCACGTCCATGACCGGCTCGGAGAGCCCGGCGCGGGTGAGCGCATCGCCGATGTCGTGCATGTCGCGAAAGCCGCTGACGTGCGTGCCGCCATCGGCGGCGGCCCAGGCCGCGCGCAGCTCGCGCAGCGTGTCCGGGCCGAACGTGCTGAACGCCAGGAACCCCGCGGGCGAGAGCACGCGGCGGATTTCGGCCAGCGCCGCGTCGAGGTCATCGCACCATTGCAGCATCAGGTTGCTGAACACCAGATCGACCGTGCCTTCCCGCAACGGCAGGCGGAAGGCATCGGCGCACACGCGCTGCAGCGGCCGCAGCCAGGAACTGCGGCGCCGGGCTTCGCGCAGCATGCCCGGCGCCGGATCCAGTCCCACCACCAGCGCCCGCCGGTAGCGCTCCTTCAGCGCCCGGGCGCCCAGCCCGGTGCCGCAGCCCAGGTCGACCACCACCCCAGGCTCGATCCGGATCAGGGACAGCCGCGACAGCAGTTCATCGCGCACGCGGGTCTGCAGGACCGCGGCGTCGTCATAGGAGGCGCTGGCGCGGTCGAAGGCCGCGCGCACCGCGCGCCGGTCGAGCACGAAGGGATCAGGCGGCTGCATACGGAGCCTGCCGTGGCACCTGGCGCAGTGCCTCGCCGAGGGCATCGATCAGCGCGTCGACCTGCTGCTCGGTGTGGGCCGCCGACAGCGTGATGCGCAGCCGCGCCGAGTCCCGCGGCACCGTGGGCGGGCGGATGGCCGTGACCCAGAAGCCCGCGGCGAAGAGCCACTCGCTCACGGCCACGGTGCGCGCGCTGTCGCCCAGCACCAGGGGCTGGATCGGCGAGGGCGAGGGCGAGAGCGGTACGCCCACCTGTGCGCAGCCCGCCCGCAGTCGGGCCGTGAGGGCCAGCACCTTCTCGCGCCGCCAGCCTTCCGCCTGTGCGATGGCCAGCGCCGCGCGCGCCGCCGCGGCGACCGGCGGCGGCAGGGCCGTCGTATAGAGGTAGCTGCGGGCCGTCTGCACGAACCACTCGATATAGTCCGCATCGGCCGCAATGAAGGCGCCGAAGCAGCCGAAGGCCTTGCCGAGCGTGCCGACCAGCACCGGCACCGCGGTGCTGTCCAGCGCGAACTGCTCGAGGCACCCGCGCCCTGTCGCGCCCAGCACTCCCAGTCCGTGGGCGTCGTCGACGACCAGCACGGCGGCGGCCCGCGCGGCGGCGCGCGCCAGATCCGGCAGGGGTGCCAGGTCCCCGTCCATGCTGAAGACGCCATCGGTCACCAGCAGCGTGCGGCCGCCCGGCTCCGGCAGCGCGGCCGCCGCCGCCGCCGCGTCGTTGTGCGCATAGCGCTTCAGCCGTGCCCCGCTCAGGCGGGCCGCATCGATCAGGGAGGCATGACACAGCCGGTCCAGGAGCACCGTCGAACCACGCGCGGCAAGACAGGTGATGGCGGCGAGGTTGGCCATGTACCCGGTGGAGAACAGCAACACCCGCTGCCGCGCGAGGAACTGCGCCAGTTCCGCCTCGAGGGCCTCGTGCTCGAGCCCGTGGCCGCTGACCAGGTGCGAGGCACCACTGCCGCTGCCCGCCGCCGCGGCACTGCGCGCCATGGCGGCCGCCAGGGCCGGATGGGCGTTGAGGCCCAGGTAGTCGTTGCCGCAGAAATTCACAAGCGACCGGCCGTCGACCACCACAGTGGCGCCGGCGCCTCTGGCGGACACGGTGCGTCGCCGGCGCTGCAGGTGCTGCGCAGCCCGCTGCGCCAGTTGCTCCCGCAGCGCGCCGCGCTTCATGCGCGCATGGGCTCCGGGGAGAGCCCGAGACGCACCAGCAGGTTGCGGTCCTTCTCGACGTCCGGATTGCCGGTGGTGAGCAGCTTCTCGCCGTAGAAGATGGAGTTGGCGCCGGCCATGAAGCACAGCGCCTGCATCTCGTCGCTCATCTGGGTGCGGCCCGCCGACAGCCGCACGTGCGAGCGCGGCAGCACGATGCGCGCCACGGCGATGGTGCGGATGAAGTCGAAGGGATCCACCGGGGCGGCGCCATGCAGCGGCGTGCCGGGGACCTGCACCAGCTCGTTGATGGGCACGCTCTCGGGATGCTGCGGGAGGCCCGCGAGCGTCGCCAGCATCGAGGCCCGGTCGCGCGTCGTCTCACCCATGCCGACGATGCCGCCGCAGCACACCTTGAGTCCGGCATCGCGCACCGCGGCGAGCGTGTCGAGCCGGTCCTGGAAGGTGCGCGTGGTGATGATCTCGCCGTAGAACTCCTCGGAGGTGTCCAGGTTGTGGTTGTAGTAGTCCAGACCCGCGCGCTTGAGCTGCTCGGCCTGGGCAGGCTCGAGCATCCCGAGGGTCGCGCAGGTCTCCATGCCCAGCGCGCGCACCTCGGCGACCATGGCGCAGATGACCTCGAGGTCGCGCGCCTTGGGCGAGCGGTAGGCCGCGCCCATGCAGAACCGCGTGGCCCCGGCCTCCCGGGCGCGCCGGGCGCTGTCGCGCACGGCCGCGACTTCCATCAGCGCCTCGCGGGACAGCCCGGTGTCGTAGCGCACGCTTTGCGGACAGTAGGCGCAGTCCTCGGGACAGGCGCCGGTCTTGATCGACAGCAGGGTGCTCATCTGCACGGTGTTGGGCGCGAAATGCTCGCGGTGCACGCCCTGGGCCTGCAGCAGCAGATCGAGGAACGGCCGGGCGAAGAGGCCCTCGACCTCGGCAGTGGTCCAGTCGTGACGCGTCATCGGTGATCCCTTGTCGTCGGCCGGCCGGCCGCCACGGGATGTTCCGGGGCCGTCCTGCCGATGTCAACTCAACGGGACGGTCGATGGTGACAATTGGTTGATAATTGACCATCCGGATTGGCGTATCATCCGGCAGCTTTTCCGGCACAGATAGAGGGGACACGCCATGAGTCGCAAGCCGCCGCGCACCGAGGATTCCACAGGGCCGGCCCTGAGCCGCCGCAGTTTCATGGGTGCCGTTGCCGGCGTCGGCGCGGGCGCCGCGGCGGGTGGCCTGATCGTCCCGGAAAGCGCGCGCGCCGAAGTCCTCTTCCCCAAGGACCGCTCCGAGTTTGGCGCCGGCGGTGCCGCCGGCGGCGGTCCGTACCGTTCGGAGAATGATCTCTACGACTGCGAGGTCGAGGGCAAGCTGCCGGCGGACCTCGACGGCACCTGGTTCCGCGTCGGCCCGGATCCGCAGTACCCCAAGCCCGAAAAGTACGAACACGACATCATGTTCGACGGCGAAGGGCACGTCGGCGCGTTCCGCATCAAGGACGGCCATGTCGACTTCCGCAGCCGCTACGCCCGCACCCAGCGCTGGAAGGCACAGCACGCCGCCCGCCGCTCGCTCTTCGGCATGTACCGCAATCCGACCACGGACGATCCGAGCGTCAAGGGCCTCTCGCGCGGCACGGCCAACACCCAGATCTTCTACCACCACGGCAAGCTCCTGTCCCTGAAGGAGGACAGCCCGCCGGTGGCCCTGAATCCGCTGACCCTGGAAACGACCGACGACTACTACACCTTCGGCGGCGGGCTCCTGGGCCTGACCCACACCGCGCACCCGAAGCTGGATTCGGAGACCGGCGAATACGTCGCGTTCGGCTACGAGGCCAAGGGCCTGGCGACGGATGACGTCTTCGTGTTCTCCGCCGACAGGACCGGCAAGGTGAACTGGCACGCCTGGATCAAGGTGCCCTACGCCGGCATGATCCATGACTTCGCGGTGACCCAGAAGCACATCGTGTTCTACGTGGTGCCGCTCGCCACCAACATGGGCCTCATCAACGGCACCATCCCGCAGTTCAATGGCCCCGGCCCCCACTTCGCCTGGGACTCGACGCTCCCCACCTGGTTCGGCGTCATCCGCCGCGGCGGCGATGGCAAGGACCTGCGCTGGTTCAAGGGCCCCGGCTACATGTGCACCCACGTGATGGGCTGCTGGAGCGACGGCGACAAGGTCACCGTGGACATGGACGGCGGTGAGTCCAACCAGTTCCCGTTCTTCCCGCAGCTGCATGAGCAGTTCGACCCGGTGAAGGCCGCGGGGCGCGTGATGCGCTTCTCGGTGGACCTGAAGAACCGCCGGCAGACCACCTACGACATCAAGCTGATCCATCCCGAAGTGAACGGTGCGCTGTCGCGGCAGGACGACCGCTACCACACTCTGCCGTACCGCTTCGGCTACCTGCTGTCGAGCGACCGGCAGGCCGGAAGCCGCTGGGCGGTGTTCGATCACCAGAAGGATACGGTGAGCTTCTTCGGACTCGGCCGGGACGTGTCGCTGGCGGAAATGACCTTCGTGCCGCGCAAGAACGGCGCGGCCGAGGGCGATGGCTACCTGATCGGCGTCGCCTCGCATCCGCGCGAGGGCGGCCGCTCGGACGTGGTACTCGTGGATACGCAGCACCTGGATGCGGGCCCGGTGGCCACCATCAAGATGCCCTATCGGCTCGCGCCCCAGATCCACGGGTTCTGGGTGCCGGGGGACCAGCTGCCCGCGGCGACCTGAACCGCCCGGATCCTGGCGTCACATGTCGCCTCCCGCGTACATGCGACGCCAGACCTGATCCGCCGGCAGCCAGCGCTCCGCAAGGCGCTCCGCGACCATGATTTCCTCAGGGGTCATGCGCGCGGAAATCGCGCCGAGGCGCTTCGCCGCCTCGTGTCGTTCCGACGCGGACGTGGAATACCGGCCGGCAAGCTCGAACCACTTGTGGGCGGCCGTGACGTTCTGCATCACACCGTGACCGTCTGCATACAGGGTGCCGAGCGCGATCTGTGCAGACGGCACACCTTTGGCGGCGGCACTGGTGAGCCACCGCGCTGCCGCAGCGTAGTCGCGTCGCAGAGCGTCGCCACTGGCGCATTCGACTCCCAACCGGGTTTCCGCGGGCGGATAACCGTGATCGGCAGCAGTGCGTAACAACCACAGTGCCTGGTCCTCGGCACGCGCGACGCCGTCGCCGGTCTCATACAGCATTGCAAGTCGGGTCCGTGCCCAATCCTGCACCAGACTGTCGTGGTCGGTGCTGACGATAAGTCCCCGGTACCACCGCGCCGCCTCGGCGTGATCCCGCACAACGCCGATGCCCTGGTCGTACATCATCGCAAGGCTGCATTGCGCACGTTCGAGTCCCTGCTCGGCGGCCTTGCGCATCCAGGCTGCTGCGGCGGTGCCACTGGGAGGTACCACCCAGCCATTCAAATAGAGGGACGCAAGCGCGGCCTCTCCTTTCGGATTGCCCTGGTTGGCCGACTTGCTGATCCAGATCAGCGCTTTGGCGTGATCGGGCTTGTTGCCGCCTATTTCATACGAGGAACCGAGATAGGTTGCTGCCTGAGGGTCTCCCCGTTCGGCGGCCGCCTGAAGCTGGGTCCTTACGCCCGGGATGGTTTCAAACATGAGCTTCGGATCGCACGGGCGCTCAAGTATGCCCAGAACGCCCTGTCGTGCCCACAGTGCCCCCGCAAGCGGATCGCGTGGCACGCCATGCCCCTGCGCGTACATGGCCGATAGATCCTGTTGAGCAGTGGGATCTCCCTGAAGCGCCGCCTTGCGATACCACCCGGCGGCCTGGGTATAGTCCTGCGTCACGCCGAGTCCCCGGTCGTACATCTCGCCAAGGCGTTCCTCCGCGGCCGCATTTCCTTGCTCGGCGAGGGGTCGCAATCGCGCTAGCGCGGTCCGGTAATCCCCGTGAACTATCGCACCCAGTCCCGCGTCCCGCTGCCCGGCATCGGCGCGCCAGGCGCCCATGATGCCGACGAAAATCGGCGCGACGAGTGCGAGGCAGGTCACGCCGGTCAACAGCAACTTCTTCGCGATATGCAGCCGCTCACCGATTTGGGCCGTCATGATCGCGGCGACACGTTTTTCGAGGTTCCCTCCGGCGACTCCGGAAACACACGCGAGGCGCTGCGGCAGACAGCCCTTGCAGATTTTCAGGATCGCCTCGGCATAGGACCGGCGGTCGCAGCGGCTGCGGATGACCGCCTCGTCGCAGGCCTGTTCGCGCTCGACGACCAGTCTCCTGCCGATCCACCATACCAGCGGATGGAACCAGAAGAACGCCTCGACGAGCATGTGCAGTACCGCCGTGAGATTGTCACGACGACGCCAGTGCGCGAGCTCGTGCACGAGTATCGCGTCCCGCTGCCATGGGGTGAGGTCCGGTACGATGGCTGCTGGCAGTACGATCACGGGCCGAAAAATCCCGAACAGGCCAGGCTCCAGGAGCAGCGTCGAACAGCGGACCGGCACTGGCGCATCGTGCGGCAAGGGCGAAGCGGCGCGCACGACCGCCTCCATGCGCAGCCATCGAACCAGCCACCAGCCCAGTACGACCGCAGTTCCGCATGCCCATACGGCAAGCAGTATCGCGGCGACGCCAATGCCGCCGGGCTGCGACGCAACGCCGATGCCATATGGGATGGGCGCCACCGCAGCAGTTGCATGGGCCGCGATGAACTCCGGAAGCGGAGTCGACCTTGCGACCACTTCGACCACGGCGGTTTTCGCGGCCAGCTCCTGTGCGATCACCGCCAGCGGTGCAACGGGAATGAGGAACTTCAGCGATGCCGCCAGCCAGATCGAATATCTGATACCCGCCCGGTCATTGCGAAATGCCAGTGTCAGGAGCGCGGCCAACCCCGAGAACACGGTCGACTGCCAAAGATGTGCGACGACGGCGTCCATCATGACGAGCGCTCCTGTTTCGCCAGCCTGCGCAGTTCCCGCTCCGCCGCCTGGACGTCTTCGAGCGTGAATCTTCCGGCATCGATCAGGTGGGTCATGATCGGCTGCATCTGGCCGCCGAAGAGACTCAGGAAATCGTCGATCAGCCGGCGCTGCACGACATTTCGCGAGAGCACTGCCTCGAAGATATGCGCGTTGCCGATCTTGCGGGTGCGGCGCACGGCCTTCTTGGCTTCCAGCCGGTTCACCAGTGACTGCACCGAGGTATAGGGCGGCCGCTTCGCCTCGGGGAACGTTTCCTGGATCTCGCGGATGGACAAAGTTCCCCGCGTCCACAGCGCTTCCATCACCTGCAGTTCGGGCCTGTTGAGCCTCGGCAGCTTCATGCGGCGACATCCCTACTCAAGTTGAGTAGAGTCTACGCCGAACGAGTTTGGCGGGCAATCAGGAGCCGTACTGGTACTGCAGCAGCACGCCTGCGAACACGGCGATCCCGGTGTAGCTGTTGTTCTGGAACGCCGCGAAACAGCCGGCCGGGTCGCGGTCCCGGATCAGCCATTGCTGGTAGAGGAAGGTCGCGGCGGCCACCACCAGGCCGCCGTAGTACCAGTTGCCGAAGTTCAGCGTCCGGCCGACGAGGCCCAGCGCGGCCAGCATCAGCAGCTGCAGGATGCCGATCATGGCCCGGTCCATGTCGGCGAAGGCGATGGCGGTGGAGCGCACGCCGATCTTGAGGTCATCCTCGCGGTCGACCATGGCGTACTGGGTGTCGTAGATCACCGCCCAGATCACCGCCGCGATGAACACTACCCAGGCGATGCGCGGCACCTCACCCGACTGGGCGGCGAAGGCCATGGGCACGCCCCAGCCGCCGAAGGAAATCCCCAGGTACAGCTGCGGCAGCGGAAAGAACCGCTTCACGAACGGATAGCTCACGGTGAGCGCGCCGCCGACGAGCGCCAGCTTCACGGTCAGCAGATCCAGCTGCAGCACCAGGCCCAGCGCGGCGGCGGACAGCAGCACGAACAGCACGATCGCCTCGGACGGCGTCACCCGGCGGGCCGCGAGCGGCCGCCGGCGGGTGCGGCGGATGTGCGGATCGATGTCGCGATCGGCCAGGTCGTTGATGACGCAGCCCGCGGCGCGCATCGCGAAGACCCCGAGCACGAACACGATCAGCACCCGCGGCGCCGGGCGGCCATGGCCCGCGATCCACAGCGCCCATAGCACCGGCCACAGCAGCAGCCAGATGCCGATGGGCCGGTCGAGCCGCGCCAGGCGCGCGTAGTCCGCCAGCCTTCGGCCCAGTCGGTAGGTAAACGGGGCGGTTGCCATAGCGGTATTCAACCCACGGTTCCGTAGCGCTCGCCGGCGCCGATCCAGCGCGTCGTGAGCGGCGCAATGTTATCGGGATAATCGCGCAGCATCAGCTCCGCGCTCTTCTGCACCAGCGGCAGCAGGTCGGCATCGCGGGCGAGGTCCGCCACGCGCAGCTGCGCGAGCCCCGTCTGCCGCGTGCCCAGCAGTTCGCCGGGGCCGCGCAATTCCAGGTCGCGGCGGGCGATCTCGAACCCGTCGGTGGTCTCGCGGATGGTCTGCAGCCGCGCCCGCGCCAGGGGCGAGAGCGGCGCGCGGTACAGCAGCACGCACGTCGAGGCCCCGCTGCCCCGGCCCACGCGGCCGCGCAGCTGGTGCAGCTGGGCGAGGCCCATGCGTTCGGCATTCTCGATGACCATCAGGGTGGCGTTCGGCACGTCGACGCCGACCTCGATGACGGTGGTCGCGACCAGCAGCTGGATGCGGTTGGCCTTGAAGGCCGCCATGGTGGCCTCCTTCTGCGCGGCCGGCTGGCGTCCATGCACCAGCTCCACGGCGAGCTCGGGCAGCGCCTCGCGCAGCGCCAGCACCGTCTCCTCGGCGGCCTGGTAGCCCAGCTCCTCGGACTCTTCGATCAGGGGACAGACCCAGTAGGCCTGCCGCCCGGATCGGCAGGCGAGGAGGATGCGCTGGACCACCTCGTGGCGGCGCTGCTCGGCCATGACCACCGTGACCACCGGCGTGCGCCCGGGCGGCAGCTCATCGATCACCGAGATATCCAGGTCCGCGTAGGCCGTCATCGCGAGCGTCCTCGGAATCGGCGTCGCGGTCATGATCAGCTGGTGCGGCATGAGTCCGGCCGCGCGCCCCTTCTCCTGCAATGTCATGCGCTGCTGGACGCCGAAGCGGTGCTGCTCATCGACAATGATCAGGGCGAGATTCGAGAAATTGATTCCTTTCTGAAACAATGCGTGCGTTCCAACGATGCACTGGATCTCCCCTGAGGCAATGGCGGCCTCGGCACTGCGCCGGGTGCGGGCCGGCTGGGAGCCCGTCAGCAGCGCGACCGGCAGCCGCAGCGCCTTGAACCAGGCATCCAGGTTGCGCCAGTGCTGCTCGGCCAGCAGTTCCGTCGGCGCCATCAGGGCCACCTGCTGACCGCTGCCGATGGCGCGCGCCGCCGCGAGCGCCGCGACCACGGTCTTGCCGCAGCCGACATCGCCCTGCAGGAGCCGCAGCATCGGGTGCGGTCCCACGAGGTCGGCGTCGATCTCCCTCCGCGCCCGGCGCTGCGCTCCGGTGAGTTCGAACGGCAGGGCCGCGAGCAGCCGCTCCGCGAGCCCCGCGTCGTCCTTCAGGGCGAGACCGGGATCCGCGGCCGTGCGCAGCTTGCGCAGCCGCAGGCTCAACTGGTGCGCGAGCAGCTCCTCGAAGGCCAGCCGCCGCTGCGCCGGGTGGTGCCCGGTCAGCAGCTGCGTGTGGTCCGCGCTGCGCGCGGGCCGGTGCAGCAGCTCGAGCGCCTCGCGCAGCGGTGGCAGGGCGAGGCTGCGCTGGACCTGCGGCGGCAGCCAGTCGCGTACCGTGGTGCTGCCCGGATCGCCCAGCGCAAGTCCGATCAGCATGCGCAGGCGCAGTTGCGTGAGGCCCTCCGTCGCCGGATACATCGGCGTCAGCGCCTCCTCCAGCGCCTCCGGGTCCTCCCGCACGCGGCGATATTCGGGGTGCACGATCTCCAGGCCCAGCGGCCCGCGGCGCACTTCGCCATAGCACCGCAGGCGCAGTCCCCGCGTGAGCGCGGCCTGCTGGGCGTTCGTGAAGTGGAAGAACCGCAGCGTCAGGAACCCCGTGCCGTCGCCGATCCGGCACAGCAGCTGGCGCCGCCGCCGGTAGCTGACCTCGGTCAGCTGCACCTCGCCTTCGACCACGGCGTGCGTGCCCGGGGTGAGGCTGCCCAGCGAGGACAGCCGGGTGCGGTCCTCGTAACGGGTGGGCAGCAGGAACAGCAGATCCTGGACCCGGGTGATCCCCAGGCGGGCGAGGCGCTCGGCCAGTGCCGCGCCGACGCCGCGCAGGGTCGTGACCGGTCGCTGTTCGGCGGCCTCAGTCAAGACAGAGAATGCACTCGATTTCCACGCGCGCGCCCTTGGGCAGCTGCGCGACACCGATGGCGGCGCGGGCCGGGTACGGCTGCCGGAAGTACGTCGCCATCACTTCGTTGACCTTGGGAAAGTGGGCAAGGTCGGTGAGGAAGACGGTGACCTTCGCGACCTGCGAGAAGGTACCGTCGGCCGCCGTCACGATCGCCAGCAGGTTGTCGAAGGCGCGGCGGATCTCGGCCTCGATGTCGCCGCTCACCAGTTCCCCGGTGCGCGGATCGAGCGGTATCTGGCCCGACACGTACACGGTGTTGCCGACGCGGACGGCCTGCGAATAGGTGCCGATGGCCTGGGGCGCGCTGTCGGTGTGGATGATGCTGCGGCTCATGGTTTTTCCTCGGTGCGTTTGCGGGCGTGCGCCGCCAGGGTGCGGACCACCCGCAGCACCTCCGGCATGCGGCGGATGGAGCGGATGACGACCGCGAGCTGGGCGCGGTCGCGGACGCGCAGTTCGAACTCCAGCACCGAGGTCTCCGATTCGCGCTCCTCCACCGAGACGCGTTCGATGTTGGTCTCGGTGGCGGCGATGGTCGCGGCCACGGCCGCGAGGATCCCCATGCGGTTGGGAACGTCGACCCGGATCTGGGAGCTGAACACCCGGTCCGGGGTCGCCTGCCAGGACACCGGCAGCCACTTCTCCGGATGCTTGCGGTAGTCCTCGACGTTGACGCAGGTCTCGCGGTGCACGACGACGCCGCGGCCGCTGGAGAGGAAGGCGATCACCGGATCGTTGGGAATGGGGAAGCAGCAGCGCGCGTAGGTGACCAGGAGGCCCTCGGTGCCCGCGATCGCCATGGCCCCGGGCATGGCCGCCTCCTCGCCCGGTTCCTGGGGACCCGCCGGCAGCAGTCGCCGCGCCACCAGCGGCGCGAGGCGCTCGCCCATGCCGATGCGCTCGAACAGCTCATCGATGTCCTTCATGCCGAACTCGCCGATCGCGGACTGCATGAACGCGGGCGTGACATCCTCCAGCGCCAGGTGGAACTCACCCAGCGACTGGTTCAGCAGCCGCCTGCCCAGGGCGATCGCCTCCGAGCGCCGCAGCCCCTTCAAGTAATGCCGGATGGCGTTGCGCGCCTTGGCCGTGACCACGAAGTTGACCCACGAGGGGTTGGGCATGGCGCCCTTGGCCGTGATGATCTCCACCGTCTGGCCGTTGCGCAGCACCGTGCGCAGCGGCGTCAGCCGCCGGTCCACCTTGGCGGCGACGCAGCGGTTGCCGATGTCGGTGTGCACCGAGTACGCGAAGTCGACCACCGTCGCGCCGCTGGGCAGGCGCAGGATTTCGCCGCGCGGGGTGAACACGTAGACCTTGTCGGGGAACAGGTCGACCTTGACGCTCTCCAGGAACTCCTCGGAGCTGCTGCCGCCGTCCTGCAGTTCGACCAGCCGCGACAGCCACTCCCGGGCGCGCTCCTGCTGCGAGGAGTCGGTCTCGCCGGTCTTGTAGCGCCAGTGGGCCGCGATGCCGCTCTGCGCGACGCTGTTCATGTCCTCGGTGCGGATCTGCACCTCGATGGGCACGCCGTTGGGGCCGAACAGCGTGGTGTGCAGCGACTGGTAGCCGTTGACCCGCGGGATCGCGATGTAGTCCTTGAAGCGTCCCGGCATGGGCTTGAAGACGCTGTGCACGTTGCCGAGCGCCCGGTAGCAGGTGTCGGCCTTGTCGACGATGATCCGCAGCCCGTACACGTCGACGATTTCGTTGAGCGTCGACTTCTTGCGCTGCATCTTGCGGTAGATGCTGTACAGGTGCTTCTCGCGGGCGGCGACCCGCGCGACGATCTCGTTCTTCATCAGCACCGCGGTCAGCTGCTGCTCGATCTTCTTCAGGAACTCCTTCTGGTTGCCCCGTGCGCGCTTCAGCGCCCGCTCCAGCACCCGGTAGCGCTGCGGATACAGGGCCGCGAACCCCAGGTCCTCCAGTTCCAGTTTCAGATCGTACAGGCCGAGGCGCTCGGCGATCGGCGCGTAGATCTCGAGCGTCTCGCGGGCGACCGCCCGCCGCCGGGCCACCCCCATGGCATCGATGGTGCGCATGTTGTGGGTGCGGTCGGCCAGCTTGACCAGCACCACCCGCAGGTCGCGCACCATCGCCAGCAGCATCTTGCGGAAGCTCTCGGCCTGGGCCTCCTCGCGGCTCTTGAACTTGATCTGGTCGAGCTTGGTGACGCCGTCGACGATTTCCGCGACGTCCGCGCCGAAGCGCTGGGCCAGCTGATCCTTGGGAGTGGGCGTGTCCTCGATGACGTCATGGAGGATGGCCGCGATGATGGTGTCGGTGTCGAGATGCAGCTCGGCGAGGATCGAGGCCGCGGCGACCGGATGGGCGATGTAGGGTTCGCCGCTGAGGCGCGTCTGGCCCTTATGCGCCGAGGCTCCGAACTCGGCGGCTTCGCGGATGCGCTCGACCTGCTCCGGCGGCAGGTAGGTGCCGACCGCCGCCAGCAGCTCTTTCAGCCCCGGCGTGGCGCGCCTTGCACCGGGGAGCAGTCCCAGGAGCGAAGACGCATAGTCCATAGGTCAAGCCTCGAAAGTCAGTCTCCGAGACCGAACTGGGGGGCGCGGAATGCCATGGATTCGGCATCCGGCATGGGGGCCTCGACCGGCGGCGGCTCAGGCTCGCGCAGCATCTCGGCCGTGATGGAGCCCTCGGCGATCTCGCGCAGCGCGACAACCGTGGGCTTGTCGTTTTCCCAGGCCACGGTGGGCTCGGCGCCATTGGCCAGGCGGCGGGCGCGCTGGGAAGCCAGCAGTACCAGCTGGAACAGGTTATCGACGTTCTGCAGACAGTCTTCGACGGTGATTCGGGCCATAAAAAATCCGGACGTAATGGACCTGCGAGTCTACGGCACCTGCAGCAGGTTGGCCAGCAGCGGCGCCAGCTGCGGCCGATCCGCGCGCAGGGCCTCGCCGTCGCCGGCGAGGATGGATTCGAGCTGCCGGCAGGCCGACTCAAAGTCGTCGTTGACCACCACATAGCCGAATTCATCGTAGTGCGACATGTCGCTGACGGCGTCCCGCAGCCGCCGCTCGATGACCTCCGGGGAGTCGGTGCGGCGGTTGCGCAGCCGCTCCTCGAGGGCCGCCCGTGACGGGGGCAGGATGAAAATGGTGACGCAGCCGGGGGCCGACTGGCGGACCTGCCGGGCCCCCTGCCAGTCGATTTCCAGGATCACGTGCCGGCCCGCCGCCAGCAGCGCCTCGACGCTCGCCCGGCCCGTGCCGTAATAATTGTCGAACACCTGCGCGTGCTCCAGGAACTCATTGCGGGCGAGGCGCTCCCGGAACTGCTCCGGCGTCACGAACCAGTACTCGCGGCCTTCCTGTTCATTGGCGCGGCGCTGGCGCGTGGTGTGGGAGACGGACACCGTCAACGACGGGTCGCGGGCCAGCAGCGCCTGCACCAGGGAGGTCTTGCCGGCACCCGACGGCGCGGAAATCACGAACAGGTTGGCGTTGCGTTGCTGCACCCCGGCATTGTATCGGACTGCCGATTTTTGGCGTTTATCTGTATTGCCTGAATGGGGCCGAATGCTCATTCTTGGCCGGATGCACCGCAATCACACAGGGATGTTGATCACGATGTGCGCGTTGGCCGTGGGCCCGGTGGCCCGGGCAGCCGACGCACCTGCCGATGACGGCAGCGCCGACCCCCTGAACACGGTCGTCGTCACCGCGACGCGCATCGCGCAGGACAGCCAGTCCCTGCCGATGTCGGTGGACCGGGTCGACCGGGCCGAGATCCACGAGGGCCAGTCCCAGGTGAACCTGTCGGAGTCGCTGGAGACCGTGCCCGGGGTCTCGGTGCAGAGCCGCCAGAACTATGCCCAGGACCTGCAGATCTCCTCGCGTGGCTTCGGCGCGCGTTCCGCCTTCGGCGTCCGCGGCGTGCGGCTGTATTCAGACGGCATTCCCGGCACCATGCCCGATGGCCAGGGCCAGTTCTCGCAGTTCGACCTCGGCAGCGCCGACCATATCGAAGTGCTGCGCGGCCCGTTCTCGGCGCTCTACGGCAACTCCTCCGGCGGCGTCATCGCGGTGTTCACCCAGGATGGGCCGCCGGGGTTCGAGATCGGGCCGACCCTGGAGTACGGTTCGCTGAACACCCAGCGCTACGCGGCGAAGACGGGCGGGGACAGCGGCCCGCTCAACTACATCCTGGACGTCTCGCATTTCCAGACCGACGGCTACCGGCCGCACAGCGAGGCGCAGCGCAACCTCCTCAACGGCAAGGTGCGCCTGAAGCTCGATGACGTCTCGCGGGTGACCCTCGTCGCCAATGCCATCGAGACGCCCTTCGTGCAGGATCCGCTGGGCCTGACCAGCGCGCAGCTGCACGCCAATCCCGACCAGGCCGGAACGGGCGCCGACATGTTCAACACGCGCAAGGCGCTGGCGCAGGAACAGCTCGGTCTGACCTACGAGCGTGAGTTCGGCACGCACGACAGCCTGGTGGCCATGGTCTACAGCGGCCATCGCCAGACCACCCAGTTCCAGGCCATCCCGCTCAGCACCGAGGCGGCGGCGACCAGTCCCGGCGGCGTCGTCGACCTGGCGCGCAACTACGACGGCACCGACGTGCACTTCAGCGATGTCCGCGACCTCGCGGGCATGACCTTCACCAGCACCGTCGGGCTGAGCTACGACGACCTCGACGAGCATCGCCGCGGCTACAACAACTTCGTCGGCAGCGAGCTCGGCATCCAGGGCCCCTTGCGCTACTACGCGACCAACCTGGTGCACGACCTCGATGAGTATTTCCAGGAACAATGGGACATCACCCCCAGGCTCCACGCCACCGCGGGGCTGCGCAACAGCGTGGTCGACGTAAGTTCGCACAGCCACCTCGCCGTCAGCGGCACGCTGCCGCTGAGCGGCACCCGCTATTCGGCGACCAATCCCGTGGCCGGGCTGAGCTATGGCATCACCGATGATCTCAATACCTACGTTTCCTTCGGCCGCGGTTTCGAGACCCCGACGCTGAACGAGCTGGCCTACCGCTCCATCAGCGGCACCCTGCCCGGATTCAACTTCGGCCTGCAGCCGGCGCGCAGCGACGACTACGAGGTGGGCGTCAAGTCCCGGGGGACGGACTACCAGGCGGACGCCGCCGTGTTCTACATCCGCACCGAGGATGAACTGGGCGTGCTGCAGAGCTCCGGCGGCCGCTCGGTGTACGACAACATCGGCGCCACCGAGCGCCAGGGCGCGGAACTCGGCGTCACGGCCTTCCTGCCGGCGAACTTCGAGGCGCGCGTCGCCTACTCGTACCTGCGTGCGGTGGTCGCGGATGCCTATTCCGGATGCGCGGGCACGCCCTGCGCGCCGGTGGTGATCCCGGCCGGCAACGACCTGCCGGCGGTCCCGCAGAACGTCCTGTACGCGGGCCTCACCTGGCGGTACGCGCCCACCGGCTTCTTCGCCACCGCCGAAACCCTGGTGCGCTCGCGCATCTACGCGGATGACCGCAACACCGGCTACGCCGGCGGCTACTGGACCGAGAACCTGCGGGCCGGGTTCGAGCAGAAGCGCACCCGCTGGCAGACCAGCGAATCGCTGCGCATCGAGAACCTGTTCAACAAGTCCTACGTCGGCTCGGTGATCGTGAATGATGCGAACTCCCGGTTCTTCGAGCCCGAACCCGGATTCGGCGTGTACGTCATGTTCGAGGCGAAGTACCTGAATCCGCGCGGCTGATGGTTGAACGCGGCGTGAAGTCGGCGGCCGCCGCCCGTGAGTTCCACTGCGCCCGTGCCTGACCCATCTACGCGGATCGCGCCTCCGGCGCCCATTGCTCGCGGGTCGTGGTCGGCGCCGATCGGGTCATGACCTGGCATACGAACCGAAGCTTTTCGATGACGGGCGAGGAGATCACGAACGGATACGCGTCCGACAATCCAAGTCCGCGGGTAAGATTGTTGAGCACGTAGGTGAGCGCACTCCATTCGCTCATCAGCTCGTCGAAATCCGCAATTCGTGCCTGCACGGGCTTTGCCGGCACCGACATCGACGGCTCATCCGGCCGGGCCGGCTGCACTGAGAGGCCTACCGCGTGCGAGGTCTCCAGTGAATCCACCATGTGCATCACGTGCGCCCAGGTCTCGGCCCAGTCCTCCCAGGGATGCATCGAGGCGTATGCGCTGATGAAACGCTCGGTCCAGTCCGCCGGCGCCCCCCGGTCGTAGTGCACCTTGAGCGCCGCGTTGTAGTCGGCGCGCTCATCGCCGAAGAGTGTGCGGAACTTCGCTTCGTTCCCGCTGCCCGCGATCAGCCGATCCCAATAGTAGTGGCCGATCTCATGCCGGAAATGTCCCAGCAGCGTGCGATAGGGCTCGTGCTGACTGAGCCGCATCCGCTCGCGGTACACGTCGTCCGCCTCGGCAACGTTAATCGTGATGACACCGTCGTCGTGTCCGGTCAGAACTCGCGCGCGATCGCCGTTGACGGTCACCCGGTCACTGAGGAAGCGGAACTCGAGGCCGTCCTGCGGGTCGGCGACCTTGCCCTTCAGAGGCAGCGCCAGAGTCAGCAGCGAATACACCAGCCGGCGCTTTGCGGTCTCCAGTTTCAACCACGCCTGCTCATTGCCCTCGACCGACAGATCCGGAATGGTATGGGTCAGTCCGCAGGACAGGCACAGGGGCTCGGAATCCCCGGCAGGCATTGCCCAGTTGCACACGGCATGCTCGGAGTAGTTCCTGCACAGCCGCAACGTCTCACGGGCGCCGATCTCGCCTACGCAGCGCCACTGCTCGTCGGCCTGCGGTTCCAGGGCCAGCATTGCCATGTGCTTGGGCACAAACGCGAGCACCCGCTTGCAGGTGAGACAGCGGGTATTCTCGAAGAACACCAATGAGTGGCATGCAGTGCAGTGGAAGGTTTTCATGAGGCGCCCCGGCCGGGCTTGAGTGAGGTCGATGGAGGTGGCAAGGCTACCCCCGCCCGCTGCGCACCTGTGTAGGTGCGGGTGTGCCGTCGGTGTCGGTAAGCTTTACCGGGAGCATCGGCGCAGCCGTCGTCGGCGCGCTCCGCGAGACCTTCGCCCGTGAGGGCAGATCGGGCACCGCCCGTACCGGAAAGGCCGGGGCGACAATGTGCTATAGGAATGCCGAACAGTTCCAACCGGGGGGGGGCGATGAACAACACAACAGCCATCATGGCGGTCGCGGCGGCGACCTGCCTGTGCACTCAGGCCTGGTCGCAGGTCAGTACCGGCCGCGGTGCACCCGACCCGCTGCCGGCGCAGCAGATCGTCGGGTCGGAAGGCAAGGGAATGTTCACCAGCGCGGGCATTCCGCCCGGCAACACGCCGATCTTCGCCGCGCGCGACGGTGCCGTGCCGGCGGGCGTGAAGCCCCTGCCCGTGGACATCTTCTCCAGCAAGGACTTCTACAAGGACAAGGCGCTGTGGAGCGATCCGCGCTACTACCGCTGCAACTCACCGGTGGGCATCGAGCAGATCTGGGGCGCCTACGAGGTGCCGCTGATCGGCAAGGATCCGCCGCGCACCGCCGCCTGGGGGTTCTGCAACCGCGACTATCCGCGTGCCCAGATCGTCAGTCCCTATCCGTTCCGCACGGCCAAGGCGCAGTTCATGGCGCTGCGCCAGGCGGCGCGGGCGCATGGCGGCCCCACCCAATACACGCAGGCGACGCTGCCGGACTGGAACGGCCGTTACCAGCGCGACCAGACCAAGACGGCCACCTGGTACTACGGCGCCATCCTGCAGATCCCGACCTACCTGTCGCTGCTCACCCCGAGATATCAGCAGCGCCTGGTGCAGCAGATGTACCACGACGCCGCCGACAACGCGCCGCAGTGGCCCGGCGGTTACTGCTGGCCCGAGGGCTTCATGCGCCGCTTCGCGCAGTACGGCGGGCACACGATGGACTTCGTGGTGACGCCGGACCTGGTGCTCGACATGCGCAACGCCGCGGAGACCCTCATCACCCAGATCCACATCGGGCGTGAGTTCAACGAGACCGGGCCCGTGCCGCGCCTGGGGCCGGCCATCGCGCGCTGGTTCGGCGAGACCGTCGGCTTCTGGGACGGCGAGGCGCTGATCACCTGGACCTCGAACATCGAGGGCTGGATCTCGCACGGCGCCGCCGAATTCAGCCACAAGCTGCAGACCATCGAAATCTATACCCCCCGCAAGGACGCAGCCGGCAGGCTCATCGGCCTGCGGCACGAGGCCATCCTCTACGACGAGGACGCCCTGGTCGACCCGGTGCGGATCGTGGAGAACTGGACCAAGAGCGGCAATCTCAACGAGGGCGACCCCTTCGAAATCCTCGAATGCGTTCCGGCCGCCTACCCGGTGAAGGGCCTCGCGACCCCGAAGCTTCCGGGCCAGACCTTCGAGTACACCATCCCCGATGTCTTCAACCGGCCCTGGGCGCAGATCTGGGAGCAGTATTTCGAGAAGGGCATGCAGAACCCGGATTCGATCGACGATCTGCTGAACTTCGACCCGGGCAGGAAGCAGCCATGAGGATCCTGTCCGCGCTCATCGCCGCGCTGGCGCTGCCCGTCACGGCGCAGGCCCTCGATGCGGGCGCGATCCGCGGTGGCTGGGTCTCGGAGGGCGGCCCGACGCAGGTCTACCTGCTCATCGTGCGCGGGGACGTCGTGACCGGCACGCACTGCGTGGACTGCGCGCGGCCGCAGAACCTGGGATTCATCGAGGGCCGCATCGATGCCGACGGCGCGCACTTCGCGATCCGGCACGATGCCGCGGGCCGCACGACCGTCGATGAGGTACGCGGCGTGGTGAAGGACGGCGAACTGGTGCTGACCGTGCAGCGGCGCGGGGCGGGCGCGCAGCCGCGGACCCTGACCCTGCACCGGCCGGCGCGGCCCGCGGCGGCGGGACCTCCGCCCGGCCCCCGGCCCAGGGTCGAGTACGTCCTGCCCGGTCCGGCGCAGCCGTTGACCCCCGGGAAGCTGCTCGGGTTGTGGCTGTTCGGTGGCGGTCCGGGCAAGCAGTACTTCATCATCCGCCAGGCCGACGACAAGCTCCTGGGCATGGTCTGCGGCCCCTGCGACAACCCCTGGTCGATGGCGCCGCTCGATGGCTTCGAGATCCATGGCACCGACTTGAGGTTCAACATCGTCCATGAGGATACGGGTGGCGCCGACGTGCACGGCCCGTTCAGCAACGTCGCGCACGCGACGCTCGCGCGCAACGAGCTGCATCTGAAAGTCATCCCGAGCTATGCGCCGCCGGACACGACGCCGATCGAGATGACGCTGCTCGGACCGGTGACGTTCAGGCCCTGAGGCTACGCCCGGTGCATGTCGCCGTCGATGGGCAGCACCTGGCCGGAGATCGAGCGCCCGGCCTCGGAGGCGAGGAACACCGCGAGCGCCGCGATGTGATCCGGGTCCACCAGTTCCTTCAATGACTGGTTGGCGAGTCCCAGGATCTTCTCCTCCCCGACCGTGCGGCCGGAGAGCTGCGCGCGTCCCTGGAAGACCCGCTCGGCACGCTCGCCCGCCACGGCGCCCGGAGCGATGGCATTCACGCGGATGCCGTGGGCGCCGAGCTCGATGGACAACGTCTTGGTGAACCCGATCAGGGCCCACTTGGTCGCCGAATAGGGACTGCGGTTGGCGTAGCCGAAGCGGCCCGCGGCCGAGGACATGTTGATGATGACGCCGCAGTCGGATCCGATCAGGTGCGGGATGGCGGCGCGCGTGGCATCGAAGGTGCCCGTCAGGTTGACCCGCAGCACCGCGTCCCAGTCGGCCGGATCGAGTTCCTGCACCGGTTTGGTCGGTCCGCCGATGCCCGCGCAGTTGACGAGCACATCGAGGCCGCCGAGGCGCCGCGCCGCATCGGCGATCATCGCAGTGACCGCCTCCCGATCGCCCACGGCGCAGCGCTGCGTCAGGAGCCCCGGCAGGTCGCGCGCCGCGCGCTCGAGCGCCGCCGCGTCGATGTCGCAGACGTAGACCTGCGCGCCGTCGCGGTGGAAGGCGCGGGCGATGGCCAGGCCGATGCCCGCGGCACCACCGGTGATCAGGACTTTCTTCATGGCTGCTTCCGCATGCGCTGGTAACCCTCGAGCGCGGCGGCGCGTGCCGCGCGATGCTCGACGATCGGCCTGGGGTAGGTCCTGCCGGGGATGATACCGGCACTCTCGAGGATGGCGCGGGGCGCTTCGCAGGGCGCATGCAGGTAGCGGTCCGGAAGCCGCGCCAGCTCCGGACACCAGCGCCGTACGTAACGGCCCTGCGGGTCGTAGCGGCGCCCCTGTCCGCTCGGGTTGAAGATCCGGAAATACGGCGCCGCATCCGCGCCGCTGCCGGCGACCCACTGCCAGTTGGCCGCGTTGTTGGCGAGATCGGCATCGAGCAGCGTATCCCAGAACCACGCCTCACCCCGGCGCCAGTGGATGCGCAGATGCTTGACGAGGAAACTCGCCGTCACCATCCGCACGCGGTTGTGCATGTAACCGGTGTGCCACAACTCGCGCATGCCCGCATCGACCAGCGGATAGCCCGTGCGGCCGCGCTGCCAGGCCCTGAGGCGTGCGGCATCGACGACCCAGGGATAGCGGTCGAACTGCGGCCGCCAGTTATCGCGCGGCAGGCGTGGAAACTGCACCAGCAGCTGCTGCGAGAACTCGCGCCAGCCAAGCTCGGCCAGGAATTTTTCGCCGTCATGGCGCAGGTCCGGATCGCGGTCGATGCGCGCGCGCACTGCCGCCCAGACCTGCCGCGGCGAGATTTCACCGAAGTGCAGATGGGGCGAGAGCCGCGAGACACCCGCTTCATCCGGGCGGTTGCGCCGTTCGTCGTAGCCGGGGAGGCCCCGGGCCAGGAAATTCCGCAGCCGCCGCCGTGCGCCCTGTTCGCCCGGCGTCCAGCATTCGCCGAATGCCGCCGCCCAGTCCGGGGAGCGGGGCAGCAGGCGCCAGCGGTCCAGTGATTCGCCCAGGCCGCGCGGATCGTGCAGCCGCACGTGCGCCGCGGGCAGGCATCGGGCCACCGGCGTCCGGAGAGCGGCCCGCCAGAAGGGCGTGAACACCTTGAAGGCCTCGCCGCTGCCCGTCCGGATCCGGCCCGGCTCCCACAGCAGGTTGCCGGGAAAGCCTTCGTGGGCAATGCCGCGGCGCGTGAGCGCCTGCCCCAGGGCCCGCTCGTCGGTGCGCGACTTCGGCTCATGGGCACGGTTCCAGACCACCGCCTGGGCGCCGACGCGCCGGGCCAGTGACGGCAGCACGAGGGCGGGCCGGCCCCGCAACAGGACCAGGCCCTGCAGCGATTCGCGCAGCCGCAGCAGGCTGTGGTGCAGCCACCAGCGCGAGGCGCCCCCCGGCGCCGGGGGCGAGTCGTCCAGGACGAAGACGGGGAGCACGCTGCCGCGGGCCGCGGCATGGGCGAGCGCCGGATGGTCCGCCAGGCGCAGGTCCTGGCGGAACCACACGATGATGGGTCCGGCGGTCAATAGCCGATGGTGAACCGGCGCCGCACGTGCCTGGACTGCTCGAGTTCGTCGACCAGCGCGATGGCGTAGTCGTCATAGGAAATGGAACTCTTGCCGTCCGGTGCCGCCACGACCTCGTCGCCTCCCAGCCGGAACTTGCCGGTGCGTTCGCCGGGACCGATGAGCACGGCGGGGGAGAAGAAGGTCCAGTCCAGCTGGTCGTCGGCGCGCAGCAGCTTCAGCATTTGCGCGCCTTCCTTGATGGGCGGCAGCCACTCGGCGGGGATCTGCGGATTGTCCATCACCAGCTTACCTTCGGCGGTCTTCAGGGAGCCCGCGCCGCCGACCGCGATGTAGCGCTTCACGCCGGACTTGCGCACCGCCTCGAGGACCTGCACCGAGATGCCCGGGTTGAACGGCGCCGAACTGATGACGGCATCGTGGCCGCGGACCAGCGCGGCAACGCTTCCCGGATCGGTCACATCGCCCTTCACGGCCGTAAGGTTCTGCCGGCGCTCGCACTTTTCCGGATTGCGGGCAATCACCGTGACCGTATGGCCGCGCTGCAACAGCTCCGCCGTGACTTTGCTGCCGATCCTGCCGCTTCCGCCGATGACTGCCACTTTCATGCTCTGAGTCTCCGCTGTCCAAAGAGCGCAACTT
The DNA here is from genome assembly GCA_035503515.1 of Steroidobacteraceae bacterium. GTDB lineage: Bacteria > Pseudomonadota > Gammaproteobacteria > Steroidobacterales > Steroidobacteraceae > DAIDKA01. Next base: position 121,316 of record DATJTJ010000046.1, read on the forward strand.
TAAGTACTGGACACCGCGAACGCACCTTCCGCGCGTTAGTCGGGTGAGCAGCTCCAGTCTCACTGTCTCTCATTTGGATCAATCCCATCCAGATGGGGATTATTATCTCATATTTGAGGCAATGTTCAGATCTTGTTTTAGCATTGTCGCATTTCTGGACAAATGCACCCGATACGCCGCTGGCCGCCTGTGTGGCGCGGTCTGAATACTTCCCAGGTTGTGCAAGAGCCTGTCCAGTCGACACAGAAGGCGCCGCTGCGTACCTGGCGCTTCAAGGTGCGCACCGAGTGCTATCCCTGGCTCAATCGCGCGGCCGTGGAAGTGAACCAGGTCTGGAATTGGGCGAATTCGACAAGCTATAAAGCCGCACGACCTTTTGCCGGTGTAGGGGAGTTCCTGAGCGGCTTCGAGCTGTGCAATCTGTCGGCGGGCGCCTCGGAGTATTTCGAACACATCGGTGCCGATAGCCTCCAGCGAGTGTGTATCGAATATGCCACCCGGCGCGCCCAGTTCCGAAAGGCCAAACTGCGCTGGCGGGTGAGTTCGGGTCCTCGACGGAGTCTCGGATGGGTGCCATTCAAGGCTGCCAATCTACGGCGACGGGGGAGGTATGTTCGATTTTGCGGCAAGACCATCCGCTTCTTCGAGTCCAAACGCTTTGTCGAGATCCGGAAGTGGGGCTGCGGGTGCTTCGCCCAGGATGCGGTCGGGGACTGGTACCTGTGTGTGCCGGTGGTCGTTGAGGATGTAACGCCTGCGCCCATCCACGTGGACGTCGGCATCGATCTCGGGCTCAAGGACACGGCAGTGACGAGTGACGCCGAGCGCTTGAGCGCCGGAGCGTTTTACCGCGATCTGGAGCTGCGGATCGGCCAGGCGCAGCGCCGAGCCCACAAGGCGCACGCCAAGCGATTACATCGCAAGGCGGCACGCTGCCGCCGAAACGCGCTGCACAAATTCTCGAGAGGAATCGTCAGAACATACCAGAATATCTACATCGGCGATGTCAGCAGCCTGAAACTTGCCAAGACCCGGATGGCGAAATCCGTCCTGGATTGCGGGTGGGGGCTGCTGAAAGCGCAACTCCAGTACAAGGGCCGGTGGGCCGGGAGAAGCGTTCGCATCGTCAATGAATCACACACCAGCCGTACCTGTTCTTCCTGTGGGTCTATTACCGGACCTACGGGTGTCGACGGGTTGCGTGTAAGGTCATGGATGTGTCAGGAGTGCGGTGTCACTCATGATCGCGACGTGAATGCAGCGCGGAACATCCTGGCCCTGGGAAGGTTGCTCCCAGCCGTGAGTGGGAACGAGCCCTCGCACCGATCGACGCCGTCGAGCCGGGCATCACGCCCACGCAAGACAGGGAAAGCGGCGAGCGGGGCGGTGGCATGAGCACCGAGGTGATGCACCACGACCCGCCTCGCCTCCACGGCACCGGCGATCTGGAGCTGAAGGTAGCGGCTGCCCACAGCGACTTCTCGCCGCAGGATCTGCTGCAGCTCGTGACCGTGCTTCCGGACGAGTGCCGGGCGCGACTTCGCCGGTTGGTTCAGCGCGGCGGGTATCCCCGCACTGCCGGGTGGCTCGATGGCCGGCCGAAACTGTGCCGCGAGCGATGCCCTGTCGCCGGCGCCGGCGCCGACGGCCCGGATCCGGGAACCGGGATTGACGCTTGGAGTGAGCGCCGTGGAGGAACTCGATCCGGAGAACAACCCGTTCATGTGCGCCGAGGAGCCCACGATGCCGGCGCTGCTGCCCGGTTCGCTCATGGGGGGAGCATGTTAGTCATGCGGTGAAGATTGAGCTGCACGCGGATCGACCGGATCACGGGATGGTTCCGCGCCGCTGCCGGCAGGCGACGGTCGCCAGGGCGTCGCTCGCCGACGTGACGATACACGCCTTCCCGGGACTGGCATGGCGCCGTACGCGGGACGAACGGCGCGCTATGTGCGAGCGCGGCTCTTTCCCGGTGGCGAACTGCTGGCCGCGCGACGGCTCCTGGCCACCGAGCTGTGGGTAAGGCAGCCGGCCTGGACGTACATGTCCCAGGGCCGCCCCCTGGAGTGGGGCATCACGTTCAAGCGTAACTTCTAGCCGCTGAGATGGCGGCCGATGAACTCCAGCACCGCCTCGTACCAGGCGACGACGTTGCGGGGCTTGAGGATCCAGTGGTTCTCGTCCGGGAACACCAGCAGTTCGCTCGGCACGCCGTGGTACTGGAGCGCTTCGAACAGGTTGAGGCCTTCGTTGATCGGGCAGCGATAGTCACGTTCGCCGTGGATGATCAGCACCGGGCTTTTCCAGCGGGCCACCTGGCGGATCGGGGCATAGCGGTCGAAGCGCTCCATGTCGACGTAGGGGTTCTCCCCGCCCATCTCGAGGTACCACCAGCCCGGATGGTCGGTGGTGCCCGTGAACTGGGCCATGGTCGCGATGCTGGCGTGCGTGATCAGGCACTTGAAGCGCGCCGTCTGGGTGCCGATCCAGTTGGTCATGTAGCCGCCGAATGAGCCGCCCATGGCCACGGTGCGCCGCGCATCGATGTCCGGCCGCGCGCACAGCGCGTCGGTGACGCTCATCAGGTCCCTGAAGCACTGATCGCCCCAGACGTTGCCCCAGATCTGCTGGACGAACTCCTGGCCGAAGCCGCTCGAGCCACGCGGGTTGGGCAACGCGACCGCATAGCCCTGGGCCACCATCAGCAGCGGGTTCCAGCGCCAGTGCCAGCCGTCGTGGTTGGCGCCGATCGGACCGCCGTGGATCCACAGTAGCAGCGGCAGTTTCCCGGAACTCGCGGGCGGCTGCTTCGGCTTCACCAGGAAGCAATGGATGGGCGTGCCGTCGGTGGAGGGCACACTGAGGCGCTCCACCTGCGCCCACGGATGGGCGGCCTCGAAACCGGACAGGGATGCCAGCTCGAGCGGCCCGGCGGCGCTGCTTCCGGGATCGAGGACGACGCACTCCGGCGCGCGCAGCAGGCTCGAACGAATCGCCGCCATCCGGCCGTCCGCGAGCACCTGCAGATGATCGAACTGGCCCGGGGCCGCGCACAGCCGCCGCACCTCGCCGCTCGCGGTATCCATCGAGAAGGCGGGGATCTCCCCGGAGTCATCGCTGCAGAAATAGAGATGGGCACCGTCGGCGCTCCACTGCGGCGCGCCCGGCCAGCGGTCCCAGGCCCCGCCCAGCTCCCGCACGGCGCCGCTGCCGACATCGAGCAGGGTCATGCGCGGCTGCACCGCCCGCGCGGCGCTGCGGCGGCAACGGACCGTGGCGATGCGCAGGCCATCGGCGGAAAACACGGGCGCCTCGCAGGTGAGGGCGCTGCCCGCGCCGAGCACCCGGGCCGCGCCGCTCTCGGCATCCAGCAGCAGCAGCGCGCTGTCCAGCTCCCGGTCCTCGCCGAGGCTGATGCGGGTCACGACCACATGCGCGCCGTCGGCCGAGATGTCGAGCGCCGGCTCCACGGCAAATTCGCCGTGGGCCTGTGGCGTCAGATCGGTGCGGCCGCCGCCGTCGGCGTCACAGACGATCAGGTGCAGGCAGGGCAGGTCCGGATTCTGATGCAGCCAGCTGTCCCAGTGGCGCACCGGCTGACTGCGGAACCGGCGCGCACTCGGGCCGTTCTTGCGGCGCTTGACCGCCGTCTCGCGCTGCCGGGCATGCTCGACCCCGAGCAGCACCGGCGCCAGCAGCGCCAGCCGCGGCGCCCTGCGGGCATAGCGGAACGCCGCGACGCCCAGCGGCTCATCGGTGACCTGGCGCGGCTCTCCCCCCGGCGCGGGCAGCAGCCACACCTGCATGCGCTCGGCCGCATCCTCGTCCGGCTTGATCTCGTTCGGCGTGCGGTCCGACAGAAAGGCCAGCGCGCCGTCGTGCCGGAAGCAGGGCGCCTGATCCTTGCTGTCGCCGCGCGTGAGCTGGATGGCCGCGCCGCCATCGGTGGGCACGCGCCACAGGTCGCTCACGTACTTGCCGCCGTCCTGGTTCAGCCGCTGGACCGCGACCGCAAGCCAGGTCCCGTCCGGGGACGCGGCGATTTCGGAGACCCGCCCGAGGGCCACGTGCCGCTCAACGTCAAAGCCCATCGCGGCCGAGGCGCGCGTGCGCCGGCCGCCGTCCGACTGTGTTGCCATGATCGATCGAAATCTGTGGTTGCTTGGCTGTAGTCTAGCGCCTCATCGACGGCCTTGCCCGACGGATAAGAGCTGATGCCGCCTGCAGCGTTCCTCGCCGTACTCCTGGCTGCATTCACCCACGCGGGCTGGAATCTGGCGGCAAAGACGGCGGCCCGCTCGATCCATTTCGTGTGGCTGTACTCACTCGCCTCGCTGCTCATCTGGAGCGGGCCGCTGCTGTGGGTGCTGACGCATGCGCACTGGCATCCCGGGCCGCTCGCCTGGCTGGCGCTGGCGGGCACCGCGGTCCTGCACCTGGCCTACTCGCTGTCGCTGCAGGCCGGATACCGCGCCGGGGACCTGTCGCTCGTGTATCCGATTGCCCGCGGCACGGGCCCGTTGCTCTCCTTCGCCGGCGCGGCCGTGCTGCTGGGAGAGCGGCCCGGGATCGTGTCCCTGCTCGGCGTCCTGCTCGTGGTCAGCGGCATCGTGCTGGTCGCCGACCTGCGGCGCGCGCGCCTGCGTTCGCCCCGCGCCGGCATCCTGTGGGGCCTGTTCATCGGCGCCTGCATCGCCAGCTACACGCTGAACGATGGTTGGGCCGTGAAGTACCTGGCGGTCTCGCCGATCCTGGTGGACTACAGCGGCAACCTCTTCCGCGCCATCGTCCTGGCGCCGCGTGCGCTGATGCACCGCCGGGATCTGCCCCGGGAGATCCACGAGTTCGGTCGCGCGGCCCTGATCGTGGGTGTCCTGGGGCCGCTGGGTTACATCCTGGTGCTGTGGGCCATGACCCGGGCTCCCGTCAGTCACGTGGCACCGGCCCGGGAGCTGGCCACCCTCGTCGGCGCCTACTTCGGCACCCGGCTGCTCAAGGAACCGGCCGGTTGGATGCGGCTGACCGGCGCGCTGGGCATCGTCCTGGGCGTCATCTGCCTCGCGGCCTCCGGTTGAGCTACCCTGGGTCGGCCGGTCCGCAGCAGAGGTCGCCGCCCATGTGCAGGAACATCAGGACGCTCTTCAATTTCGCGCCACCCGCGACACACGACGAGATCCGGGCTGCCGCGCTGCAGTTCGTGAGGAAGATCAGCGGATTCAACGGCCCCTCCCGGGCCAATGCCGAGGCTTTCGATCGCGCCGTCGAACAGGTCACCGCCGCGGCGCAGACGTTGCTCGAGGGACTCGTGACGACGGCGGAGCCGCGGGACCGCGAAACCGAGGCCGCCCGGGCCCGCGCGCGCGCGGCCGAGCGATTCGGGTAGCAGATCGCCTTACTCAAGAGGACGCCAGATCATGACCCGGACGATTGGCGACATGCTCGACAGTCCCCAGGAACTGCAGTCGTGGCTGCACGACATCACGGCCTGCCAGGCGATGCTGCATGCCGTCGCCACGACCCGGCTGCTGGAGCAATGGGACTCGCAGCCGGTGACCCTCGCGGCACTTGCCGCCCGCACCGGGATGGAGGAGGCGCGACTGGGCCGGTTGATCAGGCTGCTGGCCGCGCAGGGCATCCTCGAACTCAGGACCGATGGCTCCATCGGCCACACGCCACGTTCGCGCAACCTGCGCGCGTTCCGCTCATCGATCATGGTGCAGCGGATCGCGGCGCAATCAGGGCTGCACCTGGGCGAGGCGCTGCGCACGGGCGCGACGGCCTTTGAAACCTGTTTCGGCAAGCCCGTCTTCGAATACTTCGCCGAGAACCCGGAACAGGCCGGCTACTTCGGCGAGCGCATGAGCCAGATGACGGCGCAGGACGAGCCGCTGCTGCTGGCACAGCTCGGCGGCCCCTTCACCCTCGCGGTGGATATCGGGGGCAGCCACGGCACGCTGCTGGCGGGTCTTCTGGAGCAGTATCCTCAGGCGCGCGGCATCGTCTTCGACCTGCCGGATGTGGCGCAGCGGGCCGCCGGGCGGTCGCGCACCCTTGCCGTGGGCGGCCGCGTCGAAGCTGTCGGTGGGGACTTCTTCCGATCGGTGCCGGCGGGCGGCGACCTCTACGTGCTGAAGCAGATCCTGCACAACTGGGACGACGGGGAATGCATCGCGATCCTCAAATCCGTGCGGGAGGCGATCGCTCCCGGCGGCCGGGTCGCCATCATCGACCGGGTGCTCCCTGATACGGTCGGTCCCGATGTCGCCTTCCTCTTCGATATCCTCATGCTGATCTGGTCCACCGGACAGGAGCGCACGCTGTGTCAATTTCAAACGCTGCTGGAACGCGCCGGCTTCGCGACCCACAAGGTGACCGTGAACCAAGGCCGGCTGAGCATCATCGAAGCCCGTCCCGTCCGGATGGGCCACGGGGCCGGCTGATCAGCCGCCGCGAGGCGCTCGGACTCGTGGCCGGCGCGACGCTGCTCGCCGGCGCCGGTCGGCGCGCGGAGGCCAGCCCCGCGCAGCGGGGTGCGCCTCCCGTGCGCGGGCCGCTCACGCCGTTCCTCGGCAACGCCCATCCCTCCAAAGTGATGGCGGTGTACTTCGACTACCACTGCCCCTACTGCCGCGAAATGGATCCCCTGCTGCCGGTGCTCGCCAGGCGCAATCCGCAGCTGCAGATCCTGCTGAAGGAATTCCCGGTGCTGGAGGCGGACTCGCAGGTCGGCGCGCGCATCGCGCTGGCAGCGCAACTGCGCGGCAAGTTCCTGCAGACCCACGAGCGGCTCATGAAGTACTCCGGCGACTACACCGGCGCGGTGGCGACCGAGATCGCGCGCTGGCTGGGCGTCGATCCCGATGCCTTCCGCAAGGACATGGGCGACCCGCGCATCGAGGCGGAGCTGCGCATGAATGCCGCGGAAGCCCAGGCGCGCGGCGTGAACGGAACGCCCGGGATCCTCACGGACGCGGGTGTCCACTCGGGTGGGCTGCCCCTCGAGCGACTGCAGGCGATGGTCAATGCGGCGTAGGCCTGGAGGGAGACCATGATCCGCAGTGTGCTCGCGATCCTCGCCGGCATCGTCACGCTGACCCTGGTCTCATTCGGAATCGAGGCGCTCGCGGATCCGCTGCTGGCGCGCTCCGGCCTGGCCCACTCCCTTCCGGCGATGCTGTTCATGTACGGCTACGGCATCCTGTCGGTGGCGGCGGGGGGCTACGTCAGCGCGTGGCTGGCCGCCCGGGCGCCCCTGCGCCATGCCCTGTGGATGGGCCTCCTCCAGTGCCTGCTGACCCTCCTGGCGATGACGGCGATGTGGAATCACGCGCCCGCGGTGAACTGGATCGTCGCACTCCTCATGGCGCTGCCCGCGGCGCTGCTCGGTGGCTGGCTGTACGCGCGACGCCGCAATCCCGGGGAACTGCACAGCTCGGCATCCTCCTCCGTGTAGCAAGCGCACCAGTGTCGACCTGGCCCTCGGGTCAGCCCGCGGCAGCTCGTCCTTCGTACACCCTGAGCCGTGCCAGAACGCAGGAGAGCAGGGGGATCGCAGTGCCACGGCCGAGGGCCCGCGCGACCAGATCACCGATGATCTGATCGGCCTCGATCGGACGTCCGGCTTTCAGATCGCGGAACATCGAGGATGTCTGGGGGGAGGACGTATCCGTCAGCATCGCGAGCGTCTGCTCCTTGAATGCCGGTTCGAGCGGCTGCCATTCGGACTCGATGACCGAGCACACTTCCGCGAACATCCTGCCGGCGATGTCCGCACCGCCGGGGACACGCGCCACTTCGCCCAGTGTTCCGTCCATGAGGCACGTCACGGCGCCGACGGCGGCGAGCATCGCCCATTTCTCCCACAGCTCGCGCTCGATGTCGGGAGACACACGGGCATCGAATCCGGCGACCCTCAGGAAGGAGTCCAGCGCGTCGATCCGCGCGGTGCGCGCCCGGCTGAACTCCCCGAAAGCGAGGTCGTGGAACCGGCCCTGATCGATGATCCAGCCGTCATCGTTCAGGCTCGTGCCGATTCTCGCGACACCCCCGACGACCCGCGCCGCACCGAACCGCGCGCGCAGCAGCTCCAGATGCCGGATGCCGTTCAGGAGGGGAACCACCAGGGTGCCCTCGGTCACGAACGGCCCGAAATCCTCGACGGCCGCTTGCAGCTGGTACGCCTTGACGGCCACCAGGATGACATCGAAGTCCCGGGACACCTGCGAGGCCCGCAGGGTGCGCACCGGGATGGTCGTCCGTCCCCCGGGAGTTGCGATGACCAGGCCGGCCGCGAGCTGCGCTGCCCGCTGCGCACGCACCAGGAACGTGACATCACGACCGGCCGCGGCGAGCCTGCCGCCGAAATATCCGCCGACGCTGCCGGCTCCGACGACGAGCATCTTCATGATCGGATTGCCTTCAGGGCACGACCTCGAAGGTCGGCGCATGGTGCACCGGGAAATTCACCGAGCGGGCGATGAAGCAGTACTTCCCGATCTCGCCATGCAGGGCCGCGGCGCGTGCGAGATCGGCTCCGGCGCGAACCGTGATGTGCGGTTTCAGCACGGCCCGCACGAACCGCCCGGCGCCGTCGGGCGTGCTCTCACCCACGCCGACCGCATCGTCGCGGTAGCCGGTCACGATGATGCCCGCGTTGCTCGCCAGGTGCAGGTACCACAGCATGTGGCAGGACGCGAGCGCCGAGATCAGCAGGTCCTCCGGATTGGGCAGCGCCGGATCCCCGCCGAGGCGCGGATCGTTGGAGCAATGGACGACGGGTTTGCCCGGCGTCGCGATGTCCCAGGTGCGATCGTAGCCGCGGTAGGACCGGGTGCCCTCGCCCCGGTTGCCGGTCCATTGCACTCGAGCGCTGAATTCATGCCGCGCGGCCATCGCCGTCGTCTCCCTGAAGCACGCCCTGCCACCGGATGTTGACACGCCGCCCCCTGCGCCGCTCAATATGAAGGCAGAATCCGGCGCCCACAAGCCGGAAGCATCGTTCCAGCAGGGGGAGTCGCAATGAAGAGTCTCGTCCGGTCCGTCCTGGCCGCCACCACGCTGGCCGCCGCCGCAGTGTTCGCCGTGCCGGCCTCGGCGCAGTCGGCCGCCGCGCCGCCCGACCCGATGGCCAATCCCTGCCAGCGCGCCTGCCTGGAAGGCTGGGTCAACAGGTACCTGGAGGCCATGAAGGCCCACAACGTCGATCCGGCGCTGTTCGCGCGCGAGGTCAAGTTCACCGAGAACGGCATTCACCTGCCGCTGGGAGGCGAGGGCCTCTGGTACGACATGACCGGCATCGGCAACTACAAGTTCTACGTTCCGGACATCGAGACCCAGCAGGTCGCCTTCTTCGGCACCGTGCAGATCGCGGGTCGCGCCTCCGCGCAGGGGCCCGCCAAGCCGACCCAGGTCGGCCTGGTGCTGCGCCTGAAGATCCGCAAGGACCGGATCACCGAGATCGAGCAGCTCTCCATCCGTCCCGAAGTGCAGCTCGGCCCCGCGGCCCCGGCGGCGGCGCCACCGCGCTTTCCGCCGACGGGTGAGGCCGTCGAGGCGATGGGTGCGCCGAACCCGATCTTCATGCAGGTCATCCCGCCCGCCCAGCGCATGAACCGCGCGGATCTGATCCGCACCGCCAACTATTACTTCACGGGCATGGCCCCGAACGATGGCAAGGGCTATTACCCCTTCACCGACGATTGCCTGCGCCGTGAAAACGGCATGATCACCGCCGGCCCCAAGGACCCCGCGGCGCCCCAGCGCATGGGCTGCAAGGAGCAGTTCGAGAAGGCCCTCAAGGGCGTCGTGAGCCGCATCCGCGACCGCCGCTTCGTCGCCGTGGACCGCGAACGCGGCATCGTGTTCGCCTTCGCCTTCTTCGATCATCACAACATCAACTGGACGTGGCAGCTGGGCGAGCTGTTCAAGATCGAGAACGGCAAGATCCGTCGCATCGAGGCCATGTTCCAGAAGGCGCCGTTCGGCACACCCTCGGGCTGGTCCACCTACGAGCAGGCGATGTCCGAGGACATTCACGACGTCCGCTGACGCCCGCTCTTGAGCCGGATGACCTCGCACGCAGCACTGCGATGAAGACACTGGTTGCCGTCGTGCTGTTCGGGATGGTGGCGGGCGCGCCGGCCGCCGGCAGGGCCCAGGAACCGTTATGGGCCTATGGCTTCACCGGTCCGCCCTCGGACCGGTCGCCACCGCCGCCGCCCGCCCCCCCGCCTGACGACAGGACCCTGCTGCACGTCGCGGGCTCCAGGGCGGCGTTCACGCGGGCGCAGATCCGGGACTACTACGGCCCCGCCGACTGGTTCCCGGAAGATCATCCCTCCATGCCGGCCATCGTGGCGCGCGGCCGCAAGGCCGCGACGCCGCCCATCATCGCCTGCGCACTGTGCCATCTTCCGAACGGCAACGGGCGACCCGAGAATGCCAATCTCACGGGCCTGACCGCCGACTACATCGTCCAGCAGCTGCAGGACTTCCGCAGCGGCCGGCGGACGACGTCGGATGCGCGCAAGACCAACACGGGACTCATGGGCGGATTCGCCAAGGGCATGACCGATGCGGAAGTGACGGCCTCGGCCACGTACTTCGCCTCCCTCCCGGCGAAGGCCTCATCGCGGGTCGTCGAGAGCGATACGGTGCCCCGCACCCGACCGGTCGGGGGACTGTTCATCCCCGTCAAAGGGGGTGGATCGGAACCCTTGGGCGAGCGGATCGTCGAGGTGCCGATGGACGAGGAGCAGACCGAAACGCTGCGCAATCCGCGGGTGCGGTTCATCGCCTATGTGCCGCGCGGCAGCCTCGCCAAAGGCGAGATCCTCGTCAGGACCGGCAACGGCAAAGTCACGCCCTGCACCGCCTGTCATGGCGCCGACCTGCGCGGCCTCGGTCCGGTACCCCGCCTGGCCGGCAATTCGCCGAGCTACCTCGCCCGCCAGCTCTACGACATGCAGACGGGTCACCGCGCGGGGGCCTGGACGCCGCTGATGGCGCCGGTGGTTGCCGGACTCAGTCCGGACGACGTGCTGGCCGCGGCGGCCTATCTCGGATCACTGCGACCCTAGGCGACCGCGGCCGGTCCGAATGCATTGGTTGCGGACTTTCCCTTGCCGATGCAACCCCAGAGGGCAAACCCCAGGAAGGCGACGAGCGCGGCGACGGGCACGTCGAAGTCGAGCTGGGTGCCGAGGTCGAGCCGATGGTCCCAGATCATCATGGCGGCAACGGTCAGGACCGCCGGGACGAGCAGCAGCCAGCCGCTGTGTCCCATGTCGTGCAGGCGCCGCGCATGCAGGACGACGGCGGGGAACAGCAGTACCAGCAGACTCCACTGCGGGTACACGTTCGGGCTCGCCTGGGCGTACCACCCGACCACGATGGCGAGCGGGATCAGCGCGCCGATGAAGTGTCCGCGCGACGTGCGGCCCCCGGAGTGGACGAACAGCGTATTCCAGATCGAGGCCTGCCCCGATTCCCCCAGCGACAGGGGGCTGCGCTGCAGCGCTCCGCGGTAGTACTCCAGGTAGGCCAGCATCAGCAGGCCGTTCAAGGCGAAGGCCACGAGCGCCAGCAGCAGCGGCAGCGGCTGGTGCTCGAGCACGGCCCAGTAGAGCGCACAGGCCGAGGTCGGCATCAGTACGCACAGCGCCGCCGGCGTAAACACGCCCGCGAGCAGCAGCGCCCCCGTGACCAGCTCGACCAGCATCGCCACGGTCAGCAGACCCGAGTGTACGAACGCGCCCATCAGCTCGAGGGCGAGCGGCTCGTGGCCGGTCGGTGTCGTCCAGAACGACAGGAAAAAGTAATTGATGCCGTTGAGCAGCATCCAGGCGCCGAGGATCGTGCGTCCGGCCAGGACCAGCTGCCGCCGGGATGCGCTCGTCGAGCGCAGCGGGAACATCGAGGCATAGCAGCCGACGAAGGCCACGCACAGCAGCACATCGCTGACCAGCACCCGTCCGCCCGCCAGGACGCTGCCGTGGTTCCACAGGGACAGCGGCGCGTCCCACCAGAACACGCACACCGCGACCGGCATGCATACCAGCAGCATGACGGGCGTGAAGAAGCCCAGGAGCACGGCGATGCCGGTGAGCATCTCCACGGCCTTGACGACATCGAACAGGTGGCTGTCGAGCAGGGCGAACAGCATCTCGTGTGCCAGGGGCCGGGTGGTGTTGTACCCGGGCTGTGGGAATATGTGGATGAAATGCTCGAGACCGGCCGGGATCATCCAGGCCGCATACCACAGCCGCACCAGCCACACTGCATACTTCATGATTTTCCCCCTGCCGGACACGTCCTGCCCGATTGTTCTTGGCACCTAGCATGGCGCAGCCGGTTGAGAAATCAAGCCATCGCCGTCACCATGGGCGGCATCAGCTTCAGCGCAAGCTGTTGTGCAAGGCGGCAAATCGCCGTGTGGAGGTGCTCCATGAAAGCGGTGCTGATCGCGTCGGCCCTGGCACTCGCGAGTCTGCCACCGGCTGCGCCGGCCGCCGACGAGGCCGGCGATTCGACGGTCACGGCCACGCCGGGCATCGACCTGCGTGCGCTGATCGCGGTGAGCCAGAAGACTCACAGGACGTTCCTCGTCGATCCGCGGGTTGCGGGATCGGTCCATCTCGATGGCGCTGCGTCGCATGAGGTGACCTATCCCCTGCTGCTGACCATCCTGGCGGTCCATGGGTTCGCAGCCTACGAGCAGCAGGGAGTCGTCGTCGTCACCCCCGACGCCAACGAGCGGTTCTTCCCGTCGAGCCTGGTCAGGCCCGACGATATCCGCGGGCCTGACGCCGAGATCGTAACGACGATTGTTCCGCTGAAGACGGCAAGGGCTCCCGAGTTGGCCACGATACTGCGGCCACTCATGGCCCCCAATGCGTCCCTGAACGCGATGGCCGACCGCAACGTGCTGGTGGTCGTCGATCGGGCCGCGAACGTGCGCCGTATCGTCGCGCTCATCCATGAGCTGGAAAAGGTGCCCTTGTCCAAGCCGGAATAGCTGCACGCCGCACCGGCCTCTGCGGTGCGGCCGCCTCTCCGGGGTACACTAGCGTCAAAACGGAGGGGGGATCCATGCGCAGCATTCTCTGGGCGGTTCTGGCCGCAATGTGTGTCCAGGCGGCCCATGCACAGATCAGCCGGGCCCGGGTCACGGGCGGCGAGGTCAGCGGTACGGCCGAGAACGGCCTCTCGGTCTTCAAGGGCATTCCGTTCGCCGCCCCCCCGGTCGGCCCGCTGCGCTGGAAGGCACCGGCGCCGGTGCGGCCCTGGAAAGGGGTGAAGCCGGCGGACGCCTTCGCCCATGCCTGCATGCAGCCGCCGCATTCGCAGGGCAATACCGCGCCGGTCAGCGAGGACTGCCTGTACCTGAACGTGTGGACGCCGGCCAGGTCGGCCCGTGAACGCCTTCCCGTCATCGTCTGGATCCACGGCGGTGGCTACGTGGGCGGGTCGACCAGCATCAGCCTGTATGACGGCGCGGGCTATGCCCACAAGGGGGTCGTCCTGGTGAGCCTGGCGTACCGGCTCGGTCCCTACGGCTTCCTGGCCCATCCGGATCTGAGCCGCGAAAGCGGACACGGCTCGGGCACCTACGGCATCGAGGACCTGATCGCGGGTCTGAAGTGGGTGCAGAAGAACATCGGCGCCTTCGGCGGCGATGCGCACAACGTCACGATCCTCGGGCACTCGGCCGGCTCCGGGGCGGTCAGCATCCTGGCGGTGAGCCCGCTGGCCAAGGGACTGTTCGAGCGCGTCATTGCCATGAGCGGCAGCTCCTTCGCTCCGCTGCAGACCACGGCCGAGGGAGGCGCCGGCCTGAGCATCCCCTCGCTCACGCTGGCCGAGCAAACCGGTGTCACCTTCCTCGCGCGGCTCGGCGTGAAGAGCATCGCCGAGGCGCGCAGCCTGAGTGCGGATGCCATCCAGGCGGGCACCGGCGGCGGACTGTCGTTCCGGCCCGTGGCCGATGGCTATGTGCTGCCCGGTGATCCCTACAGCCTCTACCAGCAGGGTCGATTCAACGACACGCCGGTCATGCTCGGCGACGTCTCGGATGAAACGCTGGTCTTCGGCGGCCCCAAGTCCCTCACGCCGGCCGAGTTCGAAGCCCAGGTCAGACGCCAGTTCGGCGAACAGGCCGATGCCGTACTGGCCGTGCACCCGCATGCCACCGATGCCCAGGCCCTGAGCGCGGCCCGGCAGCTGCGCAACGACACGCAGTTCGACTGGAGCATGTGGACCTGGGCCCGGGAGCAGTCGCGCCTCGGCAAGGGCAAGGTGTACCAGTACTTCTACGACAACCATGCCCCGCAGGCCGAGGGCTCGGGTCACGGCAGCGACGTGGGCTTTCACTTCCAGACGCTGGCCACCCGCGGCACCCCGCGCCCGCAAGACCTGGCCCTGTCCGACATGATCAGTTCCTACGACATCAATTTCGCGAAGACCGGCGACCCCAACGGCCCGGGCCTGCCGCAGTGGCCGGCCTTCACCGACCAGAACCAGCAGGTCATGGTGTTCGATGCCATGCCCGGCGCGCGCACCTATCCGCTCCTCGATCGCGTGAAGGTGCTCGATCCGTACTACGAGCGGCTGCGCAAGGCGCAGTGAAGGGAGCACGCACTTGAAGACCATTGCAGCGCTGTGCCTGATCCTGCTGTCCGCCCCCGCCTTCGCGGCGAGCGGATCCCAGTCACCGCCCGGGCCGTCCGCCTGCGACCGCGAATGCCTCCGCGGCGTCGTCACGCAGGTGCTCTACGCCCTGGTCGACCACGACACCCGCACACTGCCGGTGACCGACACCCTGCGGGTCACGGAGGACGGAGTCGAAAAGCCGCTCGCCAAGGTCGGTCTGGTCAGGACCGTGACCAAACTGCGCGGCTACCGCCAGGACATCATCGACGAGCGCGCCGGACAGAGCATTGCCGGTGTGGTGGTCGAAGAAGACGGCGCACCGGTGCTGCTGGTGGTGCGGGCCAGGGTGCAGGACCAGAAGATCAGCGAGCTCGAGCTGGTCGCGGCGCGCAGCCGCGCCGAGGGCCTGAGCTTCACCATCGACACGTTCAATGCGCCCAGCCAGGAGATGAGCTTCGCGCCGCACCTGTCGCAACTGGCCCCGCGCGACCAGGCCATCGCGATCGCCCTGCACTACCCGAAAGGCCTGAACTCGACTCAGACCTTTGCGTCGGTGGGCACGCCGTTCGCACCGAACACCCGCCGCGTCGAGAATGGCGCCGTGATGGCGGGACCCGACTGCGTCTTCAGTCCCACCTGCAAGGACATCGCGACGCAGTCACTCGAAATCTTCAAGCGGCTCGGCCATGTCACGGTGCGTTCCATCTACGTGGACGAGCGCATGGGCATCGTCGTGCTGCGCCTGTCCTGGAACGTGCGCGGTCCGGGTTCCGACAAGCTCACCACCTTCGAGCTGTTCAAGGTGTACGACGGGCAGATCCACAAGGTCGAAGCCTTCATCCGCCTGTTGCCGCCGGAACTCGACCTGGGAGGATGGCCGATCACGGTCAGCCAGCCCTGAGCATCGGGGCGACGGCGGAGACCGCATCCACGTCCGCCGGTAACAGCAATCCTGCCGTATGAGCAAAAGTGCCCGGCTGCGGCGTTGACAGGTCAATCCTTCAGCGTCGCGAGGAAGGCGATCACATCGGCGCGCTGCTGCGGATCGGGCAAAATGCCTGCCATCGGCGTGCCCGGCACCTTGGCGCTGGGATTGGTCAGGAATTCGTCCAGGGTCTCGGCGCTCCAGATCACGCCGTACTTCTTCATGTTCTCGCTCGGGCCCAGCAGGCTCTTCTTGGTGCCGGCCCTGCGCCCCACGACGCCGACGAGATTGGGACCCACCTTCGAGTTGTCATCCTTGGTCACGGCATGGCAGGTCGGGCAGGAACTGGACATAAACAGCGCCTTGCCGTTGGCGGCATCGCCCTTGATATCGCCCGCATGAGCGGCGGGCACGGCGAGCAGGGCGGCCAGTACGAACAGGCGGAGGGGTCGGATCGCAGACATGGCCGCATTCTAGCAATCCAACTCGGGCCGGGTGGTTCGATATAGCCGTGCGTCGTCAAATCGGATTATCCTCTGCCGTACAAGATTCGGCGTGATCTGAAAAATAAGAGGGGAGTACGCCATGACAAGACGATATCGCTCGTTCTTTCGTGTCCCGTTGCTTGCAGCATTCGGCTTCGTCGGCGCATTGCCCTTGATGGGCGCCCAGGATGCACAGGCGCAGACGGCGCAGCAGTCGCGCTGGTCCGATCCTGCGACCTGGCCGAACCACAAGGTTCCGGTGGCGGGCGACAAGGTCACCATCGGCCGGGACAAGGACGTGATCCTCGATGTGAGTCCGCCGGCGCTGGACGGCCTGTCGATCGACG
>DATJTJ010000047.1:0-46821 GCA_035503515.1 Steroidobacteraceae bacterium
GCGGCGGGCGACCGGAATGCCTTCGGTCGACAGCAGCTCGGCGATCCTGCCGTCGCTCAGGGGGCTGTCGGCGTTCTCGTCCTTGACCAGCTTGCGGATCTTGGCGCGGATGGCCGTGGAGGAGGTGCCGGCGCCGTCCGCCCCCTCGACCTGGCTGGAGAAAAAATAGCGCAGCTCGAAGACCCCGCGCGGGGTGTGCATGTACTTACCCGACGTCACGCGGGAGATGGTGGACTCGTGCATGTCGACGGCCTCGGCGATGTCCTTGAGGATCATCGGCCGCATGTGCTCATCGCCGTGCTCGAGGAAGGCCGTCTGGCGCTCGACGATCGAGCGCGAGACCTTGATCAGGGTTTCGTTGCGGATTTCGAGGCTCTTGAGGAGCCACCGCGCCTCCTGCAGCTGCGCGCGCATGCTGGCGTGGCTGGCGCTGCGGCCGATGAGGCTGGCATACCCATGATTCAGTCGCACCCTCGGGAGGGTAGCGCCATTGATCTCGACCGACCAGCCACCGTGGTCCGTGCGCCGCACAAATACGTCGGGTACGACATATTCGGCCGAGCCGCCGCTGATGGTCGCGCCGGGCCGCGGATGACAGCCCCGCACCAGCACCAGCGCGGCGGCGATCTCCTCGTCCGTGGCCTTGAGCTCACGCCTCAGCAGCGACATTTCGCGCCCGGCCACCAGTTCCAGGTGATGCCGCGCGATGCTGATCGCGGCGGCGAGGCCCGGGGTCGCGGGATCCAGCTGCCGCAGCTGCAGTTCGATGCACTCGCCGACCGAGCGGGCGGCGATGCCCGCCGGATCCAGCTGCTGCACACGCTGCAGCACCTGTTCGATCTCACCCACGTCCGCCTGGATTTCCGGCCGCAGGGTATTGCCGATCTCCTCGAGCGGCTCTGTGAGGTAGCCATCGTCGTTGATGGCATCGACGATGGCGCTGGCGATCGCCAGCGAGCGCGGCGGCAGGTGCGCCATTTCCAGCTGCCACAACAGGTGTTCCTGGACGGTCTCGCCCGAATCGTCCGCGAATTCCTGCTGGCGGTCGTCGTCATCGCCGCTCCAGGAGCTTTCGGAGGGACCGACGCTCTGCTCGCCCCAGTGGTCGTCGATGACTTCGACCTGCTGCGGGTCTTGGTCGGCTGCCGCGGGCTGGGTGACCTCAGGCTCGGGCTTGGCGGGTTCGACGGCCTCGAAACCGCTGGAGGTGTCGGTATCCTCGACCGGCTCCAGCATCACGTTGCTCTCGAGCAGTTCCCGGATGTGAGCCTGCAGCTCCAGGGCGGGCAGTTGGAGCAGTCGGATGGCCTGCTGCAACTGCGGCGTCATGGTCAGCTGCTGACCCATTCGCAGTTGCAGGGACGGTTTCAGCATGTTTCTTGCACTATGGGCGCCAGACCCTAGTTAACTCTTTGAAATAAAACCAGTTGCTGCTCCGCAGAACGATTCTACAGGCGGAACGATTGCCCTAAGTACACCTCACGGACTTGAGGATTTGCAAGGATTTCTTCTGCAGTTCCGGACGCAATCACCGTTCCCTGGTTCACGATGTAGGCCCGGCCGACGATCCCCAGGGTTTCGCGCACGTTGTGGTCCGTGATGAGCACGCCGATGCCGCGGGCGGTGAGATCGCGAATGATGCGCTGGATGTCGAGCACCGAAATCGGGTCCACGCCGGCGAAGGGTTCATCGAGCAGGATGAAGCGCGGATTGGCGGCCAGCGCCCGCGCGATCTCCACCCGCCGTCGCTCACCGCCGGACAGCGACAGCCCGAGACTGTTGCGCACGTGCCCGATGCGGAAGTCCTCCAGCAGCTCCTCCAGGCGTTCCTCGCAGGCCTCCTCCGTCAGGTCATCCCGGGTCTCGAGGATGGCCATGACGTTCTTCTCGACGGTCAGCTTGCGGAATACCGAGGGCTCCTGCGGCAGGTACCCGAGCCCGGCCCGGGCCCGCCGATGCACGGGGGCAAAGGTCAGATCCTGGTCCCCGAGGGTGATCCGGCCCGCATCGCAGGGCACCAGGCCCACGATCATGTAGAAGGCGGTGGTCTTGCCGGCACCGTTCGGTCCCAGCAGTCCGACGATTTCGCCGGATCCCACTTCCAGCGACAGGTCGTGCACGACCTGGCGGGACCGGTACGACTTGGCGAGGTGCGTCGCGCGCAGCAGCGGCCCGGTCACGGTGATCCCGCCGCCGGGGCACTGCCTGGATTGCTTCGCGGCATGATCGTCATGTGGGCCTTGACATCCGGGCATCTGTCACTTTCGCCCCTGATCTGCTGGTCGCGGACGTTATAGGTGATCTGGCAGGCCTTCATGTCATTTTCGTTCTGGTCGTCCGTGAGGAACGCATCGCCCGTAAGCTTCACGAGGGCGCTGCTGACGACGTAGTCGATCGTGGTGGCGTGTCCCCTCACCAGCCGGCCGGTCGTCGAGCGCGTCTGCTGGAACTGCGCGGGCGATCCGGTCACCAGGGCGCTGGCCAGTTGGCCGTTGAGGATCTCCACCGTCGCGTGATCGGCATGCAGCTCGCCCTGGCCTTCGGCCCGCACGTGCACCTTGCCGGAGAATACCCAGTGCGAGCTGCGCGAATCCTTGCTGGTGGCGGTGGCTTCGGCGTCTTCGGATTCGACACTGATCTCGCCCTGGGAGATCCGCACGTCCCCGCGCAGGTGAAGATGCTGGGTCTGGTAGTCGATGACGGACGAGCGGGCCTCCCAGTTGACCGGCGGTTTGCCGGCGCCCGCGGGAATCCGGCCGTGGATCTTCGGCGCCGGCTCGCTGGCGGCGGTCAGCAGCGCCAGGGCGACCGCCGCTGCGAGTGCCTTAGAGAACAAAGTGCCCATGGACCTCGGATTCCAGTTTGATGGTGTGGTCCTTGATGTTGACCACCAGGCCGCGTGCCGTCACGACGTAGCCGGCCCATTTGAGGGTGACCTTCGAGCGGGTCTGGATGATGTCCTGCCGCGTGTCCACGTGCAGCACGTCCGTGAGGATGTGCGCAGGCTGGTCGGTGCCGGAGAACAGGCCGGACACGTCCACGGCGCCGGTCAGGTCGACCTGCTGCGAATCCTGCCGCGCGACCGCCGCATCGGAGCGGGCCTGCCAGTTGCCGCCGGACTGATCCCGGAAGGTCATGTTGACCGATTGCAGGTGCACCAGGTTGCTGACCGGATCCTGCAGCACCTGATGCGCCTGCAGGGTGTACATCGGCGCCCCATCGGGCCCGGTTTCCACCACCGTGGCGTCGGTCGCCGCGTAGCCCTGTTCGGTCGCCTGCAGGGCGCTCGGGCGGGCAGTCGTCGGTCCGAGGGCCCCCGAGCCAAGCGTAAGCCACACGGCAACGGCGGCCAGGACCAGCGCGAACAGGATGAGCAGTCTGTAGATCACCGTCAGGGTCCGGCGGCCTGCCGGGGTTTCGCGGCCAGCAGCCGGTCGCACACTTCACGCACGGCGCCGCAGCCGCCGCCAAGGCGCGTGACGTGATGCGCCGCCGCCTTCGCGCTCGGGTGGGCATCGGCGACCGCGAAAGCGAGCCCGACCTCGCGCAGCAGGGCCACATCGGGTGAATCATCGCCGACGAAGGCGCATTGCGCGGGCGTCACGCCGAGTTTTGCCGCGAGTGACCGGAAGTCCCGCAGCTTGTCGGGACTTCCCTGGACGACGTGCCGGATGCCAAGTTCCCGGCAGCGCCGCCGCAGCGCGGCGGAGCGGCGTCCGGAAATCACCGCAATGCCGACGCCGGCGCGCGCCAGGGACTTCAGTCCGTGCCCGTCCTTGATGTTGAAGCACTGCAGGGCCTCGCCGCGCGCGCCGTAGTAGACGCGCCCATCGGTCAGCACCCCGTCCACGTCCAGGATCAACAGGCGTATGGCGGAGGCCGTGGATTTGCGCCGAGGCAGGATGCGCTCCTACATCACGCCTGCGCGCAGCAGGTCGTGAGCATTGATGGCCCCGGTCAGCCGTCCATCCTCGAGCACGGGGAGCATCGTGATCCGGTGCTGATCCATCAGCTGCACGCCCACGGCCGCCAGCTCCTGCGGACCGATGCTGCGGTACCGGGTCGTCATGACATCCTGCATGGCGAGGGAGGTGATGTCGGCCTGGCGGGCCATCAGGCGCCGCAGGTCACCGTCGGTGAAGATGCCCAGCACACGGTCCCCGGCATCGACGATGATGGTGGCGCCCAGCCCCTTCTGGGTCATTTCCTGCAGTCCCAGGGCCAGCGCGGCCGTGGGCGCGGTGCGCGGCAGCGCCGCGCCTTGCCGCATGATGTCCTGCACCCGCAGGAACACCTTGCGCCCGAGGGAGCCTCCCGGATGCGAGCGGGCGAAGTCCGTGGCCGTGAAGCCGCGGGCCTCGAGCAGCGTGACGGCCAGCGCATCGCCCATCGCCAGCATGGCGGTCGTGCTGGCCGTCGGCGCCAGGTTCAGTGGACAGGCTTCCTCGGGAACCGTCACTTCCAGGGCGATGGTCGAGCTGCGCGCCAGGGTCGAACCGAGGTTGCCGGTGAGGGTGACGAGCGGCGTCGCGAGCCGCTTCAGGTGCGGCAGCAGGAATACCAGCTCCGGGCTCTCCCCGGAGTTGGACAGTGCCAGCACCACGTCGGTGGCCGTGATCATCCCCAGGTCCCCATGGCTCGCCTCGGCGGCGTGCAGGAAGAACGCGGGAGTGCCGGTGCTGGCCAGCGTGGCGGCAATCTTGCGGCCCACGTGACCGGACTTGCCGATACCGGTGACGATCACGCGCCCGGTGCACTGCAGGCACAGCCGGCAGGCGGCCACGAACTCGGCGCCGAGGCGCGGCCCGAGGCAGTCCACGGCGCGCGCCTCGATGGCCAGGGCGCGGCGCGCCGCAGTCAGCAGCGTGGCATCGTCGACGGATCGGGCAGAGGTGGCGGCTGTCATCCAGTTCTTCAGCGTGCGGCCCGCAAGAATACCGCGAACGCGGCCCCGGATGCCGCCTCAGCTTACGGTCCAGGGGCGGCTATTTGCTACCATGGTCCCATGAATCCTGAACAGATTGCCGAGTTGATCCGCGCCGGGCTGCCGGGCGCGCAGGTCTTGGTCCAGTCACCGGACAACACCCACTTTTCCGCCAGAATCGTGGCGCAGGCTTTTGCCGGCAAGCGCGGCATCGCCCGGCACCAGCTGGTCTACGCCACGCTCGGCGAACGGGTGGGACGCGAGATCCACGCGCTGTCGATCGAGGCGTTCACGCCCGAAGAGTGGGCGGCCCGCGGCGCCTGACCGAGGAAACGATGGACAAGTTACAGATCACCGGCGGCGTGCCGCTCGAGGGCGAAGTGCGCATCTCCGGCGCCAAGAATGCGACGCTGCCGATCCTGGCGGCGGGCCTGCTGGCCTCGGAGCCGGTGACAATCTGCAATGTTCCGCACCTGCGGGATGTCACCACCACCATCGAACTGCTCGGTCGCATGGGGGTGAGCGTCACCATCGCCGAGGGGCTGCGAATCGA
Source organism: Steroidobacteraceae bacterium (assembly GCA_035503515.1). Classification (GTDB taxonomy): domain Bacteria; phylum Pseudomonadota; class Gammaproteobacteria; order Steroidobacterales; family Steroidobacteraceae; genus DAIDKA01. The sequence goes on from DATJTJ010000047.1 coordinate 5,478, forward strand.
GGTGGATGCCTCGACCCTGCGCGAATGCTTCGCACCGTACGACCTGGTCAAGACCATGCGCGCCTCGATCCTGGTGCTCGGCCCGCTGGTGGCCCGCTTCGGACGGGCGGACGTGTCACTGCCGGGCGGCTGCGCGATCGGCGCCCGGCCGGTGAACATCCATGTCGCCGGACTGCAGGCCATGGGGGCCGACATCCAGATCGAGGGCGGCTACATCCGGGCGCGGGCCGGCCGCCTCAAGGGCGCCCGGCTGGTGCTCGATGCGGTGACCGTCACTGGCACCGAGAACCTGATGATGGCCGCGACCCTGGCCGAGGGGGAAACCCTGCTCGAAAACGCCGCCCGCGAACCCGAGGTGGTGGATCTCGCCAATTTCCTGATATCCATGGGCGCCAGGATCCAGGGTGCGGGAACGGACAGGATCGTGATCCAGGGCGTCGAGAAGCTGCGCGGCACGACCTACGAAGTGCTGCCGGACCGGATCGAGAGCGGCACCTACCTGGTAGCCGGCGCGATCACGCGCGGTCACGTGCGCATCAAGCACACCCGGCCGGACCATCTGGATGCCGTGACCGCGAAGCTGCGCGAGGCCGGTGCCACCGTGGGCCTCGGCGAGAACTGGATCGAGGTGGACATGCGCGGTCGCCGGCCGCGGGCCATCGACGTGCGCACCGCCCCGTACCCGGCTTTCCCCACCGACATGCAGGCGCAGTTCGCGGCGCTCAACACGGTGGCGGCCGGCGTCGGCACCATCATCGAGACGATCTTCGAAAACCGCTTCATGCACATGCTCGAGATGCGGCGCCTGGGGGCGGAAATCCGCCTCGAGGGGAACACCGCCATCATCCGGGGTGTCGAACGGCTCACCGCAGCACCGGTCATGGCGACCGACCTGCGTGCCTCGGCGAGCCTGGTCCTGGCCGGCCTGATCGCCGAGGGCCGCACCGAGATCGAGCGCATCTACCACATCGACCGCGGCTACGAGACCATCGAGGAGAAGCTCGCCGGCATCGGCGCGCAGATCCGCCGCGTACCCAACTAGGAGAAGTCTTCATGCAGCTGGGAATGATCGGTCTGGGGCGCATGGGCGCCAACATGGTGAAACGGCTGTTGCGCGGCGGACATGAGGTGGTCGCCTATGCGACCGATCCTGCCGCGATCAAGGCCGCGACCGCCGACGGGGCAAAGGGCGCAGGCACGCTGGCCGACCTGGTCAAGGGCCTCAGCGCACCCCGCGCCATCTGGCTGATGGTTCCGGCGAGCGTCGTCGAAAGCGTCATCGAACAGCTCACGCCCCTGCTCAGTGCGGGCGACACCATCATCGACGGCGGCAACTCCCACTACCACGATGACATCCGCCGCGCCGACCAGCTCGCCCGCTCGAAATTGCACTACGTGGACGTGGGCACCAGCGGCGGCGTCCTCGGCCTGGAGCGCGGCTACTGCCTGATGATCGGTGGGGAGCAGCAGGTCGTCGAGCGGCTGGATCCGATCTTCGCGACGCTCGCGCCCGGTGGCAAGGCGCCCACGGCCGCCGAGCGCTCGGCGCACGGTACGGCGCCGCAGGGGTACCTGCACTGCGGCGGCAACGGCGGCGGCCATTTCGTGAAGATGGTCCACAATGGCATCGAGTACGGCCTGATGGCCGCCTATGCCGAAGGCTTCAACATCCTCAGGCACGCCAACATCGGGCTCGACCACAAGGGCGGCGAGGATGCCGAGACCGCGCCGCTCTCGCAGCCGCGGCTGTACCAGTACTCGTTCGACGTGGCGGCGGTGGCCGAAGTGTGGCGGCGCGGCAGCATCATCACCTCGCAGCTGCTCGATCTCACGGCCGCGGCGCTGGCGAAGGATTCGTCGCTGGCCGGCTTCGCCGGCCGCGTGGCCGACTCCGGCGAGGGTCGCTGGACCATCGAGGCCGCCATCGATGAGGGCGTCCCGGCCCACGTGCTGACGGCGGCGCTGTATGCGCGGTTCGAATCCCGCGGACGCGCGGAGTTCGCCGACAAGGTGCTTTCGGCCATGCGCCTGGGGTTCGGGGGTCACGTCGAGAGCAAGAGCTGACCGTGTCACCGGGTCAGCGCCAGATCGTGGGGCAGGGCGCCGCGCAGGCGTCCCTGGATGGCAAGCCGGCCCAGGCCGACGCACTGGTATTGTTCGGTGCCACCGGCGACCTGTGCCACAAGAAGATCTTTCCCTCGCTCTACCAGCTCGTGCGCCATGACCGCCTGAAGATTCCCGTGATCGGCGTCGCCAAGGCCGGCTGGAACCGCGACCAGCTGGTCGAGCGGCTGCGTGACAGCATGCGCCACTACGTGGCGAACGCCGACCCGTCCGTCGTAGAGCGCCTGGTGGCGCTCATCCGGTACGTGGACGGTGACTACGGCGCCCTGGAGACTTTCAAGCAGCTGCGCAGGCTCCTGGGCGATGCGCAGCACCCGCTGCACTATCTCGCCATCCCGCCGAGCATGTTCCCGATCGTGGTCCGACAGCTGGCCGCCGCCGACTGCGACAAGGGCGCGCGCGTGGTCATCGAGAAACCCTTCGGCCGCGACCTCGCCAGCGCGCACTCCCTCAACCGGACGCTGCACCAGATCTTCGACGAAAAATCGATCTTCCGCATCGATCACTACCTGGGCAAGGAGCCGGTCCAGAACCTGCTGTTCTTCAGGTTCGCGAATTCGTTCCTGGAGCCGATCTGGAACCGCAACTACATCGCCAGCATCCAGATCACCATGGCGGAGGCCATCGGCGTCGAAGGACGCGGCAAGTTCTACGACGAGGCCGGTGCGATCCGTGATGTGATCCAGAACCACCTGCTGCAGGTGGTGTCGTTCCTGGCGATGGAACCGCCGGTGAACGGCTCGGGCGAAGCGCTGCGGGACGAGGCCGTGAAGGTCTTCAAGGCGCTGCGACCCCTTACGCCTGAGGACCTGGTGCGGGGCCAGTTCAAGGGGTACAGGAACGAGCCGGGCGTGGCGCAGGATTCACAGGTCGAGACTTTCGCGGCGGTCAGATTCAGCATCGACTCCTGGCGCTGGAGCGGCGTGCCGTTCTACGTGCGCGCGGGCAAGCGGCTGCCGGTGACGGCGACCGAAGTCGTGGTCGAGCTGCGCGCGCCGCCCGCGCGGCTGTTCGCGGGTGCGCCGGCATGCCAGCCCAACTACTGGCGCTTCCGTGTCGGTCCCGATCAGGCCATCGCCATGGGGGCGCATGCCAAGCTCGCGGGTGAGCGGATGCTGGGACGCGAGGTCGAGCTGTATGTCGATCAGAAGGCTCCCGAGGAAATGGAGCCCTATGAGCGTCTCATCGGCGATGCGATCAACGGCGATGCGACGCTGTTCGCGCGCGAGGACGAGGTCGAGGCCGCGTGGGCAGCCGTGGACCCGGTGCTGAACAACGTCGTGCCGGTGCACGAATACGAACCGGGCAGCTGGGGTCCGGCCGAAGCCTTCAACATAATTCATGGGAATTGCGGCTGGCATGACCCGGGTCCGACCGCGCAGAGCTGGACCCGCTGGCCGCTGCTGACGTAGTCGCGTCTAGGCGATCAGGGCGGCGGCGTCCGCCCAGATCTCCACCGCCCGGCAGCCGCGCACGGCGTTCCAGGCCGTCAGTTCCGGCTTGCGCCGGAGCAGCCCGTCCACCGCGGTACGCTTGTCGGCGCCGGCGACCACGAAGAGCAGCTGATCCACGCGTTCCAGCACCGTCGGCGTCACGCTGACGGCGTCGCGGCCATCCGGCCGGTGCACGCTCACGGCGAGCCTGCCGCGGGCCCGTTCCAGGTCGGCCGCCGAGAACAGCGAACAGGTGTGGCCATCGGCCCCCAGGCCCAGCAGCCCCAGGGCGATCCGGCGCCCGCCGCCCAGGAGCTCCGCGAGCCGGCGCTGGCTGTCGGCGGTGGCGTCGGCCAGCGGCAGTTCGGTGCGTATGCGCAGCACCTGCTCCGCCGGCAAGCCCAGCGAGTCGAACAGCGGCCGGCTCTGGTGATAGTTGCTCTGGTCCGAATCGGAGGGCACGTAGCGGTCATCGGAAAACAGCAGGGTCAGTCCCGGTGCGGGAGCCAGGCGTCGCCGGGCGAGTTCACGATAGGCCGGAATCGGGGTGCTGCCCCCGGACAGCATGACGATGGGCCGTTCGCCACCGACCAGGACCTGCTGCAACCGTTCCTCCACCGCGGACTGCAGCTGCGACCGGTCGGCGAAGCGCTTCAGCGTAACAGTGGCCTCGGGGGCGGGCGGGGGTGTCTGGGCCATCGTCGGCTCCTTACTAGAGATCGCGGGGGCGCTGGCGGACGGGAATGTCCGCCTGGAAGGTCGCACGGCCGCGCAGTCCGGTGACCTTGACGGTGGCACCGGGCCTGGTACTGGCCACGTGCGCCAGCACGTCCTGGGAACTCTTCACGCCGATGCCATCGAAGGCCGTGATGATGTCGCCCGGCTGCAGCCCGGCCTCCAGGGCCGGACTGTCGGGGTAGAGCTCGACCAGGACGACGCCGCCGCGCGCCAGTCCCACACGGGCGGCCTGCTCTTCGGAGAAGTCCTCGGGCACGATACCGATCCAGCCGCGCACGACCTTGCCCTTGACGATGAGATCGTGGATCACGCCCCGCACCATGTTCACCGGAATGGCGAAACCGATGCCCTCGACGCCGAGGGTCTTGGCCACGATGGCCGTGTTGATGCCCACCAGCTCGCCGCGGGTATTGATGAGGGCGCCGCCGGAGTTGCCGGGATTGATCGCTGCATCGGTCTGGATGAAGTTCTCGAACGTCGCCAGGCCGAGCTGGCCGCGCCCCGTGGCGCTGACGATTCCGTGGGTCACGGTCTGCGACAGCCCCAGCGGATTGCCGATGGCGAGCACGACGTCGCCCACCTGGAGCTGGTCCGAGTGCCCGAAGGCCATCACCGGCAGGTGAGCCATATTCACCTTGAGCAGGGCGAGATCCGAATCCGGATCCCGTCCGAGCACCTGCGCGACGGCCACACGGCGGTCAGCCAGCTGCACCCAGACTTGGTCCGCATCCTCGATGACATGGTTGTTGGTCGCGATGTGGCCCTCGGCATCGACGATGACGCCGGAGCCCAGGCTGCGTTCGGTGCGATTGCGGAAACGCGGCGCCTGATCGCCGAAGAAGGCGCCGAAGCCGCTCGGCGGCACGCGCTCGGTGACGGTGCGGGTGGTGTAGATGTTCACCACCGCCGGCCCGGCCCGCTGGACCGCATCCGCATAGGACCAGGCATCATGTCCGGGAACCAGGATCGCCTGGTGTTCGGAATCGGCCGCCACCGTGACGCCCGCTCTGGCCGCCGCCGGCTCGGCGACTTCGCCCTGATCGGGCCGCAGGCTCGCGACCTCGGGGGCGGACGGCGCGCGGGCGGCGGCGCTCGCGGGCGGCGCGATGCGCACCAGCTGCGGACGCCAGGCAACCACCAGGAAAGCCAGGGCCAGCCCGCTGACCACTGATGCCGCAATGAACATCAAAACCCGACCGATCCGGACCATTCCCGCCTCTTGCTGTGCCGATGAGTTCGCAACTGTGCCTGGAAAAGTCCCGCGGACGTGACCGAAGGCGGGACTTTGTTCTGTGTATAATGCGCCGCCCCCCGAGCAACGGAAACATGGGTCCGCACGGCTAGCCGCGTACCTGGATGATTCACAAGAGCTTCGGACGGCGGTCTTGGACGATACTCAAGGAGCGGCCTGATGGTGATAGCCGTTAAACCCGGAGACCCTTCCGGGCCGGAGAACGCGAGCCAGAGCAAAGGACTCAAGGCTTGGCTGTTCAAGCGTTTGCCGGTGAAGGAGTTCATCGAAACTCAGGCCACCGGCTACTACGCGCCGAAGAACTTCAACATCTGGTACTTCTTTGGCTTCATCGCCATCGTCGTGCTGGTGATGCAGCTGCTGACCGGCATCTTCCTGACGATGTTCTACAAGCCGGGTGAAGCCACCGCGTTCGATTCGGTCGAATTCATCATGCGCGAGGTCGACTACGGGTGGCTGATCCGCTACCTGCATTCCACCGGCGCCTCGGCCTTCTTCCTGGTCGTCTACCTGCACATGTACCGGGCGATGCTCTACGGGTCCTATCGCGCCCCGCGCGAACTGCTGTGGCTGTTCGGCATGCTGGTGTACCTGGCGCTGATGGCCGAGGCGTTCATGGGCTACGTCCTGCCCTGGGGCAACATGTCCTACTGGGCGGCGAACGTGATCGTGAACATCTTCGGCACCGTCCCGGTGATCGGGCCGGGACTGGTGGAATGGATCCGCGGTGACTACGGCATCGCCGATTCCACCCTGAACCGGTTCTTCGCGCTGCACGTCGTGGCGGTGCCGCTGGCGCTGCTGCTGCTGGTGGTGCTGCACCTGGTGGCCCTGCGCCGCACCGGATCGAACAACCCGGACGGCATCGAGATCAAGGCGAACCTCGGCAAGGACGGCCATCCCGTCGACGGCATTCCCTTTCATCCGTATTACTCGGTGAAGGATACCTTCGGGATCTCCGTGTTCCTGGTGATATTCGCCTGCGTGGTGTTCTTCGCCCCGACCCTGGGCGGCCTGCTGCTGGAACACGCGAACTTCGAGCCCACCAACATCTTTTCGACACCGGACCCCATCACGCCCTCGTGGTACTTCACACCGTACTACGCGATTCTGCGCGCGGTTCCCGACAAGGGTCTCGGTGCGCTGCTGATGGCGCTGTCGTTGGTGTGTTTCGTACTGCTGCCGTGGCTGGATCGTTCGCCCGTGAAGTCCATCCGCTACAAGGGGCCGCTGTCGAGGGCGTTCCTGGCGCTGTTCACCGTGTCCTTCCTGGGACTCATGTACCTGGGTCTGCAGGAACCGGCGGGCATTTACATCACGCTCGGGCGTTTGTGCACCGGCGGCTACTTCGCCTTCTTCGTGCTGATGCCGTTCTACACACGGATGGAAAGATGCAAGCCGGTGCCGGATCGCGTGAGGTTTGAGGCCCATGCTTAGAGGGAAGAGCGTGACACACGCACTGCTGTATTCCGGGCTGGCCGCGCTGCTGCTGGCGGGGAGCGCCCAGGCCGCCGATTCCACCGCGGCCTCGGCACCGGAGTCATCCGCACCGGCCGGCCAGGACGGCGTGCAGTCGGCCATGGCCCTGGCCGCGAAGGTGGCGCAGGAGCAGGCCGCCGACAAGAAGAAACGGGACGAGGATGAGCGGCTGCGCGGTTTCGGTGCGGACTGGGAATCCTGGCATCCCGACAACTCGGTGGCCGACGTGGCCTCCCTGCAGCGCGGCGCCCGGGACTTCGCCGGTTACTGCCGCGGCTGCCACTCGCTCAAATACATGCGCTATTCGCGCCTGGCGACCGATCTGCAGATCACGCCCGCGCAATTGCAGCAGTACCTGCTGCCCGCGGGTGCGAAACCGAGCGACTATGTGAGCTCGCCCATGCCCGCCAGCGATGCCACGACCTGGTTCGGCAAGCCGCCGCCGGATCTGTCACTGATCGCCCGCGAGCGGGGCACGGATTACCTGTTCCGCTTCCTGACGACGTTCTACGTGGATCCCTCCCGCACGACCGGCGCCAACAACCTGGAGCTGGCGAGCGTCGCGATGCCGGACGTGCTGTCCACCCTCGAGGGCGTCAAGGTGGCCGTGTTCCGGACCGAGGACAAGCAACAGGTATTCGACCACTTCGTGCAGGTCGCCCCGGGCAGTCTCTCCCGGGACGATTATCTGGCCACGGTCCGGGATCTGGTGAATTTCCTGGACTATGTGGGCGAACCCGCCCAGGTTGCGCGCCGCTCCCTGGGCGTCAAGGTGGTATTGTTCCTGTTGGCCTTTACGGCGCTGACTTACCTGCTGAAGCGCGAGTACTGGAAGAATATCCACTGAGGTCTCCCTTGCCGACAGGGGGACAGGAGTCGAGCCCTTTGTCGAGCCGACGGTCCATCATGACCCTGTTTTCCGCTCCCAACGATCTGTGGAGTCACCGGACCCGGATCGTGCTGGCGGAGAAGGGCATCGGCATCGATATCATCAGTGTCGAGCCGGGGCGCCTGCCCGAGGACCTGCTCGACCTGAATCCATATCACAGTCTGCCGACCCTGGTGGATCGCGACCTGGTGCTGTACGACTCGCGGGTCATCATGGAGTACCTGGACGAGCGCTTCCCCCATCCGCCGCTGATGCCCGTCGATCCGGTGGCGCGGGCCCAGTTCCGACTGGCCCTGCATCGCGTCGAGCGTGACTGGTACCCGCTGGTGTACCAGATCGAGGCCGAGCCGGACCGCAAGCTGTCCCTGAAGACCCGCCGGACGCTGCGCGACACCATCCTCCAGAGCGAGGAGCTGTTCAAGGTGAGGCCGTTCTTCCTCTCCGACGAATTCTCCATGGTCGATGCGACCATCGCGCCGGTGCTGTGGCGCCTGTCCCACTACGAGGTTGAGCTCGCGTCCGCGCCGATCGTCAAATACGCCAACCATGTGTTCTCCCGACCGGCATTTCGCGATAGCCTCTCGGAGACGGAACAGGAAATGCGGATTCCGTAGTGAGCGAGACGTCCCTTCCCCCCAAGCGCCCCTACCTGCTGCGGGCCATGCATCAGTGGATGACCGATGGCGGCCAGACGCCCCATGTCATCGTCGATGTGGACCGGCATGCCGTCGAAGTGCCGCGCGCCTTCGTGAAGGACGGCAAGATCGTCCTCAACATCAGTTACGACGCGACCCAGAACCTCAACATCGGCAATGACTGGCTGGAACTGGATACCCGCTTCGCGGGTGCCATCCACCACGTGCGCGCGCCGATCGGTGCCATCCTCGGCATCTACGCCCGGGAAACCGGCGAGGGCATGGTGTTCTCGGAACAGGACCTGGGCCCGCAGCCGCCGCCGCCGAAGCCGCCGGCGGCCGAGGAAGGCAGGCCGCGGCCGCAGCTGAAAGTGGTGAAGTAGCCCAAGGGCGCGGGTCCGGGCGTTCAGGCTTCGAACGCATGCCGCAACCACTGCACCCGCGGCGTGCCCGCCGCCACGCCGGTGACGATCAGGACGTCGAAACGCACCGGGAGGGCCGCATAGGCCGGCTGTCGTTGCAGCAGCTGCGCGGAGGCCCGGATGATCCGCCGCTGCTTGCGGCCGTCGACGCTGGCCGCCGCCCCACCGAACGCACCGCTGCTGCGCGTACGCACCTCCGCGATGACGAGCACGTCGCCATCGCGGGCCACCAGGTCGATTTCCCCGAGCCGCCGGCGATAGTTGCGCTCGAGGATCGTCAGGCCGCGGGCCTGCAGGTATTCCAGTGCCAGTTGCTCGGCACGCGCACCCAGGAGCTGCGCCGCGGTCGCCGGCATCGGGATCAGTTCAGCACGCGCGGTTCGCCGTTGCGGATCTGTGCCCACATCAGATCGCGCAGCACATGGCCGTCGGGAGCGATGGTGAGATGGCCGGTGAGCCCGTCGACCGCGAGACTGGCGGCGCTGGCATTCTGCGCCGACAGGCTTCGCAGTGCCGCGGCCAGCCGGGCCGCGTCGAAGCCGAACGCAAACAGGATATTGCGGCGGGGACCGCCGGCCGGCCAGGCGGCGCTGGCAGCTTCGCGGACGCTTTCCACCAGCGCGCCTCCCAGCAGCCATGGTGCATCGGGAAAGATGAGACCGTCGAGATCCTGGTTGGCGTTGACGTCCGGTTCGAACGCATCCGCCGTGGCATAGTTGGGAACGTCGCCCGCAAAGTAGAACTTCAGCTGCGGACGCAGCAGCCGTTCCGGCTTTGCCTGCCCGGGCGAGAAAATGAAGCTGATGTCGCCGCGCCGTCGCGGCTGGAACGTCAGCCGCGTCCCGAGCACGGACTCCAGGCGCTTGTCGCGCGCTTCGCTTTCGTTGATGCGCAACACCTGGCCGATGGCCGCGGCGTAGTCGGTGCCCGCGGCATCGTAGGTCGCCACATCGAGCAGCTGGCCGCCCGCGACGCTGAGCTCCTGGGTGAATGCGGCGAGCACCCGGCGACCCCAGTCGCCGCTCGGCACGAGCGCGACGCCGGCCCGATTGCCGTCCGCGACCACCCGCCGCGCCACCTGCCGGGCCTCGTCCTCGGGCGAGAGCGCGTACTGGTACAGCGCCCGGGTGGCGGACACGGGACCCGCCACGGCATTGAGGGTGAGCAGCGGCGGGCGCGGTCCGCTGTAGCCCGCGGCGGCGGCGACTTCCTCGCGGGTCAGGGGTCCGACGATGATGCCTGCGCCATCCTGCGTGGCCTGGGTCAACGCCGCGGCGACGCTCATCTGCCCCGTATCGTAGATGCGCAGGCCCGGACGGTCCGCCGCCGTCTGCGAGTAGTAGGCCGTCAGGAAGCCATCCCGCACCGAGGCGGCGGCTGCACTCTGCCGGCCGGTCAACGGCAGCAGCAGCCCGATCAGCGACCCGGCCGCGACCTGGGGCACCGGCGCCGTGGCCGGACGTGGCGCGGCCGGTGGCGGCGGCGGGCGCGTGGCCGGCGCCGGCACGATGCCCGGCGGCGTCTCGTTCTCATCGGTCTCGACACTCGCGCAGCAGGCCAGCTGCAGTCCCAGCAACGCGACCAGAATCGCCGGACACAGCCGCAGGGATCGTCGGAAATCAGGCATGGGTTGCGGTACGGTAGGGGGTGGGGGCCAGGGAATAAGATTACCTAGTGGGCAATCAACAAGGAAGGCTGGACGTGATCGCCACGCCCATCGGCAACATGGGAGACCTGAGCGAGCGCGCCCGGGAGACGCTGCAGGGCGCCGATCTCGTCGCCGCGGAGGACACGCGCCGGACGCTGGGGTTGCTCCAGCACCTGGGCCTGACGAAGCCACTGCTGTCCCTGCACGCGCATAACGAGAGCCAGCGGCTGCCGGAGATCCTGGCACGTCTCGCGGCCGGCAGCCGGGTGGCGCTGGTCAGCGATGCCGGGACGCCGCTGCTCAGCGATCCGGGCTTCGAACTGGTCCGCGCCGCCGCCGCGCAGGGCATCCTCGTAACTGTGGTGCCCGGTCCTTCGGCCATCACCGCGGCGCTCGCGCTGAGCGGGCTGCCGGTCGACCGCTTCTGTTTCGAAGGCTTCCTGCCGGCCGCGGCCCGCGAACGCCGGGCCCGGCTCGGCCTGCTGGCGGGCGAGGCGCGCACCATGGTGTTCTTCGAGGCTCCGCACCGCATCGTCGACAGCCTCGTTGACATGTCAACACAATTCGGCGCCCGGCGGCCGGCGGTGATCGCGCGCGAACTGACGAAGCTGCATGAAACCGTCTACCGCGGGACGCTCGAGGAACTGTGCGCCCTTGCCACGCGCGCTCCGAACCTGCAGCGCGGTGAGATCACGCTGGTGGTGCAGGGCGCACAGCAGGCGCGGTCGGGCGTGGACCAGGCGCTGCTGCGCCGTGCGTTGGAACTGCTGCTGAATGAACTGCCGCCCGCCAAGGCGGCGGCCATCGCCGCGCAGCTCGCGGGCGCTCGCCGTGCGGACGCCTACGACCTCGCCGTCCAGCTGCGCGGCGGCGGACAGTAGTTGAGCCTTGGCCCGCAAGTCCGTATGGTGGTCGGCGAAGTCGGCCGGGTAATCGCTGCGCTCCCTCGGTGGGGGCGTGGAGGAAAGTCCGGGCTCCCGCGAATGACGTGCCAGGTAACGCCTGGGGGGCGTGAGCCCACGGAAAGTGCAACAGAGAGCAGACCGCCTAAGTCACCCTCCGGCAACGGAGGGTGGCCGGTAAGGGTGAAACGGTGCGGTAAGAGCGCACCGCGCCGGTGGCAACATGCGGCGGCTAGGTAAACCCCACGTGGAGCAAGGCCAAATAGGGAAGCAGCCTCGTGCCGCCCGGCGGCAAGGGGCAGCGTCGATTCGTGCGCGCTTCCGGGTAGGCCGCTTGAGGCCTCCGGTGACGGGGGACCCAGAGGAATGATTGCCCTCGACAGAACCCGGCTTACAGGCCGACTTCATTTTTACAGTACCGCAGGTCGTGACCTACTGTATAAGCTTTCTCAAGCAACCTTCTGATACATAAGAAGAGTAGTGCCGTGGACTTGGTCAAAGCCGTGCGATTTGACCATAAGTCTTTGTGACACCGGCAAATTTTTCCGCGCTTTCAATTGACATATTGGACCGTAGATTCCTATAGTCGCTCCCAGGTGGGAAAAAGTGGGAGGGAGTGGGATTTTTATCCCACATCGGTCTAGGTCTCATGTTTCGCGGTGCAGCAAAGGTCACTCTCGACGTCAAGGGGCGGATGTCGCTCCCCACGCGCGTGCGGGACACCCTGGCGCAGACCGGGGAGCGGCGGGTCGTGGCCACGGTCGACCGCGACCAGTGCGTGCTGCTGTACCCCCCGGCCGACTGGGAGCAGCTGCAGGAGCGCCTCATGGACCTGCCGAACCTCAATGCCGAGGCCCGCTGGCTGCAGCGGCTGATGGTCGGGTATGCCACGGACCTGGATGTCGACAGTCATGGCCGCGTACTGATCCCGCAGGAGCTGCGCGATTTCACCGGCCTGCAGCGCGACGCCATGCTGTTCGGGCAGGGCAACCACCTCGAGTTATGGGACGAGATCGCCTGGAAACACGCTTCCATGGCTTCCATTGCGCCGGCGCAGCGCACCTCTGCGCCGGCAGCCGGATTGGATGAACTGAAGCTGTCGGCCGGTTTGCGTAGCGAACCGCCAATAGAAAAGTGACCGGACTCATGGACGAGCACGCTCCGGTGCTCGTCGATGAAGTCCACGCGGCATTGGGTCTGAGGGCGGGTGGGTACTATGTCGATGCGACGTTCGGGCGCGGCGGCCACACGGCATGCATTCTCGAGACCTTGGGTGGAGAAGGCCACGTGCTCGCGATCGATCGCGACCCACAGGCCATCGAGGCCGGCCGCAGGCGCTTCGCCGACGACCTGCGCCTCACGCTCCAGCACGCGCCGTTTTCGGAGCTTGCGACTCTTGTGCAGGCGCATTCGCAGGGCCAGCAATGCGCTGGCGTGCTCTTCGACCTTGGCGTTTCATCGCCGCAGCTCGACGAACCGGCGCGAGGTTTCAGCTTCCGGGCCGATGGTCCGCTCGATATGCGCATGGACCCGACACGTGGTGAGCCGGTTGCTGCATGGCTCGCCCGCGCGGGCGTCGACGAGATGCGCGAGGTGATCGCGACGCTCGGCGAGGAGCGCTTCGCGCGCCGCGTGGCGCAGGCCATCGCGAACGCGCGCGAGCGCGCACCGCTCACCCGCACGGGCCAGCTCGCCGAACTGGTGGCGCGCGCGGTACGCACGCGCGAACCGGGCAAGCATCCGGCGACCCGCACCTTCCAGGCACTGCGCATGTTCATCAACGACGAACTGGGACAGCTGCAAGCCGGCCTCGCCGCGGCCCTGGACGTGCTGGCCCCCGGCGGCCGGCTGGCCGTCATCAGTTTCCACTCGCTCGAGGACCGCAGCGTCAAGCAGTTCATGGCGCGCCATGCGCACGTGGATCCGGCCCTGGCGCGCCTGCCGGTCATCCCGCCGTCGGCACGCCCGCGACTGCAGCTCGTCGGCCGCAAGCAGCGGCCCGGCGCCGCGGAACTGGCGCGCAATCCGCGCGCGCGCAGCGCGCTGCTGCGGGTCGCCGAGAAACTGCCATGAAGCTCTCGCGCGCAACGTTCTACGGGGTGCTGCTGCCGCTGTTGTGGGTCGCGGCACTGGGATCGGCCGCCGGCGACGTATGGTGCAAGCATCGCACCCGCGGCATGTTCATGCAGCTGCAGAAGCTCTCGGAACAGCGTGACAACCTCGATATCGAGTGGGGTCAGTTGCAGCTCGAGCAGAGCGCCTGGTCGCAGCATGCCTTCGTGGAAAACGTCGCGACCAACCGCCTGCACATGGCGACTCCGCCGGCGCAGGAGATCAAGATCGTTTCGCCATGAGGTCGAGGAATCCACGTGACCGGACCGCAGGCTCGTTTCGCTGGCGCGTCTGGGTGATCCTGGGACTGCTGGGGACGGCGGGCGCGGGCCTGCTTGCCCAGGCGGCCCGGCTGCAGCTGTACCGGCACGACTTCTACGCGTCCGAAGGCAACGAACGTTTCACCCGCGTCGCCACCATCACCGCGCATCGCGGCATGATCACCGACCGCAACGGCGAGCCGCTCGCCATCAGCACGCCGGTGGACTCGGTGTGGGTCAATCCCCAGGAGCTGGCCACGGCGTCGGACCAGATTCCGCATCTGGCGCAGGTGCTGAAGCTCGACCGCCAGGAACTCACCCAGCGCATCACCAGCAACGAGGACCGCGAATTCCTCTACGTCGCCCGGCACCTGCCGCCGGCGGATGCCGAAAAAGTGCGCGCCCTGGGGATTCCCGGCGTCTACCTCAAGCGCGAGTATCGCCGCTACTACCCCTCCGGCGAAGTGACCGGCCAGATGCTCGGCTTCACCAACATCGACGACGCCGGCCAGGAAGGGCTCGAGCTCGCCTTCGATCACTGGCTCGCGGGCACCGATGGCGCGAAGCGCGTGATCCAGGACGGCTTTCAGCGCGTGGTGCAGGACGTGGAGAGCATCCGCGAAGTCAGCCCGGGGCACGACCTGCGGCTGTCGATAGACCTGAGCATCCAGTACCTGGCCTACCGCGAACTGAAGGCCGCGGTCCGGGATCAGCGGGCCAAGGCCGGCAGCATGGTGGTGCTCGACGTGCGCACCGGCGAGATCCTGGCGATGGTCGACCAGCCGGGATTCAACCCCAACGACCGGGAGGCCGCCGATCCGGCCGACTATCGCAACCGCGCGGTGACGGACATCCTCGAGGCCGGTTCGACCCTCAAGCCGTTCTTCGTCGCGGCCGGACTGGAGTCCGGGCGCTACGACGATCACAGCATCATCGATACCTCGCCGGGCTACATCCGGGTCGGTGCGCGGGACTTCTCCGACGAGCATCCGCTCGGGCGGATCGACCTCGCGACCATCCTCGCCAAGAGCTCGAACGTCGGCATGATCCATCTGGCGCTGTCGCTGCCGCCGAAGGCGATCTGGACGACGTTGTCCCAGCTCGGCCTGGGCCAGGTCACCGCCAGCGGCTTTCCGGGCGAGTCCGCCGGCGTACTGAACAACTACGTGCACTGGCGGCCCATCAGCATCGCCACCATGTCGCATGGCTACGGCCTGTCCGTGACGCCGCTGCAGCTGGCACAGGGCTACGCGACCTTCGGTGCCATGGGGGTGCGCCGCCCGGTGTCGTTCCTGCCGGTCACCTCGCCACCCGCCGGCGAGCGGGTATTGAGCGAGCGCACCTGCCGGGAACTGGTGACCATGCTGGAATCGGTGGTGGCCGCCGAAGGCACCGGCACCAAGGCCGCCATCTACGGCTACCACGTCGCGGGCAAGACCGGGACGGCCTACAAGGCCGAGGACGGCGGCTATTCGACCGATCTGTACATGTCGGTATTCGCCGGCGTGGCTCCGGCCACCGACCCGCGCCTGGCCGCCGTGGTGGTCATCGACACGCCGACGGCCGGCCTGCATCGCGGCGGTGATGTCGCGGCGCCGGTGTTCTCCGCGGTCATGGGTCCCTCGTTGCGGCTGCTGGGCGTGGCGCCGGACACTGCCGTCGGCGTTCCGGCCGATGAGGCCCCGGGACCGGTGCACGCGCGCCCCCATCCGGCCGCCCACACGGTGGCGCGCCGATGACGGCGCCCGGGACGCAGATCTCAGGCGGCGGCGGGGCGGGGCTGCGGCAGCTGCTGGCCGGCATCGTCGCGGCGCCGCAGGACATCGCGGTTTCCGATATCACCCTCGACAGCCGCGAGGTGCGTCCCGGAGCGCTGTTCCTCGCCTGCCGGGGCCATGACGCGGGCGGAGCCGCGGGCGCCCGGCACGGCGTGGAATTCGCGGACCAGGCCTCCGAGCGCGGCGCCCGGGCCGTGCTTTACGAACCACCGCTTCCCGAGGAGCCGCGCGCGCTGGCCGCGGCGGCCCGGCTGCAGCAGCGGGGCGGGCCGGCCGCGCAGCTGTTCGTCGTCGCGGTGCCGGACCTGCGGTCGCACCTGGGCATGATCGCGGACCGCTTCTTCGAAGCCCCGTCGCAGGCCGTGCACGTCGTCGGCATCACCGGCACCAACGGCAAGACCACCTGTGCCTGGCTCATCGCCCAGGCGCTGTCGCTGTGCGGGCGGCCGGCGGCCTATATCGGCACGCTGGGCTACGGCAGCCCCGGGAGTCTGCACCCGCTCGCGCACACCACTTCCGATGTCGTCAGCGTCCATCGACAGCTCGCGGCGCTGCGTGCCGCGGGCGCGACGGCGGTGGCCATGGAAGTCTCCTCCCATGCGCTCGACCAGGGTCGGGTAGACCAGGTGCGCTTCGCTCAGGCCGCATTCACGAACCTGACCCAGGATCACCTGGACTACCACGGCACCATGGAGCGCTACGGTGCCGCCAAGGCCCGGTTGTTCGCGCGCCCGGACCTCGATGTCCGCGTCATCAACGTGGACGACGCGTTCGGCCGGCGCCTCGCCGCCGTGCCCGGCGCGCCCGGGCGCCTGGTGGTGACCTCCCGCGCCGGCAACCGCACCGGCGATGCGACCTACCTGACGGCGACGCAGGTGTGTCCCACGGGCGACGGCTTCGAGCTCACGCTCGAATCCTCCTGGGGACCCGCGCGGCTGCAGCTGCCGCTGATCGGCGAGTTCAACGTGGACAATGCGCTGACCGCCCTTGCGGTGCTGCTCGCGGCGCAGGTGCCGCTGCCGGCGGCCGTGGCCGCACTGGAGCGCTGCGCACCGCCGCCGGGTCGGATGCAGACGGTGAGCGCCGCGGCGGCGGCGCCCCACGCCGCGGTCATCGTCGACTACGCGCATACGCCCGACGGACTCGCCAAGGCGCTGGCCGCGGCGCGCGCGCACTGCCGCGGGCGGCTGCACGTCGTGTTCGGGTGCGGCGGTGACCGCGATCCCCTGAAGCGGCCGATCATGGGCGCGATCGCGGCAGCCGCCGCCGATGTCGTGGTCGTCACCGACGACAACCCGCGCAACGAGACTCCCGCGGATATCGTCCGCGATATCCTCGGTGGCATCACCGGCGGCACCGATCGGGTCCGGGTCCGGCACGATCGCGCACAGGCCATCCGCGAGACGATCGAGGCGGCCGGTCCCGATGACGTCGTGCTGATCGCGGGCAAGGGCCACGAGGACTACCAGATCTACGGCGCGAGCCGTCGGGCATTCAGCGACGCGCAGGTCGCGCGCGAGGTGCTGGAGGCCATGACATGAGGGCGACGCTGGCGCAATTCGCACAGGCCTGTGGCGGACGGCTGACCGGACCGGATGCCGGATTCAGCGGGGTCTCGAGCGACTCACGCACGCTGGCGGCCGGCGAGCTGTTCGTGGCGCTCTCGGGACCGCGGTTCAACGGCGAGGATTACGTCGCGGCGGCCGCCGCGCGCGGCGCGGTCGGCGCCGTGGTGCGCTCCGCGCAGTCCGCCGCGCTCAGCCAGATCGAGGTCGATGACACGCTGACGGCACTGGCGAGCGCCGCCCGCGCCTGGCGCGACGGCTTCTCCATACCCGTGATCGGCGTTGCCGGCAGCAACGGCAAGACGACGGTGAAGGAGCTGATCGCAAGCATCCTCGCGCAGGTCGGTCCGTGCCTGTCCACGCAGGGCAATCTCAACAACCACATCGGCGTGCCGCTGACGCTTTTCAGGATCGGCGCCGGGCACCGGTTCGCCGTCGTGGAAATGGGTGCGGACCGGCCCGGTGAGGTCGAGACCCTGATGCGCATCGGCCGGCCGACGGTCGGCATCATCACCAACGCGGGCGCCGAACATCTCGAAGGCTTCGGCAGCCTGGAGGGAGTGGCGCGCGCCGAGGGCGAGATGGTCGCGGGCCTCGCCGCGGACGCCCGCGCGATCATCAACAACGACGATCCGTTCGCGCTGCTGTGGAAGAACATGACGCCCGCCCGGGTGTCGACCTTCGGACTGGAGCCCGGCGCGGATTTCACCGCCGCGGGCGTCACGACCAGCATCGACGACAGCGGCTTCATCACCCGCTTCACCTTGCATGCCCCGCACGGCAGCGTGCCGGTACAGCTGCACCTGGCCGGGCGGCACAACCTCGTGAACGCGCTCGGGGCCGCGGCGGCCGCCAGCGCCGCCGGCGTGGCGCTGGCCGATATCGCCCGCGGGCTCGATGCCATGCGGCCGGTGCCCGGGCGCCTGCAGCTCAAGCGCGCCGCCAGCGGCGCCTGGATCATCGATGATTCCTATAACGCGAACCCGAGCTCGGTCCAGGCGGCCATCGAGGTCCTGGCGACGCTCAGCGGCCAGCGCTGGCTGGTGTTCGCGGACATGGCCGAACTCGGCGAATTCACCACGGAAAGCCACCGCCAGGTCGGTGTCCAGGCGAAGGCCGCCGGCATCGAGCGGCTGTTCGCCACCGGCACCGCGGCGCAGCTTGCCGTCGGTACCTTCGGCGCCGGCGCCACCTGGTATGCCGACACGGCCGAACTCGCCGCGGGCCTCAACGCCGAGCTGTCGCGGGCCGAGCCCGGGTTCTCGGCAGCCGAGGTGCGCATGCTGGTGAAGGGCTCGCGCTTCAACCGTCTGGAACGGGTGGTATCGGCACTCGTTCCGGCGAGCACAGGAGCCTGACACATGCTGTACCTGCTGACCCAGCACCTCACCGGTCTGTATTCGGGCTTCAACGTGTTCTCGTACCTGACGCTGCGCGCCATCCTGGCCTGCATGTCGTCGCTGCTGTTCGCGTTGCTGATCGGGCCCTCGATGATCGCCCGCCTGTCCCGATACCAGATCGGACAGGTCGTGCGTGACGATGGCCCGAAGTCGCACCTGCCCAAGGCCGGAACCCCGACGATGGGTGGCGCGCTGATCCTGGTCGCCGTGCTGTTCGGCACGCTGATGTGGGCCAGCGTGCGCGACCGCTTCGTATGGACCGTGATCGGCGTGACCTTCGCCTTCGGCCTGATCGGTTTCTATGACGATTACCTGAAGCTGACGGCGCGCAACTCCCGCGGCCTGATTCCCCGTTGGAAGTACCTGTGGCAGACGGTCGTCGGCCTGTGCGCCGCGATCGTGCTCTATTACACGGCGCAGTCGCCGGCCGAGACGACGCTGTTCCTGCCTTTCGTCAAGCGCTTCGCCGAGCCGCTGTCGGCCGTCTCCTTCATCACGATCGGCTACCTGATGATCGTCGGCATGAGCAACGCCGTGAACCTGACCGACGGCCTGGACGGCCTCGCCATCATGCCGGCGGTGATGGTGAGCGCGGCGCTGGGGGTATTCGCCTATGCCAGCGGTAACGCCAAGTTCGCCGAGTACCTGGCGATTCCGGCCGTGCCGCGTGCCGGCGAACTGCTGGTGTTCTGTGCGGCGCTGTGCGGGGCGGGACTGGGATTCCTCTGGTTCAACACCTATCCGGCCCAGGTCTTCATGGGGGACGTGGGTGCGCTGGCGATCGGCGCCGCCCTGGGGATCGTCGCCGTGATCGTCCGGCAGGAGCTGGTGGCCCTGGTGATGGGCGGCATCTTCGTGCTGGAGACCGCCTCGGTGATCCTGCAGGTGGCCTCCTTCAAGCTCACGGGCAAACGGATCTTCCGCATGGCCCCGATCCACCACCACTTCGAGCTCAAGGGCTGGGCCGAGCCGAAGGTGATCGTGCGGTTCTGGATCCTGTCCCTGCTGCTGGTGCTGCTGGGTCTTGCGACCCTGAAGGTGCGATGAGCGAGCCGCGCAACAAACCGAATGCCGCCGTGATCGTGGGCCTCGGGGTCACCGGCCTGTCCTGCGCGCGCTACCTGCTCGGTCACGGCTGGCGCATCTGCGTCACCGACAGTCGCCAGGATCCGCCGGGCCGCGCCGAACTCGCGCGCCTCGCGCCCGACGTCACCGTGCGCAGCGGCGCGCTGGATGCAAGCCTGCTCGAGGAGGCCGTGTGCGTGGTGGCCTCCCCCGGCGTGCCGCTTTCCGATCCGTTCTTCGCCGAGGCGCAGCGCCGCGGCATCACCATCGTCGGCGACATCGAGCTGTTCGCGCTGGGCGCCGATGCCCCCGTCGTCGGGGTCACCGGCACCAACGGCAAGAGTACGGTGACGACCCTCGTGGGGCGCATGGCCGCACGGGCCGGGATGCGGGTGCGGGTCGGCGGCAACCTGGGCGAGCCGGCGCTCGACCTGCTGCAGGCATCGCAGGCCGATGCGCAGCCGACGGAACTGTATGTGCTGGAGCTGTCGAGCTACCAGCTCGAGGCCACCGCGTCGCTGGACCTGCGTGCGGCGGCCGTCCTCAACGTCACGCCGGATCACATGGACCGCTACGCCTCCATCGAGCAGTACGCGGCGGCCAAGGCGCGGATCTTCGCGCGCTGCGACACGGCCGTGATCAACCTGGATGACCCGCTGGTCGCCGTCATGCCGCACAAGGCGGCACGGGTCGTGGGCTTCTCGCTGCGCGACGCGCCGGGCGCCGACTACACGGTCGCGGCCAACGACGGCAGGCAGTGGCTGGTCCGGCGCGGTGAGCCGCTGATTGCGCTCGGGTCCATGCGCCTGACGGGGCTGCACAATGCGGCCAACGCCCTTGCGGCGCTGGCCCTGGGCGAGGCCGTCGGCCTGCCCCTGCAGGCCATGCTCGAGGAACTCACGAGCTTCACCGGTCTGCCGCACCGCTCGCAGTGGGTGGCGGAGGTCGCGGGGGTGCGCTACGTCGACGATTCCAAGGGCACCAACGTGGGTGCGACCCTTGCCGCGGTGGCGGGCATGCCGGGCCCGCTGATCGTGATCGCCGGCGGCGACGGCAAGTCCCAGGATTTCACGCCGCTGCGCGACGCGTTCCGCGGCAAGGTGCGTGGCGTGGTGCTCATCGGCCGCGACGCTCCGGCACTCGAGCAGGCGCTGGGCGATGTCTGTCCCACCCGCCGCAGCGCCAGCTTGCCCGAGGCGGTGCGCGCGGCCGCGAAGATGGCCCGGCCAGGCGATACCGTGCTGCTGTCGCCGGCCTGCGCGAGCCTCGACATGTTCCGCAACTATGCGCATCGCGGTGAGGTGTTCAGCAGCGCCGTGCGGGAGCTGGCGGCATGAGCGCGGCGCCGCCCTTCAACGCCGCGGCCGACGGTCCGCTGAGCAGCGTGCGCGCGACCGGCCGCTCGCCCGTGCGCAGGACCACGTTGCGCATCGACCTGCCGATGGTGTCGCTGCTGGCGGTGATCGTGCTGTTCGGACTGGTCATGGTGACCTCCGCATCGATCTCGCTCGCAAGCCAGGAGGCGGCGGCCAACAGCTTTGCCTACCTCGAGCGCCAGCTGCTGTTCCTCGCGGTGGGAGTGTCCGCCGGTGCGCTGGTGTTCTGCGTGCGCACCGACCGGCTGGAGCGGCTGGCGGTACCGCTGCTGTTCGCAGGGCTCGCCCTGCTGCTGGTGGTGGCGGTGCCGGGCGTCGGCCATCGCAGCCATGGCAGCCGCCGCTGGCTGCAGTTCGGCGGCTTCGCCTTCCAGGTCTCCGAGTTCGCGCGCCTGCTGGTGCTGATCTACGTGGCGAGCTACGCCGTGCGCAAGGAGGAGGAGCTGCGTGGCACGCTCAAGGGCCTGCTCAAACCGCTGGGCGTGCTGTTCCTGGCCGGAGGGCTGCTGCTCGCCGAACCGGACATGGGCGCGGCCACCGTGCTGTTCGCGACCGGCTTCATCATGCTGTTCCTCGCCGGCGGCCGGCTGCGCTACATGACCCTCATGGTGCTGTGCGCCGTCTCGCTGTTCGCGATCCTCGCCGAATCCTCCGGCTACCGGCGCGCCCGCATCACCGCCTTCCTGCATCCCTTCGATGACCCGTTCCACACCGGCTTCCAGCTGGTGCAGTCGCTGATCGCCATCGGCCGCGGGCACCTGTTCGGCGTGGGCCTGGGGGAGAGCGTGCAGAAGCTCTTCTATCTGCCGGAGGCGCACAGCGATTTCATTTTTGCGGTGCTCGCCGAGGAACTGGGGCTGGTCGGCGTGCTCGTGACCCTGGCGCTGTTCCTGGCGCTGGTGTGGCGCAGCCTGCACATCGCGCGCCTCGCCCACGAGGCCGGCATGAAATTCGGCGCCTACATCGCGGCCGGTTTCGGGGTCTGGATCGGGGTCCAGGCGCTGATCAACATCGGCGTGAACATGGGCGTGCTGCCCACCAAGGGCCTGACCCTGCCGCTGATGAGCTACGGCGGATCGAGCCTGGTCGTGGCGTTGATGTGGGCCGCCATCGTGCTGCGGGTGAATCACGAGGCGACGCAGCCGCCGCGCAGCACCGCAACGCGCCTGCGGGAGGATCCGTGAGCGCGCGGCCGGTTCTCATCATGGCCGGCGGTACCGGCGGCCACGTCTACCCGGCGCTGGCCCTGGCCCGCCTGCTGCGCCGTCGCGCGCAGCCGGTGGTCTGGCTCGGGACCCGCAAGGGACTCGAGGCGCGGGTGATTCCCGCCGAGCAGATCCCGATCGAATGGCTGTCGGTCGGCGGCCTGCGCGGCAAGGGCTTCCTGACGCTGCTCGCGGCGCCGTTCCGGCTGGGCCTGGCATTGTGGCAGGCGCTGCAGGTGATGCGCCGCCACCGGCCTGCCGCCGTCGTCGGGCTCGGTGGCTTCGTCACCGGACCGGGGGGAGTGGCCGCCTGGCTGATGCGCCGGCCGCTGATCATCCACGAACAGAATGCCGTCGCCGGATTCACCAACCGCTGCCTGTCACATCTGGCCGACGAGGTGCTCGAGGCCTTCCCCAACAGCTTCGGCGGCAAGGTGCCAACGCGCACCATCGGCAATCCGGTGCGCGAGGACATCGCCGCGGCCGCGACCCCGCAGGTGCGCTTCGCGGGCCGCCATGGCGCGATCAACGTGCTGGTCTTCGGCGGCAGCCAGGGCGCGGTGCGGCTCAACACCGTCGTGCCCCTGGCACTCTCCCAGCTGGGCGAGGAGTGGCATCTGAATGTTCGGCACCAGGCCGGAGGGCGCTGGCTCGAAGCCGCGCAGCAGAACTACGCCAAGAGCGGCGTGCGCGCCGAAGTGACGGCCTTCATCGAGGACATGGCGGAAGCCTACGGCTGGGCGGACCTCGTCATCTGTCGCTCGGGCGCGCTGACCGTGTGCGAGCTGGCAGCGGTGGGCGTCGCGTCCATCCTGGTGCCTTTCCCGGCGGCCGTCGATGATCACCAGACGGTGAACGCCCGCTATCTGGTCGATCACGAGGCGGCCCTGCTGATCGCGGATCGCGACCTGACCCCGCAGCGACTGTGCGCGGCGCTGCAGAAGCTGTGCGCCGATCGGGTGCCGCTGCTGGAGATGGCGATCCGGGCACGCGAACTCGCCCAGCCGCGGGCGGCCCAGGAACTGGTCGAGACCTGCCTCGAATACACGGGCGGTGCGGCATGATCCTGGACCGGGCCGACCGCATGCGTCGCATCCATACCATCCACCTGGTCGGTATCGGCGGCAGCGGCATGAGTGGCATCGCCGAGGTGCTCATCAATCTCGGCTATCGCGTGCAGGGCTCCGATCTGAAGGCCAACGCCGCCACGCAGCGCCTCGGAACGCTCGGCGCGCGCGTGGCCATCGGCCACGCCGCCGCCAACGTCGAGGGCGCGGACGTGGTCGTCGTCTCCAGCGCCGTGTCGCCCCAGAACCCGGAAGTCGGCGCGGCGCTGGCGGCACGGGTGCCGGTGGTGCAGCGCGCCGAAATGCTCGGCGAGCTGATGCGCTTCCGCTACTCGATCGCAGTGGCCGGAACCCACGGCAAGACCACCACCACGAGCCTCGTCGCGAGCATCCTGGCCGAGGGCGGCGCCGATCCGACGTTCGTGATCGGCGGCCGGCTCAAGAGTGCCGACAGCAATGCGCGCCTGGGCTCGGGGCGTTACCTGGTCGCCGAGGCGGACGAGAGCGATGCCAGCTTCACGCACCTGCAGCCGCTGATCGCCATCGTCACCAACATCGACAACGATCACCTCGGCACTCACGAGGGCGATTTCGAGCGCCTGAAATCGAGCTTCGTCGAATTCCTGCACAACCTGCCCTTCTATGGGCTCGCCATCGTGTGCCTCGACGATGCCACGCTGGCGGGCGTGCTGCCGCGCATCGGGCGGCCGGTGATGACCTACGGGCTGTCGGTCGCCGCGGACGTGCGCGCCGTGAACCTGCGGCGCAACGGGTTGCAGACGCAATTCGACGTGGTGCGCTCGGGCACGGCAGCCCGCACCGGCGCCGCCGGCGCGCTTGCGGTGACCCTGAACCTTCCGGGAACGCACAACGTCAGCAATGCGCTGGCCGCGATCGCAGTGGCGACGGAGCTGGGCATCGAGGATGCGGCCATTGCACGGGCGCTGGCGGCCTTCCAGGGCATCGACCGGCGGCTGCAGCACGTGGCCGACCTCGTCCTGGGCGGCGGCACGGTGACCATCGTGGACGACTACGGCCATCATCCGACCGAGATTGCCGCGAGCCTCGAGGCGCTGCGGCAGGGCTACCCGGGCCGGCGCGTGGTGCTCGCGTTCCAGCCGCACCGCTATACCCGCACGCGCGATCTGATCGACGACTTCGGCCGGGTGTTGTCCCGGGCCGATGTGCTGCTGGTCACCGAAGTCTATTCGGCCGGTGAGACGCCCATCGCCGGCGCCGACGGGCGCGCGATCTGCCGTGCCGTGCGCTCGCGGGGCCAGGTCGAGCCGGTGTTCGTGGAGAACGTGGAGCGGCTGGGCCAGGCGCTGCAGGATGTGCTCCGCGCCGGCGACGTGGTCGTGACCATGGGGGCGGGAAACATCAACAGCGTCTCGCACGGCCTGCCGGCCGCCCTCGCGCAGGTGCGCACATGATGCAGGTCGCCGAAAAGTTCCTGCCCCGCGTGCGCCGCAACGAACCGATGAGCCGGCATACCTCCTGGCATGCGGGCGGACCTGCGGAAGTCTATTTCACGCCGCGCGACCGCGAGGACCTGCGCGCCTTCCTGCATTCGGTCCCGGCCGACACGCCGATCCACTTCGTCGGACTCGGCAGCAACCTGCTGGTGCGGGACGGCGGCATCCGTGGTGTCGTGGTGGCGACCCAGGATGCACTGCTGCGCCTGGAACGCGTGGATGAGACCACGGTGTACAGCGAGGCCGGCGTGCCCTGCGCGCGCATCGCGCGGCAGTGCCTGCAGTGGCAGCTCGCCGGAGCGGAGTTCTTCGCCGGCATTCCAGGCACGCTCGGCGGCGCACTGGCGATGAATGCCGGTGCCTTCGGCAAGGAGACCTGGAACTGCGTGGTCTCGGTGGAGACGCTCGACCGGCACGGGCGTGAGCACACGCGGGTCGCGGGTGAATACTCGGTGAGCTACCGGCACGTCGTCGCCGCGCAGCCCGATGAGTGGTTCGCCGCGGCGCGCATGACGTTCACGCACCAGCCCGGCGTCGATGATTCGCGGCTGCGCGAACTGCTCGCACGGCGCCGGCAGACGCAGCCCATCGGTGAATGGAGCTGCGGCTCGGTATTCAGGAACCCCCCGGGCGATCATGCCGCGCGGCTGATCGAGGCCACCGGACTCAAGGGCCTGCGCGTCGGGGACGCCTCGGTATCGCTCAAGCACGCCAATTTCATCATCAATCATGGCGCCGCGACGGCGGCCGACCTGGAGCAGCTGGTGCTGAAGGTGCAGCACGAGGTCGAGCAGGCGCATGGCATTGCGCTGCAGCCGGAAGTGCGGATCGTCGGGGAGCGACCCTGATGCGGCTCCGCCAGGACAATGCAGCGGCCCGCCGCGCGCAGACGGCCGCGGAATTCGGCAAGGTCGCCGTGGTCTTCGGTGGCACCTCGACCGAACGCGAGATCTCGCTCAAGACCGGCACCGCGGTGCTCGCCGCGCTGCGGCGCCGTGGGGTCGATGCCTTCGGATTCGATCCGCGCGATGCGCTGCTGACGGACCTCGTGGGCGCGGGCACCGGGCGCGTCTGGATCGCGCTGCACGGACCGGGCGGCGAGGATGGCACGCTGCAGGGTGCGCTCGAGTGCCTGGGGCTGCCCTACACCGGCAGCGGCGTGATGGGCTCGGCCATCGGCATGGACAAGCTGCGCACCAAGCGCCTGGCCCAGGCCGCCGGCATCGCGACCGCCGACTACGTCGAACTCACGGGCGAGCAGGATCTCGATGCGGCGCTCGCGCGGCTGTCCCTGCCGCTGATCGTGAAGCCCGCCACCCAGGGCTCCAGCGTGGGCATGACCAAGGTCGAGCGCGCCGCCGAACTGCTGCCCGCCTATCGCATGGCGGCCGCGGTGGATCCAAGCGTCCTGGCCGAGGCCTGGATCAGCGGTGCCGAGTACACGGTATCCATCCTCAACGGTCGCGCCCTGCCTTCGATCCGGATCCAGCCGGCGAAGACCTTCTATGACTACGAGGCGAAGTACCTGCGCGACGACACGCAGTACTTCTGCCCCTCGGGCCTGTCGAAACCCGCCGAGGAGCACCTCGCGGCCCTGGGACTGGCCGCATTCGCGGCCGTGGGTGCCGATGGCTGGGGCCGCGCGGACTTCATGATGGACGGCACCGGCCGGCCGCAGCTGCTGGAGGTCAACACCGTGCCGGGCATGACCGATCACAGCCTGGTGCCCATGGCCGCCCGCGCGGCGGGAATCGATTTCGACGAGCTGGTGTGGCGCATCCTGGAATCCAGCTTCACGCGCGTGCCGCTGCCGCAGGGGAGGCCCTAGATGTTCAGCATGCGTCCCCAGAACCGCAGACGACGGGCCAGGCCCGAGCGGCGCTGGTCGCTGCCGGCCGTACCCTGGGCAATGCTGGGCCGCTGCGCCGCCGCCGCCGGCATCCTGGTCGCGGTGCTGCTGGTGATCAGCTGGGCGCTCGATCAACCGATCACCACCGTCTCGGTGGCCGGCCGCTTCGAACGCGTCGCGCCGCTGGATGTGGAGCGGGCGGTGAAGGAAAGCGTGGCGGGCAAGGGCCTGGTGAACGTCGACCTCGCGAAGGTCCGCGCGGCCGTCCATACCCTGCCATGGGTGGACACGGTCAGCGTCCAGCGCAATTGGCCGCGGGGCCTGGCGGTGACGATCGGCGAGCAGGTGGCGGTCGCGCGCTGGGGCGACAACGGCCTGCTCAACACCCGCGGTGAGCTGTTCGCGCACGACGCCACCCATATCCCGCGCGAGCTGCCGCGGCTGTCCGGACCCGACGGCACCCAGGCCGGGGTCGTGCAGCGCTACTTCGGCATGCGTGACCGGCTGCAGGAAATGGGCATGCGCATCACGGCGCTGCGGCTGGACGCGCGCGGTGCCTGGGAGCTGGACCTGGATAACGGCGTGACCGTGCGCCTGGGCCGCCAGCAGCTCGACGAACGATTCAATACTTTCATGGCGACGGCGGCCAGGATCGTGGCGCAGCGCGCCGCCGACATCGCCTACGTCGACATGCGTTACGCGAATGGCTTTGCCATCGGCTGGCGCAGCGCCGGGGCAGGGGATGCGAAGAACGGGGGCGATGCTCGCAATGTCTAAGCGCACGGACCGCAGTCTGATCGTCGGACTGGATATCGGCACTTCCAAGGTGGTCGCCCTGGTGGGCGAGGTCACCGCCGACGGCAACATCGAGGTGATCGGCGTGGGCTCGCAGCCGTCGCGGGGCCTGAAGAAGGGCGTGGTCGTCAACATCGAATCGACGGTGCAGTCGATCCAGCGGGCGGTCGAGGAAGCCGAGCTGATGGCCGGCTGCCAGATCCATTCGGTGTATGCCGGCATCGCCGGCAGCCACGTGCGCAGCCTCAACTCGCACGGCGTCGTCGCCATCCGTGACCGCGAGGTCTCGCACGGCGACGTGGAGCACGTGATCGATGCCGCGCGCGCGGTGGCCATCCCCGCCGACCAGAAGATCCTGCACGTGCTGCCGCAGGACTACGTGATCGACGGCCAGGAGGGGATCCGGGACCCCATCGGCATGTCCGGCGTGCGGCTGGAGGCCAAGGTGCACATCGTCACCGGCGCCGAAAGCGCGGCGCAGAACATCGAGAAGTGCATCCAGCGCTGCGGCCTGGAAGTCGACGATGTCGTGCTCGAGCAGCTGGCCTCGAGTTTCGCGGTCCTGACGGAGGATGAGCGCGAACTGGGCGTGTGCCTGGTGGACATCGGCGGCGGCACCACCGACCTCGCGGTATTCACCGGCGGCGCCATCCGCCACACCGCGGTGATCCCGATCGCCGGCGACCAGGTCACCAACGACATCGCCGTGTCGATGCGCACACCGACGCAGTACGCGGAGGACATCAAGGTGCGCTACGCCTGCGCACTCTCGCAGCTCGCCAATCCGGACGAGAGCATCGAGGTGCCGAGCGTCGGCGAGCGCCCCTCGCGCCGGCTCGCGCGCCAGACGCTCGCCGAGATCGTCGAGCCGCGCTACGAGGAACTGTTCGGCCTGGTGCGCGATGAGCTGCGCCGCAGCGGCTTCGAGGAAGCCATTGCCGCCGGCATCGTGCTCACCGGCGGCAGCGCCCGCATGGAAGGCACCATCGAGCTGGCCGAGGAGGTCTTCCACGTGCCGGTGCGCCTGGGGCTGCCGCAGCACGTCACCGGACTCGCCGAAGCCGTGCGCAGTCCGATCTATTCCACGGGCGTGGGGCTGCTGCTCTACGCGCGTGACAACACGACCGCCGCGCGGGGCCGACGCCCCGGCGGCAAGACCGTCATCGACCGGATGAAGTCCTGGTTTCAGGGCAACTTCTGAAATTGACTGCCAATCAACACCGAACCGCCATGGGGATCTAAGGAGCGAGCAATGTTTGAACTGATGGATGCGTACAGCCAGAGTGCCGTGATCAAGGTGATCGGCGTGGGCGGCGGCGGCGGCAACGCCGTCGCGCACATGGTCACCACCGGCATCGATGGCGTGGACTTCATGTGCATCAACACCGACGCGCAGGCCTTGAAGCACTCGAAGGTGAAGACGGCGCTGCAGATCGGCTGCAACATCACCAAGGGCCTGGGTGCCGGCGCCGACCCCGAAGTGGGCCGCCAGGCCGCGATGGAGGATCGCGACCGCATCGTCGAACTGGTGGAAGGCTGCGACATGCTGTTCATCACCGCCGGCATGGGCGGTGGCACCGGCACGGGCGCGGCGCCCGTCGTCGCCCAGGTCGCCAAGGAGATGGGCATCCTCACCGTCGCGGTGGTGACCCGTCCGTTCGAGATGGAAGGCGGCAAACGCTCGCTCGTCGCGGACCATGGTCTTGCCGAACTGGGCAAGTACTGCGATTCGCTGATCACCATCCCCAACCAGAAGCTGCTGACCGTGCTCGGTGCGCAGACCACGCTGCTGGATGCCTTCAAGTCCGCCAACCAGGTGCTGCAGGGCGCCGTGCAGGGCATCGCCGAGCTGATCACGCGGCCGGGCCTGATCAACGTCGACTTCGCCGACGTGCGCACGGTGATGGCGGAGACCGGCATGGCGATGATGGGTTCCGGCGTCGCCAGCGGCGAAGGCCGGGCCAAGTCCGCCGCCGAGGCCGCGGTCTCCTCGCCACTGCTGGAGGACATCAATCTCGCCGGCGCCCACGGCATCCTGGTGAACGTGACGGCGGGCATGGACCTGTCGATCGGTGAGTTCCAGGAAGTCGGCAACATCGTGAAGCAGTTCGCCTCGGAGGACGCGACCGTCGTCGTGGGAACCGTCATCGATCCGGAGCTGACCGACGTGGTGCGGGTGACCGTGGTTGCGACCGGCCTGGGCCGCCCGGCGGCTTCGGTCCGCGTGCCGACCGGTCAGGCCCTCGCCGGGCTGGCCGGTTCCGAGAGCCGCCGTGAAGCCCACGGTCAGGTCCCGCCGATGCGGGTCGTCTCCCGGGCCAAGCCGGCCATGAATCCCAACTATGCCGATCTCGACAAGCCGACCTACCAGCGCCAGCGCGCGGTCGGGGATGGCCTGCGGCCGCAGGACGATTCGGAGGATCTGCTGGATATTCCGGCCTTCCTGCGTCGTCAGGCCGACTGAGGAGTGGGGCACGCCACCTGCCGTAGCAGTTAGGGTACGATGCCCTGCTGTGTTACGGTAACAGTGCCGGGGTGCGCTTGGGGCCCCGGCATTCGGGATTGAAATGGTCGGACAACGCACACTGAAGAACACCATCCGCGCCTCGGGCGTCGGTCTGCACACTGGCAAGAAGGTCCTGATGACACTGCGCCCGGCGGCGCCGGATACCGGAATCCTGTTCCGGCGCTCGGACCTGGGCGAGTTCGCAACCGTGGTCGCGCATGCCGAGAACGTCGGCGACACGCAGCTGGGGACGACCCTGGTCAGTGGCGAGGCCCGGGTCTCCACCGTCGAGCACCTGCTCTCCGCCTTTGCCGGCCTGGGGATCGACAATGCCGTCGTCGAGGTCAGTGCTCCGGAAGTGCCCATCATGGACGGCAGCGCGAGCCACTTCGTGTTCCTGCTGCAGTCGGCCGGGATCGAGGAGCAGCTGACCCCGAAACGCTTCATCCGCATCACCGAGCCGCTGCGGGTATCCGACGGCGACAAGTGGGCGAAGTTCGAACCCTTCGAAGGCTTCAAGGTCAACTTCGAGATCGAGTTCAACCACCCGATCTTCAAGCGCCGCGCGCAGCGTGCCTCGATGGACTTCTCGACGACCTCGTTCCTGAAGGAAATCAGCCGCGCACGGACCTTCGGGTTCATGCGTGACCTGGAGATGATGCGCGCCCGCAACCTCGCCCTCGGGGGCAATTTCGACAATGCCATCGTGCTGGACGACGTGCGGGTGCTGAACGAGGACGGGCTGCGCTACGAGGACGAGTTCGTCAAGCA
Source organism: Steroidobacteraceae bacterium (assembly GCA_035503515.1). GTDB lineage: Bacteria > Pseudomonadota > Gammaproteobacteria > Steroidobacterales > Steroidobacteraceae > DAIDKA01. The sequence goes on from DATJTJ010000047.1 coordinate 36,224, forward strand.
CAAGATCCTCGACGCCATCGGCGACCTGTACCTGCTCGGCCACAGCCTGATCGGCGAGTTCAGCGGCTACAAGTCAGGGCACGCCCTGAACAACAAGCTGCTGCGCACGCTGCTCGCGAAGCGCTCCTCCTGGGAGGAGGTCACTTTCGAGAAGGCCTCCGATGCGCCGATCTCCTATGTCGAGGCGGCCTCGCTCGCGCACGCCTCCTCGGTCTACTGACCGCCCCGTCCGCCCGCTTGCGGGCGGGGCACCACGCGCACCTTCACGCCCACGATGTCCGCAGCCTGGCGGCCCGCGGCCTGCAGCAGCTGCGGTGCCGCGTATCGCAGCCGTACGCCCCAGGCCGCGGACTCGGCGAATATGACAAGTTCGCCGGCCTGCTGGGTCACGCCCGTCACGTGGACAGCCAGTTGCGCCGGCAGCTCCTGCCGGACCCATACCAGCCAGTCGCGCTGCCGCAGCGCCTCGCGCTGCAGCCCGGCCAGGACCGGCGTCGAGCGCTGCAGCAGTTCTTTTACAGAATCCATGGGATTCCGTGACTCGCGTCGCCGCGTTTGCGGGATCCTTGAACCGCGCCCGGTATTCGCCTTGTCACGGTAGGTCTTCTTCTGCATATTCAAGTGTCATCGGGCCGGACGTGAATGCCTAGGATCGGATCGCGTGAACATCATAGTTTTTTCCAACCGCCGCGGTGGCGGGCGATCGCGATATTTCGATCTGACGCATCCCGTGACGCTCGCGCTGGGCGCCCTGATCGTCCTCGGGACCCTGGGCACCGCCTTCGCCATCGGCATGCAGCTGGGGGCCCATGCGGGCGGCAGTTCGGCCGATCCGAAGGCCTGGGGCCGGGTGCTGGCCGAACAGAAATCGGAAATCGCCGAACTGCGGGCCCGCGTCCAGGACCGCGTCGATGCCCTGGCCGGGCGGCTCGGGCAGCTGGATGCGCACATCATCCGCATCGACGCCCTGGGCAGGCGCCTTACCACCATGGCCAACGTCGACCGGCGCGAATTCAATTTCGACGAACCGGTGACCGCATCGCCGGCAAGCGGGGCCCAGCTGCCCGATCTGAGCTCGCTGCTGTCGCAACTGGAACAGCGCGTGGATCTGCGCGATGCGCAATTGTCCGCCCTGGAAAACGTGATCGTGGCGCGCAAGATCAGCGACGCGGTTCGCCCCGCGGGCAAGCCGGTGAGCGCCGGTGCCATCACCTCCTATTTCGGTGAGCGCAGCGATCCGTTCACCGGCGAAGAGGGCTTCCACAAGGGCCTGGACTTCGGGGGCACGGCGGGGGAGCCGGTCATGGCGGTGGCGGCGGGAGTCGTGACCTGGGCCGGTGAGCGCAGCGGCTACGGCACCCTGGTCGAGATCAACCACGGCAATGGCTACATCACCCGCTACGCGCACAATGAGAGCACCCTGGTTGCGGTCGGGCAGACGGTGACCCGCGGCGAGAAGATCGCCCTGATGGGCTCGACCGGCCATTCCACCGGCCCGCACGTGCACTTCGAAGTGCTCCACAACGGGCAGCAGATCGACCCGCTGATCTTCGTCAGGCGCTAGGGCCAGGGCCTGACCTGAAATAAACCGCCCCGGCCCTTGCGTCCGCGGGCCGGCGCCCCAAGAGATTCCCGGATTACCGCAAACGGAAGGCTATTGCGTACAATACGCCGCTTCGCTGCGCCCTGAGAGATCATAAGTATCTGGCGCAGCTCAAAATTTTCATCAGGATGTCCTAAGTGCTCAATCTGCTCACGCGCGTCTTCGGCAGCCGCAATGACCGGTTGCTGCGCACCTACCACCGTCTGGTGAGCCAAGCCAACGGCTTCGAGAGCGCGATGCAGGCCCTGAGCGATGCGCAGCTGGCGGCCAAGACTCTCGAATTCCGGGAACGGCTCAAGCAGGGCACGCCGCTCGACGATCTGCTGCCGGAGGCCTTCGCGGCGGTGCGCGAGGCGGCGCGCCGGACCCTGAAGATGCGGCACTTCGACGTGCAGCTGCTCGGCGGCATCACCCTGCACCAGGGCAAGATTTCCGAAATGCGCACCGGCGAGGGCAAGACCCTCATGGCGACGCTGCCGGCATACCTGAACGCGCTGCCCGCCGAAGGCGTGCACATCGTCACCGTCAACGAGTACCTCGCGGCCCGCGATGCGGAGTGGATGCGGCCGGTCTACGCCTTCCTGGGACTCACCGTGGGCGTGATCCGCAACTCGCAGGATCCGGAGGAGAAGCGCGCGGCCTATGCCTGCGACATCACCTACGGCACCAACAACGAATTCGGCTTCGACTACCTGCGCGACAACCTGGCCTTCCGCCTGGAAGACAGGGTGCAGCGGGGTCTCGCCTATGCGGTGGTCGACGAGGTCGACTCCATCCTCATCGACGAGGCCCGTACGCCGCTGATCATTTCCGGGCCCGCCGATGAGAGCACCGAACTGTACCTGGCCATCAATCAGCTGGTGCCGCGGCTGACGCGGCAGCAGGAGGAGGAAGGTCCCGGCGATTTCTCCGTCGACGAAAAGCAGAAGCAGGTGCACATCAGCGAGGAAGGCCATGCCCACGTCGAGGAGCTGATGGCCCAGGCCGGCCTGCTGCGCGAGGGCGAGAGCCTCTACGATCCGGCGAATATCCGCCTCATGCACCACCTGAACGCGGCGCTGCGCGCCCACGCGCTCTACAAGCGCGACGTCGAGTACATCGTCCGCGGCGGCGAGGTGATCATCGTCGATGAGTTCACCGGCCGCACCATGCAGGGACGGCGCTGGTCGGATGGCCTGCACCAGGCCGTGGAAGCGAAGGAAGGAGTGCGCGTCCGCGAGGAAAACCAGACGGTTGCCTCCATCACCTTCCAGAACTATTTCCGCCTGTATCGCAAGCTTGCGGGCATGACCGGCACCGCCGATACCGAGGCGCCCGAGTTCCTGCAGATCTACGGGCTGGAGGTGGTGGTCATTCCGACCCACAAGCCGATGATCCGCAAGGACATGCCCGACTTCGTGTACCTCACGCAGAAGGACAAGTTCGAGGCGATCATCGAGGATATCCAGGACTGCGTGAAACGCGGCCAGCCGGCACTGGTCGGCACGACCTCGATCGAAACCTCCGAATTCCTGGCCGGCCTGCTGCAGAAGGCGGCGATTCCGCACCAGGTGCTCAATGCCAAGCAGCACGAGCGCGAGGCGCTGATCGTCGAACAGGCCGGCATTCCGGGGGCCGTGACCATCGCCACCAACATGGCCGGTCGCGGCACCGACATCGTGCTCGGCGGCAACCTCAATGCGGAACTTGCGGCGCTGCCGCCCGAGACCGACGAGGCGACCCGGGGCAGGGTGCGCGAGCAGTGGCAGGCGCGGCACGATGCGGCGCTCGCCGCGGGCGGCCTGCACATCATCGGTACCGAGCGTCATGAATCGCGGCGCATCGACAACCAGCTGCGGGGGCGCTCGGGCCGGCAGGGCGATCCGGGCTCGAGCCGCTTCTTCCTTTCCATGGAAGACAACCTGATGCGCATTTTCGGTGATCCGATGCGCACCAAGCGGCTGCTGCAGATGGCCGGCATGAAGGAAGGCGAGGTCATCGAGAGCGGCATGCTCACCCGCCAGATCGAGAAGGCGCAGCGCAAGGTCGAATCGCACAACTTCGACATCCGCAAGCAGCTGCTGCTGTTCGACGACGTGGCCAACGACCAGCGCAAGGTCGTCTACCAGCAGCGCACCGAGCTCATGGGCACCGAGGACCTGTCGGCGGCCATCGCCGGCATCCGCGAGGAGGCCCTCGGCACCCTCATCGACCAGTTCATGCCCAGGAGCGCCGCGCCCCAGCAATGGGACCTGAAGGGCCTGGGTGAAGCCCTGGCGCGCGACTTTGCCGCCCACGTCGATGCGGCCGCCTGGCTCGCGGCGGAGCCCGAGCTGGAAGAGCCGGTGCTGCGGCAGCGGATCGTGGAAGCCGTGGCCAATGCCTATGAGGCCAAGGTGGCCCGCACCGGCGCCCCCATCATGCGCCATGTCGAAAAGGACGTGATGCTGCGGACGCTGGACCAGCACTGGCGCGAGCATCTGTCCGCGATGGATTACCTGCGGCAGGGCATTCACCTGCGCGGCTACGCCCAGAAGGATTACCGCTTCGAGTACAAGCGCGAGGCCTTCGAACTGTTCGCCGCCATGCTGGACCGGGTCAAGTTCGACACCGTCTCGCTGGTCTCGAAGATCGAGATCCGCACGCAGGAGGAAGCGGACCGCGAGGAGGAGGAGCGGCGCATGCGCCTGATGCAGGCCCTGCAGATCCAGCACCTCGAGGCGCAATCGGCGCTGTCCGCCCCGGAACCCCAGGCCGCCGCGCCCGCCGCGACGCCCCAGGGCCGGCACGGTGCCGCGCTGCCGCTGAGCATGGCGCCGGGGCTGGCGGCCGGTCCGGTCGATGCGCCGGCGACCTTCGTGCGCCAGGACCGCAAGGTGGGCCGCAACGAGCCCTGTCCCTGCGGGTCCGGCAAGAAATTCAAACACTGCCACGGCGTGCTCTCCGGCGGCGAGTAGCGTGACGGCCATCCTGGTGGTGGCTGCCGCCCTGTGCGACCCGCAGGGCCGGATCCTGATCGCGCAGCGCCCCGCAGCGAAGCACATGGCCGGCCGCTGGGAGTTCCCCGGCGGCAAGGTGGGTGCGGCAGAGACCGAGCCGCAGGCACTGCTGCGGGAACTGCACGAGGAACTCGGGGTGTCCATCCGCGAACCGCGATTCTGCCTGCGCCTGACCCATGCCTACCCGGACCGCACGGTCGAACTGTCCTTCTGGATCGTGCGCAGCTATTCGGGCGAGCCGCAGGGCCGCGACGGTCAGCAGCTGCGGTGGGTGCGGGCCGCGGACCTGGCGCGCGAGGACATCCTCGAGGCCGACCGCCCCTTCATCGAAGCGCTGCAGCGGCTGGTACAATGACGCCCATACCGTGACACCGAGAACCGCCCATGGCCCAGCAACCCGAACTCCCGGAAATCAAACTCGACGCCACCAGCCTGTACCGTGAGGAAATCTTCACCGACCGGCGCGCCGGAACGCTGCGCCGCATGACGCCGGTCAGAATCGATGGCTCCGTGGACGAGGCGCGCGCCGTGCTGTTCTCGGGGCAGACGCAGCTGCTGACGCCGGGCGGGGTGCTGCCGCTGGGTTTCGATATCGAGGCGGCGACCCTGGAGGAGGCCCTCGACCGCTTCCCCGAGGCCGTCAAGCAGGCCCTGGACGAGGCCATCGAGGAGGCGCGCGAAATGCGCCGCGAGGCCGCCTCGCGCATCGTGGTGCCCGATGCCGGCGCCATGGCCGCAGGCCCTCCGGGCGGCGGCAAGATCAAGTTCCCCTGAAGGCGGTCCTTCAGTCGCCGGACTCTTCCTCCGCCTCCGGCCCCGGTCCGGACTCGCTGCCGGGGATGGCATGTTTCTCGGTCAGCCAGGCGCCCAGGTCGATGACCCGGCAGCGTTCGCTGCAGAAGGGGCGGAAGGGCGACTGATCGGACCACTCGATACTGCGCCCGCAGGTCGGGCACTTCACTGTGGCGGGCATGATCCGATCCGGCGGTGCGGTGGTTCGCTCAGGCGCAGATGGTCAGGCAGAATGGTACGTCTTCCTCGATCTGCGCCGGACGGGCGGCCAGGCCACTCCATTTCAGGAAGCGCACGTTGCAGCGGTGCTGGCCACCGCCGCTGATCTCCGGGAACAGGTTCAGCTGCGCCGGCAGCGCGATGCGCAGCAGCTGCGCCGGCGCGTCCCGGTCGAAGCCGATCATGAACACCCCGCCCTTGGCGGTCTCCTGGCGCGTGCGGCCGGCCTGCCGCGTCAGCCACAGCAGCTCGGCAATGGCATCGCACAGCGGCCGCAGCAGCCCGAGCCACTGCCCGAACGCCTGCAGCCGCGCCTCGGCGGGCTGGTTCAGCCAGCAGAAGTACTCGGGCAGGTCGAACTCGCAGGTGCCGCCGGGAATGGCGCTGCGCAGTTTGATGGCGTTCAGGAACTCCGAGTCCCGGATCGGCTGCAGGAAGGCGGATCCGGCATTCATCAGATCGCCGCGCAGCCGGCCGAGGTTCGCGATGATGGTCTTCAGCCGCGCGGCATCCACCCCGGGCCGCGACTGGAAATCGTTCAGGTGCGCGAAGTGGCGCTCGAGCTCCTTCAGCGCATCCGAGCGCATGTCGCTGCGCGTGGTGATGGCGAGGATGTCGAGCAGGTGCGACATCGCCGCGCGGGCGCTGGCCGAGGTCGCGATCTCGCTCTGGTACAGCGCCTGGTTGTACAGGAAATCCAGCCGCATGAAGGTCCGCATCCGCTCATTCAGCGGCTGCTCGTACACGATCGTCCCCTCAGCGGTATCGATCACCGGCGCTACCACCTGCGGTTGGGTCTCAGTCATCCTGCTATTGTGCTTGACGCGGGGTCTCGCGCGCCAGAGCGCCGTAAAGGGCATGCAGGACCGCGACCCGGTCGCGCAACTGTCCCAGATGCCCCTCGTTGACGATCACATCGTCGGCCACCGCGAGGCGCGCGGCCCGGCTGGCCTGCGCGGCCAGGATCGCGGCCGCCGCAGCCCGTGTCACGCCATCGCGTACCTGCACCCGCCGCAGCTGCAGATCCTCAGGGCAGTCCACCAGCAGCACGCGGTCCACGCTCGATCGCAGGTCGTGCTCCACCAGTAGCGGAATGACCAGGATCTGGTATGCCCCGCCCGCCGCGATCGAGCGTTGGTGCAGCTCGGCCATGATGGCCGGATGCATCAGGGCCTCGAGGTCGGCGCGCTCGCCGGCCATTGCAAAAACGTGCTCGCGCAACGCGCGCCGGTCGAGCTCTCCCTGCGCGGTCCGCATGCGTACGCCGAAGCGGGTGATGAGCCGCTCCAGCAGCGCGGTACCGGGAGCCACGACATCCCGGGCAATGAGATCGGTGTCGATGATCGGGACCCCGAGGGCCGCGAACAGGCCGGCCACCGTGGATTTGCCGCTGGCGATGCCACCCGTGAGTCCGATGCGCAGGGGTGAACGCATGGCCTTGCCTCAGGGGTGGGCCACGAACAGGCCCATGTAGCCCGCGAGCAGGTCGTTGCCCCACATCATCATGATCCAGCCTGAGGCGGAGAGGAACGGCCCGAATGCGATCGGTACGCCCCGTCCCCGACCCTTGAGCCCGAGGATCACGATGCCGCACACGGCGCCCACCGCGGCCGCCCCGAGTACCGTGGGCAGCAGCATGCGCCAGCCGAGGAAGGCGCCGATGGCCGCCAGCAGTTTGAAATCGCCATAGCCCATGCCCTCCTTGCCGGTGACGAGCCGGAACAGGTGGTAGATGCTCCACAGGCTCAGGTATCCGGCCATGGCACCCACGACGCTGTCGCGCAGGTCCACCGGCAGGCTCAGGGGTGGCACCGGAGCCAGGAAGGCACTGGTCGCGATGCCCAGCCAGACCAGGGGCAGGGTCATGGAGTCCGGCAGCAGCTGCGTGTCCACGTCGATGAAGGTCAGGGCGATCAGGAACCAGGTGAGACCCAAGGCCGCGAGCGCCGCAAAGCCGTAGCCGAACCTCCAGGCGACCGCCGCGGAGAGCGCGCCGGTCAAGGCCTCGATCAGCGGATAGCGCGGGCTGATGGCGGCGTGGCAGTGGGCGCAGCGGCCGCGCAGGAACAGGTAACTGAGGACCGGGATGTTCTCGAGAGCACCGACCGGCGCCTTGCATTTCGGGCAGGTCGAGCGCGGCACGATGAGATTGAAGCGGGGCGCCGCGTCGGTCTGCGCCGCCGCAATTCCCGTGCCCTGGGCCAGTTCGGCGCATTGGGCGCGCCATTCCCTCTCGAGCATCACCGGCAGCCGGTAGATGACGACGTTGAGGAAACTGCCGACCAAAAGCCCCAGCACCAGGACGGCGCTGATGAAGAAGGCCGGGGAGGCGGACAGGGCCTCTAGCAGCACCATGCGTGCCGCGGGCCCACTTACACCACCGAACCGAGCTTGAAGATCGGCAGGTACATGGCGATCACGAGGCCGCCGACCAGCACGCCGAGCACGGCCATGATGAGCGGTTCGAGCAGACTCGACATCGCATCGACCGCATTGTCGACCTCGGCCTCGTAGAAGGAGGCCACCTTGCCGGCCATGGTATCCAGCGATCCGGATTCCTCGCCGACCGCGATCATCTGGATGACCATGTTCGGGAAGCGGCCGGTGTTCTCCATGGCCCGCTGCAGGCGCTGGCCGGTCGCCACTTCCTCGCGCATCCGAAGTACGGCGTTCTCATAGACGACGTTGCCACAGGCGCCAGCCACGGACTCCAGTGCCTCCACCAGCGGTACACCGGCGGAGAACATGGTGGCGAGGGTGCGCGCGTAGCGGGCGATGGCCGATTTGTTGAGGATCGGTCCGACGATGGGGAACTTGAGAAGGGCACGGTCTAGGAATTCCTGCATCGCGCGCGAGCGCTTCTTGAAGTAGATGAAGGCCCAGATGGCGCCACCAATCACGAGCGCCAGGAAAATCCCCTCGGACTGCACGAACCGCGACAGATTGATCACCATCATGGTGAAGGCCGGCAGGTCCGCGCCGAAGCCCTTGAACAGCGATTCGAACTGCGGGATCACGAATATCAGCAGGATCACGGTCACGATAATAGCCACCACCAGCACCGCGGTGGGATAGAACAGGGCCTTCTTGACCTTGCCCTTCAGGGCCTCGGTTTTTTCCTTGTAGGTGGCGACCTTGTCCAGCAGGCTTTCCAGGGCGCCGGCGTGTTCGCCGGCTTCGACCAGGTTCGTGGTCAGCTTGTCGAAGTACAGGGGATGCTTGGCCAGGGCCTCGTGCAGCGCCGAACCGGCCTCGATGTCCGCCTTGATGCCCAGGATCAGCTTCTGCGCTGCAGGCTTGTCATGGCCGCCGCCGACGATCTCCAGGCCCTGCACCAGCGGAATACCCGCCGCCAGCATGGTCGCCAGCTGGCGCATGAACACGGCGATGTCCTGCGGTTTGACCTTGCCGCCCGAGCGCAGCGCCGAGGACTGCTTGCGGATGCGGGATGCGGCAATGCCCTGGCGGCGCAGGTCGGCGCGCAGCGCGGCCTCGTCGCTCGCCACGCTCTTGCCCTTGACCTTGTTGCCCTTCTTGTCGCGACCTTCCCAGGTGAAGGGAATGTCGCGCTTGATGGTTTTGACGATCGCAGTGCTTGCCTGGGCCATGCGTTAGTTCCTGTCACTCATTCGATGGTGACGCTGTTGACTTCTTCCAGACTGGTAAGCCCGTTCTTGACCTTCTCCAGGCCCGAGCGGCGCAGATCCCAGAATCCTTCCTTGGCCGACTGGTCGGAGATGTCCACCGCGCTGCCGCCGCTCAGGATCAGGCGGGCGATGGCATCCGTGACCGGCATGACCTGGTAGATGCCCACCCGGCCCTTGTAGCCGTCGGTGCAGTTTGGACAACCCTTGGGGGCATAGATCCGCATGCCCGACTCGATGTCCGCGGCCTGGAATCCTTCCTTCAGCAGCGCTTCGCGCGGCACGTCCATCGGTACCTTGCAGTTCGAGCACAGGCGCCGTGCCAGGCGCTGCGCGATGATCAGGCTCACCGAGGTCGCGATCGCGTAGGGCTTCACGCCCATGTCGACCAGACGCGTGAGGGTCTGGGGCGCATCGTTCGTGTGCAGCGTCGAGAGCACCAGGTGTCCGGTCTGCGCGGCCTTGATGGCGATCTCGGCCGTTTCCAGGTCGCGGATTTCGCCGACCATGATGACATCGGGATCCTGGCGCAGGAAGGCGCGCATGGCGGCCGCGAAGGTCAGGCCCACCTTCGGATTCACGTTGACCTGGTTGACGCCCGGCAGGTTGATTTCGGAGGGATCCTCGGCGGTGGAGATGTTGGTGTCTTCACGGTTGAGGATGTGCAGCCCGGTGTACAGCGACACGGTCTTGCCGCTGCCGGTGGGGCCGGTCACGAGGATCATGCCCTGCGGCTTGGCCAGGTACTTGACGTACAGATCCTTCTGCTTGGGCTCGTAGCCCAGCGCATCGATGCCGAGCGCGGCCGAGGAGGGATCCAGGATACGCATCACGATCTTTTCGCCGAACAGCGTCGGGCAGGAGCTGACGCGGAAGTCGATGGCGCGGTTCTTGGACAGCCGCATCTTGATGCGGCCGTCCTGGGGCACGCGCCGCTCGGCGATATCCAGCCGCGACATCACCTTCAGCCGCGCGGCCAGCTTCGGGGCGAGCTGCACCGGCGGCTGGGCGATCTCCTTGAGCACCCCGTCCATGCGGAAGCGCACGCGGTAGGTCTTCTCGTAGGGCTCGAAATGGATGTCGGATGCACCGCGGCGGATGGCATCCAGCATGAGCTTGTTGACGAAGCGGACGATCGGCGCGTCCTCGACATCGTCGCGGGTGACCTTGTCATCCGGATTCTCGTCGCCGCCGGTGACCTCCAGGGAGTCGAGGTCCATGCCCTCTTCCTCGCTGAAGGCGGGCATCTGGCTGTCGGCCTGCTCGATGGCCTTGTCGACGGCGCGCTGCAGCTTGTCGTCTTCGACGACCACGGCCTCCACGCCCATGCCCGTCTGGAACTTGATCTCATCGATGGCATGC
>DATJTJ010000048.1:0-20406 GCA_035503515.1 Steroidobacteraceae bacterium
GGCTCTCGCTGCAGTGCAGCCAAAACCCAGGCATGGCCCGGGCGCCGGCCGGGAAGGCGGCTCGGCGCCCGCTCCCGAGGTCATCAACGATCCCACCACGGACCTGCCGCCCATCGACACCCGGCCCGGCCGCGAAGGGCAGGCGATGTACGAGTCCTACAGCCGCAACGACCGCAATGCCTATCGCCCGCCCCTGGACTTCCAGAACAACGCCCTGCTGGGCGGCCAGTGGCTGAAGATCCACCAGTCCGATTCCGAGGTGACCATCGTCAATGCCGCTACCAGCCGCAGCTTCACGCCCGGGGAACGCAGCGTGGTGTCGGTTCCCAGCGGGGTGGCCGACCAGGTCGCCGGCTGGTCCGGCCGCGATTTCGTGGTGCAGGTGCGTCCCCAGATCGGCCCGGAGGTCCGGGAGACCTACACCCTCTCGCCCGACGGCAAGCAGCTGCTGGTGAAGATCAACGTCGCCAGTGAGGGCCGGAACCTCGCCATGAAGGTCTCCCGGGTCTACGACCGCAGCTCCCGGGACCCCGCGCAGCTGCACCCCACCCTGCAGCAGGCGCTGCCGCCGGCGGACGAATAAACCGTTCATTTCCCGCTGCGGGCCGCTGGTTCCGCCTTGCCGGCCATTCATGGGCTGGCTGGTGCCGCTCGAGACGCCCGCCTTTTCGTTGCCCTCTCAACGGCCTATTCTTGGAGGGTGAACTCCAGCAGCCTCTCCATCCCCCCGCCGGCCCTTTCACAGCCGACGATCCTGGCGCGCACGAGCACTGCGGAGGCCGATTTCCCGGCCCCCAGCCGGGCGGATGCGACCGACTACCGCTCGCTGAGCCGTACCGAGTTGCTGCTGATCCTGGGCTTCTGGCTCCTGATCGCGATTCTGACGTCCGTCAATTCCCTGATTGAACCGCAGGGACACGGACCGTGGCAGCCGCTCGTGCCATTTGCGGCGATCCTCGTAACCCTTTCCAACTCCATGATGTGGTGTGCGGTCACTCCGGTGATCATCTGGTTCGCGAGCCGCTTCGCCATCGAACGCACCCGCTGGCCCACCCGCGTCATGTTCGTGGTCATCGGCCTGGTGCTGGCCATAGTCATCGACCTGGCGACCGGTTTCGTGCGCCAGCACCTGTTCTATTCCCCGACGCCCGTCTCGCCGGAGATGGCGGCCATGGCCCGCCTGCGCCGGCTGTGGTTCATGAACGAGTTCATCGTCTTCGTGGCGGTCCTGGCGGCCGGTTTCGCCCGCAACTATTTCTGGCGCTACCAGGTGCGGCGCGACGAGACCGTGCGGCTGCAGGCCCAGGCGGCGCAGCTGCAAGCGCAGCTCGCCGACGCCCGGCTGTCGGCGCTGCGCATGCAGCTCAACCCGCACTTCCTGTTCAACACGCTGCATGCCGTCTCGGCACTCGTGGAACGCGATCCGCGGGGGGTCAGGCGCATGATCGCGCGGCTGTCCGAACTGCTGCGCACGTCGCTCGACGAGGCCGATGAGCCCGAGGTACCGCTGCAGCGCGAGCTGACCTTCACCGAACGCTACCTCGATGTCATCCGCATCCGCTTCCAGGGGCAGCTGGATGTCGACATGCACGCCGATGACGACGTGCGCGATGCGCTGGTCCCGAATCTCATCCTGCAGCCGCTGGTCGAGAACGCCATCAAGCACGGCATCAGCAAGCTGAGCGGCGGGGGCTACATCGAGGTCACCGCGGCCCGCGAAGGCGAGCGCGTGATCATCAGTGTGCGCGACAATGGCCCGGAAGTCAGCCTCGACCAGCCCTCTTCGCCGCACAGCCTGGGCCTGCGCAATACGCGGGCGCGGCTCGCCGCGCTCTACGGACCGGTGCAGAGCCTGACCCTCAGGCACGCCCCCGGCGGTGGCCTGATCGCGGAAGTCTCCCTGCCCTATCACACGCAGAGCGACCTGCGTACCTCCGCAGTGGCCGCCCAAGCCTGACCTGCCTGCCGAATGACGGGGTCTGCCTTACGCGTTCTCATCGTCGATGACGAAGCCCTCGGACGCCAGCGTCTCGAGGATCTGCTGCGCCATGAGGAGAACGTCGAAATCGCCGGCTTCGCGGACAACGGCGATGCGGCCGTCGAAGCCATCCGCACGCTCAGACCCGACCTGGTGTTCCTCGATGTGCAGATGCCCCGGCGCACGGGCCTGGAGGTGGTGCGCGACATCGGGCCGGAGAACATGCCACCGACGATTTTCGTGACGGCCTACGACCGCTACGCGCTGGATGCGTTCGACGTGGCGGCGGTCGACTACCTGGTGAAGCCCTTCGACGACGAGCGCTTCGAGCAGGCCTTCCGCCGCGCCCGACGCACGATCGGTCTCACCCAGATCGGCAGGCTTTCGGACCAGTTGCGTACGGTGCTGAACGTGGGCACCGGCGCGGCTGCCGCCGGCAGTGCCGCGTCGCCGGCCGCAGAGCCGGCGGCATTGTCGGACTCGGACACCACCGGCTATCTGGAGCGGATCGCCGTGGAGATGCGCGGCCAGGTGCGGGTCGTCCCCGTCGCCACCATCGAATACATCGCGGCCAGCGGCCCCTACGCCGAGATCCATGTCGGCGAACGCACCTACATCATCCGCGAACGCATGCAGACCCTCGAGGAGCGCCTGGATCCGGGCGACTTCTTCCGCATCCATCGTTCCGTCATCGTCAAGCTCGACCAGATCGAGACGCTGCTGCGCGAGGCCGGTGGCGACTACGCGGTACAGCTGCGCTGCGGCGCGCGGCTCTCGGTGAGCCGCAACCGCGTCGAACCGCTGGAGAAGTGGATGGGCCTGGCCAAGGCCCGCTAGGCCTGCAACCTGATCTTCTGCCAGATGCCGCTGCGCCAGCGCCCATACAGCACCGAGCCCAGCAGCAACACGTAGATAATCATGGCGACCCAGCCGCCGGCGGCGCCGTAGCCCAGTTGCGGCAGGTGCGGGATGAAGCCGCCGCCGGGCGCGAAGGTCAGGATGTGCGCCAGCGGCACGAACCCGAACCAGGACAGCAGCAGCACCAGCACCCCCGGCACCAGCGTGTCGCCCGCGCCGCGCAGGCAGTAGCTGCTGGCGATGTTGAGCCCGTCGAAGAACTGGTACGCCGCGGCGAACCACAGCAGCGTCGTGCCCTGCCGCACCACCTGTGCGGCGGCCGGGTCGGCCGACGTGAGCAGCAGCGGCAATGTCCACGGCCCCACCGCCGCGAGCACCAGCCCTATGCCGCCCATCAGCAGACCGGCCATCACCGTCACATAGGTGCCGACGCGCATCGCCCAGGCGCGACTGCCGGCACCGATGGACTGTCCGACCAGGGTCGTCGCGGCCTGGGCCACGCCGACCCCAGGCATGTAGGCAATGGCCGTGGCGACGAACACCAGCTGCGTCGCCGCGCCGGCCACGGCGCCCACGCGCACCTGCATCAGCTGGAACAGCGACACGCCGATCAGGTCCGAGGCACCGGTCAGACCCATCGGGAATCCCAGCCGGAACTGCATCCACAGCAGCGCGGCGCGGGGTCGCCACATCAGGTGCGAGCGGTATTCGCGCCGGTAGCGGCCGGAAAGGAAGATGACGAGCGCGCTCACCAACCCCACGCCCTGGGCGCACGTGGAGGCCCAGCCGGATCCCGCGACGCCAAGGCCGAGCGTGAAGATGAACAGCCAGTTCAGCACCACGTTCAGGCAGGCGACGATGAGGGTGATGACGACCGTGGTCCGCGGCCGGCCGATGCCGTTGAAGAAACCGAGTGCGCCCCAGACCGCAACTCCGAGTGGGGCCCCGGCAACGCGGGGTATCCAGAATTGCCCGGCGGTGCGGGTGATGTGCGGGTCGATGCCGAAGGGCGCGAGGATGTACCGGCTCGAGAACGCCACGGCGACGAACAGCGGCGCGACGCACAGGATGCCCCACAGACCGGACCAGGTGGCCTGCGCGGCGCGGGCGTACCGGCGCGCCCCGTAGGCCTGCGCGACGGTGGTCTGGACGGCCATGCCCGTGCCCGCCAGCAGCATCACCACGGCGATGACCAGCCAGTTCACGGCACCGACGGCGGCCAGCGCGGTTGTAGAAATGTGACCGATGAACCACAGGTCGGTGAGATTGAGGAGGGTCTGCACGGCACTGTTGGCGACCAGGGGTAGCGCCAGGGCGAGCACCGCCCGCAGATCCACATGGGCGACGCCGGCCGCATCCGCGCGCTGGGCGGGCAGTCCGGACGGCGCCAGCTGTGATGGAGTCGCGGTACTCATGGCCAGCCGCCAAGTATGCTGACTTTATGTTCAAGGCGGTACCGGGCCCCACTCAGGGGCGCCCAGGCGGGTTATGTCCTATGATGGTGCAGTCGCCGCAAGCCGCTGCCTGCCTGGCCGCTTTGGGGCCCGCCGCCCACAGCACGGAACTTGCACCCAATCTTTGCGGTTAACCGCGTGAGAAACCTCATGAATGCACCTGGTTTGCCCGTGCGCACGGAATACCGTCCGGTCGATGCGACCGCCCCCGATGGCGTGATGCTCAACAAGGACACCCTGAAGCACGCCTTCTATACCAACCTGTTCTACGTCCAGGGCAAAATCCCGACCCTGGCCACGCGTCACGACTACTACCTGGCGCTCGCCCTCACGGTGCGCGACCAGATGCTGCACCGCTGGATCAGCACCGCCGAGGCCTACACCAAGCACGGTTCGCGCACCGTCGCCTATTTCTCGGCCGAATTCCTGATGGGCCCGCACCTGGGCAACAACGTCCTCAACCTGGGACTTGCCGAGATCGTGCGCCAGGCGATGACGGAACTCGGGCTGGACTACGACGAACTGCTCGAGTGCGAGGATGAACCCGGCCTCGGCAACGGCGGCCTGGGGCGCCTGGCCGCCTGCTTCCTGGATTCGCTGGCGACGCTGGAGATTCCCTCCATCGGCTATGGCATCCGCTACGAGTTCGGCATCTTCCAGCAGGAGATCACCGACGGCTGGCAGGTGGAGAAGACCGACAAGTGGCTGCGCTTCGGCAATGCCTGGGAGATCCCCCGCGCCGAGTGGGCCGTCGAGGTCAAACTCGGCGGCTACACCGAGCACTACAGCGACGAGCACGAGCGCGTCCGCACCCGCTGGGTGCCGCAGCGGACCGTGGTCGGGGTCCCCTACGACACCCCGATCCTCGGCTATCACGTCAATACCGCCAACACCCTGCGGCTGTGGCGCGCCGAGGCCACCGAGTCCTTCGACTTCTCGACCTTCAACCGCGGCGACTACTACGGCGCCGTCAACCAGAAGGTCTCCTCCGAAAACCTCACCAAGGTGCTGTATCCGAACGACGAGGCGGTGCAGGGCAAGGAACTGCGCCTGGAGCAGCAGTTCTTCTTTGTGTGCTGCTCGCTGCAGGACATGCTGCGGATCCTGAAGACCCAGGGCATCCCCCGCGAGCGGCTGCACGAGAAGTTCGCCGCCCAGCTGAACGACACCCATCCGGCGATCGCGATCGCCGAACTGATGCGCCTGCTGATCGACGAGAACGCCATGGACTGGGAGACGTCCTGGTCGATCACGCGCCGGACCTTCGCCTATACCAACCATACACTGCTGCCGGAGGCGCTGGAGCGCTGGCCGCTGGCGCTGTTCCGCCGCATCCTGCCGCGGCACATGGAAATCATCTTCGAGATCAACGCGCGCTTCCTGGACGAGGTGCGCATCCGCTTCTTCGGCGACGACCACCGCGTCACGCGCATGTCCCTGATCGACGAGAGCGGCGAGCGCTACGTGCGCATGGCGCACCTGGCGGCCGTGGGCAGCCACGCCATCAACGGCGTCGCCGCGCTGCACTCGGAGCTGCTCAAGACCGATGTCCTCAGGGACTTCTACGCCATGTGGCCGGAGAAGTTCTCGAACCGGACCAACGGCGTGACGCCGCGGCGCTGGATCGCGCTGTCCAATCCCGGCCTGAGCGGCCTGGTGACCGAGGTCATCGGCAACGACTGGGTCCGGGACCTGCCGCAGCTGCGGCGGCTGGAAGCCTTCGCCCAGGACGGGGCGTTCCTGGAGCGCTGGCAGAAGATCAAGCACGCCAACAAGGCGGCGCTTGCGAAAGCGATCCGCAGCCGCACCGGCGTGTCGGTGGATCCCAACTCGCTGTTCGACGTGCAGGTCAAGCGCATCCACGAGTACAAGCGCCAGCACCTGAACATCCTGCACGTGATCGCGCTGTACCACCGGTTGCGCTCCGATGCCGCCTTCGACATGCAGCCGCGCACCTTCATCTTCGGCGGCAAGGCCGCCCCCGGCTACTTCATCGCGAAGCTGATCATCAAGCTCATCACCTCGGTGGGCGAGATCATCAACAAGGACCCGGCGGTCAAGGGCCGCATCAAGGTGGTCTACTGGCCGAACTTCAACGTCAAGACCGGGCAGCACATCTATCCGGCCGCCGACCTTTCCGAGCAGATCTCCACGGCCGGCAAGGAGGCCTCGGGCACCGGCAACATGAAATTCTGCATGAACGGCGCGCTGACCATCGGCACGCAGGACGGCGCCAACATCGAGATCTGCCAGGAGGTGGGCCTGGAGAACTTCTTCATGTTCGGACTTTCGGCCCCGGAGGTCTACGCGCTCAAGGCCCAGGGCTACCATCCCGGGCAGTACTACGACTCGAACCCCGAACTGCGCCAGGTCCTGGACCTGGTCCGCGACGGCTTCTTCTCGCGTGGCGACACGCAACTGTTCAAGCCGCTGATCGATGGCCTGCTGGGCTGGGATCCCTATCTGGTGCTGGCGGACTTCCAGTCCTATGCCGAATGCCAGGCCCGCGTCGGCCAGACGTATGCCCACGGCGTGCGCTGGGCCCAGATGTCCGTGCTCAACGTCGCCCGCTCCGACAGCTTCTCCTCGGACCGGACCATCCGCGAGTACGCCGACCTGACCTGGAAGGTACCCCGCGTACCGATCCGGCTGCTGTCCGAAAAGGACCTGACGTTCGGCGCGCAGACGGGGTGAACGGTCCGCGGTTCCTCAGTGGTGCGATTCGAGCCACGCGTCCACCGCGGGTAGCCGCTCGGCGCGCACCCGGATATTGAAAGCCACCTCGGCCTCCGCCGCTTCGGCCGCAAGCCGCTTGGCCGCCGGAACACTCGAGGCAACATAGGCCTTGAGCCGCTCGAGGGCCTGCGGGTCGGACGAGGTGGCCAGCAGCTGCGCCTGGTACACGTCCCGATCGTCCGGATCCAGCCAGCTGTTCACCTGCTCCCGGTGGGCCACCGCGAAGTCGAATGCGGCCTCGGGGAAATATTCGGCGACATCCTCGATGAGCCTGGGCCTGAGGGTCGGCTGCACTTCGTTCGTCAGGGTGAGCTCGAGCGCCTGCCGGGCGAGTTCCGGGTCATGCACCTGTGCCAGCGCCGTGTAATAGAGACTCTTTTCCAGTACATCGTGCGAAGACCTGGCGAGCTCGTGCAGCCGGCCCCACTGCGCGGCATCGGCGTGCATGCCCACGACTTCCAGCAGCTGCTGGCGCCGGTCGGCATTCCCCCCGCCGGGCGTGTCCATGGACGCCTGGAAGAGCTCGCGGGCGTGACTCACCACCTGTTCGTCGTCCAGGTCGCTCAGGTCCGCCAGCAGCTGGCCCCGCAGCAGCGTGGTGTTCGCGTTCTCATCATGCGCGGCATCCCAGCCCACCGCGGCCAGCAAGGGTGCGAGCAGCGGGCGCGCATAGGCGCGGAACGCGGGTGCTTCGGGCCGGTCCCGATACAGCCGGGCGATGGCGGTCAGCGCCGCGGCGGCCGCGCCCTGCACCTGCGGGCGCATGCGGGAATTCACGCGCTGTGCCAGTTGCAGGATGTCCGGCAGCGGCTCATACCCGGCGAGCCCCAGCGCCCCGGTGTCCTCGAGCAATCCCAGCTGGTCGATGGGCTCGAGCGTCGCGAACCGGTCCAGCAGCGCGCCGAACAGCGCCGGGTCGTGCAGGGTCCGGAAGTAGCCCAGCTGCCCGGCATTGACTACCGCATCGGCCGCCGGCACCGCAGCCAGCTCGGCCGGTGAGTCCGCGCTCACCAGCGTCTGCAGCTCCGTGCCGCCGGGTGTGCGCACGACCACCGGCACGTGCCAGACCGTCGGGGCATCGGGGCCCTCGGCCGTGAAGCGCCCCTGCTCCAGGTGCGTCGCCGAGTGGCCGCTCACGCGGACCAGCGGTACGCCCGCCTGCGCCGTGAAGTCATGGGCGATCTGCGATATCGGCGCGGGAGCGGTGCGATCCAACGCCCGCCACAGATCGTCGCTCACCGCGTTGGCGTATTCATGCGCCCGCAGGTAGCGCCTGATGCCGGCCCGGAACGCGTCCTCTCCGACCCAGTGCTCGAGCATGCGGATGACCACCATGCTCTTCGAGTAGGTGATGTCGTCGAAAACGCTGTTGGCCTCGAGCACGTCCGTGATCGGGGTGATGATGGGATGCGTGCCGGAGCGCGAATCCTCGTTCATCGCGACCTCACGCTCCGACATCGCCAGTATCCAGGGCTCCCATTCCGGATGGAAATGCTCCATGGCCTTGTACTGCATCCACTCCGCGAAGCCCTCGTTCAGCCACAGATCGGTCCACCAGTCCATGGTCACGAGGTCGCCGAACCACTGATGGGCCATCTCATGGGCGATGTCGGTGTACACATCGATCCGATCCTTCTGCGAGGACAGTTGCGGATCGATGAGCCCGGACTTGTCGAACAGAAAAATGGCGCCCCAGTTCTCCATGGCCGCGAAGAACTGGCTCGCGCCCGGACCGGTGATCAGGTCGAGCTTGGGCAGCGGGTAGCGGATGCCGAAATAGTCCTCGTAGTAGGGAAGGATTTCGCTCGCCGCATCGAGCGCGAAGGCGGCCTTCGCGCTCTCCCCGCGCCTGACGACCACTCCGATCTCGACCTTGCCCACGCGCCGGGTGACGCGCTCGAAATCACCGACCGCCAGGAACAGCAGATAGGTCGACATCGGGGGAGTCGTGCGGAAAGTGGTGCGCCTGCGCCCCGCGCCGGCGCTGCGCGTGCGCGCGCGCGGCATGTTCGAGACCACCATGTCCGCCGCCGGCGCGACCACGGTCAGCGTGAAGGTCGCCTTGCGGTCGGGCTCATCCCAGCAGGGGAACAGCCGCCGCGCATCGGCATTTTCCAGCTGCGTGTACAGGGCGCGGCCGCGTCCCGCCGGGCTGTCGTAGTCCAGATGGAACAGTCCGGTGGGATCCTGGTTGATGCGACCGGCATAACGGATATACAGCTCGTGCCGGCCGGCGCTGACCGGCCCCGCGAAACGCAGCGTCGCGGTCTGCTGCCGGGAGTCGAAGCTGATCGCGGGTGCGCCGGCCGCGCCCGCAAGCCGCACGCCCGCGAACGTGAGGTCGGCCGCGTTGAGCCTTATGTCACGCGTGGGCCGCCGCACGGTGAGCTCGATGCGGACTGCGGCCGTGAACGTGGCGGCTGCGGCATCGGGCGTGATCGTCAGATCGTAGTGGCTGGGGATGACGTCATCGGGCAGCACGATCCGCCCCGGGGCGCCCGCCGCAGGCGCCGCCGCGGGCGCGATCCATGCCAACAGCCACAGGACAGCAAACCTTCGACGCATCGGACTTCCGCTTGACGACCCCACCGCCGGAGCATAGCGTGGCCGCACCCCGCAGCAGTATCAGGCTCCAAGGAAAGCATGCGCGCAGCTGTTTATCACGGACGCGAGGATCTGCGCCTGGAGGACGTACCGGAACCGGCCACCCGCCCCGGCCAGGTCAAGCTGCGCGTCCTCTACAACGGCATCTGCGGCAGCGATCTGCACGAATACTACGACGGTCCGATCACCACCCGGACGACCCAGCCGCACCCGCTGACCGGCATGGTCAATCCGGTGATCATGGGTCACGAGCTGTGCGGGGACATCGTCGAGGTCGGCGACGGCATCGAGGACCTCGAGGTCGGTGACCGGGTGGCGGTGGAGCCCGTGGAAACCTGCGGCCACTGCCTGTACTGCGAAAGCGGCCAGTACAACCATTGCGGGCTGCTGGCCTTCCACGGCTACAACCGCGACAGCGGCGGCCTTGCCCAGTACTCGGTGGTCAAGCGCTCGATGGCGCACAAGCTGCCGCCGGGCATGACCGGGATGCAGGGCGCGCTGGTGGAGCCGATGGCCATCGCCTGGCGCACGGCCGAGCGCTGCGGGCTCGAGGCCGGCCAGAGCGCCGTCATCCACGGCGGCGGCCCGATCGGCATCGGCGTCTACTTCACCCTGCGGCGCCGCGGCGTGCGCGTCATCATGTCGGATCCCTCGCCGCGCCGACGTGCCGTGCTGCGTGCACTGGGGGTGACCGAAGTGCTGGACCCGCGCGCCTGCGACGTGGTCGCGGCGATCAGGGATCTGACCGGCGGCCGCGGCGCGCACGCATCGATCGATGCCGCGGGCGTGCCGGCGGCATTCGACGCCGCCTTCCGCGGCACCCGCGTCGACGGCAACGTGGTGGTCGTCGCCATCCACACCCTACCCCTGACCATCGGCGCCATGGACATCCTGATGTCCGAGACGCGGGTCACCGGGGTCGCGCTGTCCTGCAACGCCTTTCCGGCCGTCATCGCCGAAATGGCCGCGGGAACCTATCCCCAGGAAGGGTGGGTGGAGACGATTCCGTTCGATGGCCTGATCGAGCAGGGCTTCGAGCGGCTGCACCGGCAGGAAGGCACCAAGATTCTCGTGGACGTGGCGCACGCTTAGAAAAATCAGATTCCGGGGGGACGACATGACACCGAAGGCGGCCTATGAGATCCGGATGATCGGCGTACTGACGCTGATGTTCGGCTTCGTGTTCTTCGACCGCAACGCCATGGGCAACCTGGCGCCCTTCATCACCGCTTCGCTGCACCTGACCAACGGCGAGGTCGGCGCGCTGTCCTCGGGACTGTCGATCTGCTGGGCGATCTCCGGCTTCCTGATCGGCACGCTGTCGGATGCGCTCGGGCGCCGCAAGTCGCTGCTGCTGATCACGGTGGTGATCTTCTCGGTCTGCTCGGTGATCTCGGGACTGGCGCCCTCCTTCGGCGTGCTGCTGGCCTCGCGCATGCTCATGGGCTTGGCCGAAGGCCCCATCCTGCCCATCGCCCAGTCGCTGGTGGTGCTGGAGTCCGCGCAGAACCGGCGCGGCTTCAACATGGGCGTGATGCAGAACCTCGGCAGCAACCTCATCGGTTCGTTCTTCGGCCCCGTGCTCCTGACGGCGCTGGCCGAATTCTTCAGCTGGCGCGGCGCGTTCTTCGTGGCCGCCGTTCCGGGACTGATCTGCGCCGCCCTGATCTGGATGTTCGTGCGCGAACCGGCCCGCGGCGCGACGGTCGCCATCGCAAGCCCTGCGGACGGCGCGACCCGCGAGCGGCCGACCAGCGCCGCCGCCACGCTGGTGCAGGCCATGGGCTACCGCAACATGTGGATCTGCATCCTGCTCAGCATCGTCATGGTGCCCTGGATGATCCTCGGCTGGACGTTCCTGCCCACCATCTATGGGAGCCTGCGTCACCTCTCGCACGGCGATACGTCCTGGCAGGTCGGCGTCCTGGGCATTTCGGCGGCGGTCTTCGCCTTCATCGTTCCGGGGCTCTCGGACAGGCTGGGGCGCAAGCCGACCATGATCGTGTTCACCTTCATCGGCATCTTCTATCCGCTCGCGGCGCTCTATTTCCAGGGCTCCTCGTGGATGCTGGCGCTGCTGGTGTTCCTCGGCTGGTCCGCCAGCGGTACCTTTCCGCTGTTCATGGCCACGATTCCCTCGGAAACCATTCCCTCGCGCTACGTGGCGACGACGCTGGGACTGGTCATGGGACTCGGCGAGCTGATCGGCGGGGGCTTCGTGCCCTGGCTCGCCGGCCGCGCGGCGGATCACTATGGAAATCTCGCGGTCACCATGTGGATCGCTTCGGGGCTGGCGGTGATCGCGACGGTCCTGACGCTGTTCCTGGTGGAGACCGCACCCGTGAAGGTCGCCGCGGGACGCGAGAGCCCGGTGGGCGCGCCGGGCAGTACGGCGCCCGCCTGAGCCGGGAATGGATCGCCCCCACGGTCCGGATCTGCTCGACCAGGCTTTCACCCGCGCCGCGGGGGCGTCGCTGGTCGCCGGCAACAGCGTGCGGCTGCTGCGCGATGCCACGGAGAACTACCCGGCCTGGCTCAGCGCCATCGGCAACGCGCGGCGCTACATCTGCTTCGAGAATTTCATCTACTACGAAGATGACGTCGGCGCCGAATTCTCGGCCGCGCTGATCGAGCGCGCGCGGGCCGGGGTCGAGGTGCGCCTGGTCTATGACTGGCTGGGCTGCCTGTGGAAGGCCTCGAAGCGCTTCTGGCGGCCGCTGCTCGCGGCCGGCGTCATGGTCCGCTGTTTCAACTCGCCGCGCACCGCCTACCCCTTCAGCTGGCTGCAGCGGGATCACCGCAAGCTCCTGGTGGTGGATGGCGAGATCGGCTTCATCACCGGCCTGTGCGTGGGCCAGGCCTGGCGCGGCTATCCGGAGCGCAACATCGGACCCTGGCGCGATACCGGGGTGGCGATCCAGGGGCCGGCGCTGGCCGAAATCGAGAATGCCTTCGCGCAGGTGTGGGCCACCAGCGAGCCGCGGATCGGCGCCGAGGGTTCCGGCGTCGATGTGCTCGCGGAGTTCGAGCCTTTGCGCGAGCCGCCGCCGGCGGCGGGCGATGTGGCGCTGCGCGTGGTGGCGACCGCCCCGGGGTCGCTCGCGGTGCTGCGGCTGGACCATCTGATCGCGGCGGCCGCCAGCCGCACGCTGTGGATCACGGATGCCTACTTCGCGGGCATCCCGCCCTACATCCAGGCGCTGCGCTCCGCGGCCATCGACGGCGTCGATGTGCGGCTGCTGGTGCCGGGCGCCTCGGATATCGGCGCACTGCGGCCGCTGTCGCAGGCGGGGTATCGGCCGCTGCTGGAGGCCGGCGTGCGGGTCTTCGAGTGGAAGGGCCCGATGCTGCATGCCAAGACCGCGGTCGCCGACGGTCGCTGGGCGCGGGTCGGCTCGAGCAATCTGAACATCGCCAGCTGGGTGGGCAACTACGAACTGGATGCGCTGATCGAGGACCGGGACTTCGCGTCACAGATGGAGCGGATGTTCGAATCCGACATCGCCAATTCCACCGAGATCGTCCTGCGCCGCGAGCGGCGGCGGCGCGGCGCGGGAGCCGTCGCGCTGCTGAGCCAGGGACTGCGTCGCCGCCGTGAGGACCGGTTGCCACCCGAGGCGCAACGCGGGCGCGGCCTGCGGGGCGAGCGCCCCGAGCGCAGTGGTCGCGGATCGCGTGCCGCGGCCGGCGCACTGCGGCTCGGCAGGACGGTCGGCGCCGCCTTGTCCGAACAGCGGGTGCTCGCCACGGCGGAGGCCAAAATCGTCGCGATCGTCGCGGTCGTCGCGCTGCTGCTCGCCATCTGCGTCGTCGTCTGGCCCTGGGTCGCGGCGGTGCCCGTGGCGCTGCTGCTGGCCTGGGCCTCGCTGGTGCTGTCCCTGCGGGCCTTCGCCCTGCGCCGGGAACGCCAGCGCCGCGGCCTGGCCAAGGCACATCTGGAGCGCACCCCCGGCGATGCGGGTCAGGCGCCCTCGTAGTGACGGTCCAGGTCCGCCCGCAGGGTGCGCGCTGCCAGCGCGTAGTGGACGGCCGACCATACGCACAGCAGCGCCATGATGATCAGCGCGTGCCGGATGCCCGCTGCCGCGGCGTTGCGGCAGCTGTCGGCCAGCACCGCCAGTGAGCCCGGGGGCGCGCGGCCGCCGGGACAACTTGCCAGATAGTCGGCGAACTGCGCGGTGGCGAGGTGATCACTGAGGACTCCGACGAGGGTCGGGCCGAGTCCGATGCCCACCAGTCCCATCACCAGTCCCGAGACCACGAAGGCCGAGGAGGCACGCATGTTGGCGCCCACCATGTTCTGCGCCAGGGCGAGAGTGGGTGAGTAGTACACGAACATCGACACATGGGCGAAGATGAGGATGCCCACGGCGACGCCGAGACTCTCGCGCGTGAACCCCACGATGAACAGCGGCGTCGCCAGCAGCAGTCCCAGCGCCGGTCCCCAGACATACCAGCGGCGGTCGGACCGCCCGGCCCAGTCGACCCCGAAGCCGCCGACCAGCAGGCCCGACGCCATGGACACGCCGGCGATCATGCCCAGCAGCCGGCCCACCTCGGCCGGCCCCAGCTGGTAGTTGCGGGCGAGGAACGGATTGAGGAACTGGCCGATGCCGTTCATGGCCGTACCCGCCAGGGCCGCCGCGATCAGCGTATGCCGCATGGCGGGCTTCGACAGCAGGAACCTGAACACGGTCAGCACCGGCGGCGGTGCCCCGCGGGCGGTCGCGGCCGGATCGAATCCGCCGCGCGGCGGCTCGCGCAGGGTGAGCAGGACCAGCAGCGACACGGCGATGCCCGCCGCGCCGATGACCATGAAGGTGGTGCGCCAGCCGTAGTGCTCGGCGAGGTACCCGCCTAGTACCGAGCCGGTCACGACGCCCAGCGGTGCCCCCAGCCAGATGATGGCCATGGCCGAGGCGCGCCGGCCCATCGGGTAATGATCCCCCACCAGCGAGGCCACCGGGGGCCCGAAGCCGCCGTCGCCGATGCCGACGCCGATGCGAAACAGGAGCAGTCGGCCGAAGCCCTGCGCCGTGCTGCACAGGGAGACCATCACGCCGAAGATGCCCACGCAGGCCGCGATGATGCGCGTGCGGCTGTAGCGCTCCGCGAGCCGCGCCAGCGGCAGGCCCATCAGGGTGTAGAAGATCGCGAAGCCCAGTCCCTGGATCAGGCCGAGCTGCGCATCGGTGAATTTGAGGTCGGTCTTGAGCGCCTGTGCCGAAGCCGCCAGGCCCTGTCGGTCGGCGAGGTTCAGTGCGCTCACCAGCACCAGCATGGTCAGCAGCCACGCCCGGTACGCGCGGGAGAACCGCGGTCTGTCTTGCGCCGCGGCACTGGAGGGCAGTTCTGGAGTCACCGGCGCAGTCGCAGCCATTGGCAGTTCCACTCCCTGTGGTATGAGCCCCGGCAGTGTAGTCCGAATGGCGCCGGTGTGTTTAGGGCCTGAAGCCGCCCATGGCCAGGAGCAGCTGGGCGCTGTCCTGGTAGCGCTGTCCCTTCGCCGCGATGAGCCCGACCTGGGCCTGGTCGAGCAGGCGCTGCGCATCGAGCACCGCGAGGATGCCGGAGTTGCCGGCCGCATAGCTCTCGCGCGCCAGTGCCAGGCTGTTCTGCGCCGTGGCCAGCGCGCTCTCCTGGGCGCGCACCAGCTGCGCGTCGTGGTCCATCGCATCCATCAGGTCCGCCACCTGGCCGAAGGCCTCGAGCACGGTCTGCTGGTAGTGCGCGGAACTCGCCCGCAGCGCCGCGAGCGACGCGCGGCGCTCGGCGCGCAGCGTGCCGCCGTCGTACAGCGGCGCCGTGAGATTGGCGATCAGGCCCCAGGCGCTGCTGGCGGCGTTGAACAGGTCCTGCGGACGCAGCGACTGCTGCGTTGCGCTCGCGCTCAGCGAGATCGTGGGATACAGGTTCGCCGTCGCCACCCCGACGGCCGCCGTCGCCGCGTGCAGCTGCGCCTCGGCGGCCAGGATGTCCGGGCGATCGTGGACCAGCTGCGAGGGCAGGCTCACGGGCAGGCTTGCGGGCAGCTGCAGCTTTTCGAGCTGGAAGTCCGGCGTCCGGTCCTGCGCGGGCGCGTGCCCGGCGAGCACCGCGAGCACGTGGCGCGCCAGGCTCAGTTTCTGGCGCAGCGGCGGCAGCAGGGTCTCGTCGGCCGCCTGCTGGCTCTGCGCGGTCAGGACATCGGCGCGCGACACCGAGCCTGCCTCGAAGGCCGTGTTCACCAGCGCCAGGTTGTTGGCGTCCGCCGCGATGAGCTGCTGCACGGCATCGATCTGGTCCGTGGTCGTGGCGAGCGTGATGACCTGCATGACGACGTTGCCGGTGAGCGCGAGGTAGGCGGCATCGAGCTGGTAGCGCTGGTACTGCGCCAGCGCCAGTTCGTTCTCATCGGCGCGTGCCAGCGCGCCGTCGTAGTCCAGCACATAGCGCACCTGGGGACCGGCGCCGAAGGCGGTGAACGCCGGCAGCTTGAAGGGGCCCAGGAACTGCGCACCGTACTGCTGGCGCAGCGCGCCGGCCGTGAGACTGACCTGCGGATAGCGGTTGCCGGTGGCGGCATTCGCCAGCTCCTGTGCCTGCTGCAGGCTCGCCACCGCCCCCGCGAGGGTCTGGTTGCCGGCCACGGACTGGCGGATCACGGCGTTCAGATCCGCCGACCCGAACACCGACCACCATGCCTGCGCCACCGGCGCGCCCAGGTCGAACTGCCCCCCGGCGGACTCATCCGCAGCGCGATAGGTCTCGACCGCGGGCGCCTGCGGAGACCTGAAATCCGGGCCGACGGTACAGCCGCCGAGCCATGCGGCCAGCGTCATCGCCAGCGGCAGGGTGCGAAACTTGTGCATGGGACCTTCCATTGAGCGGCTACTCGGCGAGCGCCACTGCATCGGCGGGGGCCGTGCCCGCGGCCGGCCTGCGCAGCAACAGCAGCAGCGGCGCCACGGCCACGGTCAGCACCAGCAGCATCTTGAAGTCGTTGTTGTAGGCGATCATCTGCGCCTGCCGCGTCACCTCGGCATTGAGGGCCGCCAGGCCCTTCGCGGTGCCGATGTCGAAGGGGAGCTTCGACTGCAGGTGCCCGCCGAAGGCCTGCAACTGGTCGGCGAGCTGCGCATGCATCACCTGGGTGCTGCGCGTGAGCTGCGCCTGCACGACCGCGATGCCGATGCTGCTGCCGACATTGCGCAGCAGGCTGAAGATGGCGGTGCCCTCGCTGCGCAGCTGCGGGGTCAGGGTCGCGAAACTGATCGCGGCCAGCGGCACGTACACCAGGCCGGTGCCGATGCCCTGCAGGTAGCCGCCCAGGATGACCAGGTGCGAATCCATCTGCAGCGAGAACCCGCACATGTACCACAGCGACAGCGCGGTGGCGACGAAGCCGCCAGCGATCAGCATCCGCGAATCGACGCGCCCCACCAGCCGTCCGACGAGGATCATGGTCAGGAAGGCCCCCAGGCCGCGCGGCGCCGTGACCAGCCCCGTGGTCACCACCGGGTATCCCATCAGGTCCTGCAGCAGCGGCGGCAGCAGCGCCAGCGTCGCGAACAGCACGACGCCGACGATGAACACGAACAGGTTGCCGATGGCGAAATTGCGGTCCGCGAACAGCACCGGGCTCACGAACGGCGACCGGCTGGTGAAGGTGTGCACCAGGAACAGGTAGAACGCGATGCCGCAGATCAGCGCCTCGGCGCAGATCTCGGGGGAATTGAACCAGTCCAGCAGCTGCCCGCGATCCAGCATCACCTGCAGGGCGCCGATCGCAAGGCTCAGGGTCGCGAACCCGAAGATGTCGAAGCGCGAGCGGCGGACCTGAGACTCGGGCAGGAACGACAGCACGCCCAGCAGCGAGAGGATGCCGAACGGGATGTTGATGTAGAACACCCAGCGCCAGGAGTAGTTGTCGGTCAGCCAGCCGCCGAGCGCCGGGCCGATGATGGGCCCCACCAGCACGCCCATGGCCCAGATGGCGGTCGCCCGGCCGTGATGCTCGGGCGGATTGATATCGAGCAGCACTGCCTGCGACATCGGCACCAGGGATGCGCCGAACGCGCCCTGCAGGGCGCGGAACAGCACCAGCTCGGAGAGCGAGGTGGCGATGCCGCACAGGGCCGAGGTCAGCGTGAAGCCGGCGATGGAAATCAGCAGCACCTTGCGCCGCCCGACCTGGCCTGCGAGCCAGCCTGCGAGCGGGGTCATGATGGCGGTCGCGACGATGTAGGAGGTGAGCACCCAGCCCATCTGCTCCAGGGTCGCCGACAGGCTGCCCCGGATATGCGGCAGGGCGACGTTGGCGATGGTCGTGTCGAGCGCCGTGAGGATCGAGGCCAGCATCACCGCGACGGTGATCATCACCCGCCGGCCCGGATCGATCTTCTCCCCGTCGGGAATCATATGCGGCTAGCGCGTCGCGGCGGTTGCCGCCGAGAACAGGTGCCGCTGCACGCCCGTGTCCACGTCCACATCGACGCTCAGTCCCGCCCGCAGCTGCGGCGGCGGATTCTCGATCTGCAGCCGCACCGGCAGGCGCTGCACGACCTTCACCCAGTTGCCGGTCGCATTCTCCGGCGGGAGCACCGAGAACTCGGCGCCGGTGCCGGGGCTCAGGCTCGCCACCCTGGCCGTCAGGTGCTCGTCCGGATAGGCATCGATCCGGATGCGGGCGCGCTGGCCCACGCGCATGTGCGTGAGCTGGTCTTCCTTGAAGTTCGCCTCGACCCACAGATCGGTGTCCGAGACCAGCGCGAAGGCCGCAGTGGCCGCCGTGATGTAGTTGCCCGGCTGCAGCGACTCGACGCGGGTCACCACGCCGTCGATGGGGGCGGCGACGGTGGTGTACGAGAGATTCAGTTCGGCGCGCGCCAGCTCTGCCAGCGCCAGCTGCACGGCCGGATGCTGGTCGGCCTGGATGTCCGGGTCGTTGTTCAGATCGGCGCGGGTCGAGGTCCCTTGCTGGCGGCTCGCCGCGAGTTTCTGCTGCGCGGCGTTGAGGCCCTGCAGTGCGCGGTCGACCTGGGCCTGCGAGGCGATCCCGCTTTTCAGCAGGCGGCTCTGCCGGTCGTATTCGCGCTGCGCGTAGGCGAGTTCATCCTGGGCGCCCTTCTCATCGGCCTGGCGCTGCCGGTAGGTGGCCTTCAATGCCTCGATCGAGAGCCGCGCCGAAGCGACCCGGGCCCGTGCCTCCTCCACCGCGATCCGGAACGGCCGTGGGTCGAGGCGGAACAGTACTTCGCCCCGGTGGACCTTCTGATTGTCGTGGACCAGTACTTCGAGCACCCGGCCCGACACGTTCGAACTGATCGTCACCTGCGCGGCGCGCACGTAGGCATCGTCCGTGGACTGGGTGCGGCCGCCGAAGAGCCACAGCACCGCCAGGCCGACCAATACCAGTCCCGGTACACCGATGAGCAGCGGCTTGCGCAGCCTTGCGAGGCTCATGACAGCTCCAGCGGCTTCAGCGCCTGTTCATTGGCGTGGACCCGCTCGAGCAGCGACACCAGCTGGTCGCGCTGGTCGACGCTCAGGCCGAGCAGCACCTCGCTACGGGTGTCGGCCGCGATCCTCGAGACTTCGTCGAGGATCGGCTTTGCCCCGGCGGTAAGCGCCAGGCGGCGGGCCCGCCGGTCCTGCGGATCGGCCCGGCGCTCCACCCAGCCGTCCTCTTCCATCCGGTCGAGGATGCGCACGATGCCCATGGCGTCGATTTCGGCCAGATCCGCCAGCTGCCGCTGGCTGATGCCCTCATGGCGCGCGAGCAGGGACAGGGTCTTGCACTGCGAGAGGGTCAGTCCCAGCTGCATCGAACGCTGCTCGAACCGCCGCTTGTAGAGCCGCGTCACGTCATGCAGCAGGAAGCCGAAATTCTGATGCTGATCCATACCGCGTCCGGGAGTGGGGGTGGAGGGTCGGCTGCGACTATATCATAACGACTGTTATTATATGTGACCATTATCATAGTTGTGGCTTACTACCGGCGGCCGGGCGCTGATGGCGTCGCAAAGGTGTGCGGCGGTGCGCGGTGTGCGACCCCTGATGTGGCTAGGCTTCAGGTATATGCCGACCACGAAACTGACGCAGACCCTGAACGCCGTTGCCGCCGCGACTCCGGAAGTCCAATCCGTCGCGCTGGTAGCCCGGCAGCCCATCTACGGCAAGGCCATGACCGTCGAGGCCTACGAACTGCAGTACGCCGATGCCGAGTCGGTGCTGGCCGCAAATCCCAAGGAAGGGGCCCTGCGGATGCTGGCCGATGCCGCCCTGGACATCGGCCTGGACCGGCTGGCCGGCTCGCTGCCGGTCTACATCGGCTATCCGCGCGAACTGCTCATCGCCGATGAGCCCCTGTCGCTGCATCCGGATCGGGTCATCATCGAAGTGCCGGGCGTGCTGCAGGCGGATGCGGCGGTCGTGCGCGGCATCCGCACCCTGCGCGAGCGCGGCCACCACATTGCGCTCGATGCGTTCTCGCCCGGCTTCACGCAGCCGGAACTGCTGGACCTGGTCGACGCAGTGAAACTGTCGCTGGCGGACTTCGAGCCGGAGCAGCTCTCGCGCCTCGCCCCCGAATTCATCAGCCGCGGCCTGAAACTGATCGCCAAATCGGTCTCGACCATCGAACAGTTCGAACACGCCGCCGAACTCGGTTTCGACGGTTTCCAGGGCGACTTCCTGCAGCGCCCGCAGCGCTTCCATTCGCAGCGCGCGCCGCGCAACGGCTTTGCGACCATGCGCCTGGTGGCGACCCTGCAGAACTCCGACGTGACGATGCGC
>DATJTJ010000049.1:0-33636 GCA_035503515.1 Steroidobacteraceae bacterium
ATTCTGCTTGGCATCGTTGTAGTGCGTATCGTAGGTATCGGCATCGAACTTTCCGCCTTCCAACTGGTGGTCCAGGATGATGTTGATGGCACCTGCGACCGCGCCTGAACCGTAGGCGGCCGAACCGCCGCCGGTGACCGAATCGATGCGCTGTACCAGGACCTGCGGCACGAAGTTCAGGTCGAAGCTGTCCATCGTGTTGGTGGACACGGCACGCTGGCCGTCGATCAGCGTTAGAGTGCGGCTACCGAAATAAGGATTCAGGCCGCGCAGGTCGGGAATGTAGGCGCCGGTATTGAAACTCGACATGCCGGTGGTCTGCGGCGTGAAGTTGGAGATGTTGGAGGGAGTCAGCGCAAGCACGTCACCGACGTTGACGACGCCGGCGTTTTCCATCGTGCTAGCGTCGATCACCGTGGTCGGAGTGGCCGTCGTGAAATCTGTGGTGCGCTTGATGCGTGAACCGGTGACGGTGACCTCCTGCAACTGCTCATCGCCGCTCGCTGCGGCGGGAGCCTCCTGGGCAAGAACGTGTGGCGACCAAGCCAGGGTCGCGGTCAATAAATACAGCATCCCTGCTGCACCCGATGCCCGGGAAGCAGTCGATCCGGGAGAAACAGAAGTATTGCGAGCCGAGCGCAGTATTGTGGCTACGGCTTGACGGGCTGAAACCATTGAAAACTCCCCTGCTTACGATGGTGATTTCTATCGGACAAAGTCGCGCCGGACCGCTTTGCAGATCCAAGGTGCGCGGATTGAGGTCAGATGGGAGGGCCCCAAGACGCAGGTGGACCCGCTACGACTGCGGCTCTCAGGCCACAGAATTCTGTGTTCTTACGCGCCAATTTCAGCCCCCTCGCATCCACATGTCGCACAAAGACAACCACATCTGGTGGTAGCTAAGTCAACCGTTGTTCTAGATATCGTGAATGTAATCCGTGGGTTAGGACACCGCAACTAATAGGAATTGTTAAGGTTGTCCGCAATTGTCACAAATGGAACACACAGTTTGCTGCTTTGCTGTAATGAATTGTGTCAACGAGAGAGGGGTAAAACACATTCAATTCATGTCTGGCGCAACAAAGATTGATGCTTCGCAATGAGTCAATGAGTGCCAAATGCAGCGATAGAAAAGGGGCCGCAATCTTACGATTGCGGCCCCTGTTGGGCCTTGATGGCGACTCCAGTCTGCGCCGTGGCAGACCGCTAGAAGGCCAGTCGGAAGCCGACCCGATACCGCAGTCCCAGCGTATCGAAGAAGATCGGATTGGTGCCGCCGTAGGAGGAGTTGAAGCCTCCCGGAGTGGTGGCGTACGGGGGTGCGCGGTTCAGCAGGTTGTCCACCTGCGTATACAGCTGCAGGGTCTTGATGCCCGGCAGATTGTCGAACGAGTAGCCCGCGTTCACGCCGAACACGAAGTATCCGCCCACCCGGTTGTATGGAAGCGCGACCCAGCCGTACTGCTTGGCCAACACCTGTGCCTTGTAATCCGCCGCCGCCGGATTCGAGGCATCCGGAAAGCCGGTCAGGATCCAGTTGTAGAGGGTCGGATTCGAGGTCGGCGTCACGCCCAGGTAATTGAGCGTGCCGCTGCCCACGAACCGCACGTTCGGCGTCAGGCTGAAGCCGCCCTTCTGCCAACTGATGGACATGTTGCCGGTCCAGCGAGCCGCCGGGTTGTTGTCGTTGAGAAAGTCGTTGGAGGCGCCGGTCTGCCCCAGGATGCTGATTGCGGGAAGCGCAGCGTATGCCTGGAAGGTCTGCTCACCGGTCCAGGTGGTCAGAACACGCGACGTCAGCGTGCTGCCATCGGGCAATGCCTGCAGATAGCTCAGAGACAGATCCACCCCCCGTTCATCATACGCAGCGCCATTGTATGAAGTTGCGTTGATGGTCGTGGCGTTGAGGATCCTGCCGCCACCTGCCTGCCAGGCCGCGGCGCCGGTCACTGCGCCCGGAGTACCCGGAGCGACGATGGCGCCGGTGCTCGGATCGTAGTAGTTGGCGTTGAACACCATCTGCGAACATGCTTGTGTGTCCCCTGCCGCACAGTCCTGTTCGACCTGCGCGGTATCCGCCTGCTCGATGGCGTCATGGATCCTGATGTGGAACCAGTCCACCGAAGCCGACAGACCGGGCACCTGCGGAGGCGTCAGCACGACGCCCGCAGTCGTCGTATCCGAGGTTTCCGGGCGCAGGCTGGTATTGCCCAGGAGGTTCCAGGTGCAGGGATCGGATGATGTCGGCGGTGAGTTCGGCAGCGAGCACGATCCGAAGCCGCCGTTGGCGGTGGATTCCAGCTGCTGGCCGTAGTAGAGCTCGCGGAAGTTTGGCGCACGCGAATCGCGCGACTGGCTGGCGCGGAAGCGCACCCCCTGAACCGGCTCGTACAGCGCCGAAAGCTTCCAGGTCGTCAGATCGTGCGAGTCGCTGGTGGGTGCCGTGGGATCCTGCACCAGATTCAGACCGTAGTATTCGTTGTCCTCATACCGGGACTCACGCGCTGCCGCGTCGATCTCCAGCAGATGGGCGAACGGCATGTCCTTCATCAGGGGCAGGTTGGTTTCGAGATAGGCCTCGTCCACCGTCACGATGCCGCCGAAGGGATTACCGTACTGGTCGGCGAAATCCGTGCTGCGCGCGAGGCAATAGGCATCGGTCGCAGCGCAGTAGCTCTCGTCATTGTGAATCTGTTCCTGACGCCATTCGTAACCCACGGCCAGCGAGAAGGCGCCCGCACCAATACCCTGGTAGATGTCACCGGACGCGTTGAGATCCGCGACGGTCTGGGTGTAACGCATGCGCTCGTCGAGGTTACCGAAGGCGTACGCCTGTGCGTCGCCGGGCACCGCGCCGGTGCCGAACGGATTCAACGGTACGCAGCCCTGCGACAGCAGGGCATTGGTCGCAAGGGTGTTCACGTTGCCGTACGTGGCGGCCGCCACCGGGTTGTAGAACGGACTCGCCGGATTGTCGATCGCCGTCAGTCCTGCCAGCCCACCGCCGGCTGCCGTGACGCGGCACTCCGGGGTACCGCCCACGAGAACCGAATCCGTCGCCATTTCATAGCTGATGGAGCGGGCACCATTCTCGACCAACTGCTCGCGGTTGGTCAGGCCGTATTCGCCGTACGCATCCCAGGTCCACGAAGAGTCGCCGAATTTCCCGTCAAAGCCGCCGGAGAAGCGCTTCACATCGGTCGTCTGATCGGTGAGACCGTCAACCTGGCTGCTCCAATCCTTGTTCAGGACGTTGTAACCCGCATTGATGGCGTTCAGCAGCGCCGGATTGCCATTGGCGGCAGCGAGTGCTGCGTAGGCATTGGGCATGGTCGGCACCATGGCGAAGCCGTTCGAGGCCGTGGTGCCGACGAGGTTCTGGCCCGGGTACCCGATGGCCTGGTCGAGGAATAACGGCAGAGTCGGGATGATGGTCGGCTGGGCACTGTAGCCACCCGATGAGCTCGAGGTCTCGACCTTGCCCCAGTTGATGTCGCCCTTGAAATTGATGCTGTCGGTCACCTTGGCGTCGATCATCGCCGTGATCACGCCGCGGCTGATGTTCGGCATCAGGTTGTTGTACTCGTAGATGGGGCGGCCTTGGCCGCCGACCACCGTAGTCGAATTGACCGTGTCGACCAGTGGGTTTGCGCCGCCGGTGTACGCGCTGAGGGTCTGGCCATCCTGCGACAGCTGATATGCGTTGGGGTTGTAGACGTAGGCCGGCGCAAAGGTGGCGGGGTTGGCGAATGCGATGGGTGCAGAAAGCACGCCTGCGGCGCTGATCTCATTGGTTCGCAGATTCGAGCCGTAGGAATAGGTCGCGACGTTGGCCGCCGTGACACCGGTCTGATACAGACCATTGTCCTGGGCGCACCAGGTACGCACATCCTGACAACCAAGGGCGTCCTGCTTTTCGTACTCGCCGCCGATCACGAAATGCAGCCGATTGTCGAAGAGCCCATGACCGAAGGCGGCACCGACGTGATGGTCACGTGCATCGCTGTGTGAAGTCTGATCGAAGTCGGCATCGAGTTTGCCTCCTTCGAGCTTGCGATCAAGGATGATGTTCATGACACCCGCGATCGCACCGGAGCCGTAAGCCGCCGAGGCACCACCGGTAACGGTGTCTACCCGGTCCACCAGCACCTGTGGGATGAAGTTCAGATCGAAACTGTCGCCCTGATTGGTCGGCACCGCGCGTCGGGTGTCGATCAGGGTGAGGGTGCGGCTTCCGAAGAAGGTGTTGAGGCCGCGCAGGTCAGGAATGTACGTACCCTGAAAGAAGTTCGAGTTGCCGGTGTTCGCCGGGGTGAAGTTGGAGATGTTCGCCGGCGTCATGGCCAGTGCCTGGCCGACGTTCACGACGCCCATGTTCTCCATCTGGGTGGCATCGATGACAGTGGTGGGAGTGGGGGTAGTGAAATCGGTCGTGCGCCGGATGCGAGACCCGGTGACGGTCACTTCCTCGAGCGGCTGGGATTGGGCGGCCGACTGATCCGGGGCCGCCGCGGGAGCGGTCTGCGCCAGGGCGAACGGCGCCCAGGTCAGTGAGGCCGTCAGCGAAAGCAGCAAACCTCCTGCTGCCGATGTACCTGCGAGTCTTGACGAACGGGAGCCTCGGGCGCGTTGCGTGCTTGCGGCACGCACGATCGCGGCGACGGCTTGACGGGCTGAAACCATGGGAACCCCTCTGTATGAATGAAGAATCCTGCTTAGGTCCGAAGGCGGCCCCAAGCCGCATCCGGACCTCGCCGCTTCCGGGTTAACCCGGGGCGGCGCCCCAAAACGATCAGGAAGACGTGCCTCGCGCTGGCGCGCGGCCATGACCGGCGGTTACGGGCGCCTGCGCAGTGCTGATCGACATCACCGTGGACACCTCCTGATTGATCTGTGGTAGAGGCGCGACGCGGTGGCGTCGCCACTTCTGACTGACATCAGTCGGACGCTAATTTAATGAGATGGCGGCGTACTAGCAACACGTTGTCGCGTAAAAGACATCGTGGTCAGTGCACCACAACATGAGGTAAGGCTCGACAGGGAAGGCGGGGGAGGGCAGATCTCGAAATCATCGATACGAGCTGAAAGCGAGGTCCGAAGCTGTCCCGGCGAGAGCTTTAATTGCTAGGGCATCATCGAAAAAGATGTCAGTAAAAACAACAATATATGCGGATTCGCTCTCGATATTCTAGGGCAAATCGTGGAGCCTCGTGGCAAACGGGCCTCAAGCGGCGGCTGCTGCGCGGAAGGCGGCTGAGAAAGGTTTTGTTGTGGCGCACTGTAAATAACTGTAATTGCGCTACAAATTGATATGTGGCATTGACAATACGATATCTGCTGCGAAGCAGAATGAATCCTGTAATCGGTCGGAACAGGGCCGTTTTCCGACTGCGGCGGCACGATCGGATCCAGCCCGATGGCAAGGCGCGAGTCCGCCAGTAGCCAGCATTTCCCGCCACACGGCATGATGTACCGATGGAGAGCGCATCGTGTGGCTGAAGATTTCCGTGGCAGTCCATCTGGCCGCGGTCGGGGTCTCGCTGGCGGACCACCGTCTGTGGCCCTGGAGCCTCGCCGCACTGGTTCTGAACCATGCCCTACTGGTCGCAGGCGGGCTGTTGCCGCGCAGCCGCCTGCTCGGCCCGAACTGGACGCGCTTGCCCGGCGCGGCCGGACGGATCGCCCTCACGATCGATGACGGCCCGGATCCGGAGGTAACGCCCGCGGTCCTGGACCTGCTGGCCCGCCACGGCGTGCGTGCCACGTTCTTCTGCATCGGTGAGCGTGTGTCGCGCTACCCGGAACTCGCCCGGCGCATCGCGCGCGAAGGCCATGAGATCGGCAATCACACCGAACATCATCGTTATGTGTTTTCACTGTTCGGTCCGGCGGCGATCCGTCGCGAAATCGCGGCCGCCCAGGCGAGCATCGGCGGGGTTTGCCAGGTGACGCCACGCTTCTTCAGGGCGCCCGCCGGCCTGCGCAATCCGTTCCTGCAGCCGTGCCTCGCCGAACTTGGCCTGCAGCTGGCCAGCTGGACCCGGCGTGGCTATGACACCGTCAACGCGGATGCCCAGCAGGTCCTGCAGCGGCTGACCCGGGGACTTGGCGAGGGCGACATCCTGCTCTTGCATGATGGCTGTGCCGCCCGCACCTCTGAGGGGACCCCGGTCATACTGGCCGTGCTGCCTGCGCTGTTGGCATTGCTGGCACGCCAGCGGTTGAGTTGCGTCACATTGTCCGAGGGGGTGCCGGCCGCTGCCTGAGACGGCAGTGCCGGATTACAATATCCGATGGACCCGGCTGGAGCTTGAGCGGATGAATTTGATTTGGTATGTGCTGTGGTACGTGATCGCCGTGGGTTTCCTGGTGATCGTTCATGAGTTCGGTCACTTCTGGGTGGCGCGACGGCTGGGATTCAAGGTCCTGCGGTTTTCGGTGGGTTTCGGCAAGCCGCTGTGGCGCCGGATGATCGGCGGAGCCGATGAGACCGAACTGGTCTTTGCGCCCATTCCGATGGGCGGCTACGTCAAGATGCTGGACGAACGCGAAGGCCCCGTGCCGCCGCAGTTCCTCGACCGCTCCTTCACCCGCAAGCCGCCCTGGCAGCGCATCCTGGTGCTGCTGGCCGGACCGGGTTTCAATCTGCTGTTCGCCATCCTGGTGCTGTGGGGCATGCGCTGGGTATCCGGTGTCAACGATGTCAAACCCATCGTCGGTGAGGTCCAGCCGGCTTCGGTCGCAGCACGCGGCGGTCTTGCCCGTGGCGATCTGATCGTCTCAATCGGCGACAAGGCCGAACCGGACTCCCGCGATGTGATGTTCGACCTGCTGGAGACGATCCTGGCGCAGGGCGGGGCAAAGCTCACCGTGCGCAACGCCGCCGGTGATACTCACGCTGTCGTGCTGTCGGTTCCGGATCCGGCCGCGCGCCGGCATCTGACCGAACCCGGCATGCTCTACCAGGGGCTGGGGTTCGAATTCCAGGAACCTTCGGTGCCGCCGGTGCTGGCCGAGGTGACCCGCGGCGGCAGTGCCGAGCATGCGGGCCTCAAGGCCGGCGATCGCATCGTGAGCATCGATTCCAAACCCATCGCGAACACGGCGGATCTGGTGCGGGTGATTTCGGCCGCAGTGGGCAAGACTCTTGCGGTGCAGTTCCAGCGCAAGGGGGTCCTGCAGACCGTCCAGGTTCCGGTGGTGGCGACGAACGACGGCGGCCGCACGGTGGGGCGCATCGGCATTGCACTGCCGACCGGCAAGCTGCCGCCCAGCATGCTGGTGCACAAGGACCTCTCTGTGGGAGGCGCCCTGGTCAGCGCCTTCGATGACGCCTGGAATCTCACGGCGACCCAGGGTGAGCTGCTGTGGCGCATGCTGCTGGGGCAGGTCTCCGTGAAGAATCTCAGCGGCCCGCTGAGCATCGCGCAGTACGCGGGTGAATCGGCGCAGGCGGGGCCCGCCTCATTCCTCGCGTTCCTGGTGCTGATTTCCCTGGCGATCGCACTCTTCAATCTGCTGCCGATCCCGCTGCTGGATGGGGGTCAGATCGTGTTCCAGGCGGCGGAGTGGATCAAGGGCAAGCCCTTGAGCGAGCGCACGCAGATCTTCGGCCAGCAGGTGGGAATTGCGCTGCTGGTGCTGCTGTTGGGGGTCGCGCTCTTCAATGATGTCTCGCGCCAGTTCGGCTGACGCGGGACATCCGCCTCCGGGACGCTATTTGACGCTGTATCCGCGGCCCTGCAGGCAGGCGGTGATCGCGCGGTTGTAGGCGTCGGTCTTCGCCCCGAGCTGATCCGGCGGCACGTTGCCGCCGGAGGCCGTGGGATCAAAGCCGGTCTGACCCGATGCCCAGGTGTGGCACTCGTACTGGTCCTTGGCCTGCTGATCCTGGCTCTGCCCGTTCTTCGGGTACACGAACATCTGGCTGATGGCCGGGGCCGGCGGTGGCGGCGGCGGATTTGCATCCGGCGGTGCATTCGCGGCCCCGGGGGGCGCCGCGACGACCTCGTAGCCGTTGTCCTGCGCATCCCAGGTGTAGTAAGTGTCGTTCGCATAGTAATACGGGACGCCGCCGAACCACACGGTACTGTAGAAGGGCGGCAGCACCGGGATGAAGGCGCCCAGCGGCGCGCCGACCACGACGTACACGCCGCCGCGCGGCGCATACCAGACACCGCCGGAATAGAAGAAGTGGTCATGGCCGTGCGCGATCATCAGGCGGTCCCGCGGCAGGTCATGGACCACGTAGCCCCGGTCGAAGTACGCATGGTTATGACTGAACCGGGCGTCCATGTGCTGGTGCGGCGCTGCGCGGAAGTGCTGATCGCGATCGTGAGGATCCGCGTTCGCGAGAGTCCAGGAGGCGAATGACGCCATGCCGAGCGTGGCCAGCACGGCCGCGCGAATGACAGAGGTGCGGGTCATAGTGGTTTCCTCTAGTGCACGCTATAGCCACGGCCTTCCAGGCAGGCGCCGATCGCCCGGCGGTAATCCGCCGCCTTGCGCTCGATCTGCGCGGCCTGCGCTGCCGTACGGGCATCCACGCTGGCATTGGCCTGCGCCTGGGCCTGTGCATTGGCGGAAGCCTCCGCTCCCGCCCCCAGGGCGCCGCCGACCAGCGCGCCAAGCAGCAACCCGGCCCCCGCGTTGCGGGGGCTGGATACCGCCGCGCCCAGGATACCGCCGGTCACGGCACCCACGGCAACTCCCGCCCCCGGCGGTGCGCCACTGACGACCTGGATCCGCTCATGGGGCGGCACGTTCGGGGCGCTGGGATTGAAGCCGGTCTGCTGGGTCGCCCAGATCGAACATTCATAACGGTCGCGATCCAGTTGCTGCGGCGACTGGCCCTGCTGCGGATACGCATACACCGTGACGTTCGGGGGCGGAGGCGGCGGGGCCGGCCGGGGCGGGGGCGCCACGACGCAAGCCGACAGTGCCGCGGCCATCGCCGAGGCGATGAGCAATCGGGACTGACGCACGCGGGGAAGTTTGAGCATGATGTTTGGATTCCAGTGAGCCATGGGATGCAGGTCAAAACGCGACACTCGTCGTCGCCGTTGACGTAGGGTGGACGGTTTGACTGCCGTCCGCCGCGAGTGTTCCTCAGAAAGTTGTGTCAGCGGGTCACCGATCCGCGGGTGAAGCCACATCACGATGTTCATGATAACTGATTGAATATCAATAGCTATTATATACTCATGACCAATAAGTATTAAGACTGGGCCGTTGCCGCACTCAGCCGCTCGGTGGCCTGTGTACACTTCCGGCCCCCATCCTCCCCGGGCCGCGATTTCACCGGAAATGGCTGACAGTCTGTTACTCGATGCAATGATTGGCGCCGCCCTGGAGGCAGGTCGCGCGGCATTCCATATCTATCATGCGGGCTTTGAAGTTCATGTGAAGGCCGATGACTCGCCGGTCACGGCCGCGGATCATGCCGCCGAAGCAGTCATCCTGCGCGCACTCGCGCAGCACGCGCCCCGGACCCCCGTCGTGGCCGAGGAGCAGATGGCCGCGGGCGCGGCGCCCTCCATCGGGACCGAGTTCTTCCTGGTGGATCCCCTGGATGGCACCCGGGAGTTCATCCACCGCCGCGGCGAGTTCACGGTCAACATTGCGCTGATCCGCGACGGCGCCCCGGTACTGGGCGTCGTGTATGCGCCGGCGACGGGCCAGCTGTTCGCAGGAGACGTGGGCGCCCGACGCGCGGTACGGGCCGTCCTTGATCTGGCCCATCCGGCGCATCCGGCGCTGCAACCCATGCAGGTGCGCAAGGTGCCCGCGGCAGGCCTCACGGCCGTCGCCTCCCGGTCGCACCGTACGCCCGAAACCGATGCCTACCTGGCGCGCTACGCCATCGCCGACCTGGTGTCGGTCGGCTCCTCGCTGAAGTTCTGTCTGGTGGCATCCGGCGAGGCCGATCTGTACCCGCGGCTGGGTCCGACCATGGAATGGGACACCGCCGCGGGCCATGCCGTGCTCAGCGCGGCCGGCGGCCAGGTCGTGGGGCCAGAGGGCCAGCCGCTGCGCTATGGCAAGCCGCAATTCCGAAATCCCTGGTTCGTGGCCAGTGGCCCGTTCGTGCCGCACGCGGTGGCGGCATGATGTCCGCGCATCTGAAGCGTCTGGAGGCCGAGTCCATCGGCATCATGCGCGAGGTGGCCGCCGAGTTCGCAAACCCGGTGATGCTGTATTCGATCGGCAAGGACTCGGGTGTGATGCTGCACCTGGCCCTGAAGGCGTTCTTCCCGTCGAAGCCTCCGTTTCCGCTGCTGCACGTGGACACCACCTGGAAGTTCCGCGACATGATCCGGCACCGCGACATGATCGCGGCACGCTATGGGTTCAAGCTCCTGGTGTACACCAACCAGGATGGCCTGGCCCGCGGCATCAACCCCATCCGCTCCGGCTCCCAGGTGCACACCCAGGTCATGAAGACCGAGGCCCTGAAGCAGGCCCTGGACCAGTACGGCTTCGATGCCGCCTTCGGCGGCGCCCGGCGGGACGAGGAAAAAAGCCGGGCCAAGGAACGCATCTTTTCCGTGCGCTCCGCCGGACATACCTGGGAGCCGCGCAATCAGCGCCCGGAGCTGTGGCAGCTCTATAACACCCGCCTCACCAAGGGCGAGACCATCCGCGTGTTCCCGCTGTCGAACTGGACCGAACTGGATATCTGGCAGTACACCCGCGCGGAGGCCATTCCGGTGGTGCCGCTGTACTTCGCGGCGCCCCGGCCCGTGGTGACGCGCGATGGCCTGCTGATCATGCGCGACGACGAGCGCATGCCGCTGCTGCCCGGGGAGCAGGAGGAGGTGCGCAATGTGCGCTTCCGCTCCCTGGGGGACTACCCGCTGTCGGCGGCGATCGAAAGCTCGGCCGCCACCCTCGATGCCATCATCGAGGAGATGCTGGCCGCGAGGACCTCGGAGCGCTCCGGCCGCCTCATCGACAGTGACGAGGCGGCGTCGATGGAACGCAAGAAGCGCGAGGGGTATTTCTGATGGACATCCCCGTCGAGAAGGGCCTGCTGCGCTTCCTCACCTGCGGTTCGGTGGACGATGGCAAATCGACGCTCATCGGCCGTCTGCTGTTCGATTCGAAGCTGATCCTCGAAGACCAGCTCGCCACCCTGGCGCGCGACAGCCGCAAGCACGGCACCACCGGGGAGGACATCGATCTGGCGCTGCTGGTCGATGGACTGGAGGCCGAGCGCGAGCAGGGCATCACCATCGATGTGGCCTATCGCTTCTTCAGCACGCCACGACGCTCCTTCATCGTCGCCGATACACCGGGCCACGAGCAGTACACGCGCAACATGGCCACCGGTGCGTCCAACAGCGATGCGGCGGTGATCCTCATCGATGCCCGCAAGGGGGTCCTCACCCAGACCCGGCGCCACAGTTACATCTGTTCGCTGCTGGGCATCCGCCACGTCGCCGTGGCGATCAACAAGATCGACCTGGCGGACTATTCGGCGCAGACCTTCCATCACATCGTCGGCGACTACTTCGGCTTCGCCAAGGCGCTGGGCTTCGCGTCGATCACGGCCATTCCGCTGTCGGCACGCTTCGGCGACAACGTCACGACGCGTTCCGAGAAGCTCAAATGGTTCGAAGGACCGACGTTGCTCGAGTATCTCGAGGGCCTCGACGCCGAGTCCGGCCTTGCGGCGAAGCCGTTCCGGTTCCCGGTGCAGTGGGTCAACCGTCCGAACCTGGATTTCCGGGGATTCTCCGGCACCGTCGCCTCCGGCTGCATCCGCAGTGGCGAATCCATCGTGGTGGCCGCCTCCGGCAAGGAATCAAGGGTGACGCGCATCGTCACCGCCGACGGGGACCTGCCGGAGGCACGGGCGGGGGAGGCCGTGACGCTGGTGCTGGCCGATGAGGTCGACATCGCCCGCGGCGATGTGCTCGCACCGCCGGAAAGCCGGCCCGAGGTCGTGGACCAGTTCGCGGCCCACGTGCTGTGGATGGCGGAGGACGCGATGCTGCCGGGCCGCTCGTACCTGATGCGCATCGGCACCCGCTTCGTACCCGCCCGCGTCACCACGCTCAAACACAAGGTGGACGTGAACACCCTCGAGCACATCGCGGCCAAGACCCTCGGCCTGAATGAGATCGGGCTGTGCAACGTGGCGACCTCCTCGCCGGTCGCCCTCGATCCCTATACCGAGAACCGCGAGACCGGCGCCTTCATTCTGATCGACCGGTTCACCAATGCCACCGCCGGCGCCGGCATGATTTCCTTCGGCCTGCGCCGGGCAACGAACGTCCACCGCCAGAGCCTCACGGTGGACAAGGCGGCACGCGTGCATCGCAATGGACACAAGCCCGTGATCCTGTGGTTCACGGGGCTGTCGGGATCGGGCAAGTCGACGATCGCCAATCTGGTGGAACAGGAACTGCACGCGGGCGGCGCACATACCTACCTGCTCGATGGCGACAACGTCCGTCATGGCCTCAACCGGGACCTCGGATTCACGGATGCGGATCGGGTCGAGAACGTGCGGCGCGTGGGGGAAGTGGCGCGGCTGTTCACGGATGCGGGCATGATCGTGCTGTGCTCCTTCATCTCGCCGTTCCGGGCCGAGCGCAGCATGGTGCGCGAACTGGTGCCCGAGGGCGAGTTCATCGAGGTGTTCGTCGATACGCCCCTGGAGGAGTGCGTGCGGCGGGATCCGAAGGGCCTGTATGCGCGCGCCAAAGCCGGACTGATC
This sequence comes from Steroidobacteraceae bacterium, assembly GCA_035503515.1. Classification (GTDB taxonomy): domain Bacteria; phylum Pseudomonadota; class Gammaproteobacteria; order Steroidobacterales; family Steroidobacteraceae; genus DAIDKA01. The sequence goes on from DATJTJ010000049.1 coordinate 12,725, forward strand.
AAGAACTTTACTGGCATCGATTCCCCGTATGAAGTCCCGGAACGCCCGGAACTGCGGCTCGACACCGCGCAGCTGAACCTGCAGCAGTGTGCGGCCAGGGTCATGGGGCTGCTGCAGGACCGGCAGATCCTGGGATGGAGCAACATCGATCGGGGCGATACGCAGACCTGGATCTGAGGCATCCTACGGAACGCTCAGGGCGCGGCGGCGGGCCGCCGCGCTCACCGTGGAGACATACGGCGAGCCGCGGTCGAAGAAGCGCCAGGGGCGCCGGGCCCAGTCGCCGGCATAATCCACGCCGATGCGCGCGCTGCGCCCGGTGCGCAGCGGCCGGGGCTCACCCGGCGCTTCCAGCCACAGGACGCCGCCGTCCGGCGACGCGGCACACAGGTCCACACCGTTGTGGCGGCGGTCGATCCCCAACGCCCTGCACAGCAGTCCCGGTCCCCAGCACGGCGCATCGAAACCCGAGACCGGCTCCAGTGCCCGCAGCAATACGGCGTGCGGGGTGCCGGCCGCGGCCGTGACGATGTTCAGACAGTTCCACATGCCGTAGATCAGATACACATAGGCGTGCCCGGCCCCGCCATACATCACCTCGGTCCGCGCCGTGCGCCGGCCGCCGGCACTGTGTGCGGCCAGATCATCGGGGCCCTGGTAGGCCTCGGTCTCGACGATGCGGCCGACGACGACGCCTTGCGGCTGGCGCATGCACAGATGCATGCCGAGCAGGGCACGGGCCACGACCACGGCGTCACGGGCATAGAACCGGCGGGGCAGGGGTTTCATGCGTGAATTATCCTTGGGTCTCAGCGCGCAGCGTCAAAGAGGGTAGAATAGGCGGCCATGAATTCCTTGCAGCACCGCGCCGCGCGCCGCCTCGCGTCCCTGACCGCCCTCATCCTGATCCTCGCCCTGCTGGGCCCAAGGCCCGCCAGCGCCGCGATCTACGAACTGACCGACCCCAACATGCAGGTCGTGGGGGAAGACCTGCACATCACGACGCACTACTCGGACACGCTGGTGGAGATTGCCCGCCAGTACGGTCTGGGCTACGAGGAAATGGCCCGGGCCAATCCCAAGGTCGATCCGTGGCTGCCCGGGGAAGGCACTTCCATCATGATCCCGGGCCGGCACATCCTGCCGCCGGGTCCGCGCGACGGCATCGTCGTCAACATTCCCGAACACCGCCTCTACTACTATCCGAAACCGCTGCGCGGTCATAAACCCACCGTGGTCACCTATCCGGTGAGCATCGGCAAGATGGACTGGCAGACCCCGATGGGGCTCACGCACGTGGTCTCGAAGCAGAAGAATCCGACCTGGAATCCGCCCGCTTCGGTGCGCGCCGAGCACATCGCCAACGGGGATCCGCTGCCGAGCGGCGCAATCGGGCCCGGCCCGGCGAATCCGCTGGGTCTGTTCGCCATGCGCCTGGCCATTCATCCGGGTGACTACCTGATCCACGGCACCAATAATCCGCTCGCGGTCGGCATGGCCGTCACCCACGGCTGTATCCGCATGTACCCCGAGGACGTCGCGGCCATCTTTCCGACGGTGCCGGTGGGCACCAAGGTGTACCTGATCAACGTGCCGGTGAAAGTGGCCTTCGTGGATGGCGACCTGCTGCTCGAGGCGCACCCGCCTGTGGACGCCCAGGGCCAGTCGATCGACCCGGTGCTGAGCAAGTTCGAGGAGCTCTTGACCCAGGCGCTCGGCAACACAACGACCGCCGTGAACTGGGATATCGCGGTGGACGCGCTGAAGAAGGCCAACGGCATCCCGGTGCTGGTGGGGCTGCAGGCCGACGTCGATCCCAATAGCCCGGCTCCGGCTGCGGCCGCACCGGCGAGCCCGATTCCCACGGCCGCGCCAGCCGCGCCGCCGGCAGCGCCCCCGACAGCGGCACCCGCCCCTGCGCCGACGCCGACGCCGGCGACGGCGTCCCAGGGAAGTCCGCCGGCGAGCGGCACGGACGCGGGACGCTGGGTCACACAGTGATCCGGAGCGAAAAAGTCGGATCGCGGCGGTAACTGCAGCGAATCCGCCGCAATGGGTAGCGCGACCCTGAGCCCCTCTTGTCCCTGAGGGGGCGCCCTGCCAAACCCTGGGCTTGACCGTTGTCCGAGCCTCCGCCGGCACCGGCGCCCGCACTTGCGCACAAAAAGTTGAAAGGCGGCGCGGATCCGTTATAGTTCGCGCACCCGGAGGGTTAACCTTTCGGGTTTAAGTCGTTGTATTTACGCAGAAATTTAACCTTCAACGATGTCAGAGCGCGATAACGAAAACTTCGATCTGGACGACGAATTCCTCAACAACGCACCCGAAGACGGCACCGACTACGACCGGATTCTGGACCGCGTGGACAAACGCGTGCGCACGCAGGGCAAACGCGGCAAGGCCGCGTGGAGCAAGCTCGAAGAGGTGCTCGCAGATCGCAAGCTGGAAAAGGATCTGCGGGACATCTTCGATGACGAGGAGTAGCGCGTGCGGCCCGGAACGGCGCGGTCTGCCGGTCCCGCCGGCGCGTGCCGTTCACCGCTGAGCGTCGGGGCGGGACTTTCCTTCTCGCCGTAAACCTCATTCCATTACACAGGCACCCTTAAAGGACCCGATGGCTGAAGGCCGCCAGGCCACCGCCTGCAATGGTCCTTAGAAGACGAGGCAGCATCGTGGCGCGCAACTTTCCGCAATGGGTCGTTCTGAAGTTCGGCGGCACCAGCGTCTCCTCGCTGGCCAATTGGCGCAACATCGCGCAGATCGCGCGCGCGCGGGTCGCGGGCGGGGCGCGGGTGCTGATCGTGCACTCGGCGGTGACGGGCATCACCGACAAACTCGAGAAGCTGATCGAATCGGCGCTGCGCGGCTCGCAGGAGGAAGTCTTCCTCGCCATCCAGGAGCGCCACCGGCGGCTGGCCGCGGAACTGCAGATCCCGGTGAGTGCGGCCCTGGAGCGCCAGTTCCAGGAACTCGGCCAGATCAGTGCCGGCGTCGCCCTGGTGGGGGAGCTCAGCGACCGGACCCGGGCACGGGTGATGGCGGCGGGCGAACTGATGGCGACCGATCTTGGCGCGCGGTTCCTGAAGTCGCAGGGACTGGATGCGCATTGGCTCGATGCACGCACCGTGCTGAAGGCCGACGAGCGCCGCGGCGGTTCGGCCAAGGCCTCCGTGCTCAATGCGACCTGCATCTTCACACCCGATGAGGCCTTTCGCGAACAGCTGAACGCGCTGGGCGAAGTCGTGATCACGCAGGGCTTCATCGCCAGTGACGCCGACGGCAATACCGTGCTGCTGGGCCGCGGGGGTTCGGATACCTCGGCGGCGTATCTCGCCGCGAAGCTCAGTGCCGAGCGGCTGGAGATCTGGACCGACGTGCCGGGCCTCTTCAGCGCCAATCCCCGCTCGACGCCCAGCGCCCGGCAGCTGCGCTCGCTGCATTACGATGAGGCCCAGGAAATCGCGAGCAGCGGCGCGAAGGTGCTGCATCCGCGCTGCATCCTGCCCGCGCGGCAGTACCAGATTCCGTTGCACGTGCTGGCGACCCAGGTCCCGGACCTGGAAGGCACGGTGCTCAGCGCCGACGCCGGCGACAGCGGGGCGCAGGTCAAGGCGGTGTGCATCAAGAAGGGCATCACGCTCATCGCCCTGGACAGCCCCGGCATGTGGCATCAGGTCGGGTTCCTGGCCGATGCGTTCCAGATCTTCAAGGATCACGGCATGTCGGTGGACCTGGTCTCCACTTCGGAGACCAACGTCACCGTGTCGCTGGATCCGGCCGCGAACACCCTGGACAGCGCGCAGCTGGACGGACTGATCTCGGACCTGTCGGGTCTGTGCCGCGCCCGTGCCATCGGTCCTTGCGCCTCGGTCAGCCTGGTGGGGCGCAACATCCGCGGCATCCTGCACCAGCTCGGCGAGGCCTTCGAGCTCTTTGCCGAGCAGCAGGTGTACCTCGTGAGCCAGGCGGCCAATGACCTGAATTTCACGTTCGTGGTGGACGAGAGCCAGGGCGACCGGCTGGTCGACCAGCTGCACGAACTGCTGATCCCGCGGTCGCGCTCGGATCGGGCGCTGGGCCCGACCTGGGACCAGCTGTTCGCGCCGCAGCCGAAGGCGGCGGGCCCGGCCGCCCGGGTGCCATGGTGGAAGAGCCGCCGCGAGGACCTGCAGCGGCTCATGGACGGACGCGAGTGCGCCTATGTGTACGACCGCGCCACCCTGCAGACGGCCGCGCGCGCCCTGAAGGGCGTCAAGTCCGCCGCGCGCGTGCTGTACGCCATGAAGGCCAATCCGCACCCGCAGATCCTGCGCCTGTTCCACGCGCAGGGACTGGATTTCGATTGCGTCTCACGCGGCGAGATCGAACACCTGGCGGCCTCGGTGCCCGACATCGAGCGCGGTCGCATCCTGTATACCCCGAACTTCATCAGCCGCGACGAGTACGCCTGGGCGTTCGAGCAGGGCGTGCAGGTGACGCTCGACAGCCTGTTCGCCATCGAGAACTGGCCGAAGGTGTTTGCCGGCAAGGACGTATTCGTCCGCATCGATGGCGGTGTGGGCCGCGGACATCACCGCCACGTGCGCACCGGCGGCGAGCATTCCAAGTTCGGCGTGCCGCTCGGTGAACTGGACGAACTCGCCGAGCGCGTGCGCGTCGCCGGCGCGCGCGTGACCGGCCTGCACTCGCACAGCGGCAGCGGCATCCTGGATGTCATGAACTGGGAACAGACCGCGGAACTGCTCACCGAACTCGCGCGGCGCTTTCCGGATGTGAAGACACTGGATGTGGGCGGCGGCCTGGGGGTGCCGGAGCGCGCCGGCCAGGCCGAATTCGACCTCGGGCAGCTCGATGCGGCGCTGGGACGCATCCGGCAGCAGCACCCGCATCTGTCGTTCTGGCTGGAGCCGGGACGCTACCTGGTCGCGCAGGCCGGGGTGCTGTTGGCGCGCGTGACGCAGCTGAAGTCCAAGGGCGACACCACCTACGTCGGCGTCGCGACCGGGATGAACTCGCTGATCCGTCCGGCGCTGTACGGCGCGTACCATGAGATCGTGAACCTGACCCGGATCGATGATCCTGCGACCCTGCAGGCGAACATCGTCGGGCCGATCTGCGAGAGCGGCGATTTTCTCGGGCACGACCGGATGCTGCCGCCGACGCTGTCGGGGGATGTCCTGCTGGTGGCCAATGCCGGGGCCTACGGGCATGCCATGAGTTCGCGCTATACGCTGCGCGAGCCGGCGGAGGAACTTTGCATCTGAACGGTGGTCGGTAGGAAGCCTATGGCAGCGGGGCAGCAGCGGTGAGGATCTGGCGCTACGTGCTGGCGGTGGTGCTGCTGGGCGTACTCATCCTCGCCGTGTACGTCGTGCATCTGGACCGCATTGTCACCACGCAGTTCGAGGGCCGGCGCTGGACCTTGCCGGCCCAGGTCTATGCCGCACCCCAGGAGCTGTACGTCGGCGAGCCGCTGGCGGCGGCGGATCTGGAACACGAACTGCAGCGACTGCAGTACCGGCGGGCCGACCCGGCCGACAGGCCCGGCAGCTACTCGCGCCAGGGTGATCGGTTCCAGATCAACCTGCGTCCGGCACGGTTCGCCGACGAGGTCCGTCCGGCGACGCTCCTCAGGATCCAGTCGAACGATGCGACCATCACGGCGATGACCGACGGCGGCGGCAAGGATGTGGCCATCGCACGCCTGGAACCGCTGCTGATCGGCAGCATCTTTCCCATCCACGGCGAAGACCGCATCGTCGTCACCCCGCAGCAGGTACCGCCGATGCTGCCCGCGGCGCTGAAGGCGGTCGAGGACCGCAACTTCGACACCCACCACGGCGTCGATCCGCTGGGCGTACTGCGGGCCATCTGGGTCGATGCCCGCTCGGGGCAGCTGGAGCAGGGGGGCAGCACGCTCACCCAGCAGCTGGTCAAGAACTACTTCCTCACCTCGCGGCGCACCGCCGGGCGCAAGCTCCAGGAGGCCCTGATGGCGGTGCTGCTGGAGATGCACTTCAGCAAGACCGACATCATGACCGCGTACATCAACGAGATTCAGCTCGGCCAGGACGGTGACCGGGCGATCCGTGGGTTTGGCCTCGCCAGCCAGTTCTACTTCGGCAAGCCGCTGGCCGAACTGGATGTGGCCCAGGTGGCCACGCTGGTGGCCGTGGCGCGCGGCCCGTCCTACTACGATCCGCGCCGCCATCCGGACCGCGCCCTGAAGCGGCGCAACGTGGTGCTGGGCCTGATGGCCGAGCAGAAGATCATCCCGGCATCCCTCGCGCAACAGGCCCAGGAGCGGCCACTGGGCGTCATGGGCCGTGGCTCCGGCGGCTACTATCCGGCCTACCTGGACCTGGTGCGCCGGACGCTGCGGCGCGACTACCGAGAGCAGGATCTCACCGAGGCCGGTCTATCGATCTTCACCAACCTCGAACCGCGCACGCAGGAGCTTGCGGAGAAGATCCTGGACCGGGAACTGACGCGGCTGGATCACCTGCACAAATCCAAGGGCGCACCGCTGGAAGGCTCGGTGGTGGTGACGGCCCCCCAGAGCGGCGACGTCACCGCGGTGCTCGGCGGACGCCAGGCCGGGTTCGATGGCTTCAACCGGGCACTCGATGCGCGCCGGCCCATCGGCTCCCTCGTCAAGCCCTTCGTGTACCTCGCGGCCATCGAAACCGGCCGCTACAACCCGGCGAGCATCATCGAGGACGTGCCGGTCGACATCAAGGTTCCCGGTGCGCCGGACTGGCAACCGGAGAACTTCGAACATGACATCAACGGCCCGATCCCGATGGTGAAGGGCCTGGCCCGTTCCTTGAACCTGGCGACCATCAATCTCGGGATGGACATCGGTCTGGATACGGTGCGCCAGTCGCTGCAGCGCTTCGGCATCCCGGAGGATCCGCCGCGTATTCCCTCACTGCTGCTGGGGACTTTCGGGCTGACCCCGCTGGATGTCGCGCAGTTGTACACCGGGCTCGCCAACGGCGGCTTCAAGACCAACCTGCGCGCGGTGAACGCGGTGCTGTCCGCGGACGGCAAGGCGCTCAAGTCCTTCAACCTGGCCGTGACGCCCGTGGCGCAGCCGGACGCCGTCTTCGAGGTGCAGATGATGATGGAGCAGGTCATGCAGCGCGGCACCGGTGTCGCCGCCGAGGCCATCCTGCCCACCGGCGTGGTGGTCGCCGGCAAGTCGGGAACCTCCTCCGACCTGCGCGACAGCTGGTTTGCGGGATTTGCCGGCAATGCGGTCGCCGTCGTCTGGGTCGGGTACGATGATGACCGTGTCACCGGGCTCACCGGCTCCACGGGTGCCCTGAACGTGTGGGACCGGTTGCTGACCGCGATCGGACCCACCTCGGTATCGAGTGTCATGCCCGAGTCACTGCACCCGGTGACCATCGACTTCCGCACCGGCTATGCCCCGGCGCCGAACTGCTCGCCGGAGCCGGTCACGGTGTACGTGCCCTCGGGCTTCACGCCCCCGGAGCCGCCCCCGGGTTGCACCGCCTTCGGTCAGGCACCCGCGGCGGCCTCCGGCGCGAAGTCAGGGCCCTCGCTGCTGGAGCGGGCGGGCAAGCTGATCCAGAGCATCACGCATGGAGGCTGATTGCGATTCATGTTGAGAACCTCGAGCGCGGCGCCGTGCCGGCTGCTGCCCGTGCTGGCATTGGGCCTGGTGGCCCTGCAGCTGGACGGCTGCGCCCTTTTCCGGGAGCCCGTGGAAACCACCCCGGCGCCCCAGCCCGTCCCGCAGGCGCCCGGTCGGCCCACGAGCCCCTATCCCCCCGCGCCGGCCCCCGCCGTTCCTGCACCGCTACCGGCCCCCGCGCCGCAACCGGCGCCGCCGCCGGCGACCCGCCAGTTCCACCTCGGAGCCGCGGCCACGAGCCTGGTGGCGCAGGCCCATAAACAGGCCGCCGCGGGTGATACCCAGCTCGCGATCCGCACGGTCGAGCGCGCGCTGCGCATCGAACCGGACAATCCGCTGCTGTGGATCGAGCTTGGCGAGATCCACGAGAATGCCGGTCACTTCGATCAGGCCGCCGGCATGGGCCACAAGGCCCTGCAGCTGGCCACGGGCGACCCGCGTGCCCAGTCGGCCTCCTGGCACCTCATCGCCGAGTCGCTCAAGGCGCGCGGCCGCAATGGCGAGGCCGCCGAAGCCCAGCGCCGCGCCGATGAACTGGTGGCGCACTAAGATGTATACCCTGCACATCGCGAACAAGAACTACTCCTCCTGGTCGCTGCGACCCTGGATGGTGCTGCGCGAGCTGGATATCCCGTTCACCGAGGTGCTGGTTCCCTTTCACGACCAGGCCGCATGGGCGGCCTTCCGTCGGCTCTCGCCCAACGGCAAGGTGCCGTGCCTCACCGACGGTCCGGTCACGGTGTGGGAGTCGCTGGCGATCGTGGAATACCTGGCGGAGCGGCATCCGGGAGTGTGGCCCGCACAGTCGCAGGCGCGCGCCTGGGCGCGCAGCGCGGCGGCTGAAATGCACGCGGGCTTCGGGGAGCTGCGCAGCCGCTGTTCCATGAGCTGCGGGGTGCGGGTCAGGCTGCATGCCCTGACCGCCGCCCTCACCACGGACCTCGGGCGCCTCGCGGCGCTGTGGAACGACGGGCTCGCCCGCTTCGGCGGACCGTTCCTGGCCGGGCCGGCGTTCAGTGCGGTCGATGCCTTCTTTGCACCGGTGGCGCTGCGCATCCAGACCTATGGCCTGCAGCTTCCCGCCGCGGCGCAGGCCTACGCCGGCCGACTGCTGGCGCTTGAGTCACTGCGCGGCTGGTACGAGTCGGGGCTGCGCGAAACCTTCCGCGACGCGGCCCATGAAGCCGAAATCCGTCAGTTCGGGCAGGTGACTCAGGACCTGCGCGCAACCTGAGTGGCGTGACGGGCCGCGAGTTCCCGGACCACATCGTCGAGCCCCAGGTCCCGGCTACGCAACAGCACCATCAGGTGAAACAGCAGGTCGGCGGATTCGCCGATGAGCTTGTCATCGGTTTCGGCAACCGCCGCGAGCGCCACCTCGACGCCTTCCTCGCCCACCTTCTGCGCCATGCGCCTGGCGCCGCCGGCGAACAGCTTCGCGGTATAGCTCCGGTCCGGCGGCTCGCCGCGGCGCTGTTCGATGATGCGCGCGAGCTCGGCGAGGAATCCCAGGCGCGAGGCGCCCGTGAGCGGCGCATCGCCGAAGCAGGTGACGGTGCCCTCGTGACAGGTCGGGCCATGCGGCCGTGCCGTGATCAGCAGCGTGTCGGCGTCGCAGTCGGTGCGGATGGCCTCGACCTCGAGGGCGTGGCCGGAGGTCTCTCCCTTTTCCCACAGCCGCTGGCGGCTGCGGCTGAAGAACACCACCCGGCCGCGCGCCTGGGTCGCGGCCAGCGCCGCGGCATTCATGTAGCCGAGCATCAGCACCGCGCCGCTGTCCGCGTCCTGCACGATCGCGGGCAGCAGTCCCTCGCCCTTGGCGAAGTCCAGCCGCGACAGATCGGTGGGGTCGGATTTCACGGCCATGGGCGCACCTCGATTCCGGCAACCAGCAGATTCGCCTTCAGGTCGCGGATGGCAATGGCACCGGAGTGGAACACGCTCGCCGCGAGCGTCGCGTCCACGCCGGCCAGTTCGAACGCATCCTGGAAATGCTCGCTGCGGCCTGCGCCTCCCGAAGCCACCAGCGGGATCCGGCACAGCTGCCGCACGGCCCGCAGCTGGGCGATGTCATAACCGCGGCGCACACCGTCGCTGGCCATGCAGTTGAGCACGATCTCGCCGGCGCCGCGGTCCTGAACTTCACGCACCCAGGCCAGGGTGTCCCGGCCGGAATCCCGGGAGCGGTTCGGGTCGCCGGTGAACTGGTACACGGTGTAGCGCTCGCCCGCGGTCTGGCTGTCGATGCCGACGACGACGCACTGGGCGCCGAAGCGCGCGCTGAGTGCATCGATCAGGTCCGGATCCGCCAGCGCCGGGGAATTGATCGAGACCTTTTCCGCACCGGCATTGAGCACCGCTTCGGCCTCGGCCACCGAGCGGATGCCGCCTGCGACGCAGAAGGGGATGTCCAGCACCTGCGCCACGCGGTTGACCCAGGTGCGGTCCACGGTACGGCCTTCGGGACTTGCGGTGATGTCGTAGAACACCAGCTCATCGGCGCCCTCGTCGCGGTAGCGGGCGGCGAGCTCGAGGATATCCCCCACGACCTGGTGATCGCGGAAGCGCACGCCTTTGACCACCTGGCCGTCGCGGACGTCCAGGCAGGGAATTATGCGTTTGGCAAGAATGGCCGCAGCTCCTCGGGGGTCATGCGCTCTTCGAGCAGGGCCTTGCCGCTGACCGTGGCCGCGAGCCCCAGTGCGGCGAGCGCGGCGAGGTCCGCGGCGTCGCGTACGCCGCCGGAGGCCTGCCAGGCGATCCGCGGATGCCGCTCGCGGGCCTGCCGGTACAGGTCGAGGCTCGGTCCGCTCAGCGCGCCGTCGCGGTCGATGTCGGTGCACAGCACGTGCTGTACGTCATGTTCGAGGTAGGGTTTAAGGGCGTCCCAGAGACTCACCTGTCCGCCCTGGGTCCAGCCGCGCGTGCGCACGCGCGGCACACCGGAGGCATCGTGGCGTACGTCGAAGGCGAGGCACAGGCGTGCGGGCCCGAAGCGTCGCAGCCAGCCGACGACCTCCTGCGGCTGCTCGACGGCGAGACTGCCGATCACCACCCGCGCGACACCATGGCGCAGCAGATCCTCGATCACGGCGGCCGAACGGACCCCGCCGCCCACCTGGATCCTGACCGCCGACTGCGAGGCGAGATCGATGATGATCCGGCGGTTGGCCAGCGTGCCCTCGCGGGCGCCGTCCAGGTCCACCACGTGCAGCCAGGTGGCACCGATGCCGCGGTAGCGTTGCAGGAGTTCCGCGGGCTCGTACTCGTAGCGCGTCTCGGCGGCGAAGTCGCCCTTCAGCAGCCGTACGCAGCGTCCGTCGCGCAGGTCGATGGCAGGGATCAGCAGCACTTCAGGTGAGCCTCAGGAAGTTGGCGAGAATGCGCGCACCGGCCCGGGTCGAACGCTCGGGGTGAAACTGCGTGCCCCAGAAGTTGTCCTTGCGCACCACGGCCGCGATGTCGAGTCCGTAGTCGGTGCTGGCGAGGGTATTGTGGGACAGCGGCGCCGCGTAGCTGTGCACGAAGTACACGTATTCCCCGGCGGCGATGCCATCGAGGAGCGGATCCTCGCGCGTGATGCGCAACCGGTTCCAGCCCATGTGCGGCACCGGCTGCCCGGCCCTGGGTTCAAGGCGGCGCACCGTCTGCGGCAGCACGCCCAGGCACTGCGCCGGGCCTTCCTCGGATTTGAGGAACAGCAGCTGCATGCCCAGGCAGATGCCCAGCACCGGTTGCCGCAGCGCGGGCAGCAGTGCGGCGATGCCGCTGGCGTGCAGCCGCTGCATGGCGGCGAGCGCCGAGCCGACGCCGGGCAGCAGCACCCGCGGCGCCTCACGGATGACGGCGCCGTCGCTGGTGACGCAGCTGCGCGCGCCCAGCCGCTCCAGCGCGAACTGCAGGGAGGCGAGATTGGCGCCGCCGCTGTCGATGATGGCCACGTCGAGGCTCACAGCATGCCCTTGGTGCTCGGCAGCTCGCGGCCCTCGCGACGCAGCGCCTGGCGCAGCGCCCGGCCGGTACCCTTGAAACACGCTTCGATCATGTGGTGCGTGTTCTCGCCGGTCACGCTGATATGGATCGCCGCCCCGAGACTGTCCGCCAGGGAACGGAAGAAATGGGGCACGAGCTCCGTGGCCAGGCCGCCGACTTCCTCGCGGCCGAAGCGGCCTTCGAACACCGCGTAGGCGCGGCCCGACAGATCGATCGCCACCTGGGTGCGCGCCTCGTCCATGGGCAGCAGGAAGCCGTACCGGTTGATGCCGAGCTTCGCCCCCAGGGCCTTGCGCAGCACCTCGCCGATGGCCAGGGCGCAGTCCTCGACGGTGTGATGTTCATCGACACCGAGATCTCCCTCGCAGCTCAGGGACATGGCGAAGCCGCCATGCTTGGCCAGCTGCTCGAGCATGTGGTCGAAGAAGCCGATGCCCGTGGCGACGCTGATCGGCGCGGTGGCGTCGAGATCGACGCTCACGGCGATACGGGTTTCCCGGGTGACGCGCTCGAGGCTTGCACGCCGCGCCGTGAGTTCACGCACGATGGCCGGCCAGGTCTCCTGCTCGCTGCCGTCGCTGCGGACCTTCAGGCCGCGCGTGCCGAGGTTGCGGGCCAGCTCCAGATCGGTATCGCGATCGCCGATCACGGCGCTCGCGCGCAGGTCCACGCCGGCCTCGCGCAGGAACTCGCGCAGCAATCCGGTGCGCGGTTTGCGGCAATCGCACCCCTGTGCGGCAAGGTGCGGGCAGATGAAGACCTGCTCGAAGTGCACGCCCTGGGAAGCAAAGCTGCGCAGGATGAACTCGTGCGCCTGCTCGAAGGCGGCGCTCGGATGGCTCGGGGTGCCGAGCCCATCCTGGTTGGAGACGATGACCAGCCGGTAGCCCAGCCGCGACAGCTCGTTCAGGGCCGCGAACACGCCGGGCATGAAACGGATCTTCTCCAGGCTGTCGACCTGGAAGTCCGGCGGTTCCTCGACCAGGGTGCCGTCATGATCGATGAACAGAACCGGGGTGAGGGCGGTCACGGCTCGCCTCCCGCGCCCAGGGCGCCGATCAGCCGCCGATTCTGCTCGGGAGTGCCGACCGTGATGCGCAGGGCCCGCTCCAGGCCCGCCGCCCGGCGCATGTCGCGCACCAGCAGGCCCGCCGCGCGGGCGCGGTCGAACGCCACCTGGGGCGCTTCGAATTCCACCAGCAGGAAATTGGTGGCGCTGGGCCACACCCGGCTCACGCCGGCGGTGGCGCCGAGGGCCGCGGCGAGCGTCTCGCGTTCGCGGCGGACCAGGGCGACACGCTGCTCGGTCAGGGCGCGGTTGCCGGGCCGCAGCGCGCGCAGCACCGCCTCGATGCTCAGCTGTGCCATGTTGTAGGGCTCGACGATACGACGCAGCAGGGCAATGATGTCCGCATGCGCCAGTACGGTGCCGCAGCGGGCCCCGGCAAGGCCATGGGCCTTGGAGAGCGTGCGCAGCACCACGAGCCAGGGCTGATCCGCCAGCAGCCGGGCGCTGCTGGGCACGTCCGCGAATTCGATATAGGCCTCATCGACCACCACCAGCGCCCGGCCGGCCAGGGCCGCCGTCAGGCGCAGGATGGTCTGCTCGGGAACGAGATTGCCGGTGGGGTTGTTCGGTGAGCACACGTACACCAGCTTCACGGACGGCGCGCACCGCTCGAGCACCGCCGGCAGATCCAGCTCGAAGCCGCGCGCCGCAGCCAGCGGCACGCGCACCACGCCGGCGCCCTGCACGCGCGCCGCCACGGCATACATGCCGAAGGTGGGCGGACAGATGAGGACCTCGTCGGTGCCGGCCCGGCAGAAGGCGCGGGTCAGAAGATCGATGGCCTCATCGCTGCCCCGGGTCACCAGCACATTGCCCGCCGGCTGCCCGTAGAGCTCGGCGAGCCGCTGCACCAGCTCGCGCGGCTGCGGCTCCGGATAGCGGTTCAGGCCGGCCTCGCTCGGATCGTCCTCCCCGCGCCAGGGCAGCTCGTTGGCGTGCAGGCGCTCCAGGGTCGGATCCCAGGCGGCATGCTCATAAGGGTCCGCGCGCACGATGTCCGGGCGCGCGATGCTCAGGGGCGAGGGCGGCGGTGCGCTCAAGTGCCGCCCTCCAGCACCGCCAGGCGGCGTTCGACGGCAGCCGCGTGCGCGTCGAGACCCTCCAGCTGCGCCAGCTCGGCGGCAACCGGACCCAGCTGCCGCAAGCCATCGGCGGTCAGCTCCTGCACCGTGATGCGCTTGCTGAAATCGAACAGCGACAGGCCGCTGTAGGCGCGCGCGTAGCCATAGGTCGGCAGGACGTGGTTGGTACCCGAGCAGTAATCGCCCATCGGCTCCGGCGACCAGTCTCCGAGGAAGATCGAGCCGGCATTGCGGATGCGGTTGAGGCAGGCACGCGCGTCGCGAACCTGCAGCAGCAGATGCTCGGGGGCGTAGTCGTTGGAGACCGCAATCGCGGTCGCCAGGTCCGGCACCACGATGCAGCGGCTGGCGGCGATCGATTTGACGAGGATGGCGTGGCGCGAGAGGGTGGTCATCTGCCCCGCCACCGCCGCGGCGACCTCGACCGCCAGTTTCGCCGAAGGCGTGACCAGGATCGACTGCGACTGCGGGTCGTGTTCGGCCTGCGCCAAAAGGTCCGCGGCGACGAATTCCGCCCGCGCGCTCTCATCGGCGATGACCAGCACTTCGGAAGGACCCGCCGGCATGTCGATGGCGGCGCCGTCCGGGTCGGCGGCCACCTGCTGCTTGGCCGCGGTCACCCAGGCGTTGCCGGGACCGAAGATCTTGTCGACCTTGGGGATCGAGGCCGTCCCGTACGCCATGCCCGCGATCGCCTGGGCGCCGCCGACCTTGAAGACGGTGTCGATGCCGCACAGCTGCGCGGCCACCAGCACGCTCGGGTGCGCACGACCCTCGCGGGTGGGCGGTGTACACAGCACACGCTGCGGACAGCCGGCGAGCCGCGCGGGCACCGCCAGCATCACGACCGCGGAAGGCAGCGGCGCGGAGCCGGCCGGCACGTACAGTCCCACCGCACCGATCGCGCGGCTGATGCGTTCACAGCGCACGCCCGGGGAAGTCTCCAGCGACAGCGGCGCGAGCTGCTGCGCGGCGTGGAAGCGCTCGACGTTCTCCACCGCCTGGGCGAGCGCGGCGATCTGCTGCGAGCTGAGCGCGGCGCGCGCGGCCGCGAATTCCTCGGGCGTCGCCGCCAGCTGCGCGAGCCGCACGCCGTCGAAACGTTCGGTCAGGGCCAGCAGCGCGGTATCCCCCTCGGCACGCACCCTGCCGATGAGCTGCGCAACCGTGGCGCCGATGTCCGCCCGGGCTTCGAAGGCAGGGCGGGCGAGGGCGGCGCGGCGCTGTGCCGCATCCAGTTCCTGCCAGTAAACGATGCGCATCATCACACCAGCATCTTCTCGACCGGCAGCACCAGCATGGCACTGGCGCCCGCCTTCTTCAGGCTCTCCAGGGTCTCCCAGAACACATTCTCGCGGCACACCGCATGTACCGCCACGCGGTCCGGATGCCCCTCGAGCGGAATGATGGTCGGGGACTCGCTGCCCGGCAGCAGCCGCCGGATCTCCGGCAGCGCGGTGCGCGGCGCATGCAGCATGATGTACTTGCTTTCCTTGACCTGCTGCACGCCATCGATGCGCATCAGCAGCCGTTGCGCCCATTCGTCCTTGGCCGAGGCGAGCGCCAGGGGCGTCCGGATCAGCACCGCATGGCTCTCCAGCACCGTGAACACCTCACGCAGGTGGTTCGCCTGCAGGGTCGAGCCGGTGGAGACCAGGTCGCACACGGCATCGGCCCGGCCCAGCCGCGGGGCGATCTCGACCGCGCCGGACAGCACGACGATTTCGGCCGTGATGTCCTGCTGCTTCAGGAACCGCGCCAGCATGTACGGATAGGTGGTGGCGATGCGCTTGCCCTGCAGCCATGCCGGACCGGTGAACACCACGCCGTCCGGGACCGCCAGCGACAGCCGGCAGCGGCCGAAATCGAGGTTGCGCACCGGCTGGAACAACGCCGGATGACCGCGCGCGGCCAGTTCCAGGCGCTTCTCCTCGAGCACGTTCAGCCCCACGAGCCCCAGATCGCACACATCCTCCTGGACCAGGTCCGGGATGTCATCATCGCGCACGAACAGCACATCCAGCGGCATGTTCTCGCCGAAGCCCATCAGCTGGTCCTTGCCGCGCGAGAGCTTCAGTCCGCAGCGGGTGAGCAGGTCCAGGGACGGGTCGGTCAGCCTTCCGGACTTCTGCACGGCGAGTTTCAGGCGGGTATCCTTATCCATTGCGGGCCGCCTCCACGCGGCGGGCCGATTCGGTGCGGCGCGTACGCCGGTTGCCCTGGGTGCGGCGGATCACCAGCGAGTAGCCGCCGTTGTCGTCGCCGAGACAGCGGGCCACGCGACTGATGGTGGTCACGCTCACCCCGGTCAGGCGGTTGATCTCCCGGTAGGGCACGCCACGGGCCAGCCAGTCGACCACCGCCCAGCGGTCCGCCATCGCCTGGATCTCGGCCGGCGTGCACAGGTCGCGGAAGAACGCCCGACACTCATCGGCGCTGCGCAGCGAGGCGACGGCTGCGAACAGGTTGCGTTCGGCCAGGGCTTCCTGGCTTTCGGACACGTTGCGATGGACTTTCATGAAGCGGCTATCCGTCGGATCCGGTTCGTACCAATGTAACAGTACGCTAATACATTAACACAGTGGACCGCACATGGCCAGCCGCGGCCGCCGCGTGTATCCTTGCCGGTTTTTCGAGGGCCCAAGGCAATGCGTCTGAGCACCGATCGTATCCTCACCACCCACGTCGGCAGCATGCCCCGCACTCAGGCCGTGGCGCAGATGCTGATGGCCCGCGAGAACCAGGACGGCCATGACCCCGCCGCCTTCGATGCGGTGATGGCCGATGCCGTCGATGCGGTGGTGGCGCGGCAGGTGCGCGCGGGGGTCGACATCGTCAGCGACGGGGAGACCTCGAAGATCAGCTATGCGACCTACATCAAGGACCGCCTCTCGGGTTTCGGCGGCGACCGTCCCCGGCAGGTGGCGCTCGACCTCAAGCCATACCCGGAATTCCGCGAGCGCATGGCGGTGTTCGCCGGCCGGCAGTCCTTCAAGCGTCAGTGCTGCATCGGGCCGGTCGCGCTCATCGAGCGCGACTCGATGCACAAGGACATCCGGAACCTCAAGGCCGCCGTCGCCCGGCACCGGCCGGCCGATGCGTTCCTGAACGCGGCCTCACCCGGCGTGGTGGCCGCGTTCCAGCCCAACGAGTACTACCCCTCGCACGAGGCCTACGTGGAGGCGATCGCCGCGGCGATGCGCGAGGAGTACGAGGCCATCGCGGCCGCCGGCCTGGTGCTGCAGATCGACTGCCCGGACCTGGCGATGGCGCGGCATACCGGCTTCCAGGACCTGAGCGAGGAGGAGTTCCTGCGGCGTGCCCAGTTCCACGTCGAGGCGCTGAACGAGGCGCTGTGCAACATCCCGGCGCAGCAGCTGCGCATGCACGTGTGCTGGGGCAACTACGAGGGCCCCCACGACCACGACATCGATGTCGGCAAGGTGCTGCCCATCATCCTCAGGGCGAAGCCCGCGGCCATCCTGTTCGAAGCCGCCAACCCGCGCCATGCCCACGAATGGGCGGTGTGGAAGCAGGCCCGGATCCCCGCCGACAAGGTACTGGTGCCGGGTGTGCTGACCAGCACGTCCAATTATGTCGAGCATCCCGAACTCATCGCGCAGCGCCTCTGCCAGTTCGCCGACATCGTCGGCCGCGAGCGCGTGCTCGCCGGCACGGACTGCGGTTTCGGCACCTTCGCCGGCATCGGCAAGATGGATGCGGAGATCTCCTATGCCAAGCTCGCGGCACTGGCCGAGGGCGCCAGGCGGGCCTCGCAGCGGCTGTGGCCTTGACGCTGCCGCGGGCCCCCGCCTAGACTTCAATCCGCTCATCGAGACCGGCTGAGGGAAAAGGCCCTTCGACGCCGGGGCAACCGCCGAGCCTAACCAGCCCGGGAAGGTGCCAACTCCTGCGACCCGCACAAGCGGGGCGGTAGATGAGTGATCGGAGTGGCCCCGGCCACGTTGCAAGACGTGCCAGGGGATGGACCCGATTGAAGCCCGCCGCGAACGGTGCGGGCGTTCCGCAGGGGTATCGGTTGAATCCAGCCCTGGTCGGCGGAGCGTCCAAGATGACTGCCAAAATAGAAGTCCTGTCCACGGCCGCGCGCAGCGCGCGGGTCACGACCGTGCATGGCGCGGCCGGCGCCGCGATGCCGCCGGTTCGGGAGGGCATCCTCGAACTCGCCGGCACCTGGCCGCTGCATCACCGCGGACACTTGGCCGACGTGCGCCTCGCCTGGCGCCTGACCGGGCCGGAGGAGGCGCCGGTGGTGTGTGCGCTGGGTGGCATCTCGGCCCATCGGCGCGTGTGCCTGACGGCCGAACCGCGTCAGGGCTGGTGGTGCGACATCGCAGGTCCCGGCAAACCGCTGGACAGTGATCGCTGGCGCATCCTCAGTTTCGATTTCCTGGGCGGCAGCGGCGAGTCCACCGGACCGGCGCCGGGGGTGGCCGATTTTCCGAGCATTTCCAGTTACGACCAGGCCCGTGCGCTCGAACGGCTGCTGGACGCGCTGGGCATCGGCGCCTTGCGCGCGATCGCGGGCGGCTCCTACGGTGGGATGGTGGGACTGGCCTTCGCCGAACGCTATCCGGATCGGGTCGCGAACCTGCTGGTCATCGGCGCCTCGGACCGCGCCCATCCCATGTCCAGCGCCTGGCGCAGCACCCAGCGGCGCATGGTCCGCTTCGGTATCCGGGCGGGCGACCCTGAACAGGGCATGGAACTGGCGCGCGCGCTGGCGATGACGACCTACCGCTCGGCCGAGGAGTTTGCGGCGCGGTTCGACGGACCGGCCGAGCAGATCGAGGGCCGGTTCGTGTTTCCCGTGGAGCAGTACCTGGCGGCGCGCGGCCGCGACTATGCCGCGCAGTACCGGCCGGAGGCCTTCCTGTGCCTGTCGGAGTCGATCGACCTGCATCGCGTGGATGTGGCGCGCATCTTCGTGCCCACCACCGTGGTCGGCATCCGCGAGGACCGGCTGGTGCCGCTCTCGGACATCAGGGCCATGGTGGCCCGCCTGCAGCAGGGGCGGTTGCACGAGATCTCCTCCGTGTTCGGGCACGACGCCTTCCTGAAGGAGACGGATCAGTTGCGCGGCATCTTTGCGAATGTACTGGGTGGTGCCGGATGAGCCAGGGACCCGATGCAGTGACGCAGGCCGTGCGCGCGGGCCTGGAAAGCGATGCGGGCACCGGTGCCGTGGTGCCGCCGATCCATCTGTCCACGACCTACGCCTTCCACGGCTTCGCCGAGAAGCGCGCATACGACTATTCGCGCAGCGGCAATCCCACCCGCGATCTGCTGGGCAGGGCGCTCGCGGACCTCGAAGGCGGGGCGGGCGCCACGGTGCTGGCCACCGGCATGGCGGCGATCACGCTCATCGGACATCTGCTGCCCGTCGGGGCCCGGATCGTGGCGCCGCATGACTGCTATGGCGGCAGCTACCGCCTCTTCGACGCCTGGGTCCGGCGCGGTGAACTCCAGTGCGACTTCGTCGACTTCGGCGACGAGGCCGCCGTGCGGGCCGCGCTCGCCGCGCCCACGGCACTGCTGTGGATCGAAACGCCCAGCAATCCGCTGCTGCGGGTCACCGACATTGCGGCATTCGCCGCGGCGGGACATGCGGCCGGAGCGCTGGTGGTGGTCGACAACACCTTCCTGTCACCGCTGTGGCAGAAGCCCCTGGGCCTGGGCGCCGACATCGTGGTGCACTCCACCACCAAGTACCTGAACGGCCACAGCGATGTCGTGGGGGGCGCCGTGGTGGCGGGTACGCAGGCGCTGCACGAGCGCCTGGGCTGGTGGGCGAACTGCCTCGGACTCACCGGCGCGGCCTTCGACAGTTATCTCACGCTGCGCGGCCTGCGCACCCTGAACGCGCGCCTGGAGCATCACGGGCGCAATGCCGGGCGGCTGGCCGAGTGGCTGCGCACGCAGCCGGGCGTGAATCGCGTCTTCTATCCCGGGCTGCCCGATCATCCCGGACATGCGATCGCCGCGCGCCAGCAGCGCGGTTTCGGCGCCATCGTGACCTTCGAGGTCGCCGGCGGACACGAGGCCGTGCGGGCGCTGGTGTCACGCATGAACTACTTCTCTCTGGCCGAGAGCCTCGGCGGGGTGGAGAGCCTCATCGCCCATCCGGCCACCATGACACACGCGGCCATGGAGCCGCTGGCGCGGCAGCGGGCCGGCCTCACCGACGGGCTGCTGCGGCTGTCGGTGGGCATCGAGGCGTTCGAGGACCTGCGCGATGACCTCGCCGCGGGCCTGGCCCGGGCGCGCGCGGCCCCGCGCCCGCCGCCATTCCCACAGAGCGGGATGGATAGAGCTCCGTGAGCAGTACATCGAGGTACCATAAAACCTGTCCGCGGACCCGGCCGATCGAGGCGTCCTTCGTGCAGGTGTTTCTGGAGGCACGCCCAGAGGCTACGGAGAAGATTGCACTGGACCTGGCTGGCACCGACGGTCCTCTGCACTGACATCAGGAGCGCCGCTTCTTTCACGGCGATTATGGCGGCTACGATCGGCCACGGTCGGCGCAGGCTGGCTACTGTTACCTGCCGCTTGGGGGCGCACCTGGGAGATACCTGCGCGCCAGTACTGCGCAGTGCACTCCGACACCCTACCGTCAGCCACCGCTTGAGTATCGACAGGCTTTCTTCATCGGCTATTCGCAGGCTCCCGCACCGCAGCAACGGGTCATGCGGGATTGTGGTGATGGTGGATCCTGCCAAGGATCCCGCCTTCTGTAATCTGCGCCCCGAACAGCTCCTCCACGATTTCCTCGGATTGGAGCCCCTTCGGCGGGAGCCGCCCAGGAGCGGCTTGCCCTTACAGTTCCTCCCAGGACCACAAACGCACGAAGGAAGGTAATCGGCCGGGCGCGGCGGCGACAAAGCGAGAGTTTAGGGCCGACGCGGCGGCTACTTGACGAAAGCCTGGCATGTAACGAGGGCTTCGCCAAGGGATGAGCGGCTCGGCATCTATAACGCGGCACGAAATATTTTTTTTCGCCCGGGGGGGTACATCCGAGAGCGAAAACCCGTCTAAGTATAAGGGGCAGACCGCCTTTGTTTCTGGACACTTGGGCATGTCCAAT
>DATJTJ010000050.1:0-11896 GCA_035503515.1 Steroidobacteraceae bacterium
GTGAACTGATTCACGGACGGCCCGGCCCAAGTGCATTATAGTACTAATGCACATATGCACTGGGTGGTCAGGCCTTGTTCATTCTGAATCCACAGTCCGGCATTCCGATCTACCGGCAGCTCCTGGACCAGGTCCGCCGCATGGTCGCGAGCGGCCAGCTGCCGGCCGGCGCGGCGCTGCCCTCGATCCGCGACCTCGCGCTGCTGCATGCCGTCAATCCGATGACCATTTCCAAGGCCTACAGCCTGCTGGAGGCCGAAGGGATCCTGGAACGCCATCGCGGCAAGCCGATGACGGTCGCCAGCCAGGCGCCGTCGCGGGCCGCCCTCTCGACCCGCCTGCAGCAGATCGCACCGCTGCTGGACCAGGCCGTGCTGGCCGCACGCCAGCTGCAGATCACGGAAACCGAACTTGCCAAGGCGCTGCACCGCCAATGGGAGGAATCCAATGATGACTAGTCCCACCATCCACGCCGCCCACCTCGGCAAGGCATTCGGCAGCCGCGACGTGCTTCGCGACCTGTCCTTCGAGGTCATGCCCGGCGACGTGGTCGGCGTGCTCGGCAAGAACGGCGCCGGCAAGACGACGCTGCTGGAACTGATGCTCGGGTTCACGCCGCCGACCACGGGCGAGGTGAGCGTGTTCGGTCATCCCAGCCGCCGCATGCCCGGTACGGTGAAGCTGCGCGTGGGCTTCGTGCCGCAGCAGGACGAACTGCTCGATCCCTTGAGCGTACGCGACCAGCTCAACCTGGTTGCATCGTTCTACCCCGACTGGGACGGGGCCCTGGTGGAACGACTGTGCGATGAGTGGCACATCGATCCGCGCGCCCGCATCAGGAGCATGTCGATGGGCGAGCGGCAGAAGCTCTCCATCGTGCTGGCCTTCGGCCAGCGGCCCCAGCTGCTGGTCCTGGACGAACCCGTGGCCAGCCTCGACCCGCTCGCCCGGCGGCAGTTCCTCGAGCAGCTGGTCGAGCTCTCGGCCGATGCGCAGCGCGCCGTCGTGTTCTCCTCGCACATCGTCTCGGACATCGAGCGACTCGCGAACCGCATCTGGATCCTGAAGGAGGGCCGGCTGGACTGGCAGGGAGATCTCGATTCGCTGAAGGAGTCCATCGTGCGCCTGCACCTGCAGTGTGCCGGCGGCCTGCCGGAGCGGCTCGCGATTCCCGGCCTGCTGTCACTGCGCCGGCTCGAGGGCGGCGCGGTGGCCGTGGTGCGCGACTGGACGCAGGCTGCCCAGCACGAACTCGAACGGCAGATCCACGGCTGCGTCCAGGCCGAGTCCCTGGGCCTCGAGGAGATCTTCCTGGAGCTGCATCGATGAAGGCCGTGATGCGCCTGATCGTCACCTATTTCAGCTGCACGCCGGCGGCGCGCGCCTTTTCCGCGGCGGGCGTGCTGCTGATCGTGGCGTCGTGGGTCGCGATGCGGCTTGCGCCGCCGACGTTCGCCATCGGTGTCGCACTCATGGTCGGGGTCGCCGCGCTCTACGTCGGCAGTTCAATGATGCCGCTGATGCTCGGGCGCCTGGCGCGGGCCCAGACCTTCCGGACGGTGCCCTTCGGGCGCATCAAGCTGCTGGTCAGCGGCCTGCTCACGGTGCTGATCGTGGCCCTTCCGGCGCCCGGCGTCGCCGTCTATGGGTTGCTGATGTTGCCGGACCCCCACGGTCCGCCCCCGACCCCGGCGCAGCTGGCGATGTTCCACAGCGGGCTCGTGCAGACCTTCTGGACGACCGCCAGTACCTGCATCCTCATCGCCGGCTGGCTCTACGTCGTGCTCTGGTTCATCACCAGCCAGCGCAGCCTCGCGGGCTACCTCAAGGCCCTCGGGGTCATCGTGATCGTGCTGTTCCTGCCGACCAGGCACTTAAGCTCACCGCAGGCACAGGTGGCCTGGGACGTGATGCTCTGCGGCGCCACCCTGGCGGTCTTCAGCATCCTGTTCCTGGTGTGGCCGCAGCTGCGTCCACTCGTGCGCCGGATCCGGGGGATCACCGCCGGCGGCGAACGGTCGCCGGCGGCACGCCTCGGCGGCCGCGAGACCGACCTGCTGCTCGGTACCGCGAACCCCTGGCTGCTGGCCCTCGGACAGCTGGTCCCGGTGCTGCTGGCGAGCCGCATCGGTTTTTATTCCCCGGCCGTCTGGCTGTATTACCTGACGCTCTTCAGCACCGTGGCGGGCGCGATCGCCGGGCAGGCGGCGGAACGCAGCCGCGGATTGTGGCTGCGGGGAGACTGGTCGACGTCGCAGCTGTTCGTCCGCGTCGAGAAGTCCTTCTGGCGGCACAACGTTCGTGTGCTCGGCGTGCTGCTGGTGCTGCTGCTGGCGATCGGAACCTATGAAAAGCTGCCCGTGATGCTGCTCGCGGCCGGGTTACCGCTGATCGTGCTCGGCACCGTCCTGAGCACATACCTCGGACTCATGGTCACCCGCGGCCTGCGCGCCCCGGAGTCGCTGCTGGCCATCGCCGTGATGCTGACGCTGATGGCCGTCGCGGTGCTCGCCGCGCGCCCGGGGGGCGATCTGTTCCTGGTCGGGGCGCTGGAGGGGGCCCTGGCGCTCCTCGCCGTCGTGCTGCGCCTGGCGGCCCGCGGTCGCTGGGCGAGGATCGACTGGACGCAGTGCCGGACGGACCGGGCCCTCAGGTCCCGGGCACCGGCTTGACCGGCATGATCTCGACGGCGTCGCCGGGGAAGATCGTGAAGTGCGGATGATTCTCGAACAGCTTCGCGGCCGCCTCGTGGGACTGCGCGCGCACGGCCACGAACGCCGCCAGCTGGTTCGTCACATCCTCGATGCCATGTTCCGAGACCCGCTTGGTCCTGCCGAGCGGACCTCCCAGTTCCAGGACCGAAGCCTGGTGCTTCTGCATCCACGCACCCCAGGCCGCGCGACCCTCCTGCGAGCGCCGCTCGCGTTCGCTGTCCGTCAGCGCCGCCCACGCCGCGGCCCGCTGTCCCGTCTTGCTGCCGATGAAGACCGCGAGATAGATATTGTCCGTGCTCATGTCTGATCCGTCCTTTGGCAGAGGCCCGATGCTCGCGGTTGCGGGCCGCGTTGTCTAGGGGCCGCCGCCGGCATCGCCACGCACTGCATCATCGACGCTGGCGAAATCCAGGGCCGCGGCGGGCAGCTGGGCGATGGCGGCGCGCAGCAGGGCATCCCGCGCGCGGTCCTTGAGACGCGCCAGGCGCAGTTCGATCCTGCGCTGCTGCAGCCAGGCGCTGAACTCGGTGAGGCTTTCGAGCGAGGAGCCATCCAGATCCGGGGATTCCTCGAGGCTCAGCACCACGAGCTTCAGGGTCGGCACGCGCTGGACCTTCAAGCGCGCCAGGGACAGCACCGGATCGGCATTCGCGAACAGCAGCGGTTCCTCCGGCCGCAGCACCAGCACGTCCACGGCCCGCTCGGCCTGCGGAAAGCGCTGCAGGCTCACGAAGTCATGCGCGCCGAGGCGCCCCAGCTCCGACAGCCGCGGCCGGGCCAGCGCCTGCAGCAGCATGGCGAGACTGAACGCGATCGCGAACAGCAGTCCGTTCAGCATGCCGAACAGCAGTACCGCGACGATCGCGATCACCGCGATCAGCCGGTCGCGCCGGAAGCGGAAGTAGGTCGCGAGCGGCCCGAGCCGCAGCGACTTGCTCACGGCATGGATGACGATGGCCGCGAGCACGGGTTCGGGGATGCGCTCGATGAGCGGCAGGCACAGCAGCACCAGCAACAGGATGATGCCGGCGGCGAACAGTCCCGAGGCCCGCGAGCGCGCCCCCGCGGCTTCGTTGGCCGAGCTGCCCGAATAGCCCGCGCCCAGCGGCGTTCCATGGAACACCCCCGAGACCACGTTGGCGAGGCCCAGCGTGACGAGGTCCCGGTTGGGTTGCACCGTCTCGTCGTGCTTGAGCGCAAACGTGCGGATCGAGCTGTACGACTCCGCATACAGGATGAACATCAGCGCCAGCGAGAACTCGATGGTCTGCGGCCAGTTCGGATGCGCCGGCAGGACGAGCCGCGGCGGATCGAGTCCGAGGTGGATGGCACCGGTGAGCGCCACGCCATGGGCCGCGAGCGGGCCTGCGGCGGCGATGCCGCAGACGATGACCACCAGTGCACCGGGCACGCGCCTGACGCGCTCGAGCACGAACAGGCCGGCCAGCGCCGCGATGCCGCAGGCGAGGGCCGCGGGGTTCGCCGTCGCCAGCACGCGCGCCACTTCCAGCAGCAGTGCGAAAAAGCCGCTGCTGCGGGTGTGCAGGCCGGACAGTGCCGGCACCTGCTTCAGGGCGATGACCAGCGCCAGGCCGAACGCGAAGCCCCGCAGCACGGGCCGGGCGATCAGGTTCGAAATCGCGCCGAGGCGGGCGCTGCCGGCCAGCACGAAGGCGAGTCCGGTACAGGGCACCAGGACACCGGCGAGCAGTACGCGCGTCGCCATGTCGCCGGCCCCGAGCGCCGTGGTCGCCGCCGCCAGGACCGCCGCCGAGGAGGAAGTCGCGGAGACGATGGCGAAGCGGCTGCGTCCCAGGATGCCGTAGCACAGCAGGCCCGCGAAAAGACCGATGACGCCGGCCTGCGGCGGCAGGTTGGCAAGGCCCGAGTACGCGACCGCCTCCGGCAGCAGCAGGCCGGCGATGGACAGTGCGGCCAGCAGGTCGGCCGTATCCGCGACGCCTGCGCGTCTCAAGGCGATTCGGCGATCGGCCCGCACCAGCCGGGCAGGAAATCCGCTTCCGCGCTCTTGGCGAGCTTCAGGGCGCGGACCAGCGCCTGCTGGAAGTCGGCGTCCAGCAGCCGGCGCTTGATGCGGCGGCGCAGGAAGTCCGCCCACA
Source organism: Steroidobacteraceae bacterium (assembly GCA_035503515.1). Taxonomy (GTDB): domain Bacteria; phylum Pseudomonadota; class Gammaproteobacteria; order Steroidobacterales; family Steroidobacteraceae; genus DAIDKA01. The sequence goes on from DATJTJ010000050.1 coordinate 4,835, forward strand.
GGAATTCGCTGAAGGGCGTCGTGTCCTTGGCGAAGCCGCCCGTGCGGCGCAGCTCCCCGGCGAGGCTGCGGTACGGGTCGTCATCCAGGTCCCAGATGTGCCGCGGCACATCGTCGTAGTCGCGGCGCCGGCCGCGGGCATCGAAGGGATGCAGCCAGCCGCGGTTGTCCATGTAGATCCAGAACGCATCGCGCGGCAGCCGGCGCAGATCCGCCATGATGGTGGTCGCGATCACCTTGACCCCCTCCTGGTGCAGCGCCAGCGACAGGTGGTGGTGATCGACGACGTAGTAGTCCTCCTTCGGCCCCCACACCACGGGGATCATGTGCTTGCCGAGGAAGTCGGCTTTCTTGCGATCCGGATGCTCGCGCCACGCCTTGCGCTTGGCTTTGACCTCGCGCATGCCGACGGTGATCTGGGTCGGGCGCAGCGCGGACATGGAGACGGGGTGCAGCCGGGGCTCGCGGGAATAGGCCATGAACGTCACTCCGATACGGGTTCTGCAACCGTATAATGCGCAAATGCGCCTGAACGCTGCCACTGTCGCCTGCGTTACCGCGGCTCTGGCCACGGGCCTCGTCGCCGGAGCCCTGGCGGCGGGCACCGGCGCGGCAGTGCCGGCGGAACCCGATGTGGGGCAGCTGCAGGCCGCCCTCATGGCGCACCGCACGACCGTCACCGGCGTGGCGCGGCACTATCTGCAGCGCATCAATGAGCTCGACGTTCACGGGCCGGCGCTGCATGCCATCATCCAGGTCAATCCCGATGCGCTGAAACTGGCCCGCGAACTCGACGCGCGGCCGAGCGCCGGGGGCATCCTGTATGGCGTGCCCGTGGTGCTCAAGGACAACATCGAGACCGCCGATGCCCTGCTGACCACGGCCGGCTCGCTGGCGCTCATGGATTCGAAGCCGCGGCAGGATGCCTTCATCGTGCGCAGGCTGCGTGCCGCCGGTGCGCTCATCCTGGCGAAGAGCAACCTGAGCGAATGGGCCAACTTCCGCTCCAGTCATTCGACCTCGGGCTGGAGCGGCCGGGGGGGCCTCACCCGCAACCCCTACGACATCACGCGCAACGCCTGCGGATCCAGTTCCGGTTCCGGCGCCGCGGTCGCCGCGGACCTGACGGTGCTGGCCGTCGGCACCGAGACCGACGGCTCGATCGTGTGTCCGTCGAGCTTCAACGGCCTGGTCGGCATCAAGCCTACCGTGGGCCTGGTCTCCCGCTCCGGCATCATTCCCATCAGTGCCCGCCAGGACACCGCAGGTCCGATGGCCCGCAGCGTCGCGGACGCGGCCGCGCTGCTGACGGTGCTCGCCGGCTACGATCCGGATGATCCGGCGACGGCGGGCCTGAAGACGGCGCCACCGCCCGATTACCGGACGTTCCTGGATGCGAAGGGCCTGCAGGGCAGGCGCATCGGTGTGGTGCGCAAGCTGGCCGGCTTCGATGAGCACGTGGATGTGCTCTTCGATCGCGCCCTGCAGGTGCTGCGGGCGCAGGGCGCGGTGATCGTGGATCCGGTGGAACTGCCCAACGCCGACAAGCTCTCCGCCGACGAACTGACCGCCCTGCTCTACGAGTTCAAGGATGGACTCAATCGCTACCTGCCCACCCGCGCCGGAACTTCGCCGCGGTCGCTGGCCGAAGTCATCGCCTGGAACAACGCGCATGCGGCGCGGGAACTCGACTGGTTCGGACAGGACATCATGGTCAGCGCCCAGGCCAAGGGACCGCTCACGGAGGCGGCCTACCGCGAGGCGCGCGAACGCGCCCGGCGGCTGGCCGGGCCCGAGGGCATCGATGCGGCGCTGGCGCACGATCATCTGGACGCGCTCGTCGCCCCCACCGCCAGCCCGACCTTCGTCAACGACCTCGTCAACGGCGATCACATCGTCGGCGGGGGCATCACCGCGCCGCCGGCGATCGCGGGCTACCCCCACATCACCGTGCCGATGGGCGCGGTGCGGGGTCTGCCGGTGGGACTTTCCATCGTCGGTCCGGCCTTCAGCGAGCCGAAGCTGATCGCGATGGCCTTCGCCTACGAGCAGGCCAGCCATGCGCGCCGGCCGCCGCCGCTGCCGGCCCGCTAGGGACCGGAGTTGAACATGTCCCGGCTCATGCGCCACGAGCCATCCGCCTGCCGGCGGTAGATCCGCAGGAAGCTGCCCCGGGTGGTGCGCGCCGCGCCGCCGGCCTTCGGTGTCGCCACCACGGTGAACGTGCCGCGCTGGTAGCCGAGGCTGCCGTCGATCACGGTCTCCTGCGGGTTCCAGGTTTCGACGATGTTGAACTGCGCGAAGCCCCGGCCGTTCGCGGCATCGTTCGCGGCCCTGCCCATGAGGGGGTCGCGGCCGGGCGCGAGCATGATGTGATCCTCGTCCGTGAGGCTGCTCAACGTCGCGAGGTCACCGCCGTTGATGGCCTTGAGGTAGCGCGCGTTGAAGGCCGCGATCGCGGCGAGGTCCGCCGCGTTGCCGGCGGGGGTCTGCGCGGCCGCCGGCGCCGAGGGGGTGAACGCCGGCAGCGGGAAGTTGCCGTCGTAGGGCGGCCAGTTCGGCACCGGCCGCTGCGGTGGCGGGTAGTACATGGCGGTCCAGATGTTGCGGATCCGGCCGTCCTCGAGCCAGAACCATTCGCTGAAGGCATTGCGCGGCACGCCCGATCCGGCCCGGCGGATGAACACCGCCATGCCCATCACCACCCCGGCTTCCTCATCGACGAAGCCGACGCGGCGCCCGGCGACATTCGCCAGGTTGAAGTTGGCCAGGCCCGAGACGCAGTCATCGTTCACCCCGCCGCGGCGGCCGGTGACCCGCGTGCCGTTCTCGTAGCGGTTGCAGCCCGGATGGGCGCGCACGACGCTGCCGTCGTGGGAGGTGATGCCATCGAAGTAGCTGTTGACGATGGCGATCATGGTCTCGCGCGGCAGCCGCCGTCCCCGGGCCAGCACCCGCTCCGGCGGCGGTGTCTGGATCAGTCCCTGGGGATTCCAGGAGTTCGCCGGCGTCGATCCGGGCAGGCCCGGATCGCCTTCGCGCGCGAGGTACCACTCGCCCTCGGTGATCCTGCGGTCCTGGACCCGCAGCCGCGCGGTCACGATGGTCTGCTGCGCGCCCTCCTGCACGATGCCGAAATAGGCCGCCTGGCCGCTCACCGCATCCAGGTACCGCCGCTGTACCTCCCCGAGGCCCGTCACGCTCTGCCACACACCCCTGCCGAGCGGCACGTCGATCGCGTTCTCGGTATGCCGGTAGCCGTCGGCCAGGCGGGCCGCGCCCGGATCGTGCTTCACCACCGCCGCCAGGTACCCATCGAGCAGCCCCCTGAGGCAGGCGCGGTCGCAATCGGCGGCCCAAGCCACACGGCCATGGCCAGCCGTGAGTGTCATCAGGCAGCCGAGGATCAGGACGCGAAGCTGACGGCGCTTGTTCACGATTTCCCCCTTGGAACCGCGGCGGGCTTGCAAAGGAGTGTAGCGCACTCAATCGCGGGTCCCCGTAGTAGGCTTGCCGGCAAGGAGAGTCTATGTATCTGCATACCCGGCTGCTGCTCGGCATTGCGGCGGTCACACTCGCGGCACTGCTGCTGAGCGTGCTGGTGCCGTTGAGTTCGGTGCGGCCCGACGCCGACCGCGAGACCGAGGGCGCGCTGCAGCTGACCACGCTCCTGATGCAGCTGCAGGAGCGCGTGCATGCGGCGCCCGACGCCGCCGCGGCACTGGCGGCGGCGGCCGGCGCGGTGCGCGAGTCGCGGCCGCTGCGCCATGTGCGCATCACCCTGCAGGATCCGGCCGGCCGCGGCGTCGCGACGACGCCGGTCGATTCCCGGCAGGGTGGCTGGCTCGCCGCGGAGTTCGCCGGCGACGGTGACCGCCCGCAGCTGAGTGTGCCGCTGACATTTGGCGGCGCGACGCTGGGCACGCTGCGCCTGACCGCCAATCCCCGCGCCGAGGTGAGTGAAATCGAGGAGCGCGCGGAGTCGGACCTGCTGCTGCTGGTGCTGGTGATCCTCGCCATGGCCGCCGCGGTCTACTCCATGGTGCGCTGGGGCCTGCGGCCCGTCGGCCAGATCCAGACGGCGCTGGCGCAGCTGCAGGCCGGAAAGCTCGACACGCGGCTGCCGCACTTCCGCATCCAGGATCTGGATGACATCTCCGGCAGTTTCAATCACTGCGCCCAGGCCCTGCAGTCCGGCGCCGAGCAGCGCCGGACCCTGAGCCTCAGGCTGACCGCCGTCGAGGAGGACGAACGGCGGCGGCTCGCCCGCGAACTGCACGATGAACTCGGGCAGTCCCTGACCGCCATCAAGGTCGACGCCGCGTTCATGGAGCGCGAGGCGCGCGCCGTGCTGCCGAAGGTCGAGGACTGCGCCCGCGGCGTGGGCGAGATCGTCGACGGCATCATGGCCCTCACCCGCAGCATGCTCAGCCGGCTGCGGCCCCATGAACTGGAGACCATCGGCCTGCGCGCCACGCTCGCGGACCTGGTCAGCGGCTGGCAGGCCCGCATGGCCGGCCGCTTCAGCTGCGCGCTGGAGTTCTCAGGACCGCTCGACGGCCTCTCGCCGCAGCTCAACATCACCCTCTACCGGCTGGTCCAGGAATGCCTGACCAATGCCGTCCGGCATTCGCGGGCGCGGGCGATCGCGATCCGCTGCCGGGCCGGGGACGGACGGGTCGAGCTGCAGGTCGCCGAATCCGATGTGGCGCCCGGCACGCCGGCCGACAGCGGCGGCGGCACCGGCCTCGACGGCATGCGCGAAAGGGTCGAGGCCCAGGGCGGCGCGCTGCGGATACTATGGCAGCCCGCGGGCGGTATGCTGCTGACGGCATCGCTGCCCGTTGCGGCGAGTACGGGAGATTAGGGATGGCGGTCGAGGTGCGCATCGTGCTGGTGGACGACCACGCCGTCGTGCGCGCCGGTTACCGCCGCTTCCTGGAACAGGAGCCCGGCTGCACGGTGATCGGCGAGGCGGCCTCCGGCGAGGAGGCCTATGCCCTGCTGCAGCGGATCTCCCCGGACATCGTGCTGCTGGACCTGAGCATGCCCGGCCTCGGAGGGCTCTCCAGCCTGCGCCGCTTCAAGCTGCGCTGGCCGCTGCTGCCCATCCTGGTGTTCAGCATGCACGATACGGCCGCCTTCGCGACCCAGGCGCTGCGCGCCGGCGCCAACGGCTACGTGACCAAGGGCAGCGACCCGCAGCTGATGGTGGAGGCCGTGCGCACCGTCCTCGCAGGCGAGGTGGCGCTCAGTCCCGATGTGCGCCAGCGCCTGGAGCGGGTGGCCGCCGATGTGCGGGCCTCCCCGACCCTGGGGCTGTCGGTGCGCGAGTTCGACATCTTCCGCATGCTCGCCGGTGGCAAGAACCACGAACACATCGCGGCGCTCCTGAACCTGAGCGTCAAGACCGTGGCGAACAACCATTCGAGCATCCGCCAGAAGCTCGGGGTGACGACGGACATCGAGCTGCTCGACGTGGCGCTCGAATGCGGCGCGGTCGAAGGCTTTCCGTCGCAGGGCTGAACGCGTGGCAAAGGGGAGCGGCACGTAGACTGGACCGGTGCTGCACCGCACCGATGTCCGGCGGTGGGCGGTTGATGACTACCCGACGAGACGAAGTTTTACACCGACAAATGTCATGACGACGCCGCCGCTCATCAGCGCGGACGCCCAGATCAAAGGCGATCCGGAGATGCTGAGTGCAAGCAGGACGCCCAATATTCCGAGGAGCAAGACTGTCAGGCTCACACTGACGAAGGGCAGGCCCGGCAAAAGGGCGCTGAGCATCAGAGGCAGTCCCGCTCCTAAGAGGGAACACGCAGCGGCGACCATCGCTCCCGCCAGGGCCTCGCGTCGCACCTGCCGTCCAAGGTTGGTCATCGCCAAGCGGCCCCTCCGCGTGAGGTTCAGTTGCTTTTCTGACTCTATTAGCTGCGCGCGAAGCTGAGCCACGTGGGCCACAAAAAACACGAACGCCGTAGTGCTCGCGGATGCGACCCCAACTCGCATGGCCAGCGTCCACGTAGCCCCGTGCCCAGGGTTGAGCAACAAAGAGGAGGTCAGAGTCAATGCATTCAGTATGCCGTCAACAAAGCCTGCGACCACGTCCAACCTATTTTGGGCCGTTGCCAAAGCACGCAGCATTCTCATCGTGCACGCTGCACGCGTTCAATCACCCGCTCGCCGATCACGATCTCGTCTATGCTGTGCACGACTGCGCCGACGTGTTCAATGGCGCTGACCAGGGCGTCGTAATTGATGTTCTCGCCCTCGACCGTCACATTCATTCCGACAGTTTCAACGTCGATATCGCTGACGGTTATGTTGCAAGCCTGGACCCCTGTGCTTGCGCTGATAGCCTCTGCAATCTCGATAATCGAAGGGCGCTCCATTGCTTTATCAACGTCAAGAAGTAAACGCCGGATGTTCATGGAAGCCTCGGCCATTGCGGGCTCGCCCAGATCGAAACGAGATCTGCTGGCAGCTCCCCGCGAGGCTTGGGCATGGGCGGATCTAAGTGCACCGCCAAAGAGGCAACGGTTAAAAGGAGCCAAGGCAAGCCGGGCAACTGTTTGGCCATCCGCATTGCATCCTCCTGCATATCACTCCGCTCCAGACGGGGCGGCCTGTATCAAAGCAGGAGTCATTGGCTGGGTAGAACAGCGGTTATAGCGGACTCCACCGCTTTATGAACTATAGCACACGAGAAGAGTCGGCCCGGACTGCATGCCCCATTTCAACAGGGTATAACAGGTCGCGGAGGTCGAGATGCACGCATATCTGCCGTGGCTGCTGCAGGTCTCTTAATTGGGCTGACAATTGCATGCGCGGCGTGGCCCTGTGGGCCAATACGCATGAGGCATCGGCGAGCTGGGGGGATGCGCGATGCCCACACATTCGCTTCTCGATAAGAGGGAATCGGGCAGCGGGCCCGTGAATAAAGCCGCACTTCATCCGAGGCCTACCTTCTTCATGATCTCGCTCGTTCTGAGGACCCTGGCGATGGCCTTAGCAATATCAGCATTAGGCGCACCAAGAAGGACGGCAGCCCATGAGAAAT
>DATJTJ010000051.1:0-11575 GCA_035503515.1 Steroidobacteraceae bacterium
GGGTGATGCGCCAGGCCGGGCGTTACCTCCCCGAGTACCGCGAGCTGCGCTCGCGCGTGGACTTCGTGACGCTGACCCGCAGTGCCGAGCTCGCCGCGGAAGTGACGCTGCAGCCGGTGCAGCGCTTCCCGCTGGATGCGGCCATCCTGTTCAGCGACATCATGACGCCGCTGCAGGGCATGGGCATTCCGCTCAGCTTCGAACCGGGCCCGGTGGTCGCAACGCCGATCCGCAGCCTCGAGCAGGTGCAGGCGCTGCCGCCGCTGAATCCGGAACGCGACGTGCCCTTCGTGCTGGATGCGGTGAAACTGGTGCGCAACAACGCGCCGCGCGGCGTGCCCCTCATCGGTTTCGCCGGCGCGCCCTTCACCCTCCTGTGCTACCTGGTCAGTGGCAAGCCCTCCAAGGAGTTCGGCATCGCCCGCAGCTTCCTGTACAACCAGCCGGAGGCGGCGGGCCTGCTGATCGATCACCTGGCCGATGCCATGGCCAACTACCTTTCCGCGCAGGCCCGCGCCGGGGCGCAGGCGCTGATGCTGTTCGAGTCCTGGGCGGGCCTGCTGGCGCCGCCGCAGTTCCGGCAATACGCGCTGCGCGGCGCGAAGCGCACGCTGACCGCGTTGTCCAAGCTCGACGTGCCGCTCATCTACTACGCCAACCAGGGGTCGGCGCTGATGGAGGAACTGCGCACCTTGAACGTCGATGTGATCGGCGTGGACTGGCGCTCACCGCTCGGCGCAGTGCGCAAGGCTCTGGGTCCGGACAAGGCCGTGCAGGGCAACCTCGATCCCGCGGCGCTGTTCGCCTCGCCCGAGGAACTGAAGCGCCAGATCGACATCGTGCTGAACGAGGCCGGCACGGCGCCCGGTCATGTCTTCAACCTGGGGCACGGCATCTGGCCGGATACCGATCCGGATGCGGTGGCGCGGCTCATCGATCATGTCCACATGCGCACCTCGCGCCGGGGCCGGGGCTGAGCCCGTGGACACTCCGGTGGCAAGCACGGCGGGGACCGCGGCAGGCGCGGATGGCTTCGCACCCATGGCGGCGGCCTTCTTCAGTGACCTGCAGTCACGCATCTGCGCCGCCTTCGAGTCCTTCGAGGAGCGCGCGCGCTTCAGCGTGCGTCCCTGGGCCAAGCCCGAAGGGCATCGCCTGCAGGGCGGCGGTGAAAGCCGGCTGATGCGTGGCGAGGTGTTCGAGAAGGTGGGCGTCAACTTCAGCCACGTCTGGGGCTCCTTCCCGCCGCAGTTCCGCGGCCAGATCGCCGGCGCCGCCGAATCCGAGGGCCGGTTCACGGCCACCGGCATCTCGCTGGTCGCGCACATGCAGAATCCCTACGTGCCCGCCGTGCACATGAACGTGCGGTACCTGTGCACGAGCCGCGCCTGGTTCGGCGGCGGCTCGGATCTGACTCCCACCTTTCCGTTCGCGGAGGATACGGCGGATTTCCATGCTGCCCTGAAAGGCGCCTGTGACGGTTATCGCCCGAATGCCTATGCCGAATACAAGGCCTGGTGCGACCGCTACTTCTTCCTGCCGCACCGGCAGGAGCCGCGCGGAGTCGGCGGGATCTTCTTCGATGACCTCGCCAGCGGTGACCTGCAGCGCGACTTCGCGTTCGTGCGGGCCGTCGGCGAGGCCTTCCTCGATATATATCCAAAAATCGTCCGGCGGCGCTGCCGTATGCAGTATGATGCGGACGCCCGTGAAAAATTGTTACTAAAACGCGGACGCTACGTGGAGTTCAACCTGGTCTATGACCGCGGCACGAAGTTCGGATTTGCGACCGATGCCGATCCCGAGGCCTACCTGATGAGTCTGCCGCCCATCGTCAAATGGTGAGTGCTGCCGACGGTAAGTTCCGGGTGCTCATTGTCGATGACCATCCCATCGTCCGGCATGGGCTGATGCAGCTCATCAACGTCCAGCCGGACCTCGTGGTCTGCGGTCAGGCGGAGAACGACCGGGAGGCCCGCGCGGTGCTGCGGGAGCTGAACCCCGACGTGATGATCGTCGATGTATCGCTCTCCCAGGGCGATGGCATCGACCTGGTGCGCGACGTGCGGGCCCAGCGCCCGGACCTGCCGATGCTGGTGTTCTCCATCCACGATGAGAACATCTACGCCGAACGGCTGCTGGCCGCCGGCGCCAGTGGCTACATCATGAAGGATGCGCCCCACCCGCAGCTGCTCGCGGCGCTGCGCAGGGTGTTGAGTGGCGCGCAGTACCTGAGCGATGCCATGGAGCAGGTCCTGAAGGCCAAGCGCGACAACGGCGCGCCCGCCGCGGTTTCCGATGACCCGATTGCCCGCCTCAGTAATCGTGAGCTGCAGGTGCTGAGCCTGATCGGCCGCGGCCTGTCATCGCGACAGGCGGCCGAGTTGCTGAACGTCAGCGTCAAAACGGTGGAATCGCATCGACAGAGCCTCAAACGCAAGCTCAATCTCGAAACCAATGCGCAGCTGCTGCAGTACTCGGTGAGCTGGTATGCCGGACGCGGCAGCGATTCCTGAGCCGCCCGACCGTCGCACCGGTGCTTGTGGAAAAAGGCTGATTCTGGAAACTGTGTCACTGCCCCTGGGCTCGCGGCAGAGCAAGCTTGGGCATGAACTTTTATTCAATCCGCCTGCCGGTGGCAGGTCTGCTCGTACCCCTGCTGCTGGCCGCGTGCGGCGGGGGCGGGGACAGTGGGGGCACGGTCGCCACGGCCACGGGCAGCAGTACTGCGGCCAGTAGCGGCGGCAGCTCGGGTCCCACGTACGTCCCGGGGCAGTATCTGCCGGCCGCCAATTTCGCGGCCAAATGTGCCAGTCCGCGCAGTGGCACGGATCCGGTGACCAATGTGCCTTACCCGGATGTGCAGGGCACCGGTACCGATGAAAACTACTTCCTGCGCAGCTGGACCCACCAGCTGTACTTGTGGTTTGCCGACGTGCCGGATCTGGACCCCGCCCAGTACTCGACCGCCGACTACTTCCCGTTGCTGAAGACCTCGGCCACGACCGCCTCGGGCGCGCCGGTCGACCGCTTCCACTTCACCTATGCCACCTCGGTGTGGGAGTCCTTGTCGCAGGAGGGAGAGCAGGCCGGGTACGGGGTCGATTTCGAAGTCATCGCGGCCACCCCGCCGCGGCAGATCGTGGTGGCATATCTGGATCCGAGCGCGAGCGGCGCGGCCGCGACGCTGGCCCGTGGCACGCTCATCGAGAGCATCGACGGCGTCGATGCGGTCAACGATGACACCTCGAGCGGGGTCGCCACCCTCAACGCCGGCCTGCAGCCCTCGGCCGCGGGTCAGACTCACACCTTCACGGTGCTCGATCCGGGTTCATCGACACCGCGGACGGTGCAGCTGCTGTCGACCAACGTCACGCAGACGCCGGTACCGGTGGCCACCGCCGTCACAGCCAATGGCGGCAAGGTCGGCTATATCCTGTTCAACGACCACATCGCCACGGCCGAAGCCGAACTCATCAGCGCCTTCACGTCGCTGCAGAGCCAGGGCGTCTCGGACCTGGTGCTGGACATCCGCTACAACGGCGGCGGCTACCTGGATATCGCCAGCGAGGTCGCGTACATGATCGCCGGCGCGGCGCAGACCGGCGGCCGGACCTTCGAGCTGCAGCAGTTCAACAGCCAGTACCCCTCCCTCAATCCGGTCACCAACGCCACGATTACCCCAACGCTTTTCCACTCGACTTCGCAGGGTTTTTCGGTGCCCTCCGGGCAGGCGCTCCCGTCCCTGAACCTGTCGCGTGTGTTCATCCTCACCGGCACCCAGACCTGCTCGGCGAGCGAGTCCATCATCAACAGCCTGCGGGGCGTGAACGTGCAGGTGATCCTGGTCGGCTCGACCACCTGTGGGAAGCCCTATGGGTTCTATCCCCAGGACAACTGCGGTACGACCTACTTCTCGATCCAGCTCCGGGGAGTGAACGATCAGGGATTCGGCGACTATCCGGCTGGATTCTCGCCGGGCAATACGCTCGATCCGGCGGGAGTCGTCATTCCGGGCTGCTCGGTGGCGGACGATTTCTCGCATGCCCTGGGGGACCCGGCCGAAGCCCAGTTCAGCGAGGCCCTGGCGTACCGTTCCGGGAGTGTCTGCACCGTGCAGCCGAGCGGGTCCGGCATCAAATTGCAGACGCGGCCGCAGGGCACAGGTCTTGCCGTTACCGCCCGCTCGCCGCTGCGCGACATCAAGATCCTGCGGGAGTGACGGGGCCGGGACTTACCTCAGGAGGCGCGGCAATGCAGGGGGCGGTGGCGTCGACGTCCTTGCGCAGTTCGGTGCCGGTCATGGTGCACCCGGAGCCGTGCGCCAGTAGGTCACGATGAGGCCACCCGCGATGATCAGGGCGCCGCCCGCGAGTACCGGCAGGCCCGGAACGGTCCGGAACACCAGGAGGTTGATGATCTGCCAGATGACGAACAGCGTGGCGATGTAGAGCCCGACGACCCGCCCGAACTCCACGGGTGCGGTGTTCAGCGCAGACCCATATCCCAGAAGCAGCAGTGCCCCCGCGAGCAGCAGTGCCAGGCGCACGGCCCCCGTGTGCTGGTAGATCGCGAGCCGCACGACGGCATCGCCACTCACCTCGAGGGTGGTCGCAATGATGAGCAGGAGCGCGATCGGCATGCCTTGCAAGGTCTGGAACATGGGCTCTTCTTCCTAAGGGGAGTGACGGGTTACTCGCATCATAGGCGACGGCGCAACAACTCGCAGCGCAGCAAGGCCCTGCCGAGGCAGTCAGATGGCGCTGTGGTACCCTCGGTTCCGGTCCATCCGGGAGCATCCGGCTATGACTACAGCGGCACAGGTCCTGGGCGCCAAGGGCGATCCGGGAGTGTTCACCACCACACCGACCGCCTCCGTGTTCGAGGCCGTGAGCGAAATGGCCCGGCGCAACGTCGGGGCGCTGGTGGTGATGGACGGCGAGGCCGTCGTCGGCATCATTTCCGAGCGCGACTACGCGCGCAAGATCGCACTCCTCTCCCGTTCCTCGCGCGACACCGAAGTGCAGGAAATCATGAGTTCGCCGGTGATGTACGTGCGGCCGATGCAGACCGTCGAGGAGTGCATGGCGCTGATGACCGACAAGCGCCTGCGGCACCTGCCCGTGATGGACGCCAACGGCGAACTGCGCGGCGTGATCTCGATCGGGGACCTGGTCAAGCAGGTCATCGCCGACCAGCGCTACCACATCGAGCAGCTCGAGCAGTACATCAGCGGCCAGCCCGCCTGAGGGCGCCCTCAGCTGTTCTGGATCTTGGTCACCGTCGCCGGCGGCCGCTCCAGGGCGCGATCGGAGAGCCAATCCGGATCCGGCAGTTCCACGAAGGCCTCGCGCAGCGCGGCGCTCCAGCGCGAGCGGATGCTGCGGAAGTAGGCGTTCTCCGAATCGATGCTCATGTGCCGCGCCACGCAGAACTGGTCGCGGCGCACGATCACGAGGTCCAGCGGCAGTCCGACGGACAGGTTCGACTGGATGGTCGAGTCCATCGACACCAGGGCGCACTTGGTGGCCTCGTTGAGACTGCTGCTGCGGCGGATCACCCGGTCGATGATGGGCTTGCCGTACTTGGACTCGCCGATCTGGAAGAAGGTCTTCTCCGGCAGGGCCTCGATGAAGTTGCCGGCCGAGTAGATGTGGAACAGGCGCGGGTTCTCGCCCCGGATCTGGCCGCCCAGGATCATGTTGGCATTGAACTCGACGTTGAATTCCTTGAGTGAGTCGGCATCGCGGCGGTACACCTCGCGCATCGCCTCCCCCACGCAGCGTGCCGCCTCGAACATGGTCGGGGCCTTGTGGATATCGAGGTCGGGGCGGGTGCTGCTGTCCTCATGTTCGCGCAGCAGCGAGACCACGGCCTGGGTGATGGCGAGATTGCCGGCCACCTGCAGTACCACGACCCGGTTGCCCGGCCGCTGGAACACGAAGGTCTTGCGGAAGCTGTTGATGTGATCGACCCCGGCGCTGGTCCTCGAGTCGGCGAGGAACACCAGTCCGGTATCGAGCAGCATGCCCACGCAGTAAGTCATTGGTCGCGAATCCTCAAGGTCTCGGTCGACTCGCCCGGGAGGTGGCTGCGCATCGGTGACGCATCCCGGTAGTCCCGCCCGACGGCGAGCCGGCAATGACGCGATCCTGCCGGCTCCAGCCGGTCCACGTCCAGCGCGATCCAGCCATCCTGCGGACTGCTCCACACATCCACCCAGGCCATGCGGTCGGCACGGTCATCGGCGACCTGGCAGTAGCCGCTGACGAAGCGGGCGGGAACGCCGGCGGCGCGGCAAAGCGCGAGGTAGGCATGGGCCAGATCCACGGCCCGGTGCAGGTCCGGCCGCCGCTCCCGCAGTTCGCGTCCGAGGTAGGTGATCCATTCCCAGGTCGCGCCGGCTCGCGGCCGATGGGTTTCGGCGAGCCCGGTGAGCTCTGCGTCCGCGCGGGTCAGCGGCGTTGCCGCGAGGTACGTCAGCGGCGACAGCGGGCCTTCATGCTTCAGTGCCTGTTCCGACCAGGTCGTTTCCACCACGCCGGTGACCAGCACGTCGACCTGGCGGTGCGCCTCTTCCAGGGTGAGCAGGTGGGTGATGTTGCCGTGGGCATCGAGCTGCTCCACGCGCCGGCCCCGGGTCTGCAGGGTCCAGAACAGCGTGCGCTGGAAACTGTCCCGGCGCGGCGTCAGGCGCAGGGCATGCGCGCTGTACTGCTGCGCATGCGGGTACTGGTAGCTGCACTGGTGCTGGATGCGCAGGCGGCGGTTCATTCGGCCCCCAGGGGTACCAGGAAGTCCTCGGCGATGCGTTGTCCCAGATCGCGCAGCCGCTGCTGGAAGTGATCGAAGAACACGGTGATGCCGTCCGCCGCCAGTTCATCGAGCCGGCCGTAATGGAACTGCGCATGCAGTTCACCCGCCCGACGCAGGGTCTCCTGGGAGCGGGCATTGGCGACGGTCTTCAGGTCGCGCTGCAGCTCCGCGAGGCAGCGGTGCACGGCCTGGGGCACGTCATCGCGCATCAGCAGCAGCTCCGTCACCTGCTTGGGCGTCACCTGGGTGCGGCAGATGCGGCGGTAGGTCTCGAAGGCGGACATGGCCCGCAGCAGCACCGCCCACTCGCTGGCTTCCTCGTTCAGCCGCTCACCCTGGCCCCCCGGATCGCGCCAGCGGGCCTCGAGCATGCGGGTGGTGTTGTCGGCCCTCTCGAGATAGGCCCCGATGCGGGTGAAGCACAGCGCCTCGTCACGCTGCATGGTGCTGCTGGTGATGCCGCGGGCGATGTGCGAGCGGTACTTGACCCACTCCAGGAACTCCAGGCGCGCGGCCTCCGGCAGCCGCGCGCTCACGGCACGGGATTCCAGGTACGTCGTGTTCAGGGTCTCCCACAGTTCCGAGGTGAGCGTGCCGCGCACCGCGCGGGCATTCTCGCGCGTGGCGCGCAGGCAGGAGAGGATGCTGTTCGGGTTGGTGGTGTCGAAGGCCAGGAAGTCGAAGGCAGAACGCGGTGTGACCTGCTGGTAGCGTTCGGCATAGGGCTCCATCTTGCCGAGCGACACCAGGGTCGCGGTCCAGCCCTGCAGGACGGCCTCGGCGGGCCGCGGCAGCAGGCTCAGGCGCGCGTGGGCATCGAGCATGCGCGCGGTGCTTTCGGCGCGCTCCTGGTAGCGGGACATCCAGAAGAGGTGATCGGCGGTGCGGCTGAGCATGTCCTAGGCTCCGGCCCGGGTGAGCACCCAGGTGTCCTTGGTGCCGCCGCCCTGGGAGGAATTGACGATCAGCGAGCCTTCGCGCAGCGCCACGCGGGTCAGGCCCCCGGGCACGATGGTGATGTCCTTGCCGGAGAGCACGAAGGGCCTGAGGTCGATGTGCCGGGGCGCGACGCCCGCCGGACCGAAGGTGGGCGAGGTGGAGAGGGCGAGGGTGGGCTGGGCGATGTAGCGCTCCGGGTAGGCCTTGATGCGGGCGCGGAACTCCTCGATCTCGGCCGCGGTGGCGGCGGGGCCGATCAGCATGCCGTAGCCGCCGGCGCCGTGGACTTCCTTGATCACAAGCTTGGGCAGATTGGCGAGCGCGTAGTCGAGGTGGCGCGGATTGCGCAGCATGTAGGTCTCGACGTTCTGGATGATGGCCTCTTCGCTCAGGTAGAACCTGACCATCTCCGGCACGTACGGATAGACGGACTTGTCGTCGGCGATGCCGGTGCCGATGGCGTTGCAGATGGTGACGTGGCCGGCGCGGTAGACGGTGAGCAGCCCCGGGACCCCGAGCATGGAATCCTCGCGGAACGCCAGGGGGTCCAGGAAATCGTCATCGACGCGGCGGTAGATGACATCCACGCGCTGGGGACCGCGGGTGGTGCGCATGTAGAGCAGATCGTCGCGCACGAAGAGGTCCTGGCCCTCCACCAGCTCCACGCCCATCTGCTGGGCGAGAAAGGCGTGCTCGAAGTAGGCGCTGTTGTAGGCGCCCGGCGTCAGCACCACCACGGTCGGATCGGAGACCGAGCCGTGGGCGACGCTGCGCAGGTTGTCGAGCAGCACATCCGGGTAGTGCCCGACGGGCTCGATGGACTGCTGCGCGAACAGTTCCGGGAACAGCCGCATCATCATGCGGCGGTTCTCGATCATGTAGGAGACGCCGGACGGCACGCGTAGGTTGTCCTCGAGCACGCGGTAGGAGCCGTCTTCCGCGCGCACCACATCGACGCCGGCGATATGGGCATAGATGCCGCCGGGGACATCGATGCCCTGCATCTCCGGGCGGTACTGGGCGTTCCCCAGGATGTGCTCGGTCGGGACCACCCCGGCCTTGAGGATGTTCTGCTCGTGGTAGATGTCGTGGATGAAGGCGTTCAGCGCGCGCACGCGCTGCTTCAGGCCGGACTCGAGCGTACGCCACTCGTCCTGGGGGATGATGCGCGGGATGATGTCGAAGGGAATGAGGCGCTCGGTATCGCCGCCTTCGCCGTAGACGGCGAACGTGATGCCCACCCGGTGGAAAATGGCATCGGCTTCGGCGCGCTTGGCCGCCAGGACGTCCGCTGACTGAGCCGCAAGCCAGGCCTGATAGGGCCGGCAGTGGGGGCGGGGCTGGTTCCCCGCATCGAGCATCTCATCGTAGGCAAGCATGGCGCGGCAGGTGGAGAGTCCTTTGGTTACGATAGCCTAGGATGATTGAATTTGATCCGTCCCGCCCTACGATAAGGCACCGCGCCATCCCATGACCCGAAATAGTGCGGACTTTGCGCGCGCCGTGGTGGCCTGGCAGGCCACCCACGGCCGTCACGATCTGCCCTGGCAGCAGGATCGCACGCCCTACCGGGTGTGGGTGTCGGAAATCATGCTGCAGCAGACCCAGGTCGCGACGGTCCTCGGGTATTTCCGGCGCTTCACGTCGCGGTTCCCCGATCCGGTCACGCTGGCCGACGCCCGCGTGGATGAAGTGCTGCATTTGTGGACGGGCCTGGGGTACTACGCACGGGGCCGGAACCTGCATCGGGCCGCGATCCGCATCCGCGATGACTTCGGCGGGACGTTCCCCACGCGCTTCGAGGATGTGGTGAGCCTACCCGGCATCGGGCGCTCGACCGCGGGCGCCATCCTGGCCATAAGCCAAGGCCAGCGGTTCCCCATCATGGACGGCAATGTGCGGCGGGTGCTGAGCCGCTGGTTCGGCATCGAGGGCGATCCGGCCGACAAGGCGACCACCGACCTGCTGTGGGCCCGCGCCGAGGAGTGCACTCCGGCGGAGGCGGTCGCGTCCTACACCCAGGGCATCATGGACCTGGGGGCGACGCTGTGCGTGCGGCGCAATCCTTTATGTATGTACTGTCCGGTGGCGGAAGGCTGCGAGGCGCGGCTGACGGGACGGCAGCACGCGCTTCCCGCCCCGAAATCCCGCAGCGCCGGGCGTCCGGCGCGCATGACGCACATGGTGGTCGCACGGCGGCCCGACGGCAGTGTGTTCCTGCGGCAGCGACCGCCCGCCGGTATCTGGGGTGGGCTGTGGGCCGCGCCGGCGTTCGACAGCGCGGATGAAGCCCGCCTGTTCGCCATCCAGATGCTGGGCCGGGAGCCCGTGGCACTCCCCCCCATCGAGCATGCGTTCACGCATTTCGACCTCACCATCACGCCCTGGCTGGTACGCTGCTGCGCACCAGTCCCCGTCATGGATGCGCCGGACAGCCTCTGGTATAACGCGCGCCAGCCAGCCCGTGTCGGCTTGCCCGCCCCCATGAAGAGCCTGCTGGAACGTATAGATAAGGAATCGTGATGGCCCGGATGGTCCAGTGCGTGTACCTGAAGAAAGAGGCGCCCGGCCTCGACCGGCCGCCGTACCCCGGGTCTCTCGGCCAGCGTGTCTATGAGAGTGTGTCCAAGGAAGCCTGGGCCAAGTGGCTGTCCCACCAGACCATGCTCATGAACGAGTACCGCCTGACCCCGGTGGACCCCAAGGCCCGCAAGTTCCTGGAAGGGGAGATGTCGAAGTTCTTTTTTGGAGAAGGATCGGCCAGGCCGGAAGGCTACAAGCCCCCCGAACCCTAGAACAAAGTCAGGAATCAATGGCTTACGCCAGACGGACGCTTGACGGGCCACCGTTCCGGCCGGTTTAATACGCGCCCTTCCGATCGAAGGCCAGGTAGCTCAGTTGGTAGAGCAGCGGACTGAAAATCCGCGTGTCGGTGGTTCGATTCCGCCCCTGGCCACCATTAAATTGGTGTCCAACATAGCTGCGGCCGTCGCAGCAACAATTGAACACATGGCTCCGAGCGATTCGGTTGGTCGCATGACGGGGCGGCGCCGTGATCGGCTGAAAGCCTCTTCAGGGCCGCGACAGCACGTGCTACTAAGGCGTCGGCGTCTAACTCCCGAGCAGCGCCTCCCGCAAGCGCGGGGAGGCAAAATCGAGGAAGGCCCGAATCTTTTTCGGCAGCGTGCCATCCATTCGGTACGCGAAGCTTACAGGCCGCGGAGCGGAATCGTAGGTCTTCAACAGCCGAGTTAAGCGGCCCTCTGAGACAGCGCGTTGGATCTGATAGGAGAGAATGCGCGTGATACCCGCGCCCGCAATGGCGGCATCGATGGCCGCCTCGGCGGTGCTAACGACTAGACGAGAGCGGACGCGAACTGACTCTTCAGCTCGCCCTGTTCCGAAGCGCCAGAGGTCTGGAGCTGCCAACCCCTCAAAAGTCACGCAATCATGATCGGCAAGTGCCTTTGGCTCTTTGGGGGTGCCGCGCCTTTTCAGGTAACTCGGACTTGCGCACGTTACGACGTTGATAGACCCGAGTCGTGTTGCAATGAGACTGCTGTGAGGTAGCTCCCCGATCCTTAAGGCTACATCGATTCTGTCCTCCAACAGATTCACGACGCGATCACTCAATGAGAGCTTCACCTCAATGTCGGGATAGGCGCCCAGGAACTGGGTAATTACGGGGAGCAGGTGGAGCCGTCCGAACACCAAAGGTGCGGAGACAATGAGCTGCCCTTTGGGTGCGCTGTACTCCCCGGCCGCTAAGTGCTCCATTTCCCGAATCTCATCCAGTAAGCGACGACATTGTTGTATGTAC
>DATJTJ010000052.1:0-5398 GCA_035503515.1 Steroidobacteraceae bacterium
AACAGCTTCACCGCGCCGCCCTCGGAGTTCATGCCCTCCAGCGTTCCCTGCGGTCCGCGCAGCACTTCGACGCGATCGAGGTCCAGCAGGTCGAAGAGCGAGCCGGTCAGGGTTCCGAAGTACACATCGTCGATGTACACGCCCACGCCGGGTTCGAGGGCCGGGTCCAGGTCCGACTGTCCGATGCCGCGGATGAATGCCGACATGGACGGACCGAATGCCGCCGACGTCTGTTGCAGCTGGACGCTGGGCGCATCCTGGGAAATCTCGGTGATGCTGGTCTGGCCGCGCTCCGCCAGCGCGGCGGCGTTCACCGCGGTGATGGCCAGCGGCGTCGACTGCACGTTCTGTGATTGGAACTGCGCCGTCACGATCACTTCCTGCAGTCCGCCGCCAGTGCCGGCCCCCTGCTCTGCCGCAGGCTGCGCCGTGGTTACTGCCGCCGGATCGGCGGCGAGGACGGGCCCTGCGATGATTGATGTGACCAGTGAGGCGAGCAGCCGTGACCTGGGAATGCGGCGCACGGATTGCCTGACGTCATGACTCATAAACACCCCCCGCAGCGTCCTTTATGGACAATTGTTAATTCTTGACGCCGCATCATAGGGGACGTTCCGAGGGAATGCTTATCGGGCAGCGACCTCCGTCTTGTCCCAAGATGACAAGTCAACTGTTGCTGCGTCGCGACGATAGTCGCGTGGCGCCATGCCGTACTCGTCGCGGAACAGGCGCGAGAAATGCGGCAACGAGCGAAAGCCGTATTCGCTGCAGATTCGCGTCAGGCTCAATCCCGCCAGCAGCGGATCGGCTAGTGCAGCGCGGCATTTCTCCAGACGGCGCTGCAGTATGTAGCGCGTCACGGTGCCGCCCTGCTGTGCGAACAGACGGTGGACGTGGCGACTGGAGATCTTCAGCGCCTGCGCCACGATCACCGGCGAGAGGTCGGGGTCGCTCAGCTTCTGATCGATGAAATCCATGATGCGCAGCCGCAAAGCGGACGCAAGGCATGACCGATCGGCATTGCCGCGGCTGATTCCCACATAGGCGCTGGCAATGAGTTCGAGCACGACATTGGCGCACCGCGGCGCGATACCGGGCCCCAGGGCGACATCCGAGGAATTCCAGATCTCCCGGATGACGCGCGAGGCCAGCGCCCCGGCGCCCGCGCTGCCGGACACCGGCACATGCACCAGGCTTTCAGGTGAGCCGACGTAGCGCTGCAGCACATTCTTGGCCACCCGCAGTGTCAGGATCGACACCGGACGATTGAAGGCCAGCTGGTACGGCCGGCCGGTATCGCACAGCGAGAAGTCCCCCGCCCGCAGGTGCACGTCCTGTCCGCCCTGGGAACACACGCTCTCGTTGCCCAGCTGGAAGCGGACCAGGAAGTAGGCACCGCCGCCGGAGCGGGCGATGTGGGCGCGCGAATGCCGCACCACCGCGGCGTCGGAGTTGAATTCCACGAAGCGCAGGTCACCCACATCGGCCCGGACCAGCCGTCCGGAGAAGGTGCGGGGATTGAGCGGCTCGGCGACCTGCGGAGTGAGGGATTCGCAGGCAGCATCGTTCCAGTACTCCACGCGACGCTGCGGCAGCACGGCATCCGTCGATAGCGTTTCCCGCTGGTTCATGCCCCCCTTCCCGGCGGTACGCTGCCCAGGCTGCAGCGCCGCGTCGACCATCTTAGAACGCGATGTGCTCCATGTATCCCCCATCGACGTGCAGATTCTGCCCTACCGTGAACCCCGATACCGGGCTCGCCAGAAAAACCACCGCGGCGGCGACATCCTCCGGGCGGCCCAGCCGGCCGATGACGCAATGCGCCTGGGCGTCGGCCAGGACCGCCGGGGCGTGCTGCCGGATCCGGTCCCAGGGCCCGCCCTCGAAGTAGATGGGACCCGGTGAGACCGTGTTGACGCGTATGCCGTCCTTGGCCACCTGCTTGCTCAGCATGGCCCCATAGGCGATGAGCGCCGCCTTGCCGGCCCCGTAGGCGAAGGCCCCGGGCGCGGGAATCATCTTGGACATCACCCCGGAAATACTGCCGATGAGCACCACGGCGGCCGATGCGGACTTGCGCAGATGCGGCAGTGCCGTCTCCACGCCGCGCACCGCGCCCAGCACGTCGATCTCGAATGTCGCCTTCCACCCCGTCTCGCCCGCCAGTCCCGGGGTGCCGGTGGTATTGGATACGAAGACGTCGAGCCCTCCGAGCCGGTCGCAGGCCGAGCCGATCCAGCGGGTGTAGGCCTCCTTGTCCTGCACATCCACGGCATCCCCGTAGGCCTTGATGCCCCTGGCAGCCAGTTCCTGAACCGTGGTGCGCACATCCGCGGCGGTTCGTGCGCAGATGGCAAGATCCACGCCCTCGGCGGCCAGCATCCGGGCGATGGAGAGCCCGATGCCCTTGGTGGCACCGGTCACGATGGCCTTGCGGCCGGCAAGCTGAAGATCCATGGTGGCCCCCTTGGCGTAACGCTCAGAACGGATAGTGACGCGGCGTCGTCTGGATGGTGATCCAGCGCAGCTCGGTGAATTCCGCCACCCCCGCCCGGCCGCCGAAGCGCCCGTAGCCGGAGGATTTGACGCCGCCGAACGGCATCTGTGCCTCATCCTGGACGGTCGGCGAATTGATGTGGGTGATGCCGGCATCGATGCGCTTGGCGAGCTCCAGGCCCTTGGCGATGTCGCGGGTGAAGATCGCCGAGGACAGGCCGTATTCGGTGTCATTGGCGACTTCCACGGCCTCCTCGGCGGATTTGACGCGGATGATCGACACGTGCGGCCCGAAGGTCTCTTCCCGGAACAGGTCCATCCTGCGCGACACGTGATCCACCACCACCCCTTTCATGAGGGTGTTCGAGGTCTTCTCACCGCCCACCAGCACCTTGGCGCCCTGGGCTACCGCAGCGGCGACCAGCTTTTCGACATGATCGACGGTCGGCCGGCCGACCACCGAACCGAGCACCACCTCGCCTTCGCGCGGGTCACCGGAGGGCAGCCCGGCGACGCGTTTGGCGAGTTTCGCCGCAAACTCGTCGGCCACCTTCTCATGGACGACCACGCGCTCGGTGGACATGCAGATCTGCCCGGAATTGGCGAACGCCCCGAATACCGTCGCGCTCACTGCGGCATCGATATCGGCATCCTCCAGCACGATCAGCGGCGCCTTGCCGCCGAGTTCCAGGAGCACCGGCTTCAGGTACTTGGCGCCGGTCTGCGCCACGATCCGGCCGACGCGGCTGGAACCGGTGAAATTCACCCGACGCACTGCCGGATGGCCGATCAGGGCTTCCGAGACGGCAGCCGCATCCTTGGCGTCATGGGTGATGACGTTGACCACGCCCTCCCCCAGACCCGCCTCCTTCAGCACCGAACCGATGAGGCGGTGCGTCGCCGGGCAGACTTCGGAGGCCTTGAGGACCACGGTATTGCCGCAGGCCAACGGCATCGCCACGGACCGCACGCCCAGGATCACGGGCGCATTCCAGGGTGCGATCCCGAGGCACACGCCCACCGGCTGGCGCAGCGCCATCGCCATCATGCCCGGCACATCGGACGGGACCACCTCACCGGTGATCTGGGTGGTCATGGCGGCCGCCTCGCGCAGCAGCAGGGCGCCGAAGTGGACGTTGAAGTGCCCCCAGCCGTTGGTGCACCCGGTCTCTGCCATCATCAGCGTCGCAAATTGTGCGGCGCGGGACTCGAGCAGGTCGGCGGCCTTGTTGAGCTTGGCGCGCCGCGCATTCGGCCCCAGCGCCGACCAGGCCGGGAAGGCCCTGGCCGCCGCGTCCGCCGCCGCGATCGCGTCCTCCACCTGGGCCGCGGCCGCCCGGGTGGCGACCTCGCCGGACAGCGGGTTCAGTCGATTGAACGTCGCGGCGCTGCGGGCCGCCACGTCACGATCACCGATCAGCAGTTTCACGTCTTCCATTGCGGTCTCCGTATTTTGTCCTGTGCCAGCTAAGCCAGCTTGCCCACTGCGTCCGCCAGCGGATAGTCGGTCTGTGTGCGGGCGTATTCCACAAAGTAATCCAGCGCCGCCGGGTTCGCGACGGCATCGCGGTTGGCCGCCCTGGCCGGCGCCGTGCCCGCGAGAATCCGCCGCACGGGAACTTCCATACGCTTGCCCGTCAGCGTATAGGGGATGTCGGGGACCTGGTAGATCTTGTCCGGCACGTGGCGCGGCGAATACTCCGAGCGCAGCCTCCCGCGGATCCGGTCGGTCAACGCCGCATCCAGCTGCACGCCGGCCCGCAGCTTCACGAACAGCGGCATGAAGAACTTGCCGCCGGCGATGTCAAGGTTGACGATCAGCGAGTCTTCGATCTCCGGCAGCAACGCGAGCGTGCGATAGATCTCCGAAGTTCCGATGCGGATGCCGTGCCGGTTGAGCGTGGCGTCCGAGCGTCCCAGCACGAAACCGCCGAGGCGCTCGTTGATGCGGAAGAAATCACCCTGGCGCCACACCCCCGGGAACTCGTCGAAATAGGACTCCCGGTAGCGTTTGAAGTCCGGGTCGCCCCACAGGAAGATCGGCATCGACGGAATCGGCTTGGTGAGGACCATTTCCCCGACCTCGTTGACGACGCTTTTGCCTTCGGCATTGAAGGAGGCCAGGGCCAGACCGAGCAGCGGCGCCTGCATCTCCCCGGCCCGCACCGGCAGGATCGGGACGCCGCCGATGAAGCCCGAGCAGATGTCGGTGCCGCCGCTGCCGTTCTGCACGCTCATTTCCGACTTCACGTTCTTGTAGAACCACTCCATGACCTCGGGCGTCACGGGCGAGCCGGCCAGCATCACGATGCGCAGATGCGGGAACTTGAATTTGTCCTGAGGCCTGACGCCGGCCTTCTGCAGCAAAGTCACGTAGCCCGGGTTCGCACCGATCACCGTCGCTTCGGTCTCCTCGTACATCCGCCACAGCGAATCGGGCTCGGGGTACATCAGGCTGCCGTCGTAGAGGATCGGGACCACCTGTTTCAGCAGCGAGCTCGCCACGAAGTTCCACATCATCCAGCCGGTGGTGGTGTAGAAAAACAGGCGCTCCCCCGGCTTCATGTCCATCTGGAAATTGAATGCCTTGAGCTGCTCCAGCAGGATGCCGCCCTGGCTGTGCACGATGGGCTTGGGAAGCCCGGTGGTGCCGGAAGAGAACAGGATCCACAGCGGGTGCGAGAACGGCACCTGCTCGAACTTGAATTCCGACTTCGGCACGGGGCGGGCCGCCAGCAGCTCATCCCAGAACACCGTCGGCCGCGAGAACGGCGTGCGGTCCTCGGTGTTCAGGTAGGGCAGGCACACGACCTGTTCGAGGGAGTCCAGGCCCGCGATGATCTGCGCCAGTTCGGGCCGGCGGTTGAACGGCTTGCCGCCGTACTGGTAACCGTCGACGCAG
>DATJTJ010000053.1:0-23621 GCA_035503515.1 Steroidobacteraceae bacterium
GTGAGATGCTTTCCGCGACATACAGCAATTTCCCATCGGGCGATACAGCGAGCCCGTTAGCGTAGTTGATATTCTCAGCCACCTGTCTGAGCTGACCGCCGGTCGTGCGGTAGTAGACTTTCCCAGTATTTTGTCCGAGCCCGAGGCGGAGAAATAAAAGCCGCCTTCTGCGTCGGCAGCCAAGTCATTGGGACCATCGAAGGGGCGCCCGGAGTCGTCTTCGCGGATAGTCTGCAGGACTTGGCCGTTCAGGGAAATCAATACCAGGGTGTTGCCGCTATAGCACGCAACAAAAATACCTTGCTTCACTTGAAGCAATCCGGATGGGCCGCACCCGTCTTGGTGCCAAACCGATTCAACCGTTCTTGTCCCGACCCGCGATACGTCGGAACTCGAGAAATCCACGAAGTAGAGGACGCCTCCGACAAAGATTGTGCCTTCGGTGTATCCGCGACCCTGGGCAAGGGCCTTCGTACCGGCGGCGCATGACACGCGTATCCATCCTGTCAAAGAAAGGAACACCAGAAATGCGACCAAGAGGCGTCTTGCCCAAGGCTCCACTCCGCAGAAAATGTGCGTTTGATAGCTCATCGAACCTCCCTTCAACGCGCCTTTCTAGCGCCTCGCTGGGACCCCCGCAACGTCCACGCCAATGTCTGATTTGCAGCGCCAAACGATACACTGTGACCGCACTGACTTGGCCGGAATGAGCAAAGCGGTGGGTACTTCTGACCCGATGCCTCCGCTCGCGAGTGACAGCTTAGGGCACACGGTCTGTGCTCCCCCCTTCGCAAATGCCGGATGGGGGCATTGCAGTTAGGGCGCTGGCAGTCAGTTCTGGCCTTCAAGAAAGAAGTTTCCACTCGATTCATCAACCAATCCGAACTGTGATGAATCAAAGTGGATCTGGACATATTTGTGTATTGGCAGCATGCCCAATTTCTGAAGATACGCAGCCGCGCGTTCTCCGTAGTTCGGCAGAGAGTCGATCGTATCAATCTCAACAATAACGGGGTGCGGAGTTCGGTACGGGCAGAGACCTGCATCTTCGAATGGATTCCGAATCCATAACACCCGTCCGTTCGAATCTATTGCTGCCAATTGTCGCCCATCACTCTCCACGTGGAGAGTGATCTTGCTGCGCTGGTCAAGGTAGAAGAATGCCTTAGCTCTGGCCGGATCCCAAGGGAGGAAATCGGGCCTCGGTCTCTCGCGGGCACCGGCAAGGAATTCCGGGCCATACATCATGTCCTTACATTCGGAAGGGATCGCGATTTGCACCGACTGAGCGCTTGGCCCCTCGGAATAGCGTTGTCTGCCTGAAGTGCAAAAGAAACTGTAAGTCATCGGTTTGCCAGGTTTGAAGCCGTCCTCGAAGTGTCCGGCCGTGCACATCCTCGCAATTGCAGCGTCGCAAGCACTTTGCTCTTGGCAGCTAACTCGATACCGAGTATTTCCCTGAAGGGTGCCAATAGGGCGCACCTCCGCCGCGGTCGTACACGCCGTCAATATTGCGGAGTAACAAATCACGACCGGTATTCGAATGAATCTGAAATGTCTCATTGGAGGCGTGCCCGCGACTATGAATCGAAATCTAGCGCATCTTTTGCCGACGGACCATTTTGTGCGTTATAGGTCTGAAGGATAGTTGACTGGACTCGAGCGGAAGGTGCCAGTCAGCAGGGGCGGTACTGACCCCAAGCCGCCCGTCGCGATTGACTGGTATCGGGGACTCTGGATTTGTACAACGGCGGAATATTGCAATCCGCCTATTTGAAGTACAAAAAATAGTTTCCACCCGTCTTCTTTTGCACATCCTCTTCCGACGTGAAGGTTACATGGATTGCGGGTACGGCCTTTCTGGGATAACCGTGCCTTACCAGCTCGGATCTCGTTAAAGCATCTAGTTCCGACATCAGACCATTCCGCTCTGCTGTATTGAGGTCCAAGTCTGTTTCAAAGATGTACCAAGTGACGAGATGTCTCGGGTGAATCCCCGAGGCACCGTAGAACAGGTGCTTCTTCACTGGTGGCAACCTCGCTGCCACAACGTCGAGCACACGAATCATCGCCGTCCTGGAGATGTCATCCAGCCGTCGCTGGCGAACTGCATGTATCTTCAATTCCAGGGGATATAGAGCTTTCCGCACCCACAACGGCAGGTAGTGCCTGCGCGCAGGTGATTCGACTATCCGCGTGGGAATAATGTCGCTGTGTTTGGAAGTCTGTTCATTCATGTTGGTCGATTATGACCCTAAGCTGTCATACACCAGCGTCTGCTATCAGGCAGGCAATACAGTGAACAAGCTGCCCAGCGTAACTACAAACGTATTTCAGCCGTGATTGCATCGTAGGGAGCCGATACACGTCCATCTTCGCGCCGCAATAGTCCGGAAGCCGTCAGCGTTTCCACATCCTCGTGGACCCGCTTATAGTCACGCCCGAGCCGTGTGGCGAGCGCCCTTACAGACGAAGCCGGCTCCCGGTGCACGTCGCGAAGAAGTTCAAGGCGTTTTGGAGTCAGCGCGTTGAGCAGTCAGCGCGTTGAGCATCGAAGGTAGATCCGGCAAGGTAGCATGCCGCTGCTGTACCTTCTCGCCGCTCTCAAGCCGATGCCAAGCGCTCACGAGGCGCTTGCCCATATCTTCGAGCGTACCGACATGAACGTTGACTCTCTTGCTCATCACTCACCTCGCAGCCAATTTTGGGGAATTTTGAACACTATTGCCAATTCTGTTCAGCGGCGAAAGGTTTCCCTGCCCCGGAGCCCGCCAGCGCAGTGCCATAAGTCAGTCATCATGACCCTAGTGCTGCCAGTCGTGACACTCGGGCCTCTGGAGATCAAGGTATACGAGCTGTGGACCTGCGTGCTAGCTAAGGAGAACTGCTAATGCGCACTACTTTGCTTGTTGTGTTCGTGGCTGGCGCCGGGATCGTTACGGCAGCCACTGCTTTAGGCACCTCGTCAGAGGCGCATGCAGCGGGCTGCAGCGCCCCGGCTGTCAGACTGGGTGACATGAGTCAGCTCATGAAGGATCCAGAGTATCGCGAGCAGAAGCGCACGGAGATTAGCTGCAAGCTCGCGGAATCTGGTCCAGATATTGCCTCTGAGGTTGGCCTGACAACTTCTCAGCTGCACCAGCTGATTGATCTTGAAACCAATTATCAGATTGGCATTCTTGATACGTTTGCCCCTGCCTCCCCGTGGGGGCAGCGTCCTGATCCCGCTACTGGCCATGCGATTGTGGCAGAACAGCGGGAACTGAAAAGCCAGTTGGATTCGGAGGTCATTGCGCTTTTGGGTACCGAAAAGGCGCAGCTGTTTGAGGCCTATGTGAAAGCGCAGTCAGCTCGGCGGCAGGTGAACGCGCTTCAAGCGTCGCTGGTGGTGGAGGGATCTCCGATGACCCCCGAACAGCAAAAGAGCCTGATCGCCACGATAACAACTGAACAAGCACGTCGCGACAGCGCGCTCGCGGACTATCGAGTGCAAGTGAAGAACGGTGCGGTTGCCAACAAGGCGGTGATGGCGGTTTTATCTGGCGAGCTCGACATCGATGAGCAAGCCAATACGAGGATCGTTCAAGCCGCGACACCGGTCCTGAGTCCTGCACAGCTGGGCAGTTTGCAGAAGATGCTTGCGGAACCAATTGCTAGAAATCGTCTTCATCTGCAGGCACATGCTTCCGATCCATAGCCGCCGTCTTATCGGGAGGCTCAATTTACGTGGCGACCGCCCATGCGACGCTACGCATCCAAATAGGTCCACCCTCCCGCCGCCTGGCTGAACACTCTGAGCAGATCTGTTTACGTCTTTGCACTTCCAGCACGACCCTGATGACCGCACCGGCTTGGTCGTCAACGGCAGCTTACCGGCAGCTTTTGGCCGACAGCGGCTAGCCCCCGCAGCAATGCAATCAAGGTTTCGGCGCCCGTCATTTTGTGCGCAGTGCGACCGTGATGGGTATGCGCGCAGCCCGCACGGCTGGCAGGAGCCCGCTGATCACTCCAATGCCCAGCGCCCAGCCAATTCCCACTGCAACCAGACCAGGTGTCACTGCAAGGTGGAAGCTGAAATCCAGCACTGTCGAGGAAAGACCATCGAAGAAGAGCCACGCGAGTCCCGCTCCGATCACCGAACCGGGAATTGCCAGGAGGATGGACTCTGACAACGTGGATGCGATGATCGGCGCGCTGGTGAACCCGATGGCCAGCAGCGTCGCATGTTGTCGCCGTCGACGGTCCACGAGCGCGTAGAGGGAATTGGCTGCGCCGATGGTGGCCGCCAGGGCGAGTATGGCACCCACGAAGTAGCTGACGAACTTCAGCATTCCCTCTATCTGCTGCACGCCGGCCGCAGCCAGCTCAGCTTCGTGCTCGACCCTGACGGGAAGTTGCGGATTTCCCTTGATCGCGTTGACGAGTTCATCGAAGGCTTCAGGGGACTGCAACATCACGTCGACCGCGTTATAGCTGTTGCGCTTGAATGTGGAAAGAACGGTGTCGGCGTCCCCGTACACGAAGCATCTGCCCGCCGTGCGCCCGAGGTCGAAGTTTCCGACGACGAGCCAGTCGTCACCCCCCACGAGCCGCTTGTTGCCCACGTTGAAATTCCGGTACCGGTGCGCGCACTCGTTGCTCGCAATGATCTCGCGCAAGCCGGGTCGGAACATGCGGCCGTCGGTCAGATGCAACTCGGGTGCGTAGTCGGTGTAGTCCGCGCCGACGCCGATCATGGGAAAACCCACCGCGCTGCCAGATGCCTTGCGCCGGGCCTCCACGTACACCTCCACCTCCGGCACCGCAATGGTCCGGCCACGCCTGTTGCGGCGCAAGCCGGGCAGATTCGCGATCCGTGCCGCAAGCTCCCTCGGTATGTCGCTTCGATCGGTCTCCACCGCGTCGACACTCAGCACGCTTGCGCGGTCTGCGCGCACATCGCCCATCGCGGCCTGCCGGGCTCCGACGCTCATCGCCAGCATGGCGACGAGCACACCCACGGCGCACGTCACACCGATGACGGTCGTGCATGCCAGTCCGAGGCGCTGAGGCAGGCCGAGCAGGTTCAGATACAGGAGCATGCCCAGTTGTCTGAGGAAGGCCATGTTGCGGCTACGGCTCTTCCGCCAGGGCATCGACGATGTTCAGCCTTGCCGCGCGCAGGCCAGGTAGGCTCACGCCGACCAATGCCACGAGCACGGCGCCGAGGACGCCAGAGGCCATGACGACCGGCGGCATCGATAGTCCGGGCACGAGCTTGCCAGCCAGGGGGAATGCGAGCCAGGAGAGCGCGAGCCCTACGAGCGAAGCGAGGATGCATATGCCCACCGTCTCGGCCGCGATGAGGAACAGCACCGTGCGGTTGCGGTAGCCGAGCGTTTTGAGGATCGCAATCTCTTGCGTACGCTCGCGGACGGACTGCATCGTCATCGAAGTGATCGAAAATGCGAGCGCCACCAGCACTGCGCTCAGGATGGAGCGGATCGCGAAATTCAGATCGCCGAGCGATTGCAACTGCTCCTGAGCGGATTCGCGGAACGATTCGGTGTGCGTCGGGCTCGCCGAATTGGCGAACGCGTTGTCGATCGCGTCACTCACCGCGGCCGCCTGCTTCGAATCCGCCGCGACGGCGTAGAAGTGACCCACTGCGCCCTTGTTCAGCGCCCGTGCCTCATCGATATAGGAGTAGTTCGCAAACACGTAGATCGCCTCGTCCTGATTCTTCAGCGTGGCCATCCCGACGATATCGAAGGTCCACGTTGCCGCCCCGTTGCGCTGAAGCGTGCTCGAGGTGAGGGGAATCCTGTCCCCGATATGCCATCCGTACTTCCTGCCGGTATCTGCGGTGATCAGGATGCCCGTCCGGGTCTTGCGCAGCGCCTCGAGGTCCGTGGCCCGCACGATGAACTCCTGGGGCAGGATGGTGCGCATCAAGTCGTTGGGCTCGATACCCAGCACGTACACCGGCTGGGTGGGCTTCTGATAGAACGTGAGCATGCCTTGATTGAAGGACACCGCTGTCACGCCTGGAATGGACCGCAGGCGCCCCAGGTCGGCCATCGTCAGCGGCGGCTGGCCGTACACCGCGGGGCCGACATACAGCACGTTTGCGGGAATATTGCTGACGGCCCTGTCCATCCCGCTCTTCATCCCCTGCAGGACGCCGAACAGTGTGAACGCCACGCAGACCTGCAAAAAGATGAGGGCCACGCGCACGGGCTTGCGCCGGATGCCGGCCCAAACGAGTGGCAAAAACTTCATGCGGTTCTTCTCATTATTCGTCGGTCAGCGTCCTATCCGACCGGAAGCGGGACCAGGGAGTTCCCGGTCAGCCATGGAGCGCGGCCCGTCATGCCCGGCCGTGGCCGCGGCGGACTGGCCGTCAGGCGCGGAACAGGTCCCGCAGCGGCCGGACGGAGCCGCTGTCCGGGAATACCGTCTCCAGCGCCGAGGACGGAACACCCATGTGCTCCACGAGCGCGCCCTTGAACACGGCGCGCAGGTCGAGGGTCGGCGCAAGATCGCGCTGCTGATAGAGGGTCGCTGCGCTCAGCCCCGGCCAGTCGCTGATGACGCGACCACCGCGCACGGCCCCGCCGAGCAGCAGGGCGGCGGTGGCGGTGCCGTGATCGCTGCCGCCCGTGCCGTTGACGGCGGCGGTGCGTCCGAACTCCGTGACCGCGAGGATCGCGGTATTGCGCCAGGTGGCGCCCAGCTGCGTCTTCAGGCTGCGTAGCGCGGCATCGAGCGCACCGAAACGGTTGCCCAGCTGGCCGCGCGCACCGCCTTCGTTGGCATGCGTGTCCCACCCGGTGGTGTCGAACACCGCCACCCGCGGCCCGGCCTCGTTCGCCAGAAAGCCGGCGGTGGCATGGATGAGTTCCTCATAGCGGTTGTTGCCGCCGCCCATCATCCCGGAGGAGTCCGTTCCCGCCATGCTGTCGGCGGTCTGCGCGGCGCCCAGGCGCTGGCCCAGCAGCGGATCGTGCGCGTACAGGTCCGCGATCCGCTGCAGCGTGTCCGCGTCCAGATCGGCAAGCTTGGTCGGCGACCACGATGCCACGGCCGCCGGCCCGCGCATCATCAGGGGGACGTTGGATCCCAGGGCGACACCGCGCTCGGCACTGCCGGCCGTGGCGTGCGGCTGCGCCGCCAGCGCCCGGTTCAGCCAGCCGGTCTGCGAGGCATGGGGCACGGGGACGCCGCTCTCGAGCACGTCCTGTCCGTCGAAATGGGAGCGGTCGCGGTACGCCGTGGCCGCGGCGTGGAACACCGTGAGTTCGCCGGCGGCGAATGACTCGTGCAGGAATGCCAGCTGCGGGTGCAGGCCGAAGAGACTGTCGAGCCGCAGCGCCCCGTCGGACGCGCCGGGCGCTGCGATCGCAAGGCTTCCACGCAGCCGCACGTAGTCCGGATCCGCATACGGGGGCACCATGGCCAGTCCATCCACCGCACCACGCATGATGATGACGATCAGCCGTGCATCACCGCCGCTGCCGGCAAAGGCGAGCCGCGTCGTCAGCAACGCACCGCCCGTGGCCAGCAGCGCGCCCCGCAGGAACCGCCGTCGCCCGTTGGATCGTGGGTCCATGGTCATCTCCGCATGAATTCCGGTGAAGCCAGCAGCAGGGTCAGCGCCTGCGCGGCACTGGCCGCCCGCGTGAGCGCGACGCGGGTCGCCTCACTGAGCGTCGCGCCGAGGATTTGGGGTGCCAGCTGCACGGCATTGACGCTGGCCCCGAGGCGCTGCCCGAGTTCATCGGCCCAGCGCAGCCGTTGCATCAGGGCCGAGGCGCCGTCCCAGTCGGCGCTGCGGTCGGGCCAGCCTGCCGGCGAATTCGGCGACCACACGCGCTGCCCGAGATTCGCGAATACGGGCGGCACCTGGCGCGGTTCTCCGATCGGCAGGTCGAGGGCGCGCCAGGCCGAGATCACGTAATCGTTGGGAGTCTTGAATTTGCCCAAGGGCTGCGACCATGCCGCTTCTTCCGCAATCAGAGCGCGATAGACCGTGGGCAGGTCACCACCGCTGCGCGAGAACGCCTGTGCAAGGCGCTCCACGGACTGCGGGGGAGGCTCATCGGCGATGAAGTGCCGCGACAGCTGTGTTGCGATGTGCCGTGCCGTCGCCGGGCTGTGCGCGAGATCACCGAGCACGGCCTCGCCCTGCGCCAGGCCCTCCTGCCCATAGCGTCGCCCGAGCACCGTCTGGCCACCGGGCTCGTGGATGGCGGGTCGGAAGAAGAACTCCCCCGCCACGCCGCCGGCGCGCAGCCCCTGGCCGCGGGCACCGATCGACCAGCCGGTGATCACTTTCGCAAACGAAGTGACGTCGGCCTGCGTATAGCCGGTACCGACGCCCAGGGTATGCAGCTCCAGGATCTCGCGCGCCAGGTTCTCGTTGATGCCGAGCGCCTTGCCGGCGCGCTCCTGCGCCCGCTCAGCCAGCATCGAGTCAGGGCCCACCGAGCGGAAATTGTCCAGGTACAGGAGCATCGCCGGATGCCGCTCGACCGCCAGCAGCAGGTCCTGGAAGGACCCGAGGACATGCGGCCGGATGGCCTCGCGCTCGTAGCTGCCCGCCACGCCGAGGATGATGGCCTTGTCGACCGACACCGCGAAATGATTGCTCCAGAACTGGGTGAGGCGCTCCAGGAACGGCCGGTCGGTAGTGGCGGCCTGCCGCAGCCGCGCCGTCACCTCGCCCACGTAGGCAGGGCGGTAGATCGAGCCCAGTTTCACCACCGCGTCGAGGAGCGCCTTGCCGCTCTGACCGCCGTCGGCCGCCGTGCCGCCGGCCCGCAGCAGGCGGTTCTGCGCACGGACCTGCTCGATGGTGGCGACCAGCGTCGCGGTGCTCTGCAGCGCCGGATCGGCGATCAGCGGCGGTGGCCCCTGCAGCTGGGCCTCGAGCCAGCCACGCGGATCGGCGGCACAGGCCGCCAGCTCGCCCGGCCGGGCGCCCAGCCCGAAGCGGTTGGTGGCAATGGCGGCATCACGCATGCGAGGCAGGCCTCCTTGGGGGCACTGTGAGGATACAGCGCGGCACGCGACCCGGACGTTGACAGGCGCCTATATAATTCGCAGCCCCGCCATGACTTAATGTCCCGATATCCACCATGACCCAGCCCACCCTCGTCCTGGTCGACGGCTCCTCCTACCTGTACCGGGCATTCCACGCCATGCCGCCGCTGACCAATGCCGCCGGGGAGCCCACCGGTGCCCTGCTGGGCGTGCTCAACATGATCGTGAAGCTGACGCATGACTTCCCGGAGGCGCGGCTCGCCATCGTGTTCGATGCGCCGGGACGCACCTTTCGCGACGACCTGTTCGAGGCCTACAAGTCGCACCGCCCGGCGATGCCGGATGACCTGCACGCCCAGATCGAGCCGCTGCTGGAAATGATCCGGGCGCAGGGGCTGCCGCTGCTGCGGGTCGAAGGGGTGGAAGCCGACGACGTCATCGGCACGCTCGCCAAGCGCGCCGAGGCGGACGGCCAGAGGGTCATCATCTCCACCGGCGACAAGGACATGGCGCAGCTGGTCAACGCGGCCATCAGCATCGTCAATACCATGACCGGCTCGCACCTGGACCGCGCGGGCGTGAAGGCGAAATTCGACGTCTGGCCCGAACAGATCGTGGACTACCTGGCACTGGTAGGCGATTCCTCCGACAACATCCCGGGCGTGCCCAAGGTGGGGCCGAAGACCGCGGCCAAATGGCTCGCCCAGTACGGCACCGCGGACGGCATCATTGCGCATGCCCACGAGATCGAAGGCAAGGTGGGCGAGAACCTGCGCAACGGCATCGAGACGCTGGCGCTGTCGCGCAAGCTTGCGACGCTACACACGCAGGTCGAGCTGCCCCTGGGCCTTGCGGACCTGGAGCCGCGACCGGTCGACGGCGCGCGGCTGCAGGAACTGTACACGCGCTATGAACTGCGCTCGTTCCTGCGCCAGCTCACCGGCGCCGCCGGCGAGGGCAAGGCCGCGGGCCGCACATCGACGCCCGCGCCGATCGCCTCGGCGACCGTCGTCGGCGCGCCGGCCGCACCTGCTGCATTTCCGACGCCCCCACCCCGGCAGTACGAAACGGTGACCCGCTGGGAGCAGCTGCAGAGCTGGCTCGCGCGGCTGCGCGCGGCGCCCCTGATCGCGTTCGATACCGAAACGACGAGCCTCGACTACATGAACGCCGAAATCGTCGGCGTCTCCTTCTGCGCCGAGCCCGGCAGCGCCGCCTACGTTCCCGTGGGACACGACTACGCGGGCGCCCCGGAGCAGCTGCCGCGCGCACGGGTGCTCGAGGCCCTGAAGCCTCTGCTGGAGGATGCCGCGCTGCCGAAGCTCGGCCAGCATCTGAAGTACGACTGCCACGTGCTGGCGAACTACGGCATCCATCTGCAGGGCATGCGCTACGACACCATGCTCGAATCCTATGTCTGGAACAGCGTCGCGACCCGCCACGACATGGACTCCGCGGCGGCGAAGTACCTGGGCATCCAGACCATCAAGTTCGAGCAGGTCGCCGGCAAGGGCGCCCGGCAGCTCACGTTCAACCAGGTGCCCGTCGAACGCGCCGCCGAGTACGCCGCCGAAGATGCCGACGTGACGATGCAGTTGCACCAGGCACTGTGGGCGAAACTGCAGAGCGTGCCGGCGCTCGCGAAGCTCTACGCGCAGATCGAACAGCCGCTGGTGCCGGTGCTGGCGCGCATGGAGTACCGCGGCGTGCTGATCGATGGCGCGCTGCTGGCCGCCCAGAGCCGGCAGATCGATGTCCAGCTGCGCGAGCTGATCGCGCTCGCGCACAAGGAGGCGGGCGCCGCATTCAACGTCGATTCCCCGCGCCAGCTGCAGCAGATCCTGTTCGAGCGGCTGCAGATCCCGGTGCTGCGCAAGACCTCGACCGGACAACCCTCCACGGCCGAGGACGTGCTGGAGGAACTGGCCGAAACGCACGCGCTGCCGCGCATCGTGCTCGACTACCGCGCGCTCGCGAAACTGAAGTCGACGTACACCGACAAGCTGCCCGAGCAGATCGACCTGCGCACCGGACGGGTCCACACCTCGTATCACCAGGCGGTGGCGCAGACCGGCCGGCTGTCCTCGACCGATCCGAACCTGCAGAACATCCCCATCCGCCGGCCCGAAGGGCGGCGCATCCGGCAGGCCTTCATCGCGCCGCCCGGGCACGTGCTGCTGGCGGCGGACTATTCGCAGATCGAACTGCGGATCATGGCGCACCTGTCCGGCGATCCGGGACTCGTGGCGGCCTTCGCCGGCGACCAGGACGTGCACGTGGCCACCGCCGCCGAAGTCTTCGGCGTGCCGGCCGGCGCCGTGAGCTCCGACCAGCGGCGCACGGCGAAGACCATCAATTTCGGACTCATCTATGGCATGTCCCCGTTTGGCCTGGCGCGCCAACTGGGCATCGATCGGGGTTCCGCGCAGGAATACGTGAACCGCTACTTCGCCCGCTATCCGGGCGTGCGACAGTTCATGGATGACACCCGCGAGCGGGCGCGCCGCGAGGGCTACGTGGAGACGGTGAGCGGACGGCGGCTGTACCTGCCCGACATCGGCTCGAGCAACCGCCAGCTGCAGCAGTACTCGGAGCGCAGCGCCATCAACGCGCCGATGCAGGGGACCGCGGCAGACATCATCAAGCTGGCGATGATCCGGGTCGATGAGTGGTGCGAACGCGAACGTCCCCCGGCCCGGCTCATCATGCAGGTCCACGACGAACTGGTGCTGGAAGTGCAGGCCGACGCGGTCGCCGAGGTGACGGCGGCGGTGCGCCGGTGCATGGTCGAAGCGCTGCAGCTGAAGGTACCGCTTAAAGTCGACACCGGCGTCGGCGCCAACTGGGACGAGGCGCATTGAGCATTAACGGGCTTTAAGAAGCACGGCAGCAGGGGCCGCCGGCGGCGTGCCGCCGCCCTTCAGGCTGTTGCATGGACGCAACATGTAGCAATGCAACCACTTGAATGTTCAACAGTTCTTAATGTTCCATCCGTTGAACTTTCGGACCCCGGCCGCATCCAACTCTATGAGTGTCCCAAGCACTCCCCGCTTCCCTCCCTGGGCGGGTAACCCGGTACACGAGACCTGTCCCGGGTTAGTCTAACCCCGGTGATCTCCTTGAGATCATCGGGGTCCTTTATTTCTGGAGCCAGCTTTCCAGCCGCTGCTGGGCCTCCTCGACGCCGATGCGCCTGAGGGCCGAGAACAGCTGCACCGTGGCCCGGCCATCGAGCAGCGCCAGCGCCGCCGCCTGGGCCTTCATGCTTTCCGACCGGTTGAGCTTGTCCGCCTTGGACAGCAGCACGTGGATCCAGCGGCGGGCCGGGTCCGCCCAATCGATGAGTTCGAGGTCGCTGTCCCCGACCCCCCGTCGGCTGTCCACCACCAGGAACAGGCCGCGCCAGCTGGCGCGGGGGCGCAGGGCCTCGATGAGCGGTGCCCAGCCGGCCCGTTCCTCGCGGGGACCTTCGGCGAAGCCATACCCGGGCAGGTCGACGATGCGCCGGTCCGTCCCGAGTGAAAAGAAATTCAGCAGCCGCGTGCGGCCCGGTGTCTTGCTGGTTCGCGCGAGCCCGTGCCGCGCCGTGATGGCGTTGATGGCCGTGGATTTACCCGCGTTCGAGCGGCCGGCGAAGGCGATCTCCACACCGTGGTCAGCGGGAAACTGCGCCGCCGCCGCGGCGCTGAGCATGAAACTGACTTCGGGGAACCGGCTCACGGGCGGGGCACCTGTTAGTACTGCTTAGGCTCTAGTGTACAATTCGCGACCTCTTACGCTTGCGGAGCACGGATGAGAATGTCGCCGTCCACGAAAGCAGGTTGGATCGGATTGATCTCGACCGCGGTCCTGATTTGCGGTGCCGCGGTCCGGTCCGCGGCGGCGGTCGACGCGCTCGCGCAGGGCACCCCGTTCGCGGACGGCACGGTCGAGGCCGGCGCCCTGAAGGCCGGGACCTGCTCCGCCTGCCATGGGCCCAACGGCAACAGCACCAACGTCCAATGGCCGAAGATCGCCGGCCAGAACGCCGTCTACATCGCCGAGCAGCTGCACCTGTTCAAGGCCGGCGTGCGCGTCAATCCGGACATGCTCAAGATCGCCAACACTCTCAGCAACCAGGACATGGACAGTGTCGCCGTGTTCTTCCAGGCGCAGACGCCGGTCGGCGGCGAAGCGGATGCCTCCCTGTGGCAGGCCGGCGAGAACCTGTACCGCTACGGCGATCCATCGCGCGAGATTCCGGCGTGCATCGCCTGTCATGGCCCCGTGGGCCGGGGCAACTCGGTGTCCGATTACCCGGCGCTGCGCGCGCAGTTCGCGGACTACGTGGCCAAGCAGCTGACCGACTTCGCCAATGGCACGCGCTACGCCGGCGCCAAGCCGGGCGCCCCCACCAGTCGCAACGGCGAAATGATGTCCACCATCGCCAAGCGCCTGAACGGCAATGACATCAAGGAAGTGGCGGCCTACATCCAGGGCATGCGCTGATGAGGCGACTCCCCGTCCTGCTGATTGCACTGCTCGCCGTGGGCCTCGGCGCCTGCAGCCGGCAGAGCGCGGCGCCGGCCACCGGCCCGTCCGCCGGCAGCGAGCAGCCGGCCGCGGCCTCCACGCCCCCCACCGCCGCCGCTCAGAGCGCGACGCTCGCGAACGCCGCTTCCGCGCCGCCCGGCTCCGGTCCGAATCCGGCCGATGGCGCGGATGATGCGCCCGCAGGCACCACGTCCCTGGACAAGATTGCCGAACTGCCCTCCCAGCACCAGCTCCCCGATGGCAAATGGAAGGCCGGCGTCAACTACGATCCGGTGGTGCCGGCACAGCCCACCGCGGCCCCGCCGGGCAAGGTCGAGGTGCTGGAGGTCTTCTGGTACGGCTGCCCGCACTGTTACGCACTCGAGCCCTACATCGCGGCCTGGCGCAAGAGCAAGCCCGACTACATCCACTTCGAACGGGTGCCGGTGATGTGGGGCCCGGTCCACCGCGCCCATGCGCAGCTGTACTACACCCTCAAGCAGATGGGCCGCAATGACCTGGACCAGAAGGTCTTCGACACGCTGCATAACGAGCAGAATCCGCTGGTGGGCGACACGCCGGAGGAGACGTTCAACCGGCAGCTGCAGTTCGCCAAGGAAAATGGCCTGGATCCGGAGGCGTTCCGCAAGGCCTACAATTCCTTTGCCGTGAATTCCGACCTGCAGCGCGCCGAGGCCATCACCCAGCGCTACCAGGTGGAGGGCGTGCCCCTGATCATCATCAACGGCAAGTACACCACCGATGTCGGCAAGGCCGGCAGCCACGAAAACTTGATTGCCGAAATCAACGACCTGGCGGCATTCGAACACCGTCATTAGGTAAGAATCCGGCGCCCCATTGCGCTAGAATTGGGGGTTCCGGTGACGTGCGCCCGTAGCTCAGCTGGATAGAGTGGCAGCCTCCGAAGCTGCAGGTCGTGGGTTCGAATCCCGCCGGGCGCGCCATTGTGCGCGATTTTTCGATGCTGGAACTCTATCATCACGGTTCCTCGGCCTGCGCCGCAAAGGTGCGCTTCGCCCTGGCGGAGAAACGACTGCCCTGGATTGGGCATTACGTCGACATCCTGGCGGGCGAGCAATTCAAACCGGCCTTCCTTGCCGTGAATCCCAAGGCCGTGGTGCCCGTGCTGGTTCACGACGGGGAGATCATCCGGGAATCCACGGTGATCTGCGAATATGCGGAAGAGGCGTTTCCGGAACACTCCATCTATCCTTCATCAGCGCTCGAACGCGCGCAGGTGCGCATCTGGACCAAGGCGGTGGACGAGGAACTGCACCCGGCGTGCTCTGCCATCACCTACGTCGTTTCGCATCGGCACACGATCCTGCGCCGCGGAGTCGGAAGCTTCGAGCAGTTTGTCAGCGGGGGCGCCACGGAGGGTGTCGCGGCGCGAGCGCTCAAGTGGCAGTACATCCAGGAGGGAGTGGCCGCGCCGGGCGTCGCCGACAAGATCCGGTTGTACGACGCTTACCTGCACAGGATGGAGCGGGCGCTGCAAGGGCAAACCTGGCTCGTGGGCCGCAACTTCTCGATGGCGGACATCGCCCTTGCGCCCTACGTCAACCGGCTCGCGGCACTCGCGATGGCGGGGATGTGGGCCGGCGGCAGGCTGCCGCGTGTCGCGGCGTGGTTCGAACGAGTGCGGGGCCGACCCGGCTTCCATTCCGGTTTCACGGAATGGATGCCGAAGCCGCTGGCCGCTGAGATGCACGCCAACGGAGTGCACTCCTGGCCAGAGATCAGGAAGCTGTTAGACATCTGAGGGTCGGCGCTTCCGCCGCCTTCATCGCGATTCGATCAAGTGCCGCGCAGCCATACGCTCCCGACCTTGCGTAATCATTACCGTTGGCCCCGCACTCCGGCCGCAACATGCATAACCATTGTTCCGCGTGGGTCTTCACCCAGGTTATTGCGGCCCGCCGGGCCGGACGTATGTTGTCTTCACATTGCGACGGGAGAGGCGGCCGTGGACAACGTCAACCAACGACAACTCGTCAGCTGCGCACGCCGGCGCGTCCGCAGCCAGCAGCTTCCGGATCACGAGCCGGAGCAATCCTGGGGCGGACTCGGCAATGGTCAACCCTGCGCGTTGTGCAACCGGCCGATTACCGGCAGCCAGATCGAATACGAGATCGAGACGGCCACCGGAGCGATCGGATTCTTCAGGTTCCATGCCGCATGCAGTCTGGCGTGGCGCCAGGCATGTGCCCGCCGGGCGGTGGAACCGCGTTCGCGGGAGCCGGCATGAACCCGCTGCCGGCCTGGAGCGCCCGTCGATGCTGCTGCTCGCGGCTGCCCGGCCGCGCGCTGGCGCGCCCGGCGAATGAGATTTCGCGGACCCCGAACCGCAGGGAGCCCAGGGGCTGGCCCTTCGACAAGCCGCAGCGGGCCAGTGCGCCGCACCTGAGCCCCGGGCGCAATTGCCGCACCCGCCGCCGGCCGGCCGCGTCCGCGCTGCCCGTCATGTAGCGGGGCCTGACGTGCGCGCGGCAGCGCTCGTGCTTTAGCCGGCGCTGCGGAGGCTGGCCGCCGGTGACCGGTTGAGGCATTGTCCCACTCGTGATGCAGCAGGACATGCAGTCCGATGCGGCCGGCGGTGAGTCCGCGACCCTGAACTCAGCGGGCGTGCAGGCGCTGCGAAGGTTCGCGGCCCGCCAGACGTTCCTGCTCAGGCTCAGCGACGCACTGCAGCCCCTCGCCGATCCCGCCTCGATCCGCTGCACGATCAACCGGCTGCTGGCGGAGCAGCTGGGTGCCGATCGGGTGTTCTACAGCGTCGTGGACCTGCGCCGCGGACTGTTCTGGTGCGAGGACGAGTACGTGGGCGAGGGGTTGCCACGTTTCAATGGCGAACATCAATTGTCCGATTTCCCCGCGATCGGGGCCGCGTATGCCGCCGCCCGGCCGCTGATCCTCCATGACGTGGCGGCGCCGGGAGCGGCAGCGGCCAGCCGCCTGCGCGGCAGCTATCAGGCGCTCGGGGCGGCCGCGATACTCATCGTCCCCGTGATCCGCGATGGCGTCGTGCTGGCCGGTATGGCCGTGATGACCACCGCCAGCCGGCACTGGGATGACGAGGACACGAACCTGGTCGGCGAGGTCGGCGAACGCGCCTGGCAGGCGCTGGCCCGCGCGCGGGCCGAGGCCGCGCTGCGCCAGCGCGCCTCCTGGCTGGAAGGACCCAAGGAAGCGTTCCAGGCGGCCGCCGGTGGGGCAGACCTGCCCAAATCCCTGGGCATCCTCGTGCGTTCCACGCAGGCGGCGTATCGCGCCGCTCTGAGCTGTGCCTTCTATCTCGCGGACACCGATGGCGAGCTGCGCCACCTGACCGGCGCTCCCGAACCCCATGCGCTCGGGGCGATCGGCTGCCGGATCGGCCCCGACTCCCTGTCCTGCGGGCTCGCCGCGCACACGGCGCATCCGGTCATCACCGCCGATGTCGACCGTGATCCGGCCTGGAGGCCGTGGCGCTGGCTGGCGCAGCAGCATGGCTACCGCGCCATCTGGTCCTTCCCGATCGAAACCGCGCCCGGCAAGGTCGTCGGCACGTTCGCCATGTTCTTCGCCGAGCCGCGCGAGCCGACGCCGGGGGATTTCGAGTTCGTGACCATCCTCACCCGCGCGGCCGCCGTCATCATCTCGCGCCAGCAGCAGGGGGTGGAGCGCGAGCGCGCCGAGACCGAATCGCGACAGAACGAGGAGCGGTTGCGGCAGTTCGCCGAGGCCTCGCAGGACGTGGTCTGGATCCGCAACGCCCAGACGCTGCAGTGGCAGTACCTGTCACCGGCCTTCGAGCCGATCTACGGGTTGAGCCGTCAGCAGGTGCTGAGCGGGAACAACTACAGCGGCTGGCTGGAACTCATCGTTCCGGAGGACCGCGAGCGCGCAAGCGAGAGCATCGATCGGGTCGTCGCCGGCGGCCGCGAGACGTTCGATTTCAGGATACGGCGGCCCCTCGATGGCGAAGTGCGCTGGATGCGCAATACCGATTTTCCGATCACCGACCGCAACGGCAAGGTGGTGCTGATCGGTGGCATCGGGCACGACATGACGGAGTTGCGGGAAACGGAGCTGCGGCTGCGGGTCCTGATGGAAGGCATACCGCAACTGGTGTGGCGCGCGGCGATCGACGGCCGGTGGACGTGGGCGAGCCCCCAATGGACCACGTACACGGGCCAACCCGACTCCGAGAGCCAGGGCTGGGGATGGCTGCAGCCGGTGCATCCGGAGGATCGGGACGCGGCGCGGACGGCGTGGCGACATGCCGTGGCAAGCGGCGGATTCG
This sequence comes from Steroidobacteraceae bacterium, assembly GCA_035503515.1. Classification (GTDB taxonomy): domain Bacteria; phylum Pseudomonadota; class Gammaproteobacteria; order Steroidobacterales; family Steroidobacteraceae; genus DAIDKA01. The sequence goes on from DATJTJ010000053.1 coordinate 17,843, forward strand.
AGGTCGACTACCGGATCCGCCAAGGAGCGCACGGCGACTATCGCTGGTTCCAGACGCGCGCGACACCGGTGCGCGATGCCGCGGGCATGATCGGTGAGTGGCTCGGCACCTCCACCGATATCCACGAGCATCGGCAGCTGCAGGAGCGGCAGAGGGTGCTGGTGGCGGAGCTGCAGCATCGCACGCGCAACCTGATCGGCGTCATCCATTCGATGGCGGACAAGACCGCGCTCGACAGCGCCGATTTCGTCGACTTCCGCCAGCGGTTCCGCGATCGGCTGGATGCCCTGTCGCGGGTGCAGGGACTGCTGTCCCGGCTGAGTGGACACGACCGCGTGACCTTCGACGAACTCATCAGGAGCGAGCTGTCCGCGGTCCACGGCGACATGGATCGCGTGACGCTCGATGGCCCGACCGGCGTGCGGCTGCGCTCCTCGATGCTGCAGACGCTGGCCCTGGCCATCCATGAGCTGGCGACCAACGCGGTGAAGTACGGTGCCTTCGCGCACGCCGGGGCACGGCTCGTGATCAGCTGGGTGCTCGAGCAGGCCGCCGCGGATGGCCGGCCCTGGCTGCACGTCGACTGGCGCGAGACCGGCGTTGCGCTGGGATCGGATCCTTCGACCGGTTGCATCGGGCAGGGGCGGGAACTCCTCGAGCAGGCCCTGCCCTATCAGCTCAGCGCCCGCACCAGTTTCAGGCTCGAGCCCGACGGCGTCCACTGCACGATCTCGATGCCGGTTTCGGCGCGCAGCAGCCTCACGCCTTCGGGTGCATGATGGCCTTCGCGGCGGTCGTACGCCTCGGCGTTGCGCTGGCCGAGAGGATCTGTCCGCATTCGAAATCCGGGATGCCCTCGAACAGTCCCGATTCCTGTTCCATCAGCAGCGAGCCCACCCCGCCGCTGAGATGGATTTCCTGCCCGGTTTCATCGCCGAAGAAGTTGACGAGCGCAAAGTCGCAGTGATTCAGCCGCAGCGCATACCACGCCAGCGTCAGTGGCTCTGCATCGACGAGCTGCCGGGCGCCGGCCAGGTACCGCGCCGCCAGCTCCTCCTGACCCCGCCGCGCCTTGAGCGTCACCTGCAGGCAGCGACTGACGGGCGTCGCCAGCGCGGGGGGCTTGCAGTCCAGGAGTACCGCCGGGCGGATCCCCGGCAACCTCGGCCAGGCGGCCTCATCGGCGAGGGTGTCGAGGACCGCGAACCGGCCCGGTGAGAAGCGCACCGCATACCAGTCGCGTGAATGATGTGCGACCGCACAGGCCAGGGTGCCGGTCAGCAGCCCCGCGATTTCGGCGTCGCGGTCCGCGACCGTGTTGATTCCCAGCAACAGCGCCCGCCTGCACGTCATGGCCGAAATTCTGCCCGCCCGGTCCGGCACGCGCCTTAACGTTGGATAGGCGCGATTCTTTGCATAGGTTAATGCGCGAACAAAGGCCGCGGTTATGTTTGTCGGCCTTGCCGGTGAAGGACGCTCGCATGTCGAACTTTGACCAGGAGCAACTCGTGGATCGCGCCCTGAAGCGCATCCACAACCAGGTCCTGCCCGGCCGCGAACCGCAGCGGTACTGGGGCGGTCCCGGCAGCGGCCAGCACTGCGCATTGTGCGATCTGCCCGTCACGGCGCACCAGAACGAGTACCAGATCGAGGCGGACGTGAACGGGGTGCTGACCACCTTGCGCTTTCACGTGGTGTGCAAGTTCGCCTGGCGCCTCGCCTGCGCCCGCGCGCAATTCAAACAGCGCCGAGATGCAGATAGTTCGGATCAAAGCCCGCCAGACTACGCAGTTCATCGAGGTCATGGATCGTGAGCAGGCCTGCCTGAAAGGACAGCAGCCGGGCGCGGCGCAGTTCCATCAGCGTGCGGTTGACGTGCACCGGTGACAGGGCGAGGGAATCCGCCAGTTCGATCTGGGTGAGCGGCAGCTGGATGCCGTTGTCGCGCGTCAGCCCGACGGCCCGGCAGCGCATGAACATCTCGCAGAACAGGTGCGCCATGCGCTCGAAGGCGGTGCGGTAGCCGATGTTCACGATCCACTCGCGGGCGATGGCCTCATCCACCAGCGTGCACCACCACAGCGCCCGCGTGATGCGCGGAAACTTCGCCGTCAGGGCCTGCATGGCCTCGGGTGCCATGATGGCCGCCTCGACCCGGGTGAAGGTCGCCACCGAATGGTCCATGCGGTTTAGCAGATACGCCCGCAGGTCGCAGATGTCTCCCGGCAGGAAATATCCCACGATCTGGCGGCGGCCATCGGGCAGCATCTTGTAGCGGCAGGCCATGCCTTCCACGATGATCTTGATGCCGTCGGGCGCCGAGCCCTCCTGGATCAGATCCTGATGGGCATGGAACCGGCGCACGCCCGACACACTGTCTTCGAACGCCGCCTGCTCGGCCGGCGGCAGCGGTTCGAAGTTCGCGACCTTGCGGAACAGGTGGGCGAGCCGGTTCATCGGCGCCGATCAGCAGGCGAGGCCCTGGGCCAGCACATTGGCGTCCACCGGCTTCTGCAGGCGCGCGACCCGTTGCAGCGCCGGCGGAATGAACGCGAAGTCATAGCCGGTGATGAACATCAGGCGCATCCCCCTCTGCTGCAGTTGCGTGGCGAGCTCGAAGGCGTATTCACCGTCGAGATTGATGTCCAGCAGCACCCGATCCGGCACGGTCTGCTCCAGCAGCGTGCGGGCGGCCGCGATCGAGGGCGCCGGACCCACGATGGTCGCGCCGAGCCCCCGTAGCGCGCGGCACAGGTCCTGCGCGATGAAATAGTCATCCTCGACCACCAGCACCCGCTCGCCCGCGGGTGCCGGAGCGCGGGTATTCGTTGCGTCACTTGCGATCACGGGCGCCTCCTTGTGGCCGGAAATTGATGACGCACAGCAGCCCATCGCGGTCGAGCCGCAGCTCGGTGCGCGCGCCGAGCTCATACGCCAGGGTGTTCTGCAGGAGCTCCCAGCCGAACCCCGTCTTGCCGGGTTCCCCGACGTCGGATCCGGTCTCATGCCAGTTCAGCTGCACCTCGCCACGCGCCGCATCGAGAGTCCAGCTCACCGCGACCTGTCCCGCGCCGCCACCGAGGGCGCCGAACTGGATCGCGTTGATGACCAGTTCGTGGATGGCCAGCGCCAGTGAGCCCGCGACCCGCGCCGACAGCAATACGGGCGGACCCCCGACCGTGAGGCGATCGTGGGGAATGGACTGCGCCAGCAGTTCCGCGTCGACGAGTTCCATCAGCTCCGGTAATACGTCCGGCGCGCGCAGCAGAATCTCCTGGACCCGCGCCAGCGCCCCCAGCCGGCCCTCCAGCAGTGCGACGAAGCGCTCGGTGGGCTGCTCGGCGGCAGCCATGTGCCTGACGATGGCCCGGATCCGCGCCAGGAGTTCGCGCACCTGTCGGCGCTGCTCCAGGAACGAATGCCGTTCGGTGGGTGCGGACGGCGCGGTCGCGGCCTGCGGCGGGAGATCCGATTGCATGGCGTGTCCGATGATTACGCAGGCCTATTCTTCCTTTATCCCCCAGAATCCCCGCATGTCATTCGAAGCGCAAGAGCAACAACCTTACCTGCGCCGCGTGGGACTCCCGGAGACCCACCGTAGGCCCCTACTGAAGCGCGCAGCAAAGCGCAAGGTCCATGATGAGAATGATTCTTATCGCAAGCACGGTGCCGGTCCGGCGCTGCTGCGATGTTCCAGAGCTGGACCTTAACTCGCTATACTTCGGCGCCCACTCTTAGGGCGGTCGGTGTCGGGCGCTAAACCGTGAGCAAGCAGGACACGCATTTCGTCAATACCTTCAGCATGGTGATCGGACTTCTGGTGCTGGTCGCCATCGGCATCATCGTCCTGGCGCGGGTGGTCGCGTCGCACACCCAGGAAACCGACACGGTCGAACAGCGGGACTTCGCCAAGAGCGTGGCGTCCCGCATCGAACCGCTTTCGCAGGAAGCGATCGTGGGACAGGACAATACCGGCATGGCCATCAAGCCCGACTCGCCGACGGGCTCGGGCGTGGTGCTGCCGATTCCGAAGGATGGGACCCAGGTCTACGAGCAGGTCTGCTCCGCCTGTCACGGGCTGGGCATTGCCGGCGCGCCGAAGGCCGGGGATGCGGCGGCCTGGGGTCCGCGCATCGCCAAGGGCAAGCAGGTGCTGTACGAGCACGCCCTGCACGGCTTCACCGGCCAGTCCGGAACGATGCCGGCCAAGGGCAACCGCCTCGACATCCCGGATGCCATCATCGAGGAGGGCGTCGACCACATGGTGGACATGGCCAAGCACTGAAGCTTGCGCAGGAGCCGGGCATGCCGAAGTCGAGAATCGATTCCGAGGCCGGCGGCAGCAATACCGTGGCGCTCGATTCCCACGCGCTGGGCACGCTGCAGTACATCCGCGCCTCGATCGATGCCGCGGGACTGCTGGCGGTGCCCGGCTCCGCGGGCATCGCCATGGGCGCCATCGGCGTCACGGCGACGGTGCTCGCCTCGCTCAACGCCCTGGCGGCGCACTGGCTCGCGATCTGGCTGATCGCCGGCCTGGTGGCCGTCGCCTGCGGCACCGTGCTCATGACGCAGCAGCTGCTCGTCCACGGCACCGTCCTGTACCGCGGCCCGCTGCGCAAGTTCCTGATGTGCCTGTGCCCGCCGCTGCTGGTGGGCGCCGTGCTGACCTGGCAGCTGTGGCTGCACGGGCAGGCGGCGCTGATCGCCGGCGCCTGGCTGCTGATGTACGGCTGCGCCGTCATGGCGGCGAGCACCCTGACCCGCCGCGCCCTGGCCGTCATGGGCGCACTGCTGGTCGCCCTGGGCTGCGTCGCGCTGCAGGTCCCGGTCGCGTACCAGAACGCCATGCTCGGTGTGGGCTTCGGCGGCCTGCACCTGCTGTTTGGTATCCTCATCGGCGGACGGCCGAGGAAGGACCTGCCATGAGCAACCGCACCACCGCCCGGCGCGACTCCGGCGACGCACCCCATGAGATCCGGCCCTCCCCCGGCGCGCGCCGTCACACCCCCGAGGACGATCACTTCGACCGGCTGATCTACGGACGGGTGCGGCTCGGCATCCTCAGTGCGCTCGCGGTGAACGACCTGCTGACCTTCAACGACCTGAAGGCGCTGTTCGCCGTGACCGACGGCAACCTGGGCGCCCACGCCCGCAAGCTCGAGGATGCCGGCTACATCGCCTGCCGCAAGACCTTCGAGGAACGCCGGCCACGCACCGAATACCGACTGACCTCCACCGGCCGCAAGGCGCTGGAGCGCTACCTGCAGCACATCGAGGCCGTGATCCGCGCCACCCGCCGTGCGTAGTCCACATCCTGGAGTTTTTTCGGCCCATGCACTTTGTAATTTAGAGTACTCTCCAGACCCTTATGCACGTCGCTATCATCATGGATGGCAATGGCCGCTGGGCGGGTCGCCGGGGCCTGCTGCGCACCGCCGGCCACATCGAGGGCGCGCGCACCGTGCGCCGGATCGTGGAAGCCGCCGCGGCCGCCGCGGTCGAGACCCTGACACTGTATGCCTTCTCCTCGGACAACTGGGGCCGCCCGCCGCGCGAAGTCAGCGCCCTGCTGAAACTGTTCCGGCGCTACCTGCTCACCGAGACCGGGCGCTGCGTCGAGCAGGGGATCCGCCTGAACATCATCGGCCGCCGTGACCGGCTCGGCGCCGCCCTGCTGCGGGCCGTCGAACACGGCGAGCGCCAGACGGCGCACTGCACGGGCATGCACCTGCGCATGGCGGTGGACTACTCCGCGCGGCACAGCATCCTCAGGGCC
>DATJTJ010000054.1:0-8876 GCA_035503515.1 Steroidobacteraceae bacterium
GCGCATTCAACCTGATCGCCGGAACTGCCTGGCTTTTCGCGAGGCCAGAAATGGATCAGACCCTCGACTACCTTTTCGTCGATGAGGCAGGCCAGCTCTCCCTCGGACATCTGCTGGCGATGGGACTGAGCGCCCGAAACATCGTACTCGTGGGAGATCAGATGCAACTCTCCCAGCCGATCCAGGGCACTCATCCCGGAGACTCTGCCCTGTCGGCCTTAGAATATCTTCTTAGGGACCACGCAACCGTACCGCCTGAAAGGGGTATGTTCCTTGGCGTCACGCGCAGAATGCATCCTGACGTGTGCAAGTTTATTTCCGAGGCCGTCTATGAGGGACGACTGCACGCCCACCCCGGGACCTCGAAGCGAAAGTTACTCCTTACTGACAGAGCTGATCGAGCCCTGAAGCCTGCGGGGTTGTCGTTTGTGGACGTTACCCACGAAGATTGTCGTCAAAGGTGTCCGGCGGAAGCGCAGCGCATCAAAGAAATATTCGAAAGCCTACTGAAGCAGTGTTGGATTGAGGCGGATGGCTACGAGCGCCAAATCAAGATTGAGGACATTTTGGTGGTGAGCCCGTACAACATGCAGGTCAATCTGTTGGAAACCAGTCTGCCGACAGGAGCTCGGGTTGGAACGGTAGACAGGTTTCAGGGCCAGGAAGCCGCAGTGGTGATTGTGTCGATGACGACGTCCTCGGCAGAAGAGGCGCCTCGCGGGCTTGAGTTCCTCTTTAGCCAAAACCGTTTAAATGTCGCGGTTTCGCGTGCTAAGTCTTTGGCGATCATTGTCGCCAATCCGAGATTGCTCGAGGCATCGTGCGCGCACGTTGAACAGATGAAGCTTGTAAACACTTTGTGCTTTGCACGAGCGTTCGCAACTGAAGGTCTCTGAGTCATACACACCGACTCAAGTCGCCGCATTCGGGGCTCCCCTTTGTCCGACTGCGGTCGGTGACAACCCAATGTGCTTCCTAGGCCGGCTCGCAGTCGAAACGTACACTTGATGTAAAGAATTGACATAAGCAAGGTCGGAGCCGGCCACCGTTGAAGAATCTCCGGTCACCGGGGTACGGGCTGCATTGCAGAACTTGCGCCTGAGCTGCGTCATTGCGCGTTTCGACCCCTCGTCGACGCGGGGTTTAAACATTTTTTAAACGGGTTTTTAAACGCTTTACCGTCAATTACCGAAAACGGGTAATTCCCTCATTTGCGAAAGGTCCGAGCGGACCGGGGATACTGTGCCTGGTGGTAGTTGGGAGGTTGTTCCTTAGCAAGGAGATGCTTATGACATCGGGCCCAGCGTATTCAACATAAGACGAAGATTATGGTAAACGGATCGGCGGACATCCGGACTTTTCAAGGAAGCGAATCCCGCGATAATCTTTAAATTCAATTAGTTGAACACGCGGGCGCAAGAGGACAGAGCTTGCCGGATTTTCGCTACAAGGGACAAAGGATGGCGGACGGCGCCACCCCCCTTTGAGCCGGAGTGGTTCAGCACACGTTACAGCGCCACCAGGGCGTCGATAAATCATCCTGGAATAGGCGACGCAAAAACAGCGGTCATCGGATGCCGGATTTCCGGTCATTCGATCCCGGTATTCACAACATCGGTAACGGGCGAACTCGACTTTCTGCGCTCATTTGTCGCCCGATCGGCGCCGGCGATCCCGTACGTGAGATAGAGCCCGCGCGCCTGGAGCCGACAGATGTCGGCTTCCCTCCCTGCATTTCGATGTTCAAGGGAAGGAATGTCTCGATTTTCTCGGGGGAGCGATTATGACAATGAAGGCGATCGCCGCGGCCGGCGCCCTGGTTCTCTTACCGCTGGTGATTATGCAGGGTGCCGCGGTCGCGGGCGCTCCCGGCATGCCCAATCCCGAATTCATTCCCGACGCCAGCGGCGCCATCGAAAACTACGGTGTCAATGGGTCGATCGCGACCACCGGTGCGTTCTTCGAGAGCTTCGGTACCAATGGACGCAGCTGCTCCACCTGCCACGTGGCGAGCCAGGCCTTTGGGCTCAGCGCGGTGGGTGTGCAGGTGCGCTACCTCCTCACCGGCGGCCGCGACGTGCTGTTCGCATCGGTCGACGGGGCGAACTGCCCGAATGCGCCGGCCAATCGCCCCCAGAGTCACAGCCTGCTGCTGCAAAGTGCGGTGATCCGCATCCCGCTGCAGTTCCCGCCGGCGCCGCCCGTGCAGCCGCAGTTCACGATCAGCGTGGTCCACGATCCCTACGGCTGCGCGATCAGCGCCGATCCGAATACGGGCCAACCGGACGTGTCGGTCTATCGCCGTCCACTCCCCACCACCAATCTGTCGTTCCTCAGCGCGGTCATGTTCGACGGGCGCGAGACGGTCCAGCCGCTGACCAGTGCGGCGACCTTCCGCGCCAACCTGATCACCGATCTCACCCAGCAGGCCTCGGACGCAACGTTGACCCACGCCCAGGCGACGCAGGTCCCGAGCGCAAGCCAGCTTGCGCAGATCGTTGATTTCGAACTCGGGCTCTTCACCGCACAGGGTTTCGACCTGCGCGCGGACGGCCTCGATCAGAACGGGGCGGCCGGTGGCGCGGTCAATGCGGCAGCTGCGCGTTACTACCCTGGGATCAACGACTCCCTCGGCGCCGATCCGACGGGCGCGGCCTTCAATCCGACTTCGATGGTGCTGTTCGCGCCTTGGGCCAATCTGCCCGGGACGACCGGCCTCTTTTTTGGCGCCGATCGCAACGCGGCCCGGCGTGCGATCGCGGCAGGGGAGGCCCTCTTCAACAGCGCACCGATCACGATCACCAACGTGCGCGGTCTCAACGACAATGCCGCTTTGGGCAAGCCAACCTCATTCGTCGGCCACTGCACCACCTGTCATGACGCTCCGAACGTCGGCGATCACTCCTTGCCGCTGCCACTCGATATCGGTACCAGCCATAGCGCCCTGCCGGGGCAGGAGAGTGATCCGGCGATCATCGCTGCGCTGGCACAGCTGAGTTTGCCGAATCTGCCCGTGTATCTGATCACCGGCTGCCCCGATCCCTTCAATGCGGGTCAGCCGGCCTCCTTCTATACGACCGATCCCGGCAAGGCGTTGATCACGGGCAACTGCAGTGACCTCAATCGCATCAAGGGCCCGATCCTGCGGGGGCTGGCCGCGCGTGCGCCTTACTTCCACAACGGCGCGGCGGCGAACCTGCTCGAGGTGGTCAACTTCTACAACCAGCGTTTCCAGATGAATCTGAGCGAGGTTCAGAAGAACGAGTTGGTGGCCTTCCTGAACGCGCTGTAGCCCACCTCAGCGCTCGAGCACGGTCCCGTAGAGGGTCGCCACCTCGGGCATGGCACCCTCGAGCGCCAGCAGCCGGGCGAGCGAGGCGCGCTGCAGGCGCCAGTTTCGCCAGGCCTCATCGGGCCAGCCCTCCCGGCGCGCCCGCTCGGCCGCCGAGGCATAGAACCTGAAGGCTTCGAGTTGATGGCGCCGTCGCTCGAGCGCACCGCTCGCGGTCTGCGCGGCCTGCTGCTCGCGCTGAGCATAGCGCGCCAGCGCATCGGGCTGGAAGACATCGGCACCGCGGCGATACCAGGTCCAGGCCTGCGCCTCGTTGGCCGGTTCGCTGCCGACGCCGTGCTCGTAGAGACGCCCCAGCTCGAAGGCGGCGCTGGTCGCACCTGCGCTCCAGGCGCGCTGGAGCACCGCGATGGCGCGCGTGATATCGGCGGATGCCGCCGGCGGCTGGGTGAGCAGCAGTGCCAGGTCGATGCCGGCGGCGCGATAGCCGCGCGCAAGCGCCTGCTCGAACTGCACTCGCGCTGCCATCGATCGAGTTCCGGCCGCCAGCGCACGCCCGTACTCATATTGATCGCGCTCCGAAGGGCGGGTGCCGGGACGAGGTGTGCAGGCGGCGATCGCCGGCTCGGAATCGATCTGGCGCACCGCTACGCCGGCCGCGCGCCGATCCGGATCGTAGGGTGCCCCGGCGAGTTCATCGCAGGTCGAGTGCACTGGCGCAGGGGCGCGCACATCAGTGGGCTGCGGCAGTCCGAGGGCGCCGCGCTGCGTGCGCGACAGCGGATCGAACTGTGCGGCTGCTGCCCACGTGATTTGGGTTGGCAGAGGTGGCGTACGGGTGTCCCAGATGCGTGCGGTCGCATCGTCCGCGGCGGTCACGACGCGCTGCCCATCGGGAGCGAAGGACGCAAACTCCATGGGTTCCAGATGCCCGCTGAGCGCAAGCACCTGGCGGTGGGTCGCCAGATCCCAGATACGGGCCGTGCGATCGTCGACGGCGAGCACGACACGCCGGCCATCGGGCGAGAAACCAGCCGCCGGGACGTTATCCGCCAGTCCTTCGAGACGCTCGAGCTCGGCGCCGCTGTACGCATCCCAGATGCGCACGGTCTGGTCGCTGGCGGCAGTGAGGATACGGTGGCCGTCGGGCGAAAACTCGGCCGACCAGACCTGGCCGGTATGTCCGCGCAGCACCAGCAGCTGCCGTCCGCTTCCACTGTCCCAGACGCGGGCGGTCTGATCGCTCGAAGCCGTGACGATGCGCGTGTCGTCGGGCGAGAATGCTGCACAGCCGATGAGGTCCGCATGTCCGGCCAGCACGGCCAGGTGTTGCCCGCTCCTGGCGTCCCAGACATGCGCCATGCGATCGATTGCAGCCGTCACCAGGCGCCGGCCATCATGGGAGAAGGTCGCCGTGGTCGCCTGATCGGCGTGCTTCAGCTGCAGGAGCTCGCGCCCCGTGGCCGCATCCCAGATCCGCGCGGTACGATCGGTGGACGCCGTGACGACGTACCGGCCATCCGGTGAGAAGGCGGCGGCCGGGATCGGCCCCCTGTGCCCGGTGAAGCGCCGCAGCTCGCGGCCGCTCGCAGCGTCCCAGAGGCGTGCCGTGGCATCGTCCGAGGCCGTCAGCACCTCGCGGCCATCGGGTGAGAAGCGCGCTGCATTGACTGCGGCGGTGTGGCCGCTGAGGACCTGCAGCTGGCCCCGTGGGGCGACCTCCCAGATTCGCGCCGTGAAATCGTCCGATGAGGTCACGATGCGCCGACTGTCGGGTGAGAAGGCGGCGTACCAGACCCGATCGGTGTGGCCGCTGAGGGTGCGGACCGGCTGGCCAGTGAGGGCATCCCATATGATCGCCGTCGAATCGGTCCCGGCAGTGGCGATGTAGCGGCCGTCGGGCGAGTAGGTCGCCGAGGACACGGGCGCGCGATGCCCGACCAATTGCAGCAGCTCCCGGCCCGTGGCGACCTCCCAGACGCGCGCCGTCTTGTCGTATGAGGCGGTCACGAGCCGCCGGCCGTCGGGCGAAAACGCCGCGAACCAGACGCGATTGCGGTGACCGCTCAGCACCCGCAGCAGGCGGCCGGAGGCAGCATCCCAGATGCGGGCGGTCTTGTCGTCCGAGCCCGTGGCAATGAGTCGTCCGTCGGCTGAGAACTCGGCCGAAGCGACCCGGTCCGAGTGGCCCGGGAAGCTGCGCAGCAGCGCGCCACTTTCGGCGTCGAACAGATAGGCTGTCCTGTCATCCGAGGCGATCAGGACCCACCGACCGTCTCGCGAGAAAGTGGCAGTGTTGATGTGATCGCCCTGGGCGCGAAAGACGTGCAGCTCGCGCCCACTGGCTGCATCCCACAGGCGCGCCGTGCCATCAACGCTGGCCGTGATCACGCGTCGGCCGTCGGGTGAGAATTCGGCGCAGCTCAGCGGTTCGGTGTGTCCCGTGAGCCGCCGCAGTTCGAGCCCGCTGGCGGCATCCCAGATCCGCGCGGTATGGTCGTTCGAGGCAGTCACCACACGCGTGCCATCGGGCGAGAAGCTGGCGTAGTTCACGCGCGCCTCGTGCCCGGTGAGCGCCAGCACCGCGCCATCCGCGGCGCGCGCCGCCTCGAAGACGTTGAGCGCGTCGGGCGTGTTGCCGCCGGACTGCGCCAGCACGGCCGTCATGATGCCCATGGCGTCGCTGCTGTCGCCCGAACTCAGGCGCGCAGCCGCCGCCTGCGTCAGCAGCTGGCGCTGCGTCTGCAGGGCCTGATCGCGCTGTCGGGCGGCAAGTCGGGCCTCGTGACTGGTGGCGGCAAGGCCCGCGGCGAGCGTTGCGACCAGCACGGCCGCCGTGGCGATGCCGAGCCGGTGGCGGCGCACGAACTTGCCCACCCGATAGGCCACGCTGTCGGGCTGCGCGAGTACGACGTCACCGCGCAGGAACCGCGCGATGTCCTCATCGAATGCATTGGCGGTGGCATAACGCTCGGCCGGCGTCTTCTTCAGGGCCTTGAGCGCGATTGTATCCAGATCGCCCGCCAGCGCGTGCGCCAGCCTGCGAGCCGTCGTGTCGCGTGCCGCGGCCAGCGGTTCGCTCGACCCTGCCTGACTCGGCGCTGCCGGTTCGGACTGCAATATGGCCTCCTCGAGCGCACCGCGCGTGTCGCGCTTGAGCCGGTAGGGGCGCATTCCGGTCAGCAGCTCATAGAAGATCACGCCGAGCGAATAGACATCCGCCGCGGTCGTGATCGGGCCGCCGGCGATCTGCTCGGGGGCCGCGTAGTCGGGAGTCAGCGCACGGCCTCCGAGCTGCGTGAGCTCGGTCTCGTGCGAGTTCGGACCGTCGGTCAGGAGCTTCGCAATACCGAAATCGAGCAGCTGCGCGGTGCCTTCCTCGGTCACCAGGATGTTGGAGGGCTTGAGGTCGCGGTGGATGACGAGGTGCGCATGGGCGTACTGCACCGCACTGAGCACCTGGCGAAACAGCTGCAGGCGCGCCATAAGTCCCAGGCAATGCCCGTCGCAGTAGGCCGTCAGCGGCGATCCTGCGATGTATTCGAGGGCAAGGTAGGGCTGGCCGTCATCGGCGATGCCGGCGTCGAACAGGCGCGCGATGTGCGGGTGGCTGAGGCTTGCCAGGATCTCCCGCTCGCGGCCGAAGCGTTCGCCGAGGATGGGACCCAGGATCGGATGCACGAGCTTGAGAGCCACCTGGCGTGCAAACAGGCCATCGACGCGTTCAGCCAGCCAGACGCTCCCCATGCCACCGCGACCCAGCAGCGACAGGATCCGGTACGGCCCGTAGCGTTGCTCTATGAGCGACGGATCCTCGGCGACTGCAGCGGCAACGACTGCCGCCATCTGTGCCGGAGCGTTCAGGAACCGGGCGCCGCTGTCCGCTTGCTGGGACTCGAACAGGCGGCGCAGCAGCGCGGCCGCTTCGGGATCCCGCAATTCGAGCGCCGTGAGCCAGGCGTGGCGCTCGATGGGCGCCAGCTCGAGTGACTCGTCGAGCAGCTGCGAGAGCTTCGAGAACTGGTCCGGGGTCAACGCACGCAACGAGCCGCTCATGACACCTCACCGATCACGGCAGCTCGACTTCGTGGAAGAGCAGCAGTCGCGCCTTCTCCCAGTCGCGCTGCACCGTGCGCTCCGATGCGCCACGCAGCGTGGCGATTTCGGCAAACGAGAAACCACAGAAGTAGCGAAGGTCCACCACCTCGGCGAGTCGCGGATCTCTCTGGGCCAACTCGTCCAACGCCTCGGACAGTCGTGTCAGCGCCGTGCTGTCCGGCATCACGGTGCCCTCATGTGTCGTCAGATGGGTGATCTCGAACTCGGCGCCGCGCTTGAGCGCACCGCGCTGCCTCATGAAATCGATCAGCAGGCCACGCATCGCCCGCGCGACATAACCGAGGAATCGAGCCCGATCCTGGAAACTGACGGCACGCCCGGCCATGCTCACATAGGCTTCGTGGACCAGCGTGGTGGGACTGACACTGCTTTGGGGATGCCGACGCAGCTCGCGGCCGGCGATCCGCCGCAGTTCGGCGTAGAGCGAGGCGAACAACGGCGCCGGCGCCCCGGAAGGGATATCGGCCTCGGCGTCAGGCAGTTCAGAGGACATGAGGCCGTCCGGGAAAGGGACCCAGGGCAGCATGCCCAAAGATCACTCGCCCGGCAATCAGTCCTGCAGGATGTCGTGATTGGCCTGCCAAATCCGATCTAGAAGAGGCATGGCATCGTGCCGCCATCGCAAGTAATTGATCTGGAAGCGCGTGAGCTCCATGCCACACCCCGGCATAAGCGGATCCGCTCCGTAATGGGCCTGAAGGTTGGCGCCGGGCGGGGCGGGAGACGCATTTGCTGCCGCGCCGTACCGTCCGATGTGCAGTCACAAGTCAATTCCGTGGCCTTGGCACGGCGCCGGGTGCATGGGGACCCTAAACTGGCAGGTAATATCCGTAACCCCGCCTGCGCCGGCATGCCCCTACTCCTGCCGGCTTCGTTCGTGCTCCTGCAGTGGCTGCTGCTGGTGTTCGCCCGTCCGATTTCCCGGCCCGCCTCCTACATCGTCATGGTGTGATCGCGCCGCAGCTCGCGGCGGTCACGGCCATCCGGCGCGCCACCTGGAGTGAGCTGAAGCCCGCTTTGCCTGGTCCGCGCTCCCCCTGGCACTGCTGATCTGGTCGCTGGGTGCTTTCGGCAATCTGTGGATGGAGCTGGTGCGTCACCACCAGAACGAGACGTACCGCGATGCCATGCTCGCCTTCAACCTCGCGGTCGTGCCGACTACCTTCCTGCTGGCGACCGACTGGAAACAGCAAGCACTACAGGCATGGCGCCGGCACCGCCGGCGTGCAAACGATCCTGCCGCTCGAAAGTGGCGACATGGGGGGCTCAACCCCGAATTGCATGTCGCCAGGAGATTACTTCCATACCTGTCATGTTTCGGCACCCATCCGGTGCCCTGCAAGCTCATCCATTGTGCTTGGATGACGGCGTCGATCTTCCGTGGTTGTTGGGCGGGCCGCCTGCCGAGACCATATCGACGATGACACTGTCCTCAAGCGCTTTCAGGGCCATGTTCGCCTGATAA
>DATJTJ010000055.1:0-20582 GCA_035503515.1 Steroidobacteraceae bacterium
TCGGGCTACTGCAGTAGCCCGAAGACGCCGACACTGTTGGTCGTTGCAACGAAAACCTTGCCATTGACGACCGTCGGCGCAATGAATTTGTTCCCCGCCCCGAACTGGTCGCGCCCATTGGCGGCCTGATTGCTGTTGTAGAGCTCGTGCGAAAGGTTGGTCGCATCGTACGCATGCAGTACGGCGGGATTCGAGTTCTCGTAGGCCCAGACGATGGCATTGGCGGTGCCGTTGGCCGAGACCACGGGCGAGGTGCCGGGGAATTCGAATTGGGTTGCGGACTGCGAGGACGCCGTCGTGGCGACCTGCGCCTTGCTGACGGAAAATGCCAGCAGGTTACCCCCGGCAGGCCCGTAGTAAATCGAACCGTTGAACCAGGCCGCCGTTCCGAAAATACCAGGACCGCCGCCGGTTAGGGCGCCCTGCAGTTCCTGGTAAATGTTGTTGGCCGTGGGACTGAACTTCCCGAGCGAGTCGCGACTGACGACGTACATGTTGCCGTCCTTGCCGGCGCCCACGGCCAGGTGTTGTACCGTACCGGAGGAGTCGGTCTGATCGGGCAGCAGCATGATTCCGCCGGAACCCAGGTCCACATCAGCCTGTGATTCCGCCACGCCATTGGACAGTGCGAAATAGTCGGACACGGCAAGCGCGCCGCTCGTGGAGAGCTTCACGAACGAATTGCCATAGTCGCCGCCAATGGGGAATCCGCTGCCATTCAGGGTGGTATCGAAAAGGCCGTTGCCCGTCAGCAGGTAGATGTTGCCGGAGGAATCCACCGCAGGCCCGCCGCCGCTCATCCAGATGGCGGGCCCCTGATTCGCAGTGCCGGTGCCGGTTGCGCCGACGGCGATGTTGAGCACCGAACTCTGCGCCAGCGTGCTCTCGTTGTAGGCCATGATCCAGCCGCCGTAGGGACTTTCGTCACAGTGCGATGTCCACGTGGTGTAGATCACGCCGTTCAGCAACAGCAGTGCCGCGCGCTCGGCGTACTGGCCCGGCGCAAAGCTGGTTCCCATGTACGTGGCGGTGACCTCGGTGGGACTGTTGGTGAGTTCGGCACCGGTCGTCACGTCCAGGGCGTGCAGGCGCTGGTGATAGTTTCCCGAAGCATCCTTGGTCATGGCCACCACGAAGATCGTGCCATGGGCGCCGGCGCTGCGGTCGATCACGGGCGTCGCCGTGATGCCGATTTCGGGCGTTATCTGACCGCAGCTACGATCATCACTGGTGGTCTCCCCGGAACCGATGAGGGAGACGGACCACAGCTGGGTACCGCTGTCGGCATCGAAGGCGTACACCGTGTCGTTTTCGGTGGCGATGAACACGACATTGTGACTGGCCCCCGATACGGTGAGTTTCGACAGGTACAACGGCTGCGCATCCACCTTGCCGTCCACCGCCAGATTGAGCAGCAGGCCGAATGAAGAGGAATTAACATTCGCGGTCGTCAGGGTGGCTTCGCTCAGGTTCTGCCCCGTGCGCATCACATCGTTCTTGTAAGTGACCACATCGGTGGTGCCTGAGGAGCCGGAAGTGCCCGAGGGGGCTGAACTGCCGGTCGTTCCCGACGTTGAAGTGGTGCCCGTGGAGCTGCCTCCGCCCCCACCGCAGGCCGCCAGCGCGGCCGCCAGGGCGAGACAGAGGAGATTGGACACAAGGGTGGTAGGTCTACGATTCGACATCTTTTGCATCACCGGCGATGAGGGGAAAATGGGGTTCTAGCAGAATCCGGTAGCAGTTGTCACAGCTTAATGATCCAATGCGCGGCTGTTTGACACCCGTGCAAACCGTCGGATGCGGGACAAAACTGCGCGATGAAACGAATAGAGCCGTTTGCGTTCGTCCGTGACCTGGCCACGCGCTGGGATGCGGTCGCGCTCGTCATCGTGCTGGGCCTGGTGGTGGCGCTCGGGGAGGCCAGCCGCGGGCTGCTCGAGCCCTTGGCCAAGCTTACGGCCACCCCCATTTCGCTCGACCCCGCCCAGCTGCCGTTCTATGCGGCCCGCTCGACCCTGCGGATGTTCGCGGCCCTCGGCGTTTCGCTGGTTTTCACGTTCACCTATGCAACCTGGGCGGCCAAAAGTCCGCGCGCCGGAAAGCTCCTGGTGCCGATCCTGGACATCCTGCAGTCGGTACCGATCCTGAGCTTCATTTCGATCACGGTGGTGTTCTTCATGTCGCTGGCCCCCGGACGGGTGGTCGGCGCCGAGTTTGCCGCCATTTTCGCGATCTTCACCAGTCAGGCCTGGAACATGGCCTTCAGCTTCTACCAGTCGCTGCGCACCGTGCCGCAGGAGCTGCGCGAAGCGGCCCGCTCCTTCCACCTCAGCGGCTGGATGACGTTCTGGCAGGTGGAGGTCCCCTTTTCGCTCCCCGGGCTGATCTGGAACACCATGATGTCCATGTCGGGGGGATGGTTCTTCGTGGTGGCCTCGGAGGCACTGACCGTCGGCCACACGCAATTGGCGCTGCCCGGCATCGGGTCCTACATCGCCGTCGCCATCGAACAGAAGAACATGGTCGCCATCGGATGGGCGGTGGCCGCCATGCTCGTGGTGATCATCCTCTACGACCAGCTGCTGTTCCGCCCGCTCGTGGCCTGGGCGGACCGGCTGAAGTTCGAGCAGGACGCGACCGGCCGACCGCCCTCCTCCTGGGCGCTGACGGTCATGCAGCGCTCGCGCCTCCTGTCCCTGATCACCGATGGCTTCTTTGCCGCCGTACGCTGGAGCAGCGCGAAGCTGCCCATCACCAAACCGCGGCGCCGGCGCGAGGGGTCGGCCAAGGATTTCTCGCTGCGGGACCGGGCCTTCCTGGTCGTCGTCATCGCGATCGTGGCACTCGGCCTGTGGCGCATCGCCGCCAACCTCATCGCCGATACCACGGTCGGCGAGGCGCTCGATGTCTGCGGGCTCGCCCTGATCACCATGGTGCGGGTATTCGTGTTCATCGCCATCGCGAGCGTGGTGTGGGTGCCGGTCGGAGTCTGGGTCGGTCTGCGGCCGCGGGTCATGGCATTCGCACAGCCGGTGGCGCAGTTCATGGCAGCCTTCCCGACCAATCTGCTGTTCCCCTTCGTGGTGTCATTCATCGTGCGCTGGAAGCTGACCCCCGACATCTGGCTCAGTCCCCTCATGATCCTGGGAACGCAGTGGTACATCCTGTTCAACGTCATCGCCGGAGCCTCCTCCATCCCCGGGGAACTGCGGTATGCGGCCCAGAATTTCAACCTGCGGGGCTGGCAGTGGTGGAAGACCCTGGCCCTGCCGGCGGTGTTCCCGTACTACGTGACCGGGGCCATCACGGCCTCCGGTGGCTCCTGGAACGCCGCGTTCGTGGCCGAATACACCAGCTGGGGTTCGACCCAGGTCACGGCCCACGGCATCGGTGCGTATCTGGCCGCAGCCAGTGCCGCCGGCAACTTCCACGGCATCGTGCTCGGCACCGTGACCATGTGCCTGTTCGTGGTCGTCATCAACCGCCTGTTCTGGCGACCGTTGTATTATTACGCCGAACGACGCTTCCGGCTCGCCTAGAAGAAGCCCATGAACACCGCACCCCTGTTACAGGTCAAGGACGTCTGCAAGGCCTTTCCGAAGCCCGATGGCGACGGCCAGCATGTCGTGCTCGAAGGCGTGAACCTCACCATCAATGAGGGCGAGGTGGTCGGGCTGCTCGGCCGCTCGGGTTCCGGCAAATCGACGCTGCTGCGCTGTATCGCCGGTCTTTCGAATCCGACGGATGGCACGCTGTCATACCTGGGCGAGCCCATCGATGGCCCCGCCCAGGGCATTTCGATGGTGTTCCAGAGCTTCGCCATCTTCCCCTGGCTGACGGTGTACGAAAACGTCGCCCTGGGCCTCGAGGCGCTGCACGTGGCTGCGCCGGAGATCCGGCGTCGCGCCCTGGCCGCCATCGACCTGATCGGCCTCGATGGATTCGAGTCCGCCTATCCGCGCGAACTGTCGGGAGGCATGCGCCAGCGCGTGGGCTTTGCGCGCGCCCTCGTGGTGCATCCCAACATCCTGCTGATGGACGAACCGTTCTCGGCGCTGGACGTGCTGACGGCGGAAACCCTGCGTACCGACTTCCTCGATCTGTGGACGGAAGGCCGCATGCCCATCAAGGGCGTGATCCTCGTGACCCACAACATCGAGGAGGCGGTGCTGATGTGCGACCGGATCCTGGTGTTCGCCAGCAACCCGGGGCGGATTCTCACCGAGATCCGGGTCACCCTGCCCCAGCCCCGCAATCGCCTGGATCCGAGCTTCCGGGCACTGGTGGAGAGCATCTACGTGGTCATGACGACGCGCCTGGCCGGCGAGGCGCACGCCCGCAACGAGCGCTTCCCCGGCCTCGGCATCGGCACCGTGCTGCCCCATGTCTCCTCCAACCTGCTCGCCGGGCTGCTCGAGACCGTGGCGGCCGCCCCGTTCTACGGCACGGCGGACCTGCCGAAGATCGCGTCCGATCTGCAGATGGAAATCGACGAACTGTTCCCCGTCGCCGAAACGCTGCAGATGATGCGCTTCGCGGAAGTCGCCGGCGGCGACATCCGCCTGACCGAGGTCGGCAACGTCTTTGCCAACTCGGAGCTCGATGAACGCAAACGGATCTTCGCCCGCCAGCTGCTGAACTATGTACCGCTGGCGGCCCACATCCGCCGGGTACTCGATGAGCGCCCGACCCACGTCGCCCGCAAAAGCCGCTTCTCGGACGAGCTCGAGGACTACATGAGCGAGGACGACGCCGAAGGCACGTTGCGCGCCATGATCAGCTGGGGCCGGTACGCGGAGGCGTTCGCCTACGACGACGAGCACGCCTCCTTCAGTCTGGAAAATCCAAGCTGAAGGGGCTCCCCGTCACGGCGAGGGTGGCGGTGCCGGCCCGGCCGGCGGCGATGGCGGGACGGGAGGCACTACGGCTGCCGGCGGCGCAGGCGGCGCGGGTGCACCCCCGACGATACCCTGCAGGTTCGGGACACCCATATGTCCCTGCAGCGCGCGCAACTGGTCCATGTTGATCTTGCCGGCGATGTTGACGATGGTCAGTTCGCGGGGTTCCTCGGTGAGGATCAGCAGTCCGCCATCCTCGGTGTTCTCGCGCATGTGGATTTCCACATGCTCGCCCTTTTCGCGGACCGAGATCACCTTCTTCCATCCCGGGACGTTGACCTGAGCCAGCACCCGCTCGACCTCGTCCTGCGAATACATGTCGGGTTTATCGAAGGTGAAGCTGCGTACGGTGATTGCCTTCAGACCGCTGACCAGACCGGACACATCGGCATCCGTGGAGTTGCGTCCGCCCCCGCCGCCCAGCATGTGGCTCGCCGATTTCAGCATGTCGCCGTCGAGCGTGATATCCACCGCCTCGGTCGCTTTCTTCGCGAGGTCACTGAAATCGGGTATGACCAGCTTGCCCGCCTGTGCCGCTGCCAGTACCGGCAGCAGCAGGCCGACCAGGGCGCCGCTGCAGCGCCGTGCAATGAGGCTCATGGATTCTGCTCCTGTGCTTGAAACTGTGCGATCCGCTGCTGGGCCAGCCCGAGCCGCTCGCCGGTGATTTCCAGGGCCATCAGCAACTGGCTATGCACGCGCTCCTGCTGTGCGCGCGCCAGGGCGGCCCGCTGCGCGCCCCGCAGCTCCTCAATCTGCGCGGCGATGCCCATCGCCACGACGATGGCGGCAGCCACCGCGAGCACCCCATGGTAAACGCGCAGCTGCCGCGGCACGGCGCGCGAGGGTGCGGCAACGGGCGGCCGCGCCCCGCCTGTCATGAGGCGCGCCTGCAGGGCGATGGTGAAGGCGGGGCCCGGATCCGCCGGTTGCAAGGCCGCACGCAGCGCCCGCTCCAGGCGGTCGGCACTCGGCTCGGTGGGCTTCAGGTCAGAGGCATTCATCGGCTCAACTCCAGTCCCTGCCCGCGCAGCCAGTCCAGGGAGCGGCGCAGATGACTCTTGACGGTATTCAAAGGCAGATCGAGCGTGGCGGCGATGTCCTGAGGATCGAGGTCCTCCTGGAACCTGAGGACCAGGACCGCCCGCGGGATTTCGGGAAGGCGCAGCAACAGCGCCCGCAACGTCCGGTGCAGCAAGGGATCCCCGCTCTCATCCTCCACCGGCACCGCGAGCAGCAGCTGGTCCAGGGACTGCGTCGCCGGCCGTCGCGCGCGGCTGCGCAACAGGTCGATCGCCCGGTGCGTGACGGTGCGATACAACCAGTGTCGCGCATGTTGTGGCGATTCCAGGGACCGTAGATGCCCGTGCAGTCCCAGGAAGGCGTCCTGCGCCAGCTCCTCGGCATCTTCCCGGCGCCCCGTGAGGCGCAGGGCGAGGCTGAACACGCGGGCCTGATGCTCCCGGACCAGCCGCACGAAGGCGTCCATATCGCCCTCGCGGGCGGCAGCGAGCGCCTGGGTCGTGGCCAGGCCCGGCTGGGCCTGATCCAGGCCGGCAAGCCCCGGGAGCTCAATGGAGGATGAAGTAAGGGTCACAGCACCTATATACGTCAGGGAGGCCCCCAGCGGGTGCAGTCGGCGGATCAGCGCTCAGCGCGCGGCCGGCTTATGGGGAGAGTGGCGGGTGAGCCAGTCCCGGACCTCCGGTGCCGGCATGGGGCGGCTGAAGAGATAGCCCTGCCCCGTCGGACAGCCCATGGCAATCAGGCGCTCCAGCAGCTCCTCGGTCTCCACGCCCTCGGCAACGAGCTCCAACCGCAGACTGCGGCCAAGATTGATGATCGCTCCGACGATGATGTCGGCCTCTTCGGAGGCCGGCATCCTCCCCACGAAGCTGCGGTCGATCTTCAGTTCCGTGAATGGCAGGCGGTGCAGCTGGACGAGGGATGAGTAGCCGGTGCCGAAATCGTCGATCGCGAGCCGGAATCCCTTGAGTCGCACGCGCGTCAGCACTTCCAGCATCAGGGAATGGTTGCCCATGGCCGCGGTCTCCACACATCCTGACGAGGGCGTCCGGCAGGTCCGCGACGATGTTCGCCGCGGATATGTTCACCGATACGAAATGTTCCATGCCCGCATTGCGCCACACCGCAAGCTGCGCCAGCGCCAGGTTCAGCACCCGCTCGGTCAGGGGATGAATCAACCCCTGGCGCTCGGCCACACCGATGAATTGAGTGGGCATGATCATGCCGAACTCGGGATGTCGCCAGCGCACCAGGGCTTCGAATCCCAGGGTCGTGCGCGTCTCGAGCGTGAGGATGGGTTGATAGCACAGTTCCAGGTGGCCGTTGTCCAGGGCGGCCTGAAGGCTGATGGCGTCCGGCTCGAAAACCCGGGTACGCAGCCGCCCGAACAGCTGCCGCAGGTCTGCGGGGCGGATCGGCTTTTGCATGGATGAGCCCATCTGCAGCCCGAGTTCACGACCGATGCCGTGGGCCATGCCCAGGACCCTGGCATCAAAGCCGCTCATCAGGACGATGGTGGCCGCGCAATCGGCATTCGCCAGCGAGTGCAGCAGTTCGACACCATCGCAGCCGGGCATCTGCAGGTCCAGGAACACCACACTCGGGGGCTGCTCGACCAGTGATGCGCGGAAGACCTGCGGATCCGTGGTCACGGTTGCGATGAATCCCGAGGATTGCGCCACCTTGCGAATGATCTCCAGGAAGGCGGGCATGCAGCCCACCTTCAGACCGTGTCGAGGGCCGCCCTGACCCAGCGCGCCAGTTCGCTCTTGCGGTAGGGCTTGCTCAGCAGGTTCGAGCCCAGTTCCTTTTCGACGGCCGCGGAAGCGGCGGCGGCGGTGAAGCCCGACGTAAAGAGCACCTTCAACCCCGGACGCATGCGCCGGGCCGCCTGGGCGAGCGCCCGGCCATCCAGGCTGCCGGGCATGACCACGTCGGTGAACAGCAGGTCCACGAGCGCGCCCCCGCGCAGCATTTCGATCGCCTGATCGCCATTGGCCGCCGCAAGGGTGCGGTACCCCAGGCTCTCCAGTTGCCGCACGACCAGCTCACGAATGGGGCCGTTGTCCTCGACCACCAGCACCATTTCGTCGCCGCGGGGCAACGGTTCAAGCGTGACGGTGTCGGTCTCGAAGCTCTCCCCTTCCGATGCCCGCGGCAGATAGAGCCGGACCGTCGTGCCGCGACCCGGCTCGCTGTAGATCTTGGAGTACCCTCCCGATTGCTTGATGAAGCCGTGCACCATGCTCAACCCGAGGCCGGTGCCGGCACTGCCCTTGGTCGTGAAGAACGGCTCGAACACATGGGCCAGAACCTCGGGTGTCATACCCATGCCCGTGTCCGACACCGCGATGAGCACGTAATCACCCGGACTCGCTTCCATGTTGAGCTCCGAGGCGCGCTCGTCTATCACCACATTGGATGCTTCGATCGTCAGCCGACCGCCTTCCGGCATGGCATCGCGGGCGTTGACCGCGAGGTTCAGCATCGTCGACTCCAGTTGGGAGGTATCGACCAGGACCGGCCAGCTCGCCGCGGCGACATGCAGCTCAAGGCGGATGTTCTCGCCCAGCGTACGACGCAGCAGTTCGGAGATGGACTGCAGCAGCGGCGGCACCTGCGTGATCTTCGGCGCCAGCGGTTGCCGGCGGGAAAATGCCAGCAGCCGTCGGATCAGTTCGGCGCCCCGCATCGATGCCTGGATGGCCGCCTCGGTCAGTTCCAGTTCCTCCCCACCGGGTTCAAAACGTTCCGCCAGCAGGTCCAGATTGCCGAGGATCACACCCAGCAGATTGTTGAAATCATGGGCGAGGCCACCGGTCAGCTGACCGATCGCCTCCATCTTCTGGGCCTGCCGCAGCTGGTTCTGCACTTCATTGCGTTCGCGGGCATCCTCGATGGCGAACACGGCCCCGGCGAGCCGCCCTTCGGCATCGAAGAACGCCGAGGAGGAGGAACTGGTTTCGATGAGGGTGCCGTCCCGATGGCGGTGCCGGGAAGCCAGATTGCGCAGGACTTCACCTGCCGCCAGGCGCTCGAACCGACGATCGAACTCCTGCTCCTGGCCCGGAGGTATTACCGGCGAAGGATGGCCCATGACCTCCTGCGGCGTGTGGCCGAACAGCTGTTGGGCCGAGGCGTTCCAGAGGATCACGCGGCGCGCCGCATCGACGCAGACGATGGCGTAGGGGGAAGCGTCGATGAGCGCCTTCAGTTGGGTGTTGGTCCGCCGCAGTTCAGCCGTTCGCTCGTCGACCAGCCGGCGGACGATTGATACCCGCCGGATGCCTTCGGCGACGTTGTACGCCAGCACGACCGTCAGCAGCAGCCCCGCGATCAGGATGGTCAGCGGTGCGACGGAGCGCTTGGCCGCCACCGTGTCGGACAGAAACGTGGAGTCGAGGCGCCAGGTCTGCCCGTTGACTTCAAAGGAGCGCGTCGAAGCGTGTGCCGCCGGCGGCGCCGGGTCCGCGGCCGGCGGCCGCACGGCGTGATCTGCGGCCGAATAGGTCGCCATCAAACGGAACATGGCGGTGCCCGGACGCCCGTCCTGGTGGTCGGCCAGGGAGAAGCGGATGTTCTCCGGTACAGCGGGAGTATCGGCCAGTGCAGTCCTGAGAACCTCGATCACCCGGAACACGCCCACCACGTAGCCCTTGAACTGCGCTCGCCGCTGGGCGACGGTGGCCGGCACCGCGACAGATGTGAAAACCGGCCAGAGGATCAGATAGGTCGGCCCCACCGGCGACAGGCTCGGAGGAAGCTGGATCGATCGGGGCAGGCCCGTATCGCGCGCCGCTTCGAGCGCCCGCCGGCGCACCGGATCCACCGACAGGTTCAGACCCAGCGAGGGCGGTCGGCCATCGAAGCGATTCTGCAGCAGGATCGGAACGTAGCTGTCGCGCTGAGCGGCGATCTTCCGCGAGCCATCGGGCTGGTTTTCGAGGATGGGGAAGCCCGCGGTAGCCTCGAACGTCGCCCGATCGGTACCGTTCACCTGCGGTGCCCAGGATATCGAGGCCACGGAGTGCGTCTGGGCCGCGACGGCCGTCGTGAACTGGCGAAACTCACCCGCCGTCAGCTGCGGCTCGGTTTCCACGTCCGTGACGGTGGCGATGAGGGGCTGGCCGGCGAGACGGATCCTCGACTGCAGGTCCTGTGCCTGCCAATCGGCCTGGAGGTTCAGTTCATCGATGACCCTGCGTTCTTCGGCCCGTCTCAGGGTGAAGTAGGCCACCAGGGTGATCGCAAGCCCCACGGCCACGACCATCGCAACCGGGGGCCAGGGTGACGCTCGGGCAATGGGGCCGTCCTTCGACCGGGCCGGAGGACTGCCTTCGGAAGCAATTCGCTCGGGCGCTTTCATGGGGTTTCGTCCGGCGCCCCGCTTCGTTGCGGTGCACCGTCGACGTTTGATTCTAGGGTGTTCTCCCGACCCTGGGAAAGTTACGGTGCCGGACCGTCTGCGGCTTGAGCTGCGCGCGGGCGGCCCGTCGCAGCCGCACGCGGCCTGTCAGGGCGACGGCGCAAAACGCCTGAAAATTTCCTGGGGCGAGGCCGGTGGACTGATGCCGAAGATTTCATCGAGAACCCTGCCGAATTCCTCGGCGCTGCCGATGAGCCGGTCCGCGATGATTTCAGCGTCACGGTCCTCCGTGACCCAGCGGTTGTTGATCAACCGGTGGCGGTGTCCGGCGCGGATGCGTTCCAGGATGAGCGTGCTCACGAACGGCGCATTGGGGCTGGTCGCCGTGTACCAGTTCGCGGCTTCGTAATCGGACGGGAACTGCGGCTCGAGGGTGAATACATAGGCCGTTCGCCACCCCTCCGGTCGCTTGGCATCGAGGGCGATCATGCCCGCCGCGTCGGTGAGCCGGAAGGTACCCATGGCCGTGGCGTGCTCGACGTCCATCTGCAGCGGCAGCGGTTGATCCAGCAGGCAGGCACCGAAGCCCACGTCCGCAAGATAGGAGCCGCCGTGCAGGTCGATCCTGAGCAGCATGTGCGAGCGCGGCCCGAGCGGACTTCCGGGGGGTGACATCCAGCGCACGCGTGCCCCCAATCCCGTGACACTGAATCCGATGGCCTCGAGTGCGGCCTTGAGCAGCGTGTTCTGTTCGAAGCAATACCCGCCCCGGCGGCCCGACAGGATCTTCTCCTGCAGGGAAGCCAGGTCGAGCTTCACGGGTCTGCCCAGGAAGGGGTCCAGGCCTTCGAAGGCAATGGCTGCGACGTGGGCCGCGTGAATGGCCGCAAGCGTCGGCAGATCGGCCGTGACCGGCGCGTCGATGCCGATGCGCTGCAGATACTCGGCCAATGGGAACGGGCGCTGCATCCGCAGCAGCTTACCGCAATGCAGCGCAGCACATCCCCCCGGTCGACGTGCGTGTCGTTTCACGTAGCATGTGGCGTTCGCAACGGGAGTACTGCAGATGACGGGACGATTCCGGGCCTCCAGCCTCCTGACCTACGAGAACTCGCTCGTCCTGATGCTGGGTGTGACCTTCGGCGTGGTATTCATGGACCGGCTGGCCGTCAATTATCTCGCACCCTTCATCCTCCCGGACCTGCGGCTGAGCGCGGCACAGATCGGTCTGGCCTCATCGGCCCTGTCGGTCACCTGGGCACTGAGCAACATCGGCTTCGGCCGGCTCTCGGATGTGCTCGGTCGCCGCAAGCTCCTGCTGATCGCGACCCTGGTCGTGTTTTCGTTGTGCTCGTTCGTGTCCGGACTCGCGACCGCCTTTGGTGTCCTGATCGCCGCCCGTCTGTTCATGGGGCTTGCCGAAGGTCCCGTCCCGCCGCTCATCATGACCTTGATGGCGCAGAGCTCCTCGAAGGGCCGGCTCGGCCTCAATTCCGGTCTGATCATCAGTGGTTTCATGAACCTGTTTGCGACGGTCCTCGGCCCGGTCGTGCTGATCGGCCTCGCGCAGAGCTTCAACTGGCGCATTGCATTCTGGCTCGCTGCGGTTCCCGGTCTGATCATGGCGGTGCTGCTGGCAAGGTACGTGCGCGAATCCCCGCCCGCGGGCCTTGCCGCACGCGGCACCGTGACCCCGCAGGGCTTCTTCCGGATCCTGGCGCGCCGGAATATCGTCCTGTGCACCCTGATCGGCTGCTTCAGCCTGGCAACGCTGATGATCGGGACCACTTTCGCATCGCTCTACCTCATCAACGAGCGCCACATCGCGCCGACGGCGGCGAGCCTGCTGCTGGCGGCACAGGGGCTCGCGGGCATCGCCGCCTTTCTGGTCGCGGCGCTGTCCGATCACGTCGGCCGCAAGCCGGCCGTCATCGTATTTTCCTTTCTGGGACTGCTGACGCCGTTCGCGATGCTGGGCTATCACGGACCACTGCCGGGCATGGCGGTGCTGTTCTTCCTGGGGGGACTGTCGCAGGGGATCAATGCGGTATTGTTCGTCGTCATTCCGGCGGAGACCGTCCCGCTGCGTCAGCTCGGAACGGTGACCGGATTCATTCCCGGCATGGGAGAACTGATCGGCAGTGTCTTCGGACCTGCCATCGCCGGGTGGGCCGCCGATCTCACCACGCTCGCCATGCCGTTTTACATCATGGGCGGCTGTTCGATCGCTTCGGGACTGCTGGCCCTGGGCCTCAAGGAGTGTGTGGGCGTCAGACCCCCCGATCCGCTGGAATCAGCCGCCGCGATGGCCGAACCCGCACGCTGAAAATCCACGGTGCAAATCGGTCTCAACTTATTGATTTTTATGGTGGAGCCAGACGGGATCGAACCGTCGACCTCTTGCATGCCATGCAAGCGCTCTCCCAGCTGAGCTATGGCCCCGTACCGTGGCGAACGGGCGCGCAGAATACCAGAAATCCCCGGAAACGCACGCGTTTCGCCCCGTCAGTGAGATGCGGCGTTGACTGTGCGGCGGCAGCACGGTCTGGCACTCTTAGGGCCGCAAGCCGCGAGCCATGGCCGATGCACGATTCCAGCCCCGCTGTGTCCGATCCTTCCTGTCGCAACTGCTCGGCCGAGCTGGCCGGGCCGTACTGCGCGCAGTGTGGTCAGCACGCCCACGAGAGTGCCCGCTCCCTGCATGTGCTGTTCCATGAAGCCTGGCACCTGCTCACCCACCTGGACGGCAGGCTGTGGCGGACGCTGGTGCTGCTGCTGTTCCGCCCCGGCCGGCTGAGCCTCGAGTACTTCGCGGACCGCCGGGCCCGTTACGTGCCCCCCTTCCAGCTGTACTTCGTGATCAGCGTGGCGTTTTTCGGACTGGCCGCCCTGAGCAACAGCGGTTCGAGTACCCACGACCTCACCCCGACGGATCGGGCGCAGCTCCACAGTGAACTGCAGCAGCCGGATACTCCGACCCTGGTCACGGATTCCGTGGCGGTCATGACGGCCGAGCACGGCGTGACGCCGCAACTCGCGGCGCAGCTGTGCAGGCACGTGACGATCGGCGTGTCCCGTCTCGACCCACGGCTGCAGGCGGTGTGCCGCCGGCAGTTCGCCGACGGGGGCCGCTCGATGATGCACGAGTTCGGGAGCCTCGTGCCGAAGATGATGTTCGTATTCCTGCCGCTGATGGCGCTGGTGATGCTCGCCCTGTATCACACACCGCAGCGGTTCTATGTGGAACACCTGGTGTTCTTCCTGCACCTGCAGTCGGATCTGTTCCTGGTCCTGATCCTACGGCTGCTGCTCCTGGATCTCGCAACGGCCCTGCCGGCGTTCGGGACGCTCTCCTCCATCGGCGGCCCCGTACTGTTGTGTTATGCCGTGTGGTACGTCTTCGCCGCCCTGCGGCACTTCTACGGACAGGGCCGTGGCCGGACCTTTGCGAAATTCGGCGCCTTGGTGGTCGCCTATCTGGTGTGCATCGGGCTGTCGCTGCTCGGGACCATGGTCCTGAGTGCACTGGTGACGTGAGTCGAGCCTATTTCCCCGCACCCCACTGCTGCGCCCGATCCAGACGCACCAGACAGCGCTCGCGACCGATGAGGGCGGCCGTGACATCGATGGGGGGCGACACGGCGGTGCCCGTCAACGCGACACGCAACGGCTGGGCCACCTTGCCCAACCCAAGGCCGCTCTCGGCGGCAATCGCCGTGAGTGCGTCGTGGATGCTCGGTGCCGTCCAGTGCGTCAGGTCCGCGAGTCCCGTGCGCAGGCGAACCAGCATCGCGGCCCCATCGCCCAGCAGATGCTTGCGACCGGTCTTGTCATCGATCTCGACGTCGGCCACGAAGAAGTAGCGGCTCGCCTGCGCCATTTCCTTCATGGTCTTCGAACGCTCACGCTGGCCGGCCACCACCCCTTCCAGCAGCGCCCGATCGTCGGATTCGATGCCCAGGCGCTGCAGCTGTTCGCGAAGCACGCCTGCCAGGTAGGGCAATGATGCCCGCATCATGTGCTGCTGGTTCACCCATAGCAGCTTTTCCGGGTTGAAGGCCGAAGCGGCCTTGTTGACATCGGCGATGTCGAACAGCTGCTCGAGTTCCGCCAGGGAAAAGATCTCCTGGTCACCATGGGACCAGCCCAGCCGTACCAGGTAATTGAGGAGCGCTTCGGGCAGGTACCCCTCCTCCCGGTAGTGCAATACGCTGACGGCACCGTGCCGCTTGGAGAGCTTGGCGCCATCGGCACCGAGGATCATGGCCACATGCGCATAGACCGGCGGCGCGAAGCCGATCGCGCGCAGCATGTTGATCTGCCGCGGCGTGTTGTTTAGATGATCATCGCCGCGGATCACGTGGGTGATCTGCATGTCGCTGTCATCCACCACCACGCAGAAATTATAGGTGGGGGTGCCGTCGGAGCGGGCGATGATCAGATCGTCGAGTTCGGCGTTCTGGAATACCACCGGACCGTGCACCAGATCCTCGACGATGACCTCGCCGTCCAGCGGGTTCTTGAAGCGCACCACCGGCTGCACGCCGGCGACCGCCGCAGTCCGCTCCCGGCAGCGTCCGTCATACCGCGGCTTCTCCTTGCGGGCGATCTGCGCGTTGCGCATCTCCTCGAGTTCTTCCTTGCTGCAGTAGCAGTGGTAGGCCTTGCCTTCGGCCAGCAACTGCTGCAGCACCTGTGCGTAGCGGTCGAAGCGGCGGGTCTGGTAGTACGGCCCCTCATCGTGGGTCAGGCCCAGCCACTGCATGCCATCGAGGATGACCTGCACCGCCGCCTCGGTGGAGCGCTCCCGGTCGGTGTCCTCCACGCGCAGGATGAATCGCCCGCCGTGGCGACGTGCGTAAAGCCAGCTGAAAAGCGCCGTGCGGACGCCCCCTATGTGCAGCAGTCCGGTAGGACTGGGCGCGAAGCGAGTAACGATGGTCATGAGGGGCGCGATGTTAGCAGTCCAGCATTGCCACCGGCCGGACAGGTGCTTACACTTGCGCGCTCGTTCTGGCGGGCGGTTAGCTCAGCGGTAGAGCACTGCTTTCACACGGCAGGGGTCACAGGTTCAAGCCCTGTACCGCCCACCATCTAAATCAACGAGTTACCTCATCCGGCTTTGGCCTCGGCTGTCCTTAGATAGCTTATCGGCTATCATAGCGGGATGCCTCAAGATGCCCCCGCACAACTGCTGATGGAGGCGCGCAAGCGGTCGGGTCTTTCGCAGCGCGCCCTGGCGCGTCGCGCGCGCACGGCACAGTCCGTCATCGCCCGCATTGAAAATGGCACGGTCAGCCCGAGTTGGAAGACCCTGGAACGATTGCTGCGACATACCGGGCTCGAACTGCGCGCGACCCTCGTGCCGCAGCCGCGGGGTCGCTCGCACATGCTCGACGATGTGCCGCGCATTCTGCGTCTCACCGCGGAAGAGCGTCTGCTCGAACTCAGGAATGCGGCGCAGCTGTTCGGCGGGGCGACTCGCAAAGGGCCATGAGCGCCTTTGATCCCGAACGAATTCTGCGCACGCTGGCGCGCTGCCAAGTGCGCTATGTCCTGATCGGCGCCACTGCAGCCCGACTGCAGGGATTCCCTCGCCTCACCGCCGATGCCGATATAGCCCCGGCCCGCGACGCCGATAACCTGGAGCGCCTGGGCATCGCCCTGCGCGAACTCGGCGCGCGTGTCTACACGGAGGCAATTCCCGAAGGGCTACCGTTCAGCTGCGATGCGACAACGCTCGCGCGTGCCAAAATTTGGAACCTGGTCACAGAAGCCGGACGTGTGGACGTGATCTTCGAGCCAAGCGGTACCCAAGGCTATGATGACCTGGCCGCCGGGGCGGTCACCTATGAGGTCTTCGGCGTCGAGGTGGCCGCGGCCAGTCTCACTGACATCCTGCGTTCCAAGCGCGCTGCCAATCGCCCTCAGGACCAGCAGGATGTCCTGATACTCATGGAAATGCTAAAAACGCGCTGAGACCTTTGCAGCGCAATGCCGACTGATGTACTCCTGATGGGAGGGCATGGCCTCGGTGGATCTTCGCACCGACTCCCGGATTTCAGCGAGCCTCGACTCGATCCGCCGTGAGTCGAGACAATCCACCAGCGGATCGTAGCGCCGCGGGATCACGTTCTGTCCCACCAGGACTGAAAGCCAGCTCAACACGGGGAACAGTTCCGAATCCTCACGCAGGATCCGGCCGTGACTCAGGAACAGCTCGAGCCTTTCGCGAAGACCGGGTGTGAGCGGAATCGCACGGCAATGCTGCCAGAACGGCTCGGTGCGCTCCGTGCGCACGTAGTGCAGCAGCAGGAAGTCCCGGATCCGCTCGAACTCGAATTCGATGGCGCGGTTGTAGCGCTCGATATCGGCAGCCGCAAAGTCCCGGTCCGGAAAGAATTTGAGCAGCATCGCGATACCGCGCTGTATGAGGTGGATGCTGGTGGCCTCGAGCGGCTCGAGAAATCCCGCCGCCAGGCCGAGCGCGATGCAGTTGCGATGCCAGGCCCTGCGCCGGCGCCCGGGCGTGAAGCGCAGCGCCATCGGTTCCGCAAGCGGCCTGCCCTCCAGATGGGCCATGAGCAACGCGTGCGCCGACTCGTCGGTCGTGAAGCGGCTGGCATAGACATAGCCGTTGCCATCGCGGTGCTGCAGCGGGATGCGCCACTGCCAGCCCGCCTCGCGGGCCGTCACCTGCGTGAAGGGTGCCGGCGCGTCGGTGCGGCTGCTGTGGACCACCAGTGCCCGGTCGCAGGGCAGCCACGGCGTCCAGTCCTCGTAGCCGATACCCAGCGTCTCCCCGCTCAGGATGGCGCGAAAACCGCTGCAGTCGATGAACAGGTCCGCGCCGAGCCGTTCGCCGCCTTGCAGGGACACCGATTCGATGAAGCCATCGCCCGGACGCAGCGCCACGTGCTGGACGTGGCCTTCGATCCGCTCCACGCCATGCGCCTCGGCGAAACGCCGCAGGAAGCGTGCGAACCGGGCGGCATCGAAATGCAGCGCGTAGGAGAGCTTGTTGAGGGGCGTATTGGGCGCATGGGCCGGACGCGCGAAGCGCCCGTGCGCTGCGGCGACCGCCTGGATCGAATAGTCCTCCAGCCGTCCCGCCTTGCCGGCCAGGAACATCTTGAGCCAGTAGGCGGGGAAGGAAACCGACCCCAGCCCCGGCCCGGTGGGCCCGAAGGGATGGAAATAGGAATGGCCGATCCGGGTCCAGTCGCGATAGTCGATGCCCAGCTTGAAAGTGGCCTGGATATCCCGCACCAGCTGGTTTTCGTCGATGCCGAGCTGGCGGATGAACTCCATGAGGGGCGGCAGCGTGGCTTCTCCCACTCCGATCGGTCCGTACTGGGCGGACTCGATCAGTTGGATGTGCACCTGCATTCCCGCCAGGGACCGGGCGAGCGCCGCGGCAGCCATCCACCCGGCGGTGCCACCGCCAACGATCGCGATCCTGGAAATTCGTCTATCTGTCATGGAGTTGCCTTCGCAACCACAATACCGCAATACTATAGCTGCCGCACGCGCTCGCGGGCCGTGCCCCGACCACACCAGCACATCGCCACGGGGTACGCATGCATTCCTCAGTTCATCAGACCGAAGGCCTGCTGTTCGGCATTTTGCTGCAGCTGATCGTGATGATCGCGGCGGCGCGGATCGGCAACCAGCTGCTGCGGCGTCTGGGACAGCCGGGCGTCATCGGAGAGATCGTCGCCGGCCTGCTGCTGGGGCCTTCCCTGTTCGGCCACTTCTTCCCGGCCGCCTCGGTGGCGCTGTTCGGCGCGCAGGCCTCCACGCCCATCACCATCATCAGCCAGATCGGGCTGGTGCTGCTGATGTTCCAGATCGGCATCGATTTCGAATTCGGACATCTTGCGCGTCCGAAGAACCGGTGGGCAACGCTGGGGATCGCAGCCGCATCCGTGAGCGTGCCCTTCCTGCTCGGATTCGGCATCGGCCGGGTATCGGCGACCCATCTCGCCGCGGCGATCGATCCCCTCACGTACAGCCTCTTCTTCGGCGTCGGGCTGGCCATCACGGCAGTGCCGATCCTGGGCCGGATCCTGCGGGAGTTCGACCTGACCGGCACGGAAATCGGCGTCGTCGCGATTTCCGCCGCCGCCGTGAACGATGTGACCGGGTGGGTGCTGCTGGCCGGCATCTCGGCCTATGCGTCCGCGGAATTCTCGGCGCGTGCCATTGCGCTGCAGGTGGGCGGCATCCTGCTGCTGGCGGCTGTGGCCTGGTTCGTGCTCCGGCGCCTGGCCACCCGCCTGCTGTCGATCATGCCCGTTTCGGGCGGTGCCATGCCCCCGAACCTGATGACGGTCATCGTCTGCCTGATTTTCGTGATGGGTATCTGCACCTACAAGCTCGGCATATTCACCATATTCGGCGGCTTTCTTGCCGGCCTGCTGTTTCACCATGACAAGCGCTTCGTCGAGGCCTGGCGCGCGCAGGTCGGCAAGTTCGTGCTGGTGTTCTTCCTGCCCGTCTTCTTTACCTATACGGGACTGCGCACCAACGTGCTCGGGCTGGCCAGCGCCTCGGACTGGTGGTGGCTGGGCGTGGTGCTGGTGGCCGCCATCGTCGGCAAGATGGTGCCGGTCTACATCGCCGGCCGGCTGACCGGATTCGCGCACCAGGAAGCGACGGTACTCGGAACACTGATGAATACGCGCGCGCTGATGGAATTGATCGTGCTCAACATTGGCTTTGACCTGGGGTTCATTCCGCAGAAGGTCTTCACCATGCTGGTCATCATGGCCGTCGTCAGCACGGTCATGACCGGGCCGCTGCTGAGGGTGCAGCTGCCCCGCGCCGGATATGTCATCCCGGCCGGGGTGGAAGCCTGAGTGACTACTCGATAGGGGTATCGCGCCGCATCAACCTGTGACCAAACAATTTGCTGCGTCGCATAGCTCGACCTCCCGCATAAGAGATGACTGCAAACTGCGACATGGGGCCGCAAAACAGCCCGGAACTGTAGGCCCAGTCCTACAGCCGCGCCTGCGACGGGAACCCTATGCTTCAGGATCAAACGTGGGCGCCCGATTACGGCAGCCCCTGCACGGAACCAGAGGGAAAAATGGAGCAACCGCAAGTCAGCGCCCGCGCGCGCAAGGCCAACGGCAAACCGCCGGTTCCGGTCGGGCCGGAAATGAACCTGAGCAAACTGCTGCAGGCCCTCCAAAGCGTACGCGATGGCGACTTCTCGG
Source organism: Steroidobacteraceae bacterium (assembly GCA_035503515.1). Lineage (GTDB taxonomy): Bacteria > Pseudomonadota > Gammaproteobacteria > Steroidobacterales > Steroidobacteraceae > DAIDKA01. The sequence continues at coordinate 19,515 of DATJTJ010000055.1, forward strand.
TACGGCTCGCGAGCGACCAGACCGGCCTTCCCGGCAAGGTTGCCGACACCTTCAACGAAATCGTCAGCGCCAACCAGCGCCTCGCCTGGGAGCTCGAACGCGTCGGTCAGATCGTCGGCAAGGACGGCAAGACCCGCCATCGCATGTCGAGCGAGCGCCGCTCCGGCGCCTGGGGTGCGATGGAGCAGTCGGTCAACACGCTGATCGACGACCTCTTGTGGCCGACCACCGAAGTCACGCGCACCATTTCCGCGGTTGCCAAGGGCGACCTGCAGCAGGCGATGAGCCTGGAGGTCGACGGTCGGGCCCTCAAGGGCGAGTTCCTGCGTTCCGCGACCATCGTCAACACCATGATTGCGCAGATGAGCGCCTTCACCTCGGAAGTGACCCGCGTGGCGCGCGAGGTCGGCACCGAGGGCAAGCTCGGCGGCCAGGCCGCGGTGCACGGTTTCGCCGGCACCTGGAAGGACCTCACCGACAGCGTCAATTCCATGGCCAGCAACCTCACGGCGCAGGTGCGCAACATTTCCGAGGTGACCATCGCCGTGGCCAACGGCGACCTGTCCCGCAAGATCACGGTGGACGTGCGCGGCGAGATCCTGCAGCTCAAGGAAGCCATCAATACGATGGTGGACCAGCTGCGCTCCTACGCTTCGGAAGTGACTCGCGTGGCGCGCGAGGTCGGGACCGAGGGCAAGCTCGGTGGCCAGGCCATCGTCTCCGGTGTCGCCGGCACCTGGAAGGATCTGACGGACTCCGTCAACGCCATGGCGACCAACCTGACGGGCCAGGTCCGCAACATCGCCGAAGTCACCACCGCCGTCGCCCGCGGCGACCTCTCGCGCAAGATCACCGTCGACGTGAAGGGTGAAATCCTGGAACTGAAGAACACCATCAACACGATGGTGGACCAGCTCAACAGCTTCGCGGCCGAAGTCACGCGCGTGGCGCGCGAGGTCGGCACCGAAGGCAAGCTCGGTGGCCAGGCCGTGGTGCCGGGCGTCGCCGGCACCTGGAAGGACCTCACCGACAACGTCAATTCGATGGCCGGCAACCTCACCGGCCAGG
>DATJTJ010000056.1:0-37298 GCA_035503515.1 Steroidobacteraceae bacterium
TCACATCGGCATGCGCCGCGCGCTGGGCGCGCGGCGCGGCCATATTCTCGCCTACTACCTGATGGAGAACCTGTTGATCGCAACCGTAGGTACGACCATGGGTGTCGGATTCGCCTTGGTTGTGAATCTGTGGCTCATGAAAGTGTTCGCGATCCAGCAGCTGGACTGGCGATACGTGCTCGGCGGGGGGATAGCGGTACTGGCGATGGGACAACTCTCCTCTTTCTGGCCTGCCTATCGCGCCGCCTCGATTCCTCCTGCCCTCGCGGCACGTGCCCGCTGAAGGTGTGTCCATGCGTACCGTTCTGGTCATCGACGATGTGCCCGCGGTGGCTACCGCGCTCACCGTCATGCTCTCGCTGCACGATATCCACACGCTGACGGCGAGCGGCCCGGAGGAGGGGCTCGCGATGCTCGAGAAGCATCACGTGGGCCTGGTGATATCGGACATGAATTTCGAGGCCGATACCACCTCGGGCGAGGAGGGTACGGCCCTCTTCCGCAGGATCCGAGACCTCTATCCCGACCTGCCGGTGATCCTTCTGACCGGATGGGCCAGCCTCGAATCGGCCGTGCAGCTCGTCAAGGCAGGGGCCGCCGACTACATCGCCAAGCCCTGGGACGATGCCAAACTTCTGGCGACGGTCGAGAACCTCCTGGAGCTCGCGGAATCCTCCCGCTCTCAGGCCCGGATCCAGCGCGAGCGGCAACGCCGGCGCGGTGCCCTCACCTCACGGTACGACCTGCGCGGCATCGTCTTCGCATCCGACGCCATGGAGCGGACCATCGAGATGGCCTGCCGGGTCGCAAAGGCCGACGTGCCGGTGCTGATCACCGGACCGAATGGTGCCGGCAAGGAACGCATTGCCGAAATCGTGCATGCGAACTCTGCCGTGAGCGCTGGACCGTTCGTGGCGCTGAATTGCGGTGCCGTTCCCGCTGATCTGCTGGAGGCGGAACTGTTCGGGGCCGAGGCCGGCGCCTACACCGGCGCCAACCGGGCGCGCGCCGGCCGCTTCGAGCTGGCGGACGGTGGCACTCTCTTCTTCGACGAAATCGGCAATCTGTCCCTGAACGGCCAGATGAAGCTGCTGCGGGTTCTGGAGACAGGTCAGTACCAGCGCCTGGGATCCAGCCATTCGCTGCGTTCCAGGGTCCGGGTAATCAGTGCCACGAACTCCGATCTACCCCTGATGATCCGCGACGGGCGATTTCGGCAGGACCTGTTCTATCGGCTGAACGTGATAGAAATTCCGCTGCCACCTCTCGTGGACCGTCCCGAGGACATCCCAGCCCTCGCCGAACATTTTCTAGGGGAGGCACGCCTGGCCGATGATGCCGTAGCCGCATTGCTCGCCCACGACTGGCCGGGAAACGTTCGCGAGTTGCGCAATTCCATCGAACGGGCACGACTGATGGCGGGCGGTGCTCTCATCCGAGCCGCGGACTTGAACCTGCCACCGCCGGCGCGCGCGGCTGCCGACATGGATGATCCCGGACGGGACGCCATCGAAAAGGCTCTCGATCGCTACGGCCGCAACGTCACCCGCGCGGCGCAGTCATTGGGTCTTTCGCGCCAGGCACTCTACCGCCGCATCGAACGCCTCGGCCTGGACGTCTGAAGTGCGGGTAACCCTCGAAGGCAGGCTCCTTGGATTGCTCGGCTGCACGCTGACTGCGGGCGCGTTGCTTGGTGCGTGGTTTGCGTTGCGGGTCGGATCAATTCCAGCTGGTGTCGTGTTCGCAGTGTTGGTCGGCATATTTCCAGTGTTGTGGGCCGTAAGGCAGGCTTCGGCGCCGGCGCGCGCACTCGCGCGTGCGCTGGTGGGCATGGTGGCCAGCTACCGCGATGGCGACTTCAGCTTTTCCATTCGCCTGGATCGTAGCGACGAGTTGGGCGATCTCGTGAGGCTGCACAACGAGCTCGGCTCGGCGCTGCGTGACCAGCGCCAGCAACTGGCGCAACGGGAACTGCTCCTGGAAACCATTACCCAGCAGTCTCCCTCGGCATTGCTGCTGGTGGATGCACATGATCACGTCGTCTATTCGAATCTCGCTGCGCGGCACCTCCTGGGAAACGGCTGCAGCCTGCAGGGCCGCGACTTCGGGACCGTGCTCGCCGAATGCCCGGCGGCGCTCCGTGACGCCGTAGACGCTCAACAGGACAACCTCTTCCCCATCGAGGTGGAAGGTGTGGATGAGATGTATCATCTGTCACAGCGACACCTGCTTCTGCGTGGACGACCCCATCGGCTGCTGATCCTCAAGTGCCTCACGCGCGAGCTATCCCGCCAGGAAGTCGCTGCCTGGAAGAAGCTGATCCGGGTGCTGAGTCACGAACTCAATAACTCCCTCGGTCCGATTACCTCGCTGGTGACTTCCGCCGAGGAGCTGGTTCGTCGCAAGGACATGGCCGTCCTGCCTCCGGTGCTGGCAACGATCGGCGAGCGCGCGGCGCATCTGCATCAGTTTGTCGCCAGCTACGCGGCATTCGCCCGGTTGCCCGCCCCTCGCCCGGAGAACGTTCACTGGTCCGAACTCGTGGCGAACCTGCGCCGCCAGGCGGAGTTCAAGGTAACCGAGGTGCTGCCAAAGGCTCCCCTCTGGGCCGACCGGATTCAGCTCGAGCAGCTGCTGATAAACCTGCTCAAGAATGCCCGCGAATCCGGCAGTAACCCTGGGGAAATCGAGCTGCTGGTCAGCATCGCCGATGACCGGCAGCAGATCATCGTACGCGACCGTGGCTGCGGGATGACCGAGGCCGTCCTCGCGCACGCGCTTCTACCGTTCTACTCGACCAAGCGCAACGGATCCGGGCTGGGGCTCGCGCTGGCGAGGGAGATCGCCGAAGCGCATGACGGCCAGATTCGGCTCACCAATAGGCACGAGGGCGGTCTCGAGGTCTGCGTCACCTTGCCTCAGCATCGGGAAGTCTGCCGGGCGATATCCGCTGGCGATGCGGCGGCCGGAGCGTGACTCGGGTGATTCCGCGGGAGGACCGTAAGGTTCTACTGTGAATGGGGTTGAGCGTAGCTACGACTGGTCCGTGACCAGCCAGGCTTGCGGGACCGGGTCTCCAACAGCCTACGGCGCTCTCTCGACGAGAGTTGGAGCGACCCCCTATGCGCGCGGTCACGGATCATTATTCGCAGCTGCTGGCTCCCGTCTACCTGTGGATGGCGGGCGGATCGCAAAAGGCCCTGCCGCAGGGCGCCGAGGATCTCGTCAGGCTGCAACTCGTGCCTTCCCGAAACGCCGCCGCTATCGATCTGGGTGCGGGCTTCGGCATGCATTCGATTCCGCTGGCTCGGCTGGGCTTTGCGGTGACGGCTATCGACACGTCCGCGATATTGCTGGCGGAGCTGCGGCGATTGGGAGCGGACCTGCCCATCCGCGCGATCGAGGACGACCTCCTCAACTTCACCGCTCACATGGCGACTATTCCCGGTCTTATTCTTTGCATGGGCGACACGATCACGCATTTGCCGACCCCCGATGCCGTGGCGCTCCTGTGCGGCCGCGTCGCGCATTCCCTGGCGCCGGGAGGGCGATGCCCGCTTCATCCCGGTTCGCAGCGATGCTGATCGCATCCATACCTGCTTCCTGGAAGAGGAACCGGCTCACGTGCTCGTTCATGACACCGTGCATGAACGCCAGGGAACCACGTGGACCCTGCGCCTCGGCCATTACCCGAAACTACGGTTGAGTCCCGAGTTCGTCGTGCATTGCCTCCAGGCCCGCGGTCTTGAAGTCGTGCGGACCCAGGCTCCGCGCGGCATGGTACAAATCGCTGCGGAGCGCAATGGCTGAGACGCCATGCCACGTATTGCTGAGGCCCTTCTTGCCCAGCGACGGCCACTCCCACATTTCGGCCTCAACCAGACCTCAAACTTCCCTGCCGAGACTCCACTACGCTCCACCCGGGGTTCGGGGTCCGTGGTGTGGCAGTCAAGGCCACCCATCCGCCCCATCCGCCAAACTTGCCACAACCAATGGGAGATGGAATATGAATCATTTTCGTTTCAGTGGCTTAGAGGTGCCGGGACCGGTCTCCTCAGGTCACAGGCCGTTCATTTCTTCGCGGCAGCTGGTGGCCCTGGGCTGTCTCGCCGTTGCCTCCTTGATGATCACGGTCCCGGCCAGGGCCGGCTGCATGAATCCAAGATCGGCCGCCGCCCAGCGCTTTGTCGGGCCGCATGGCAAATGGGGCAGTGGGCACGCCTTGGTGCACACCATCGTGGGGACCTGGCATGTCACCTATTCACTGCAGGGTGCGCCGTTCGCCGAGGCGTTCATCCAGTGGCACAGCGACGGCACGGAATGGGAGAACATCAATCTGCCGATTCTCGATGGTACCCTGTGCCTGGGATCGTGGAACGAGAGCGGCAAGGATCAGTTCACGCGCAACCACTACGGTTGGCTGTACGATGGTGCGGGCAACCTGACCGGCTACTTCCAGGAGACCGAGACGGACCTGCTGTCGAAAGACGGTAGCTCGTACTCCGGCACGTTCGATCAGACGAGCTACGACCTTGACGGCAACGTGATCGCCGGAAGCGAAGCCACGGGCACCGCGTCTGCTGATCGGCTTGGGCCATAGCTGCAAGAGCGGACATCCGTCGTCCGTTTCAAGGCGGCGGATGTCTTGGGTAGGACGGGAAGACTCACCAGGGCGGATTCATGATGCCAAATGTCACGGCGATCCTTCGCAAGGAAATCAGAGGAGCGGTAGTCGAAGCCGGCGATCCGCAATACGCTCAAGCGCGTTCGGTCTGGAACGCGGCAATCGATCGCCGGCCCACGGCCATCATCCGGTGCGCCGATGTGGAAGACGTCGTGCGGGCCGTGCGCATCGCCAGCGACCACGGGGCCAAGTTGACGGTGCGGGGCGGCGGCCACAACGTCGCCGGACGGTCCATCGCAGATGGAACGCTGATGCTCGACCTGTCGGCCCTGCGCGCCGTGCGTGTGAATGCGTCCGCACGACGGGCATCGGTGCAGGGCGGCGCACTGTGGTCGGATATCGATGCGGCCACCGCGGCGGCCGGGCTTGCGACGACCGGCGGGTTCGTATCGACCACGGGCGTCGGCGGCCTCACGCTCGGCGGTGGCGTGGGGTGGCTGATGCGACGGTACGGTCTGGCCAGTGACAACCTGCGGCGTGCGAATGTCGTGCTTCCCGGCGGGAGGTTCGTGCGTGTCAGCCCCGATGAACACGCCGACCTGTTCTGGGGCCTCCGAGGGGGTGCCGGAGGCCTGGGAGTGGTGACCGAGTTCGAGTTTGCGCTGCATCCGGTGCGGGATGTACTGGCCGGTATCACCATCTTTGCCGCCGGCGACATGCTGCGCGTCCTGCAGGCATTCCGGGCCTATGCGCCCGAAGCCCCGGACGAGTTCTGCGGCATCTGCGTCGTGTGTCAGGCGCCGCCGCTGCCGTTCCTCGAACCAGGACACCACGGTCGACCGGTGCTGGCGGTCGCCGTCTGCTGGTGCGGCGATGCCGCGCGTGGCGAGGCGGAAATCACCAAGTCGTGCGGAGGCGCAGAGTCCATTGGGGCGCACCTGGGCGTCATGCCCTACGTGCAATGGCAGAAAATGCAGGATGCGGGCGCCCCGGCCGGCGTCTACAACTACTGGAAAACCGTCAATTTCGACTCACTCACCGATACGACGCTCGAGCGGATCGCGCAGGCAGCACAGGAGCTCCCGAGCGCCGCCACCGAGATCCACTTGCAGCATATAGGCGGTGCCGTCGCACGCGCGGACGCTGGCAGCTCGGCCTTCGCGAGCAGGCAGGCGCCGTTCTTTGCGAATCTCATCGGCCGCTCGGCGGACCCGGCCGGCTTTGAAGCGGTCCGGTCGTTCGTGCGCAGGCTGCATGGAATCCTGTCTCCCGCAGGGACGGGCACCATCCAACCGAACTTCTCGGACCAGGACGACTTGGATCCATCCCGGCGCTTTGGCACCGACGGTGCGTCGCGGCTCGCGGAACTGCGGGGCCGCTACGACCCGGAACGCGTCTTTTCGCTATGATGGGCCCGGGGGCTTCCCCTCGAGCACCTGCTTCAGGATCATGCCCGCCGCTTCGATTGCGCGTTCGAAGTGCGTACCGGCACCGCGCGCCACCGCGGCTTCATAGTCCGCAGTGCCCAGGGTGGCGCGAAGCGCCTCCTCAACGTCGGCATGGATCTGGCGCCAGAAACGCAGCAGCGGCATGCCGGATGCTTCACGCATACTCCGGGCCGCGCCCAGAAGCTGGGCTGCGGCAACGTGCTCTCCGGACAGGTGGGCCAGATACGCGGAGCCTTCGGTGAGGCCGGCATTTCCCCGCAAACTGCGGTGCGCCGCGGCCACCTGGAAGCCCTCGGCAAACACCGTTGCGGCCGAGGCGAGCTGGCCCAACCGGTAGTGCGCGAGTCCGACATAGCCGTGCAGCATGATCACGTTGAATCCGGAGGAACCTTCCCGGCGGCTGGGATCCATGATGCGAATGCATTCCTCGAGTGCGCCCCTCGAGAAGCAGACCCATCCTTCCGCCAGGACCAGGAGCCGACGTACAGTGGCATCCCCCAGTTTCTCGGCGATGGCAGCGACCGTGAGAAGCAGCTCGATGGCGGCCGCCATGTCATCGGCGATGATGAGCGACAGAGTCCGATATGCGGCCGCGAACGCCTCGGTCCACATATCACCGCTCTCATGGGCCAGGCTCTGCGCCTCGAGCAACATGTCATGAGGATCACCTGCGGCCGATCCCAATCGCAGTACGCCATACGAGAGCAGGAAGCGTGCGCGGGTCGCGCCACCCACGCAGGACGATCCTTGCGCGGCCATCCTGCACCAATCCAGCCCGGGATTCGAAAGCGACCGGTCCCCCATGTACAGCACGAGATCCGCGACGATCCTCTGCCCGAGTTCGGCGTCACGGCCGCCGGTGCAGGCATGGTCCAGCGCGGCTCCGACGTTCCCGTGTTCCTCCGCGAGCTGGTCTATGTGGGCCAGCAGTTGGCCGTTGCGCATCTTGTGGAAGGCGGTCTGCGTGAGGGCCTCGATGGCGTGCATGTGCCCGTCCCGTGCCAGACCCATTTCGCCCGTTTGCGTGAGGATCGCCAGAGCGAACTCCCGGACGCTCTCCAGCAGCCGGTACCTTGGCGGGCTGCGACCGAGGTCCACCGCGACCAGCGACTTGTCGACCAGTCCGTTCATCACGTCGATGACCGATTCAGGTGAATAACCTGCGTGCGCCGCGAGGGCGACTGCGCTCGCGGCGGTCCATCCCTGCACGAATACGCTCAACCATGCGAGCAGGCGCTGTTCGCTGGCCCCGAGCAGCGCATACGCCCAGGACAGGACGGCCTGGAGGTTGCGATGGCGGCTATCGCGTCCTGCGGCGCTGCTGACCAGGAAATCGAAGCGCTGCTGCAGGCGCTCGAGCACCTGTTCCGGGGAGAGCATTGCATAGCGGGGGGCCGCGAATTCGAGGGCAAGCGGCATGGCATCCAGGCGCGCGCAAAGTTCGATCAGCGCCGGAGCGTTCCCCAGCCTGATTTCGAAGGCGGGGTCGGCGGCCTGGATGCGCCGCACCAGCAGGGCGATCGCAGAGGCGCGTGCCACTTCGGCCAGTTCGGCATCGTTCGCCGGGTGCGTGATGACCGGCAGTTCCAGCGGCGGCAGCCGGAACAATCGCTCACCCAGGTAGTTCAAGGGCCGTTGGGACGTGGCCAGGACGCGAACCTGTTCACAATGACGGAGCACGTCGAGCACCAGGGCGCCCAGCTCGGGCGCAATCCGTTCGCAGTTGTCGAGTACCAGCAGCAGGTTCCGGTCCGAGAGATACCGCAGAACGTCCCGTCGCGTCTGCTCGATACCGGTGAGACGGATGGAGAGTGCCATTCCCAGAGATTCGAACCACTCGTCCGCGACCTGCACCTGGGCCAGATCGAAGAGCCAGACGCCGTCGGGATGGAAATCGCCGGCACGTCGGGCGCACTCGTAGGCACACTGCGTTTTGCCCATCCCGCCCGGGCCCAGAATGGTGACACCGCGGAACTCGCCCAGGAGGGCCGCGATGCGGCCCAGATCCGCCTCCCTGCCGATGAGTTCCTCGAGTCGCGCGGGTATCCGGTGCACCGGTGGTGGCTCGAACTGCAGTCGGGTTACCGTTTCGGGAGGCGTGAGTTCCTCGATCGGGCCGACGTAGCGGTAGCCGGCGCCCCGAACTGTCTGGATGTAGTGAGGGCTCTCGGTGCCATCTCCGAAGGCGCGTCGCGCCAGGATGATTACGCGGCTGACGGTCGAATCGGTTACGTACCGATGACCCCAGACTGCATCCAGCAGCTCGTTACGCGATACCAGCCCTGGCGCATGGGCGAGCAATTCGACGATGACCGCGAACACTCGCGGTTCAAGCGCGATCTCCGCGGAGCCACGGAGGAAGCGCCGATTCAACGGGTCCACCACGCACTCACCACACCGGTAGATCATCGGTTGCGACCTTCACATAGGAACGCCGACGCACTGATCAGGATCATATCTGCACGGTGAAGTTATGTCCGCGTGGTTATGACAAGCACGCCCGCGCACCGCACATCTGCCGGAAATTGCGGGCCAGAACGCGAGCGCGATCACGGTGTCGCTTCACGGAGACTGTCACCCTAGCATCATTACCGGGGTGTCCTTACTTGCCGAATACTCAACAGAATGCCGTGCTGCGCCCGGAGACCGAGGCGCCCGGCGAAACCGCAGAATCTCTCGGCGCACAGGTGCTGGCGCTGCTGCCGGCGGTGCGGATGCATTCCGTCTCGCTGTTCGATGCCAAGGGCGATGTCCAGTGGCTGAGCGAGGGCGCGCTCGGCCCCGACGAACAAAGCGTGGTCGAGGAGGCTCTGGGCACGCTGACCTCGGCAACCACCCGCGCGCACTTCGAAGGCACGCTCGCGGACGGCCGTGCCGCGCTGTTCCTCGCGGTGCGGACCCCGCGCGCGGAACTCGCCGGGCTGGTGATGGTGCTCATGGACGCCAAGACCCTGAGCTCCGGCAACCTCGCGGCGCGCATCCTCACCACCAGCATGCGCGCGGTGCTGCAGAAGGTCGCGATGTTCCTGGTGCCGCCCCCGGCGCCGGGCACGACCGGCATCAGCTCGGGCATCCGGCCCGCCATCAGCGCCACGGCGTCCGTGGAAGTGCCGGCGATGCCCGACACCCGTACCCGGGACAGCGGCAACACGCTGCCCGGCGGCGATGTGCTGCAGCTTCTCGAGACCCCGGCCGTGGGTGTGGTCGCGGACAATGACGTACTCGCCTGGAGCCCGCCGGCCGAAGGGGCCACCACCGGCAATACCAATCTCGCGGGCGCCCAGGGCCTGCGGCTGCGGGAACTGATCCGGCTGCGACCGGGCGGTCGCACGCGTCGCTTCCAGGTCGTGCCCGTCACCGAGCAGCAGCGCGGCGATCCGCTGGCAACGCTCGGGCAGCTGCTGGCGTGGCTCGGGGCAAACCCGACGGTACTGCAGGGCGAGCCGCTGAGTTTCACGCTGGGTATTGCGACGCCGGCGCTGGCCGATGCGGGATTGCCGGCCGCCCTGGCACAGGCCATCGCCGCCTCCGGCATCGACCCCGGCATGATCGGATTCGAGCTGCGCGAAGTCGCCTGCGTCACGCACCGCGCGCAGGCCGAGCGGCTCGCGGCGCAATGCGAACAGTCGCGCTGCTACGTGGTGATCGACGACTTCACGTTCCACAGCGGCGCGCTGGACATCCTGCGCTCCGGCGCGGTGCGTCTGCTGAAAGTCGAGAGCCGGCTCACCGCTGCGGCGATGCGCGACAAGCTGTCGCAGGCCCGGGTCATCGCCATCGCCCAGGCGGCGAAGGTACTGGGCACGCACTGCGCGGCGAAGTACGTGGATTCGGCGGCGGGCCGCAAATGGCTGACGGCCGTGGGCTTCGATTTCACGCAGTCCTCGACGGTCGAGGCCCTGGATCGCCTCGCCGGAACGCGCTCAGCCTCGGCCTGAAGAGAGTTTCGCGAACGCCGGATTGCCGGGATCGAAGACCCCGGTCGTCACGTAGTCCTGGTCCCGGTCGAGGAACGTGAACTGGTTGCGTCCGGCCCGTTTCGCGGCATACAGGCCGCGGTCGGCCAGCAGGATCGCGCCCTGCGGAGTGCGGTCCGCGTTGGGACGGATGAAGGCAACCCCGGTGCTCACCGTCACGAGCGGTGAGGCGGCGGAGCGGGGATGGACGATGCGCAGCTGCTCGACCCGGTGCTGGATGCGCGCGGCCGCCTCGACGACGTACTCGCGGGTCACATCGAAAAGGATCACCGCCAGCTCCTCGCCCCCGTAGCGCGCCGACAGGTCCAGCGGCCGCCGTGAACTTTCGGCCACGACCTCGGCGATGCGCTGCAGGGCGGCATCGCCGGCCTGGTGCCCGCGGCTGTCGTTGAACGCCTTGAAGAAGTCCACGTCGATGAGCAGCACGCCCAGCGCGCGCCGCTCGCGCAGTGCCAGCTGCCATACCCGCCGCAGATGCTCGTCGAACGCGCGCCGGTTCTTGAGGCCCGTCAGGCCATCGCGGGAGGCCATCTCGCCGATGCGCCGGTTCTCCAGGTATAGGGCCCGCACCGAGCGCTCGAGGGTGATGCCGATGAGGCTCGCCATCAGCATCGCCAGGACGATGTGCCCGATGACCGACATCACTTCGCTCAGCGGCAGCGCCTGGTGGCAGGCATAGTCGACGAGCACGCACAGGGCGGCCGCATTGACCCACAGAGAGTGCCGGATCGGCAACCCGGTGAGGAAGCTTGCGCCGAAGGCATAGACGGCGACGGCAGCGAAGAACTGCGGGTGCGGGCCGAAGATCTCGCCCCCGAACAGGGCGTTCACGCAGGCGTGCCCGAGTATGGCCAGGGAAAATGCCCATTTGCCGTACAGGGTGGAATAGTCCGGCCGCCAGCAAAGCAGGCACAGGGCCGCCCGGCTGCCGACGGCCAGCAGGATCAGCACCAGGCTGCGGGGATCGAGCAGCGCCGTGGACAGAGGCAGTGTCAGTAGCCGCGGACTTCCCAGCAGATTGGCCGCCGTGCATGCCAGCAGGGCGACCAGGGCGAGGGCCAGGGCAGCCGTGTGCCAGGCGCGGATGCCCGGCAGGAACACACGCAGGCTGAACTCGTGGTACTCGGCCTCCATCGACTCGGGGAAGCGCCGCGTCAGGAACAGCCCGGCGGAGGCCTTGTGCATCGATTCGGAAAGTCCAGCCATGAAGCATCAATCAAACATCAGCACCGGGACCCACGCTAGCAGACTCGCTGCGCTGCAGCTGTGACCTGTGCATCTATGACAAATCGTGGGGTCCCGATTGAGATGCAGGTCGCACTCGGGGCGACCTTAATTCTGTGAGACAGCCCCTGTGCTTCCCTTCGGCAAGGCCGCAGGATACGGTTTGGAACACTGCAGGTGTCCGGAAACCGCGCCGATGGCCCCACAATCAAATCCCGAGGCATCCCCTCCCGAGAGCACCGTCCCGGCCGCGGACTCACCGTCGGCCGACGACCTGCTGGCCCTCATTCCGGACATGGAGCTGCTGGAGAGCTCGGCCCTGGATGCCCACGCGGCGCATATCGCCTTTGCGGCGTCCGCCTCGGGCCGCAAGGCGACCCACAGCCCTACGTTGTCCGATCCGACGACCCCCAGTACCCGAAACCCGGTGTCCGTGGCCGTCGTCAACGATGATCCCTATGCGGACCTGATGCCGGACCTGGAAGCCTTCGAGGACACCGTTCCTGCGACCCAGAGCGTCCCCGCCCTGCAGTCCGTGCCATCCTTGAAACCACCGCCCGCGCCCGCCTCGCGGCCGCAGCCGCAGCCGGCGCCAAAGCCTGCGCCGATCGCACCCGCGGCGGCCGGCGCACCGGCGCGCACGGCCGCCCCGCCGCCCCCGAAACCTGTCGCGCCGGCGCCGCGGCTCGCGGCCACGTCGCGTAAGGCGCCGGATCCGGCCAACGTGCCGGTGCCGCCGGTCATGGACCGCGATTTCATCGCCCGCAACCGCATCGTCGAGCTGTATCTGTCCGGACGCCTGCCCGTCCGCGGGGCCACGGTGTTCGAGAAGTTCTGCCGCGAGAATCCCCAGATCCTGGATGAGATCGGCCTGCCCGAGCGCGTTCATGCGGGACTGCGGCTGCTGGAGGCCAGCGGCAAACCCGAACCCTGGCAGGAAAAACCAAAACCCTTCTGGGACCGGCCGTACCTGCCCCTGGCGTTGGCGGTGCTGGTGGTGGTGCTGGGCACGACCGCCTTGGTGCTCAACGGACGGTTGTCGCAGCAGACACGCAAGGCCGCGGCGCTGCAGAAGCAGGTCATCGAACAACCGCTGGATGCGGCGGCCAGTACCGCCGCGGTGGACATTCAGCCCACGCACGCCGGTCCCGCCGCGGCGATCGCCACCGTCATCGGCGGGGCGACCGCGCAACTGGTCAACATCCGGATCGACATGACGCATTCGGATTACCGGGCGTTCCGCGTGACCATCGACCGGCTGAACCAGGGCCGGGTCGCGGTGCTGAACAACCTGATCAAGGACTCCAACAACGAGCTCGGCTTCGCCATCAACAGCTCGGCGCTCGGCGCGGGTGAATACCGCCTGACCATCGAAGGACTCGACTGGCGCGGCGATCCGCAGCCGGATTCCTGGGCGGCCCTCAGCCTCCGGCATTGAAAGGCCCGCTACTACGCCGCATTCCTGATCGATCCTGATGGATACCCGATCGAGGTCGTGACGAAGGCTTCGCCCTAGGTTCGCGACGGGCTAGATTTCATACAGTGAAGTCGTGATACGGCCCCGGGCCGCCCGCAACGCCGGTGGCAGCGAACCCAGGAACCCCAGACCGCACGCAAGAGCCGTCGCCATCCCGACCAGTGCCGGAGTGACCCTCATCGAGTACACCAGCTGGGAATCGAAGAGCGCGCCTCCCAGGGTGCTGAGGGTCAGGTCGTCGAACAAGCCATATGCGAGCGCAATCCCGAGGATGGCGCCCAGCAGCGCCAGTATCACGGCTTCAGCGAGAACGGCCGCGGCGACCGCCGCGGGCAGAAACCCGATCGCGCGCAGCATGGCGATCTCCCCTGCCCGCGACGCGCTGGCGGAGTACATGGAGTTCAACGCCGCGAACAGGGCGCCCAAGGACATGATGGTACCGATGGTGTAGGCCGCCAGCCTAAGCATCGGATCGGTGGACTTGGAAGCGAGCTTGAGATAGTCCGGTTCCGACCAGACGCTGACGGCAATGCGGCCCTCGCGTCGCAGCGCGTTGCGCACGAGCGGCAGGGAGCCGGCGGAATCCAGCGCGATCGTCATGCTGTTGAACCCATCTAGCTTGTAGGCCGACATGACGGTCTGCGCATCGGCGATGACTTCGGAGTTTCTGGCACCATTGCCGCCGGCAAACACGCCGACGATCCGCCAATCACCCTCCTGCAGCCGGACCAGCTCGCCGAGCTGCAGCCCCTCGAACTGCGCTCGAGCCGCCGCGCCGACCAGCAGTTCCTGGGTTCCGGTCCGGAACATCCGGCCCGCGACCAGCTTCAGTTCGGGACGGAGCGCGAAATAGTCGGGGCTGACGCCGCGGAACGTCACGTTGACGTCCGAATGATCATGTTTTCGGGAGACTGGGGCTGCGAGCACGATCTCCGCGGAAACGAGGGCGCCGGTGTCGCCAAAGCGTCTGATGCCCGGTGCGGTCCCGATGATGGACACCGCTTCGCGCGACAGCGTGCTGTTGTACTCATCGGTGGCGTCCCTGGACAGTACGATCGCCCGCTCCGGGCTGCCATCATTGCGAATCGTGGCCTGAACGCCCTGATACATCGCGAATACCGGGATGAGCACCGCAACGACGCCGGCGATGCCCGTGACGATCACCAGCGAGCTGCCCGGCCGGTGCGGAATCTCGCGCAAACCCAGTGCGGTGAGTCGGCCGAAATGTGTCAGCAGCTTCAAGGGGCCGTCTCATCCTGGACCCGCACGGGCGAACGCCGTGGCGACGGACATGCGCGCCAACCGCGAGGCGGGCAAGGCGGCGCCCAGGAAGGCCAGGCCGATCGCGCACGACAGCCCCAGGACGCAAACGCCGGGGGACACCAGGATCACCCCGACGTCCTCCCGGGCCAGCGGCGCGACCAATTGCGCGGCGAAGAGGCCCAGAATGGCGGGAGGCAGATACAGGAACAGGGCTTCCGAGAACGCGAGATAGAGGATGCCCCGATTCGAATAGCCCGTCGCCTTGAGGACGGCAAACTCGCGCGCTCGCTCCTGCAACGCCTGGCGCAACGTGTTTCCGGTCAGGAATGCGAGGGTGAAGAGCACCGCGCCGATGATGCAATGAGTGAAGAGCTCGACGTCCCCCATCTGCTTGGACTGCAACTCCGCACCCGCCTGCTGCGAACGGGTCCGGGTTTCATGTGAGGAGTTGGCGAAGATCCTGTCGATGGCGGCCGACGTGGCCACCGACCTTTCAGGATTCGCAATCCTGACGTAAAAGATCTCCGCCGTGTTCTGGTCGCGGGTCCGATTGTCGTTGAAATAGTCGTAGTTGATGATCCCAAAATAGTAGTTGGCAGTCTGCGCGTCCGGCGCATCGATGCTGCCCACGATGTCGAACGTCCAGTCCTGGCTACCGTCCTTCTTGGGCAGCGCGGTCCTGAGCGAGACGCGATCCCCGACCTTCCAGGCCCAATACTTGAGCAGCGGGGTCGTCGCCAGCATCCCCATCCGATCCCCATCCAGCGCCCTGATGGCTGCGGGCGATGCGCGCAGGCCGGTGATCACGCGGAAAAAGGTGTCGGCCCGGGTCGCCAATGCCACCACCGTGTCATTTGCGCTCGGGTTCCCATACGTGCCCATGAAGTACGCCCGCGGCGCCACCTCGAGAACCCCCGGGACCGACCTGATGGCCGGAATCGCGGCAATGGGCATCGGCGCACCCCCGCGGACACGTGTGCGCGTGATCAGGGACTCCCGGTGCGCGCTCGCAATGGCGTGCTCAAATCCCGCGTTAACCCCCTGCAGGAGGCCCAGCAACATGAACGCCAGGAGGATGCACAGTGCCGTCAGAACCGTCCGGGTGGGTCGGCGCCACAGGCCTGCCCAAACCAAGGGGAAATACTTCACGCTGGCGTCGCGCTGCGCCGCAATATCGGTCTCCGCTCCCATGCCCGGAGAAGCGTTTCCCCACGGGCGCGCCCTTTTGAAAAGACATCCCTTGGCACTGCAGCCCCGAGTTCTGGGTTGCGCGCAATAATACAGCCTCGCAGATACTGCCGGCGACGGCGCCATTTATGTGGCCCCACGCCCCGGTCATGGAGGAGAAATGGAATGCACGAAGGGTCATGCCTTTGCGGTGCCGTGAGGATCGAGGTGGACGGAGAGCTGCCGGCTCCGACCGCCTGCCACTGCACCCAGTGCCGCAAACACTCCGGTCATTTCGAAGCCTCCACGGATCTGCGTCGCAGTGCTCTCAGAATTCGGGGTGCCGACAAGGTGACCTGGTACTTCTCATCGCAGAACATACGGCGGGGCTTTTGTTCGGTATGTGGATCATCTTTGTTCTGGGAGCCGGTGAACAAGGACTGGACGGCTGTGGCGATGGGCGCTTTCGACGGGCCGACCGGGGCGAAGCTGGAACGCCACATCTTCGTTGCCGAAAAAGGGGACTATTACGATATCGCAGATGGCCTACCCCAGAACCAACGTTGAGCGATCTTCTGCGTCCGCCGCAGGAAAACATCACCGTCTGCGACGAATCTGGACGCGGGTAGCGCCAGATCTCCCGTCGGCGCCGCGGCTAACGTGCTGCCGACGCTCGCGTTGACCGCGACGGATTTCCGTTTCGAGGGCCGCCATCGTGGGTGCCCAGAACGCGCGGAATCGATCCAGCCATAGATCCGCCTCGTGCAGCGCCGGCCCGTGCAACGCGTAGATGCGCCGGGATCCCACGATCTTCACACTCGCGAAACCATTGTCACGCAGCACTTTCAGCTGCTGAGAGACGGCCGGCTGGGTCATCCTGAATTGCTGTCGGACGAGTGCCGTGATGTCGCCTGCCGCGCGTTCCCGCTCGGCCAGCAGTTCGAGAATGAGGCGTCGAACGGGATCCGCCAGCACGGCAAAGGCGTCCATCAGCCTCCGGTGTAGAAGGCGGCGGTGCGCCGCGCCATGCCGAGGGCCACTTCCGGATCCTCACCGCCACGGATATGCGCCTGCGCCCAACTCTCGGCGCTGGTACGCATGAAGGCCTTACCGTCATCCGAGGCCATCCAGGCGTGCGCGCGTTCGTGATCGACGGTTCTGCGATGCCCGAGGTGCAATCCGAGCCCGTGCAGCGTCAGGTCCCATCCCACGCCGACCGCTCCCGGGCCGAACCGTGCCCAGTGCTGATCCACGTCCGACGCAAGGACGATGTGCTCGAGCGTCAGCTGCGTACCCGCCCGTATCGAATCAAGCCTCACGGTGACCCAGCTCATGCCGCCACCGAATTCCCAGGTCACGTCCAGCGCCGAGGGCGCCTCGCACCGCGTGATCGTGCCTCCGGCGTTGCCTTTGAGCTGATAGTGGCCACCCAGCTTCAGATCACCTTCGATGGGCAGGAACCAGCGGGGAATGCGTTCGGGATTGGTCAGCGCGTCCCACAGGTCGTCGCGATCCGTATCATAGTTGCGGACGGCGACCACGACTCGCGCCGGCTTGCCTTCGTGCTCCCTGTTCTCGAATCGGCGGAACTGCGCGCCGATGGCGTTCGTGATCATTGTGAAGCTCCGTAGTGGCCCGCCGGCATATCTTAAGTATGACGTTATATAAGTCAATACTTATGTCGTGGCGCTTGCCCCTGTGTGATGCAGATGGCAGTGTCGGTCACTCATGGCAGAATTGATCTATCCGGCACGGACCGCAGGGGACTACGCGGCTTTCTCGACCCTGGTCGGCGAGTACATCGGCTGGTGCCGCACCCGGTACCGCCACGATTCAGGGTTCGTCGAGCAGGTATTCGGTCATCAGGACCTGGACCGGGAATTGCGGCAACTTGCCTCGGCATATGGCCCGCCGAATGGCAGGACGCTGCTGGCCCGCAGTGATGATGTGGTCTGCGGTGCCGGCGCCTTCCGCAAACTGCCCGACGCCACCTGTGAAATGAAGCGGCTGTACGTCTCCGAACGATTCAAGTCACGCGGCATCGGTCGCCGACTCGCACAGGCTCTGATCGATGCCGCCCGAGCCGACGGCTTCAGACTGATGCGCCTGGATACCGCGAATCTTCTGACGGAAGCCATCGGCTTGTACCGCAAGCTCGGATTCAGGGATTGCGCGCCTTACCTGGAGTATCCGCAGAACCTATTGCCCTATCTGGTCTTCATGGAGATGCCTTTGGGCGATTGACGGTCCGGCATCGCGATGGCCCCGGCCACGCGCCCCATGCCCAGCCAGTGACGGCAGCTCGACAGTGCGTGCGCCGCACCATTACCTCGGAATAAGTGTCGGCATGCGAGAACCCCTTGCAGCGGGACTGTCCCAACGGAAACGATCGACGCGGCAAGTGCAACAAGAACAAGGGCGCAGGATCGGGTGCCGTATTCTCCGCTGGTATGGGCGGCCGTATGGCGCAAGCCCGCAGAGGCCGTTCTCATCTGGCTGGCGGTCATCGTGTCGTTCGCGCTGCGGCGATCCGCAGCCGGATCCTGGGCGGCCCTCAGCCTCCGGCATTAGGTGGGCGGCCTTCGGGGCCGAGGCGTTCGCTGTCCGGGCGCTGCGCGGTTTGCACATCGCCAGTCTCCTCCAGCGCACGCGCGTCGATATCCGCCAACAGCCGCTCCTGGCTTTCGCGACCGAGGGCACCCTGACGATACGAGTGCATGACCTGGTCCCGCTCGATGTCCAGCAGACGACGCCTGCCCTTAAGCAGATCCCCTGTCAACAGCTCCCGGCTGTCGAGCATCAGTGCTCGCAATTGCTGTTCCGCTGCGTCGCCGCGGCGCCGGTATTCGCAGCGAAGGGTTTCGAGCGTCTCCGGGTTCAAGCTCCTCTCCGCGGCCATTCGGTCCAGCTCCCGCAGGGCTGCGGCTGCGGCGCGCACCGCACCGCTGCGATATTCGTAATCGACTTGATGGGTCCTGTCCGTGACAATGCCCAGCAGCCCAAGCAACGCCGGCATCGTCAGCCCCTGGATCAGGATTGATAACACCGCCACACCGAAGGTCATGGAGACCAGCAGTTCCCGGTCGGGAAAGGCTGGAGGCAGGCTGAGCACCAGCACCATCGGCAGTGCGCCGCGCAGTCCGCCCCAGGTCAGCACCAGGCTCCATCGGGCCGCAAAGCGCTCGCGGGTAAAGCTCAGCATCCGCTGGGCGGCGACGATCATCACTGCGCGGCCCAACGTGACCACGACGTACGCGATTACGATCGAGACCCAATGGGTCAGCAGGTCGCCCATCCGAACCTCGAAGCCGACCAGCAGAAAAACCACCGAGTTGAGCGCGAAGACGGCGTACTCCCAGAACGTCGCTGCGGCCACCCGCGTGGTGGCGGACATGGCGCCGCCGCGGGCGCCGAGATTTCCGCAGAAGATGCCGGCCGCAACCGTCGCTATCACACCCGACGCGTGCAGCGCCTCCGCCGTGACGAACGATCCGTATGCCGCAATGGTGGTCAGCGTGATTTCAATCATCGGTTCGTCGATCTGCCTCAGCAACAGTGCCGTGGCGACGCCGACCGCCGTGCCGATGAGGGCGCCGGCGCCGACGATGGACAGGAATTGCAGCAGCAGTTGCCCGATGCCCGTCGCGATGCCTGAGACCAACGACAGGCTCAAGGTGAAGAATACGATTGCAGTGCCGTCGTTGAGTAGGCTCTCGGCGTCCAGCAGCAACGTCAGCCGTCGCGGTGCATGCAGATTCCGGAACAGCGCGACCACGGCCACGGGATCCGTCGCAGATATGACAGCACCGAACACCAGCCCCACTTTCCAGTCAAATCGCGGTACCAAACCGGAGATTCCAACGATGAATGGCAGCGAAACCGTCACCAGTGCGATGCATGCAACAACGCCCGGTACGGCAAGGGACAGGACGGTGATGAGATTGGCGCGTAAATCGCGCGTATCGATGTGGAATGCCGCCTCGAAAACCAAACCGGGCAGGAACACACCGAACAGCAATTCCTTGGTCAGCGCCGGAGCTGGAAAGAGGTGCAGTCCACCCAGGATGAGCCCGGCCAGTACCAACGCAACCGAGTAGGGTATGCGCAACCGTCGCGTGAGCACCGCGACGGCCGTGGCGACGACGAAGAGCAGAATGAATGCGGTTTCGATTCCCATCCTGCAGCTTACGGAGTAGCTCGCTACTGCCTAGGCAGCCTCGGCGGCCGATTTCAGGTGGCCACTGCGCTCGAGAAGAAGCCGCTGGGTTGGATAGGCGAATTCGACACCCAGCTTCTCGAATTCACGATGGATTCGTAAATTGATGTCCTGCTGGATGTCCATGTAGAGGTTGTAGTCCGCGCTCAGGACGTAGTACACCGATTCGAAATCGAGCGAAGCCGCCCCATGTGCCGCAAAGTGGCTGCGGTCGAATCGCGTGTCCGACCGCGACTCGATGATTCCACGAATCAGCCGGGGAATCGTCAACAGCTGCTCCGTGGGCGTCTCATAGGTCACGCCGACCGTGAAGACGACCCGTCTTTCGTTCATTCTGCCGTAGTTGCGCACCCGACTCTTGAGCAGGTCGGCATTGGACAGCACGATCTGCTCGCCCGAGAGACTGCGCAGCCTCGTGCTCTTGATGCCGACGTGTTCGACGCTGCCCATGAACTCGCCCAGGACGAGAAAGTCGCCGACGACGAAGGGGCGGTCGAATGCGATCGACAGCGACGCGAACAGGTCACCGAGGATATTCTGCACCGCCAGGGCCACGGCCACACCGCCCACGCCCAGTCCGGCAACGAGGGCCGTGATGTTCACGCCGAGATTGTCGAGCGCGAGCAGGATCACGAATGCCCAGATGATTGCCTGAACGATGAAAGCGATGACCCCGAATGAGGCCGCGGTTGCCGCATCCGCCCCGGCGTGCCCGTGCCGTCTGATTTCGAACCACGCCGCCGCCGCTGCCGTCGCCCATATCCCGGTCTGCCAGAAGATCGCTACGGTCAAGGCCGAACCTGCCGTCAGCCGGGTCCCGGGCGATATGTCGAGCATGCGTAGGCCGATGAACAGCGACAGAATGAGAAAGAACGGTAGCGTGGTTCGGCTGAGGACACCGAGAGGTACCTCGAGGATCTCCACCCGGTTTGTTGCCGCCAGTCGGGCGTGATATCGCCGTACGACGGTGCGTGCGACGAGGAGCACGAGCATGACTGCCAGCGCTACACCCAGCGCCGCCGCCCAATCCGGCAGGGAGTTGCGGAAAATCGGCAACGCCAGAAACTTGTGTGCTTGCATGTGCATTCCTCCTGGGCTCGCGACGGTCCGCCGGTACGGCCCGCAGCCGGTTCATGTCATTCACCCAGCAGCGTGTCACCGGCAGAATCCGAAGTCGGTGGCCGCATGGTGGCCACGAGCAGACGAAGGGCCTGGCACAGGGTTTCGAGCTGCTCGTCCTTGAGCCGCCTGATGGCATCCACCAGCAGACCCGAATGGGGTTGCGGAGCACGCTGCAGCATTTGCTCGCCGGCGGCGATGATGTGGAGGCGAACGATCCGCTGGTCGGCCGCCTCACGCGCGCGCCGGACCAATCCGCGTTCGCACAGTCCGTTCACCAGATTGCTCGCGGTGCTCTGGTGCAGCGCCATGCGCTCGGCCAGCCCATTGACCGTCAGGCCGTCCTGAGCCGCGATTTCCGATAGCGCCCACAGGTACGAGCCCGAAATTCCGCCCGAGCGCCGGATTTCGGCGTCGTGAATCCGCGCGGAGCCGAATATCGTTCGAAACCCCTGCAGTGCGTTCAGCTGCCGCGCGCCGCGCGTTGCCGCGATCCGTTGCGGCCGAGGGGACCGCCCGGAACCCTGCTGCCTGGTCCGCCGCATAGGATCAGCCATTTTGCCTTTCATCCTCGGACTCCACGTCGCACTCTGCGGGGCGGCGTTGCGCGGCCGGATTCATGCCGTCCCGCAGCCAGCGTCCCCCAGGCATGCGCGTACGCAGCGCTTCGGTCGCCGTCACAATAAAATTTGTACAAATATTCTACCAAATATAAATTGGCTTTACGAGTGGGCGGGCGGCGCTCGTTCCGATCCGCGTCTGATGTCGGCGGCCCTTCGTCCGAGGATTGGTGCGTCGCAGCGAAGCGAGCGGGGGAACCCAGCCAGGGCCGCGCAGTCTGAAATGGGTTCAAGCGGAGGCGCAACAGGACTATCGCGCGCGGAGGGGGGGGGCGGTGAAATATTTTCCGCTGGTATGGGCGGGCCTATGGCGCAAGCCCGCGGAGACCGTTCTCATCTGGCTGGCGGTGACCGTGTCGTTCGCGCTGTTCGGACTCATGGTCGGCCTGCATGCCACCTACGACCGGATGATTGCGAATTCGCGCCTGGACCGCCTGTACGTCGATGCGCGCTTTGCCAATGTCAGCCCGACGGGCATCCTGATGCCTTTCGCGCTGCGCGAGCAGATCGCACGGGTGCCCGGCGTCTCCGCGGTCGGCATCGAGCACCTGGTGCGCGGCTACTACCGCAATCCCAGCCTGCGGGCGACGGTGTTCGCGGTCGACGACCACATGCAGCAGGCCTGGCCGGAGCTGCCGCTCACACCGACGCAGTGGAAGCAGCTGGCCGCGACCCCCACCGGGGTCTTCATCACCCGCTCGCGGGCGGCCGCCTTCGGACTCAAGGTCGGTGACAGGCTCCCCCTGATCACGCCACCGGGAACGCGGGGGGACGGCGCGACGTCCTGGGATTTCCAGGTGTTGGGCATCACGCCCGACATGCCCGGGCACGAGTTGCTGATCGTCGGCAACCTCGGCTACGTGGACCGGTCGATGCCGCTGGCGCAGCAGGGCTACGCCTGGGAGTTCCGGGTGGCGGTGCGCGACGGCGCGCGGGCAAACGAGATCAGCGGGCGCATCGACCAGGCGCTGGCCAATTCCAGCACGCCGACGGTCACGATTCCCGACAAGATCGCCGAGATCGACGGGGTGAACTCGGTTGCCATCGCGTCCAAGACCTGGCCGGTGGCCGGCGCCGGTATCTTCCTGATCCTGCTGCTGACCGCCAACGGGATCGCGCAGTCGGTGCGCGAACGGACGCCCGAGTTCGCGGTCCTGAAGACCATGGGCTATCGCCACTCGACGCTCGCGGCGCTGGTGCTCGCCGAAGTCGCCTTACCCTGTGTCACGGGCGCGGCCATCGGCCTCGGGCTCGCGCGGCTGCTGACCCGCCTGCCCGTGCACTACCTGCCGACCGATCTCGCGGCACTGCCCCAACCCACGCTCTCGTCGGCCATCTTCGGCCTGTCGCTGGCCTGCGCGCTGGGGGTCGCCCTGCTCGGCACGATCGTCCCGCTGCGGCACCTGCGGCATCTGAGCGTCATCGACGCACTGGCGGGGCACTGACCATGCGGCTGCTGCGACAGATCCTGGTGCTGACGTATCTGGGCTTGCTGGGAATTCCCCGCCGCAAGTGGACGTCCTTGGTGCTCGTGGGGAGCGTCGCGTGCGTGATCGGCGTCCTGGTCTCCATGCTGTCGGTCACCGCCGGCATGCTGCGTGCCTATCGTTCGGGAGAGGATCCACGCCTGGCGATCGTGCTGGGGCCGGACAACACCACCGAGTGGGGCCACGGCGTTGCGGCAAGTGCCGTCGGCACCATACTCGATGCCCCCGGGATCGCGCACCGCGCGGATGGACATCCCTTGGGCGACCCGGAAGTCCTGATCTATATCGCCTCCACGGGAGTGGGGCCCTATGTCAGCGGTGCCCCGCTGGTGCGGGGCATCGGCGCCACCGGGCTCGCGCTGCATCCGCAGGTCAGGATCATCGCGGGCCGGGGATTCCGGTCGGGCCGGCAGGAGCTCACCGTCGGGGCCGCCGCGGCACGCGCCTTTGGGCTGCACCTGGGAGATCGGGTCAGCCTGCCCGGCGGGTCCTGGCCGATCGTCGGCGTGTTCGCGGACGACGGCAGTGTTCTGGAAGGCGAGTTCATGGGCGACGCGGACACGCTGCTCGCCGCCGGCCGGAGCAGCGGTTACGGCAGCGTGCTGGTGCGGCTCGAAACGCCGCAGGCCTTCGAGGCGTTCGCGCACTGGATCGCCACCAATCCGGACCTCAAGGAAACGGCGGAGCGGCTGACTCACTACTCGCAACGCACCGCGAACGAGAATGCGGCCTTCTTCACGGCGCTGGCGTACACCGTCGGGTGCCTGATGACCCTCGGAGCGTTGTTCGGTACGGTCAAACTGATGTATGCCGCCGTCAGCACGCGGACCCGCGAGATCGCCACGCTCCGCGCCATCGGCTACCAGCCGCTGCCCGTCGCCGCGTCCGTGCTCCTGGAGACCGCGGTCCTGGCAATTGCCGGCGCACTGATCGGCGTAGGGGTCGCCTGGCTGTCGTTCGATGGCAGGCATACGAACCAGGCACGCGCCGTCTTCGATCTTTCCGTGTCGGGGCAGCTGATGCTCCTCGGCATCGTCTGGGCGCTGACGCTCGCCCTGCTGGGCGGCGTGCCGCCCGCGTTTCGTGCCGCCCGACGATCGGTCAGGGAAGCGTTTGCGGCCTGATCCTTGCACTGCGCATGGGGGCCGCCGTCCCGATGGCCGACCGCAGGACCGCAAGTTGCCCGATCAGCAGCGCCAGCACCGCACCTGCAATCAGGGGTTGCATCGACATCCGCGTGAGGTGCAGATAGTTGATCAGGGCCAGATTGACGGCGAGGCCGAGACCCATGCCGAACGCCACGCCGACGGCACAAATGATGGCATTCTCGGCCAGGAAGTAGGTGACCACGTGCCGCCGGGTCGCCCCCAGCGCACGCCGGATCCAGGTCTGGCGGACCCGCTGGTGCACCCAGTACGCCGACGAGGCGGCGATGCCATTGGCGGCGACCCCGATGACGGCGATCAGAATGGCCGCCAGCAGCCCCAGTGCGGCCCGGTCCGCCGTAAAGACACGGTCGCGCAGCGTCTTGTACGGCAGGACATTCCACACCGCCACACCCTGCGTTCGGCGATTCAGGACTTCCCGGATGGTCTTGCTTTCCACGTCCATTGAGCCCCGCCAGTCGTCGCTCATCCGGATGCCCAGTGCCGGCCCGAAGGCCAGGGCGGGCCTCATCGGCAGGATCACCGAGTCCTGGTCCCGATTGCCGCCGTAATAGCCCCCCCGCGACAGGCTGGCGAGGATGCCGACGACCGTCGCCTGAGTGCCATCCATGTAGACGGTATTGCCGACGGACGCTCCGCCCTTGAACAGCTTTTGCGCCAGGGATTCGGTCAACAGGACCAGGTGAACACCTTTGACCTGCGGCCACTTCATGGCAGGCGATATCTCCTGACTCGCAAACCATCGGCCGGTGCTGAGCGACAATCCAAGCGTTGCCGGCAGCCACTGGTCGCCGGTGTAGACCGCGACGTCGATCGGATGCCCCACGGTCCCCGGCACCGTCGACACGATTCCGGTCCACCGGTCCCCGCCGGACAGCGGCGCATAGCCGATCATGCTGACCGAGCGTACGCCGGGCTGGTTCGCGGCGAGAGCCCGGAGGTCATCGTAGACCGCGGCGTCCAGGTTTGCGGACAGGGGGCCGGTCGCCGAAGGGGTGGCGATGATCAATCCCGGCTCCCGTACACCGCTCGGGGTCTTCAGCACCTGGACTCGGGCTGCCGCCAGCGCCAGCGCATTGCTCAGGATCGCCAGTGTGACCGCGAATTCCAGGATCAGGACCGCGACGATGGCCTTGTGGCGAATCAATGCGCGGAACAGCAATCCGAGTTCCATCGCAGTCAGGCGACCTTGATGACGACGCCGATGTCGGTGCCGGCTGCGCGCCATGCCGGCAGCAGGCCTGCAAGCAGGCCGCTCATCACCGCGAGAGTCACCGCCGCGGCCAGCAGCGCGCCACTCATCCCGACCACCCCCGAGAGGTAGGTTGGCGAATGGCGGATGATCGTCAGGCTCGTTTCGGCAAACAGGATGCCGAGTATCCCGCTGCCCACACCGAGGGATCCGGATTCCACCAGGAACTGCATCAGGATGTCGTTTCGGGACGCACCCAGGGCACGACGCACGCCGATCTCGGAGGATCGACGCAGGAACTTGCCCAGCAGCGTACCGGTGGCACTGAGCACGCAAAGCCACAGGAAGAGGAAGCCCATGACCGTGTAAGCACGGATATCGCCCGGCACGACGTGCGCATTCTGCAGCGACTGCAGCACATTGGGCAGGGAACCGGACGCGGACGGGGCGGCGTGACCGTCTTTCTTCAGTTGCGCCACGTACTTCGACAGAAAGGTCTCGAGTCGTTGGCGTCCTTCCGGCGAGAAGAGCTCGGTCCAAACCGAGAGCCACTCGCATCGCGGACCCAGCAAAGGAGCACGGCGCCCCGCCTGAAGATCAGCGATCTCCGGGTTGCCGCAGGCCCAGCCCACGAACACCTCGGAATTCATGTCGCGGATGGACTTCAGTGGAACATAGACGTTGTCGGAAGGCGCGTACGCGCCGGCCGTGAGGTCATAGAAGTGCGGAATCGGGTGCCACTCATCCGTGACGCCCACGACACGGACGGATACTCCCCCCATGCTCACCATTTTTCCCAGAGCCGGCGTGGCGCCAAAGAGCTCGCGGGCGATGGCCCGGCTCAACACCACCACGTGGTCTCCGGTTGCATCTGCGTCGGTGCTCCAGGGGCTCCCCTGCAGGAACGGAACATCGAACAGGGTGAAGAACGTGGGGGAGGTAAAGAGAATGGAAGGATTCTGGTGCTTGTGTCCGGGGACGGTCACAGCCGCGGCAAAGCCCTGGGCGAGGATGGTGCCCCGGTCGGGGGCCTGCAGTTGTTTGATGAACTGCTGGGCATCAGGCAACGAAAACAGGTGCGGCCGATTGGCGCTCACCGACTCGTCATTCGAGAGGGTCGGTTGAAAAAGCCGCGCGCTCTTTTCCGGAATGGGATCACCGGAGAGCACATGCAGGATGCTGAAGACGGTCATGCTCGCCGCAATGCCGACCCCCAGCGTCAGCATGATGGTGATCGTCAGAAACAGGTCGCGCCGGAAGCTGCGCAAGGCCAGCAACACAAAGTAGCGCAGAGGGGTACCCGCCATAGGTCCCCGAGCCTAGCCGACTTGGCAACGCCGTGGGGTTGTCTCCTGCGCTGCGTAGCAGCATCGACGGGAGGCTCGGCCACGGGCAGCGGATGGATTCGGATAAGCTCGACGCCCGACAGTCCCGGGGAGCCGCGCAGATGCTCATGAAACGTTTTGCAATACGCAGATCGGCGGCCCTGCTGCTGACACTCGCAGCCGCGCTCGCGGGGGCGGCCGCGCGGCAGTGTGTGGCCGACCCTGCGCCCGCGCCACGGGGGCATCTCGTCGGCCTGGCGTTTGCGGGCCGCAGCGTCTCCGACCTGGACCGTTCGATCGCATTCTATGAGGCCCTCGGATTCAGGCTCGATCCGGCGGCGCCTCCCACCTGGCGCCGCGACGAGGTGTTCCAGCACATCTATGGCATCGGAAGCGCGCCCGGTGTCACGACGCGCATGGCGAAGATGTACGTGGATCAGCCCGCGGGCGGCCGGTTCGTGGTGTACCTGCGGGAACTCAAGGGCATCCCGCGACGCGATCTCTCGATGCACACGGCCTGGGACCCCGGAACGAGCCACTTCGGGCTCATCGTCGCCGATGCCCAGTCGCTGTGGTCGCGGCTCGCGGCGAAGGGCATGCTGCACGCCCGCTCCTGGGGAGGCAAGCTGATCGCCCCGCCCGGCCAGAAGCACGGCACGATCGCCTACATCACCGACCCCGACGGCCTGGATATCGAAATCAATGCCGAGCGGCCCGCATCCCCTGCGACCAGCGGCGCGGCGGCGCGTCCGGCGCTGCGCCCCGGCGTCGACCATGTCGGCCTGGTCGTGCTCGACTGGAACACGGCGCGGGCCTTTTACAGGGACGCTCTCGGCGGGCAGCTCAACGGCCCCGAACCGCCCTGGCTGCATGGCGACTTCTATGACGCCGTGGTCGGTGGGCATGGCAATGTCCTGCGGGTCTTCGAGGCTTCGTTCCCGGCTGCATTCGAGGCGCGGCTGGCCGGTTCCGAACCGTCGCTCAAAAGCGCCGCACCGGGCTCGCGCTTCAACTTCTCGCTCATCGAATTCCAGAACCGCAAAGCACCCGTCGCTCCCGCGCGCATCACCGACATCGGCGTCGGTTATGTCGGCTTCGAGGTGCAGGGACTCGAGGGATTCCTGGCGAACGCCAAGGCGGCGGGGGCGACCATGGTGTCCGATGGCATCGTCACCCTGCGCGGCGGCGGCACCCGCGTCGCCATGATCCGCGACCCGGACGTCGGTGGCTTCATCGAACTGTTCGACCATCCCCCGCATTGAGGCATCGAGCGTCGGTCGCCATGGAAGCTGTTCTGCCGACGGGCCTGGACGCAGCCCGATTTTCGATTCTCCTGGCCTCATTCGGCATCGACGCGAATTCCGCCGTTTTCGTCGGCGGCTCGCAGAATTTCGTGTACCGCGTCGACCATTCCGGCAACCGGCGGATTGCCCGGGTCTCGGTCATGCGGCATCGGACCGCCGCCGAAATTCAGGGCGAACTCGAGTGGATCGAGTACCTGTCGAAGAGAGGAATTCCGATCTGCACGCCACAGACATCCGCATCAGGAGCCGGCTGCGAAGAACTGGTCATCGACGGCAGATCCTACCTGCTGACGGTTTTCGAGGAGGCCGCGGGCCGGAAGGCCACCCGCGAGGACCTGTCAGTCAACTTCTGTCGTCGTGTCGGCGAACTCATCGGCCGGATGCACGCGGCCGCCATCGAAGCCAATGCCGCGGGATTCAGGTTCCAGAGGGGCTGCTGGAATTCGTCGCGGCTTCTGACATCGGACCTGAGCGCGACGAAAGCCCCCCTGGGGAACGAATTCAGGAGGGGTGTGTCACGCCTCATCCAGGCGATAGCGGCCATTCCCGCGACACGTGACAACTACGGCATTCTCCATGGCGATGTGAACATGGGAAACATCCACATCCGGGAAGACGGCCTGCAGATATTCGATTTCGACAATGCCGAATACGGCTACTTCCTCCAGGATCTCGTGGTCATGCTTTATGACTCCATCTACAGCAGGCTGGTCACGCTCGTGGCACCGGACGTGCTGACCTCGACGCTAAGGCCATTGTGGGACGCACTGGTTGCAGGCTATCGCCGGTTCAATCCCGGCCTCGTCTTCTCCTCGAACGATCTCAGGAATGCGTTCCTGCTGCGGGAGGCGATCATCTATGTGCACCATCACCGCGTGCTCCCGCCCGATCGCTGGTCCGATCCGTACCTGTTCGGAATGCGCCGGCACGTCGAACAACAGGATCACCCGCTTGGCTTCGCGAGCCTTGCGGGTTAGGACTCCCGAGCGGCCGTGATCACTTGTCGCGTCCCGCGTACCCGTGCGCGAGCATGCGGATCGCGACCAGTTCGCCGCCCTGCCCCCCCATGAGGTGATCGCTCGGCAGGCCGAGGCCGCCCTTGGCGTACTTGTGATTGAGCGCGACCGCGTACAGGGTGCGTTTGCCGGGGCCACCGAAGCTGAGGCTGATGACGTCGTCGTCCTTCGGCAGCGGAATGACGCCCAGAAGGCGTCCATCATCGGGGGAGATCACATCGATCACCGTCCCGCTGCTCACGTAGATCCGGCCCTGCGAGTCGACCGCGCTGCCGTCGCCCGAACCCGTGAGGTGTCCGAGGACCTTCTGGTTCGTCAGCATGCCGTCGGGCTGCACATCGAAGACGACCAGGTTGCCGGGCTGACCGAAGGTTCCACTGGTCACGTACAGGTGTTTCTCATCCGGACTGAGGATGATGCCATTGGTGCCCGTGACATCGCCCTGGCGGGTGATCGTGCCGTCCGGCGCTGCGTAATAGAGATTGCCCAGGGTGAAGTACACGCCGCCGTTGGCGGCCGCCGTCAGGTCATTGAGGCCGCCGCTGCCCAGGCAATCGAGCGAATCGCCGTCGATCTTGTCCGCAAGCAGCTTGCTTTCGGGCGCGACCTCGCGGATCGACTGCTGCAGCCCGCGCTCGACGATGAAGGTCTGGTGCTTCTTGTTGATCGACACCGCCCCACCCGTATTCGTGTCCTTGTAGACGACCCGGGCATGGCCGGCCGGGTCGACCCGGACGACATCGCTGCTGTCCTGCTGTGCGACCAGCACGCCCTCGGGCGTCGCCACGATGCCGTCGGCATTGTTGCCCGACTCGTGCCAAACCGTGTGCCATGTGGCGCCGGCGGCGATCACTCCTGGAATGGCCTGCACCTCGGCGGGTGCCTCATAGGCCGGGGGGCCCGCCGGCGGACGCCCCGCGGCGCCGGAGTTGCGGACCGGCGGCTGGTGAGTCTTGCAGTTGGCGACCTCGGCCTTGTAGCGCGAGTCCTCCCCCGCCTTCAGGCCGGGGCCCTCGGTCCGCTGCGGGGCCTGTGCAAGCGCGACCGTGGCACTCAGCAGGCATAGCGAGACGGCAATCAGGTACGAAGATCGCATGAGGGGCCCCCTTTTTTTCAGTGGTTTGTTATGCCCGCAACAATACGCTAACCGTTGCTTACCACAAAATATTCCCGGCTCGGGAATACTGATCTCCGCGGGCCCAGAGCCCCGGATCGAGACCGGCCTTTGCCGGAATGGCGGATGGCGCAGTCAGACAAACGGCCGAGCGCTGTCACGAGGATGGTGGGGAACCGTCACTCACGCATGAAAATCGATCGCTGGGTGGTGTGTCACTGCGCCGGCATGCTGGGCAGCCCAAGTATTTCTGTTCGGGAACCAACCGGTGATGACGACGACCTCCAACGGCCATGACCCGCAATTCATCTATGGATCGAACCCGGATGCGGGCGGCTATTTCCAGCACGAGGGGCTGAAGCTCTATTACGAAGTGTACGGCGCGGGTCCCGATCTGCTGCTGATCCACGGTAACGCCAGCAGCATCTGGGGCATGAAACCCCAGATCGAATACTTCAGCAGGCATTACCGGGTGATCGTGATGGACAGCCGTGACCATGGCCGTTCGGCCGACGCTCCCGGGCCGCTGACCTTCGAAGCGATGGCCGACGATCTTGCCGCCCTGCTCGATCACGTCCACGCGGGTCCCGCGCTGGTGCTCGGCTATAGCGACGGCGGCATCCAGGCGCTGCTACTGGGTCTGCGCCACCCGGGCAAGGTCGCGAAGATCGCGGCGATGGCTGCCAATCTCAATCCGCACGGTTATGTCCCGACACCCAGCGCCCGCGCGGGCGGCCGGATTGTGCAGATCATCAAGCCGCCGGTGGCGAACCTGCGCATCGTGCGGATGATCCGGCGCAGGCTCTCGGCGGAGCCCGCCTACCTTCCGGCCCGGGCCAGGCGGGTCGCGGCCCTTGACCGAGAGCAGCCGCACATCAAACCGAGCGCGCTGCACGGCATCAAGGCGCCGACGCTGGTGCTGGCGGCCGATCACGACCTGATCGCAGACGGGCACACGCTCGAGATCTATCACCATATCCCGAACGGCCAATTGGCGATATTTCCCAACGCCACGCATGCCATTCCCTTCGAGGATCCGCAGCTGTTCAATGAAACCGTCGACCGGTTCTTCAGGCGGCCCTACGCGAAAATAGATCGCCTGCCGGACACCATGAAGTCCCTCGAGCGGATCAAGGCCGAATACGCGGCCGAGCATGAGCGGGTGACTCCTCCTCAGCACCGTCCGGGCGGCCTGCCGTCGCACGGACCTTCAAGGGAGCTGTAGCCAGCGGCCCGGCGATCGCGCTATCCTGCAACCAGGAGGTTGCACATGGATACATCCGACCGGATCGAAAAGCGGGTCTCGATACGGGCGCCGATATCCCGCGTATGGCACGCGATCAGCGATGCGCGTGAATTCAGCTGCTGGTTCGGCATCCAGCTGCAGGGCGAGTTCGTCGCCGGCGCGCGCGTGACGGGTACGTTCGGCGGGCAGTTCAACGAAGCGGCGATCATGGAGCACCAGAAGAAGCTCGGGTTGACGCCCTCGCGCATCAGGGTGCCAGAGAAGAACCTGGTGTTCTGCACGGTGGAGCGGATCGAGCCGCCGCGGTACTTCAGCTTCCGCTGGATTCCCTACGGCATCGATGCCGAAGCAGACCCGGAGGCGGAACCCACGACACTGGTCGAGTTCTTTCTGGAGGCCGCCGGCGAGGGAACGGTGCTGACCGTCGTGGAATCGGGATTCGACCGGGTGCCGGCCCATCGGCGCGAACGGGCGTTCCGCATGGACGAGGCCGGTTGGGCCGCCCAGGTGGAGAACATCAGACGGCATGCCGACGGTGCCTGACACGCGGACCGCCGGGATTTTCTTCGCCCTGGGCGATGAAACCCGGCTTTCGGTCCTGAGGAAACTGGGGCGGGCCCCTGCCCTGTCGGCCACCGTGCTCGCCGAAAAAGCCCCGGTCTCCCGGCAGGCCATCGTCAAGCATCTGCAGGTCCTCATGGCCGCAGGCCTCGTCCGCCCGCAGCGGCAGGGCCGGGAAGTACTGTACGCGCTCGAAAGTGCGCGACTCGACGAGGCCCGCGCCTTCCTGCAGACGGTGTCGGCCAACTGGGACCAGGCCCTCGATCGCTTACGTAAGAGCGTCGAAGCGCCACCGCCCAGGCGACGCCGCCAGAAGTCCTAGCTCGAGGGAGCCAAAACCCAGCGCCGGCGGGGCAGCAGCGCGCGCTCGTTCTGCGTCGGATTCCGTTTCGAGCGCGTCATCCCGGGCCGCGCAGGCGCCTTCGCGTCCGCATGCGCCGTGAAGTCCGCGCGCAGGCACTCCAGTTGCCAGGCCGCGTGACACCCGAAATGGAAATGCAGTGTCCGTCGACCCTTTTCCGTGCCGATGTCCACCTCGTACTCGACATCGCTCGCGGGAACCGTCTCACCGCAGAGCGCGCAGGGTTTGCCGCTTCCGGCGCCGGCCCACGCCCGCTCCGGAGCCTGGTCCGGCAGGCGGCCGTCCCGGATCAACTCGCGGGCGAGTTTCCGGAGTTCCGATTCGAGGCGGGTGAGCTGGGGCATCGTGATCCCGAATGGGCCTGGAAATTGCCGATGTGCGGATGATACATGGCCTTGACTCTCCCGCAGAGAGCAAGCACCCGCTTCATCATCGGCTGTGTACACTAGTGCACACATCAGGCGATCCAGACCATCCGGTAGGGAGCCGACGCCCGGATGGGCGCCGGCAGACCCTGCTCCAGGGGCGGATTAGGGAGAGACGCGGGTACCCGTGACGGTGCCGACGATCACGAAGGCCACGGGAGCTCCGTTGGTGTCCGTGATGGGCCCCTTGGTCCCGTCATTGACGTACTGCGTCAGGCGGAACGTGCCTGCATAGACCTGTCCATGGTCGGCCAGCGTGACGACCTCCTGGATATTGGCGGGGCCCAAGGCATGAAATGCCTCGTCGACGCCGCCGGCGAGCGAACCCCAGGACTGGGTCTGACCCGGCTGGTAGTCCGGCACCCAGGACAATGCCCAGTGGTTGAGTTTGAAGGTCTCCAGCCCCGTCTGCTTCCACACGCCCATGCAAAAACTGCCGGTGACCGGGGCACGACCCGAGTTCATGAGTTCGGTGCCGTCGTCGTGCCAGGTGGCAAAGCCCGCATCCACGGGTGTGCCGTCGGGAAGCGGCAGCGCGCCCGCCGGCGCATTGGAACCCGTGTTCCCCTTGGCAGTGAGTTCGAACTTCCATAACCCCGTGATGGCCGAGGTGTTGAAGGGCCCGAAGAACGCCGTGCGCTCCAGTCCACCCGCCATCGCATCGCCGCGAAACATCATGGGCTTGAGGCCCGCCGAACCGAGGCCCTCCGGGCCGCAGCCGGCCATCGCCGCACCGGCAAACAGCGTCAGTCCCGTGAGGGTCAGGGCCGCCGCCATCGCTGTCTTCAAGAGTCTCATTGTTGTGCTCCTTGTTGGGTCGTGACCGGCCCTGAAGATCGCGACATGGCGGCGGGCCTACCTCAACTTTCCGACGAAGGCCGCCTTTCCCGGTACGAACGTGCTCCATTCGGGTACGAGCGGCCTGCAGGGGGCGCGCCCGCATCTTCGATGGAGCGCACGCTGACTTCCCGAGGCCGATCGGCGCATGACATCGGTGCCACGCGTTGGCTAGTATGGTGCGCACTGCCGTACTCCTCCGAGGCATGCCGTGTATCCGCGCGCTGACGCGATAGCCATACCGCACCAATGGTTTCCCACCTGGGATCGCATCCGGGGTCTCTACAACGGCATCGGCTATCTAGTGCTGCTGGCGATTGGACTCGACCTGTGGTGGACGATACAGGCGGCGATTCCGCACATCGGAAATTCGACGCCGAGGGAGTTCGCCGCGGGATTCCTCGGTTATGCGTCGGTCACTGCGTACACGATGCTGCCCTCGCCCTTTCTCGTGCCGCCGCTCGTGAACCTCGCGCCGCGGGCCGGCTGGCGACGGATCCTGTTCCTGCTGGCGGGCGTCATTCCAATGTCCTGGTGGTGTCTGGTATTCGTGGAAGGCGTTCATTTCGGATGGTCGTGGTCGAGCATCGGCTATGCGCTCGATGGGCTGTTGACGACCGGTCTCGTCGTGGGCATGTGCGCGTATCACACTTACTCGCGCGAGGCGGCGGACTCGCTGCTGCGTGTGCGCATCGGCCAGACCCGGATGACCTCGGAGCTGCAGCGGGCCCAGCTGCGACTGCTGCGCGCGCAGATAGAGCCGCACTTCCTGTTCAATACCCTGTCCGTCGTTCGCGCCCTGGCGCGCAACGACCGGCGCGCGACGGTGGAAATGCTGGACAACCTGATCCGCTACTTCGCCGCGGCCATCCCGAAGCTCAGCGGCAGCGAGGTGGTCCTCGCGCAGGAAATGCAGCTCATCGATGCCTACCTTGCGATCTATCGGGCCCGCATGGGGGCACGGCTGGCTTATGACATCGTGCTGCCGGAGGACCTCACGCAGATGACGGTGCCACCGATGATCCTGCTGACCCTGGTCGAGAATGCCTTGAAACACGGCGTGAATCCCGCGGTGGAGGGCGGCGTGATCCGCATCAGCGCGGCGCTGGACCAGGGCTGGCTGCGGCTGGAAGTGTCCGACTCCGGCCAGGGACTCGCCCAACACCAGGGCCACGGGACCGGTCTGGCGAACATCCGGCAGCGACTGCTGATGCTGTACGGACCTGACGCCCTGCTTTCGCTCAAACCCGGGGAACCCCGCGGAATGGTCGCGAGTATCCTGCTGCCTCCGGCGAGGCGGGCCGCGTGAATCGTCGCGACGCCGCAGGTCCAATCGCCTCCGCGTTCGGGGCCATCACCTGGCGGGCCGTGCTTGCGACCCAGGGACTGGGTGCCCTGTTTGCATTGACGCCCTGGCTGGAGCAGATGGGGAGGGGTACTCAACCCCCTCTCGGCGTTGGCCTGATGCTGCAGTCGGCGACCGCTTTCTTCGTGATGTGCGCGGCTCTGTGCGGCGATCAGCTGGTACGTCGTGGCTGGTCGGTCCCGCGGGCCTTCGTCGTGATGTTGTTGTGCGCCAGCGGCGCGACTGCCGTGAGCGTCTGGCTGATCGGCGAAGCCGCGGGTCCGCCACATGCGACGCAGGATCCGCGCTCCGTCCTGGTGTCCTTCTTCAACGTCGGCAGCTACTGGGGTGTCGCCCTGATGGTCTACCTCAACCGCCAGAGTGCGACGCGCCTGCTGGCCGGCGTGCGCCGGACCGAACTGGAGCGGGTCCAGGCCGAGCGCCGCCTGATCGCCTCGGACCTGGCCGCCGTCGAGGCACAGATCGCCCCGGCCGAGGTCTTCAGGCAACTGGAATCGGTACGCGATTCATACGAGGCCGGCAATCCCGCAGCCGACGCGCAGCTCGATGTGCTGATCGCCAGTCTGCGCGACAAGGTCGCCCGGTGTGCGCAGGCATCATGACGACTCCCACGGCGATCATTGCGGAGGACGAACCCGTCATCCAGCGCGAACTCAGGGCCATACTGACCGAACTGTGGCCGCAGTTGCAGATCGTCGCCGAGGTCGACAACGGCACGGCGGCGCTGGCCGCCATCGAGGAATTCCGGCCGAAAGTGATCTTCCTGGATATCCAGATGCCGGGGGCAAGTGGCCTGGAGGTCGCACAGCAGGTCAATGGCAGGGCCCACGTCGTGTTCGTCACGGCGTTCGATAACTACGCCGTGGCGGCCTTCGAGAAGGGCGCCCTCGATTATGTGCTCAAGCCCGTTTCGGCATCGCGGATGCAGTCCACGATCGAGCGGTTGCGCTCGCGGCTGAACGAACCGCCCGCGGATCTGGGCCGGATCGCCGAATTGCTGAAGGAAATCACCCCGCGAGGATCGCGGTACCTGAAGTGGCTCACGGTTCCCGCGGGCGAGGAATTGCGCGTCATCGCGGTTTCGGAAATCTCGTACCTGGAGGCGGATCGCAAGTACACCACCGTCGTGACCCCCGCCGGCTCGTTCCTGATGAACTCATCGCTGCGCCAGCTGAAGGAGAAGCTGGATCCGGATCTGTTCTGGCAGATCCACCGCAGTGTCATCGTCAACGTGGGAGCGATCGATCGGATCTACCGCACGTTCCGGGGATCGTTGGAGCTCAAATTGAAGGAGCGCGGTGAGCTGCTGCCGGTCAGCGCCTCGCATGCGCACCTGTTCCGCGAGGTGCCTTAGCAGCGGACTGTGCGGCAACCGTCCATTCAGTGATGCGCTTTGCGGTTTTGGAAGGCCACGCCCGATCCGGCGTGCAAAAAGGACAGAATGTTCCTTTCGGCTGGATCCGGTGGACGATTGGTGAGACGTCATTGTGTTGCATTTCTGGTCGCTTGCCTGCTCGCCGGTTCCGTCCACGCTGCGGACGGCTGCAAACTGCTGGTGGTTGCCGACCTTCCGGTGACGATGGAGGGACTGCAACCGGTCGTCGCGGCCAAGATCAACGATGCCGACGTGCGCTTCGTGCTGGACAGCGGCGCCTACTACAGTGCCCTCACCGAAACGGCTGCCCTGCAATACAAGCTGCCGATGCATTCGGATCCCAGCGTCATTCCGGAGGTGGGCCTTACGGGCGGACGGATTTCGACGCTCGCCACGGTGCAGACCTTTACGCTCGGCACCTATCCCCTGCACAACCTGAAGTTCTTCGTCGGCGCTCCACCTTTCGTCAATGGCTCGGTCGGGCTTTTTGGCCAGAACCTGATGCTGCCTTTCGACGAGGAATTCGACTTCGCGCATGGTGAGTTCCAGCTGATTCTGCCGAAGGACTGCAAGTCGGCGCCCGGGGCGTACTGGACGAAATTGGATCCCGTCGGCATGATGGATCTCGAGACGATATCCTCCCGCAATCCCACGCCCGGAGGCACTGCCTACATCAACGGGGTCAAGATCCACGTCAAGTTCGACACCGGCTCGCCGTTTTCCATCCTCTCGATGGCTGCCGCGAAGCGCGCCGGAATCACGCCACAGAGCGTAGGCGTGAAACCGAACGGCGAGCTGGGCGGCGTCGGAGGCGGAGTGGTGAGGCAGTGGCTCGCCCCGCTCGCCACATTCAGCATCGGGGGTGAGACGGTGAAGAATACCCAGGTGGCCATTGGGGAGTTCCGATCCTATGCATTCGACATGCTGCTGGGAGCAGATTTTTTTCTGTCTCACCATGTCTACGTCTCGAAGGCGCAGCGCAAACTCTTTTTCACCTACAACGGCGGGGCGGTTTTCAAACTCGACGCCGCCCCGACTTCCCCCCAGTCCCCGGCACCATCGCCGGGGGAGAGTGCACCGGCGTCGGATGAGCCGCCCGATGCGGCCGCGCTCATGCGGCGCGGGGTCGCTTTCGCGGCACGCAAGGACTTCGATCATGCCCTGAGTGATCTGAACCGCGCCTGTGAACTCGCGCCGAGCCAGCCGGAAAACTTCTACGAGCTGGCAAGAGTGCAGGCGGACCGCGGCAAGCCCGACATGGCCCTGAAGAATCTGGACCGTGCGATCCAGCTGAAGCCCGACTACGTGGACGCCCTCCTGGCGCGGGTGCGGCTGCGCGTGAAACGGCACCTCGAAGTCGGCAACGATCTGCCGACTCTGGAGAAGCT
>DATJTJ010000057.1:0-32268 GCA_035503515.1 Steroidobacteraceae bacterium
GCCGCCACCCAGGGTGAGGCCGCCGACCCCGGTGGAGGAGACCATCCCGCCAGTGGTAGCGAGTCCTAACTTGCTGGCGGCGGAGTCGAAAACCGCCCAGGTCGCACCGCCACCCACCTCGGCCCGGCGGGCGCCCCCATCGATCCTGACCTGTCGGATGCGGGACAGGTCGATCAACAGTGCGCCATCCATCACCGCTCGCCCCGCGACATTGTGCCCGCCACACCGCACGGTCGCCTTGATGCCCTGAGCAGTCGCGAACTTCACCGCCTGCACGACATCCCCGTCATCCGCACAGATCAGAATGGCCGCCGGACGCCTATCGATGGCGGCATTCCAGACATGCCGGCTGACCTCATACTGCGTGTCCTGCGGCAGCAGCAGCGCGCCTCGGATGCGGGCCCGCAGCCCCTGCCAGTCCTTGGACACTGGCCCCTCAGCCCTGCTCGGCAGCGACAGCGCCCCAGCCAGTGACCACCCGGCCGCCTGCATGAAGCGACGGCGCGAAACAGAGTCAATGGAGCGATTCGGCAGTTTAGTTCTCATCGCAGCCTCCCCGGCATGCCGTCACGGCACTGGGGTGCCGCGGACCTGGATCCTAAGAGGGCTCCGCTGCAGGATCATCGACATTGCGACGAATGCCGGAATTCGGGGTGTGAATGTGACTAACTGCAGGGCCACCGTTCCTGAAGCGCCCACGCGACGCCGCTGTAGCGGACGAGGTTTCCCTGCCGTGGATGCGTCTGCGCCCAGTGGTTGAACGCCTGTACGCTCGCCGCCGTGCTGACCGCGCCAGGCGGGCAGATTCCGTAGTCCCGCGTCAGCGGCTCCTTGCCGATCGCAGTGAGGCTTTCGACCATCGCCGTGATGTAACCCTGGCAGTAAAGCCGGTCGCCCTGGTCCGTGCTCGAGCACAGGGCATGCAGATGCTGGATGGAGGTCGCGGGATCCCGGGCCACCAGATCCGAATAGTCCTCCGGCGCGTCATCGGCGCCCGCGGCCGGGACGATGCAGACGAGCAGCAGGCCGGCGAGCAATGATTTCCACATGATGAGCACCCTCTAGTTCGGCGCCGCGCCCAGTTCGGCCAGCAGCGACCGCGCCCCGTACACCACCCGCAGCGCCTGCAGCAGCGCGGCCGTATCGACCGCCACCGCGCGGTTGTCGGCCGGGTTGAACCAGAAGGCCCCGGCGATGGAGTGGATGTTGCCGTCGAACACCACGCCCAGGACGTGGGCATCGGCATCCAGCAGTGGACTGCCCGAATTGCCGCCGACGATGTCGTTGTTGGTGCTCACGTTCAGCACCGTGTCCGGGTTCAGGGTCTGGCGCGCGGCCAGCCAGCGCGGCGGCAGCGCGAAGGGCTCGTAGCCGGTGGCGCGCGCGTACAGGCCGCGCAGCTGCGTGA
This sequence comes from Steroidobacteraceae bacterium, assembly GCA_035503515.1. Taxonomy (GTDB): domain Bacteria; phylum Pseudomonadota; class Gammaproteobacteria; order Steroidobacterales; family Steroidobacteraceae; genus DAIDKA01. The sequence continues at coordinate 1,409 of DATJTJ010000057.1, forward strand.
AGGGCTCGATGGTCTGCTCGTTCTCCCGCCAGCCCTGCACGCGGCCCACGTTCAGGCGCAGCGTGAAGTTGGCGTCCGGGTAGGCGGTGGCGGACTGCGCGAACCGCAGGCGGGCGATCAGTTCGGTGGCCTGCTGCACCGGCGCCTCGACCTCGTCCTCGTAACGCCGGCGCAGCGCCCGGGCGCTGGCATCGATGGCGCGCGCCAGCTCGATCATGGGGTCCCGCGAGGCTTCCACGGCGGCCTTGCCCCCATTCCACAGCTGCATGCGGTAGCCCACCTCCGCCAGACGGCTGTTGCCGATGAGCCGCGCGCTCAGGGTCTCGGGGGAGTCCCGCGCCAGCAGCCGGCGCACCAGCGGATAGTCGGGGCCCAGGTTCTCGCGCATGTCGGCGATCGCGAAGGAGAGCGTCAGTTCCTCGAGGTCCGCGTATACCGGCACATCCGCGCGCAGCGTCTGCGCGACCCGCGGCAGCGCCCCGTCGGTGTATTCGCGCAGCCGCTCCTCGTTGGGCCGGGCGCGCTCCTCGGTGCCGCGGACCAGGGTCCGCGCATAACTGAACAGCAGCGAGTCGAAGCCGGCGCCGCCTTCGATATAGGAGTAGGGCAGCCACAGCTGCCGCTTGTTGTCCGCCGCGCGGGCGATCTGATCGAAAGGATCGGGGGCCTCGCGGCCGGCGCGCGCCTGGGCCTCGAACTTCGCGCGCAGTTCGTTCTCGGCGCGCCGGAGGCGGTTGAGCTGCTCGGTTTCGTGGAGCGCATCCAGTTCCCCGCGCCGCAGTTTCAGCACGTTCTCCAGCGAGATCAGCGGCATCTGCGCGATGCGCTGGCGGGTGGCGCGGCTGCGCCCGAACTCGATGAGCCGGCCACGAAGCTGCGCATCGCGCGCGATGACGTGGGGCAGTTCCACGTCGCGCATCACCAGCAGCTGTGCCACGGTTGCCCCGCGCCAGGTCGTGCCGGGATTACCGACGACGACCACGGGCTCGCCGGCCCGCGCGCCGTTGAAGTCCACCGGCAGGAACGCCGGCGTCTGCGCGGGGACCCCGCGGGGGTCGTAGGCGCGCAGCAGCGCGACATCGAGGTTGAACCGCGGGAACTGGAAATTGTCCGGATCCCCGCCGAAGGCCGCGAGGGCGAGCTCCGGCGCGAACACCATCCGCAGATCGGTGTAGCGCCGGTAACGGTACAGGTAGTACCGTCCGCCGCCGTACAGCGCCACGGACTCGCAGCGCACCGGCGCGTCCGGCGCGGCGGCGCGGGACTGCTGCTCGCAGGCCTGCTCGAGCCGGGTGAGCGTCCTGCGGCGCTCGGCGTTGGCCGCGCGCGCCTCCAGATCGCGCGTCGCCGCGCTGATCGCCGCCGTCACATCCTCGGTGCCCACGAGCACGTCGGCCACCTGCGAACTGCAGGGCAGCTCGCGCTCGCGCGTGCCGGCGAGGAAGCCCTCGCTGATCAGGTCCTGGTGCCGCGAAGAATGCTCGGCGAGGCAGTTGCGCACGCAGTGCTCGTTGGTCAGCAGCAGTCCCTGGGCGGACACGAACGTCGCGCTGCAGTTGGCGAGCCGGATGCTCGCCTCGCGGACGCGGGTCAGCCACTGCGGGGTGAGGTCGAGCCCGTACTGCTGCTGGATCGCCTCCCGGGGTACCAGCTGCAGCGGCCACAGGCCCTCATCGGCCCGCGCCTGTCCGGCCGTCAGCATGCCGGCGCCGACGCCGAGCAGGCCGGACAGCAGCGCGCGCCACATTCAGGGTGTTCCCGTCAGCAACAGCAGCAGCGTCCCTTCGGGCGCGGCGAGCAGCGCGTGGCCGCCGGCGGCGAGGCCCCGGGGAAGGTCGCGCTCGAATACCACGCCCGCCTGCTTCAGGTCCGCGATCCGCCGCGCCATGTCCTCTTCGCAGAAGACCAGGGCCGGCGCGGGCAGCAGCCGCGGCGAGTGCAGGCCGAGGTCGAAGCCGTCGCTGGTGAGGTCCTGGTGCGGGTACGGGTCCGCGGTTTCGGGCATGGCGACGAACCCGAGGCGTTCCCAGAAGGCCGCGGTCACGGCCGGATCGCGCACCGGCAGGGCGTAGTGGGCGAAGTAGCCGCAGGCCGAGGCGCGCTCGGGGGCATCCGCCGGCGAGAACGTCCGCGCCGCCACCACCCGCACCCTCTGGCCGTCGGGATCCACGAATTCGAGCTGGTTGAACTGCTCCGGGTCCGTGCGACGCAGCGCCAGCTCCACGCCGTCCGCGACCAGGGTGTCGGCGAGCTGCGCCAGCTCCGGGTGCACGAACGTCAGGGCCGCGAGCTGCGGCGCCTGGTGCAGGCCCAGCACCAGGCGGCCATCGGTGATCACGCCATAGGGATGCGGCCAGGCATCGCCGGTCGGGGCCTGCCAGAACCCGAGGCCTTCGTAGAACTCGACGGAAGCACGGATGTCGGTGGTGGCGATGCTGATTTCGTGGAATCTTCCCGGCATGCGCAGGCGCGAACCCGGTGCGCCTCAGGCGGGCGTGCCGCGCGCCAGCGCGGAGGAGCCGAGCAGGCCGGGCTCGATCCAGCCCTGGGCATGCTGGCAGATCAGTTCCGCCAGGAACTGCACGTGACCGGCACTGGCATTGAGCGCCGGCACGTACGAGAACTTGCGGCCGCCCGACTGCAGGAAGCGCTGGCGGTTCTCGATGGCGATCTCCTCGAGGGTCTCGAGGCAGTCCACGGGGAAGCCCGGGCACACCAGCGTGACATCGTCCACGCCGCGCGCCGGCAGGCGCGTGACCTCATCGAAGGTATAGGGCTGGAGCCACTTGGACGGCCCGAGCCGGGACTGGAAGCTGACGCTCCATTCCCCATCCTTCAGCAGCAGCTCATCGGCCAGCAGCCGCGCCGTGCGGTGGCATTTGAAGAAGTAGGGATCGCCCTTGTCGAAGTAGGCCTCCGGGATGCCATGGAAGGACATCAGCAGGTGACCCGTGCGCCCGTGCTGCTGCCAGTGGGCCTGGATCGAGTCGCGCAGTGCGCCGACGTAGCCCGGATGGTCGTGGTAGTCGCTCAGGTACCGCAGCTCCGGCAGCCAGCGCCAGCGGCGAAGTTCGGCGCCGACCTGGTCGTAGACCGCACCGGTGGTGGCCCCACAGTACTGGGGGAACAGCGGCAGCACCAGCACCCGCTGGGCCCCCGCCTGCTGCAGCTTGCGCAGCCCGGCGGCGATCCCCGGGGTCGAGTACAGCATGCCCAGTTCCACCGAGAACGGCGCGAGCGCGCGCTGCGCCAGGGCGCCGGCCAGCTGCGCGCGCAGCTGCCGCGACAGGCTCAGGAGCGGCGCCCCGTCGGCCATCCACACTCTGCGGTACTTGGCCTGCGAACTGCGCGGTCGCGTGCGCAGCAGGTAGCCGTGCAGGATCGGCAGCCACAGCCAGCGCGGCAGTTCGATGACCCGCGGGTCGGACAGGAATTTCGCCAGGTACTCGCGGATGTCGCGCAGTTCGAGGCTGTCGGGCGTGCCGGTGTTGACCAGCAGCACGCCGATGCGCTCGGCGGTCTGCCTGAAGTCCGGGGAGCTGATGTAGCGCAAGGGCCGGGCCTGCGGCGCTAGGCCTGGGACTGGGCGGCTTCCCCGCGCAGGTGCCGGGCCAGGAAGGCCAGCGTCCGCTGCCGCGCCAGCTGCGCGGCGGGCGCGTTGTAGCTGCCACGCATGTCGCAGTTGAAGCCGTGCTCGGCGTCCGGATAGATGTAGAACGTGCCGCGGGTGTCGGCGGCGCGGATCTGGTCGATGTCGCTTTGCGGGATATGGGTGTCCCTGCCCCCGAAGTGGTACAGCATCGGGCAGTTCGGGGTCTTGCCCAGCTCCTTGGCGATACCGCCGCCGTAGTAGGCGACGCCGCAGGCGATGGGCAGCTCGCAGCCGGCGATGTAGGCCATCTTGCCGCCCCAGCAGAACCCGACCGCGCCGACCCGTCCGGCGTGCTTGACCACGGCGATGCTGGCCGCCAGGTCGAGCAGGGTCTTCTCGGGCTTCAGCTGCATGACGTAGCCCATGCCTTCCTTCATGGTGTCGGCGTTGTAGCCGAGCTCGATACCCTTGCGGATGCGGTCGAACAGCGCGGGCGCGATGGCGACGTAACCCTCCGCGGCGAAGCTGTCGGTGACGGCACGGATGTGCTCGTTGACGCCGAAGATCTCCTGGATCACGAGCACGGCGCCGCGCGCCTTGCCCGCGGGCGCTGCCAGCCAGGCGCTGAACTCGTGGCCGTCGCGGGCCATGAGAGTGGTGAATTCGCTCATTGGGGTATCTCCGAAGCCAGTCCCGAAGGATACCGCCGCCGTCCCCTCAGCGCACCACGCACCGGTTGCGGCCGGCGTCCTTGGCCTCGTACAGCGCGCCGTCGGCCCGCTCGAAGGCCGTTTCCGGCAGGTCGCCCATGCGGAAGGTCGTGATGCCGCAGGAGGCGGTCACCGTCACCGGTTTTTCGCGGAAGTGGAACGCGATGGCCTGGATGCCCGTGCGGATGCGGTTGCAGGTCTTCAGCGCCTGCTCCGAGTCCACGCCGACCATGATCATGACGAACTCCTCGCCGCCGTAGCGCGCCAGGAAGTCCGAACCGCGGACGCTGCGCGCCATGTGCTGGCCGAGGATCCGCAGCACCTTGTCGCCGGCCATGTGACCGTACTCGTCGTTGATGGTCTTGAAGTGATCGACGTCCCAGGCGGCGATGCTGATGGTGCCGCCGGAGCGCTGCCAGCGCGCGAACTCGTGCGCCATGCGGTCATCGTAGGCGGCGCGGTTGGCTATGCCGGTCAGGGCATCGATCATCGCCGCGCGCTGCTCGGCCTGCAGGCTGTGCTGCAGGACGCGGCTCTCGCGTTCGAGTTCCTCGACGCGCTTGCGCAGGCTCATGGTGCGGTCCACCTGCGCGCTGAGGCGCTCCTCCTCGCGGTTGCGGAAATCGACCAGGTGGGTGTTGATCGCCTCGAGGCGGTTGCCGACGCGGCCGCGCAGTTCACTGAGCGACACCGCCTGCGTCATGTCGGTGGAGATCTCGTTGACCTCGCCCATCACCAGCATGTTCAGCTTGTTGCTGCTGTCGCGGGTATCGGTGCGGTCCTGGTCCTCGAACGCGAAGAAGGCCGAGATCGCCTCCAGGCGCGAGTCGATCTGCCGCAGCATGTCCTCGATCTCGCCCTTCTCGCGCAGCAGCGACGTGCGCTGCTCGCCGATCAGGTTCGTGACCCGCTCCACCCGCTCGGCGAGTTCTTCGGCGGACAGGTCCTCGAAGGTGCGGTCGTGCAGGGCCGCGATCGCCGGGCGCAGCTCCGGCAGTGCCGAGAGCCGGTCGAGCATCTGCGCCAGCGCGCCATGGATGTGGGGTTCCGGACCCGCCGCCGCGGAAACGGCCGCTGCGGCCGGCACCGCCAGGTGGGTCTGGGTGCTCGCGTGCAGCGCGCGCTGGCTCTGGGTGGTGGACAGCGGCATCGCGCCCGCGGCCGGTGCGGCACGGCTGGCGGGGGCATCGGGCGCGCCCGGTTCGGGTTGCGGTTCCGGCCCGCGCAGCGTCTTCACGGTATCGGTGGAACCGATCTGGTCGAGCCCCGCGACCGCGCGCGACAGCGGTTCGAGCGCCGCGTTGATCTGCGCGATCTCGAGCCGGTGCCGCGCCATGGAGCCGATCTTGCGCAGCTCCTCGTCGAGGCGCGGATCGCGGCCGCGGCCGGCCAGGCACAACCGGCCGATCAGCAGCCGAAGGACGCTCTCCAGCTGCCCGGACTGCGCCTCTTGGGTCTCCAGCTGCGAGAGCACCTCACGATATTTCTGGCGCAGTTCTTGTTCGGATGCCATCAGTGTGACGGGAGCGTTACCTGTCGTGACGGATCATATTATGCGCGCTCGAGGATTGCTGTGACGCCCATGCCACCTGCCGTACACACCGACACCAGGCCGCGCTTCGCCGCGCGATCGGCCGCCAGGATCCGGGCGAGACTGGCGACGATGCGCGTGCCGGTCGCGGCGAACGGATGACCGAGCGCGACGCTGCCCCCCTTCACGTTCAGGCGGGCCCGGTTGATGCTGCCCAGCGGCTGCGGCAGATGCAGGGCGGTCCGGCAGAACTCGGGGGATTCCCAGGCGGCAAGGGTCGCCAGGACCTGTGCCGCGAACGCCTCGTGCAGCTCGTAGTAGTCGAAGTCCGCGAGGCCCAGGCCGGCATCCTTCAGCATCGCCCCGACCGCATACGCGGGTGCCATCAGCAATCCCTCGGCGCCGCTGGCAAAATCCACCGCCCAGACCTTGCCGTAGGACAGGTAGGCCAGCACCGGCAGGTTGTGCTGCCGGGCCCAGTCCTCGGAGGCCAGCAGTACGGCGCTGGCGCCGTCGGTCAGCGGGGTGCTGTTGCCGGCGGTGAGGGTGCCGGGCCCCTTCAGGTCGAACACCGGCCGCAGCTTCGCGAGCTTCTCCGGGCTGGTGTCCGCGCGCACGTTGTTGTCGGCCTTGAGACCGCGGAACGGCACCACCAGCTCATCGTAGAAGCCTTCCTTCCAGGCGGCCGCGGCGTTGCGGTGGCTTTCGTAGGCCAGCTCGTCCTGCGCCTCACGGGAGATGTGCCATTTCTGGGCGGTGATCTCCATGCTCTGGCCCATGGTCAGCCCGGTGCGCGGTTCGACCACGCCGAGCATCACCGGCTTGAAGTGCCGCGGGCGCAGTCCGAAAAACGGCTTGATGCGGCCCAGGCCCGAGCGGGCCATGTAGCTGCGCAACAGCAGCTGCTGGTAGGAGCGCGGATAGACGATCGGCGGATCGCTGATCGAGTCGACGCCGCCGGCGATGCCGGCATCGATCTGGCCGAGCGCGATCTTGTTGCCGACGAGGATCGCGGCCTCGAGGCTGGTGCCGCAGGCGCGCTGGATGTCGAGGCCCGGCGTCGAGGCGGCCAGCCCCGAGGACAGCACGCTTTCGCGCACCAGGTTGTAGTCCCGCGAGTGCTTGATGACTGCCCCGGCAATCACATCGCCCAGGTGCTCGCCGGTGAGCCGGAAGCGCTCGACGAGGTTGCGGAGCGTTTCGGTGAGCATGTCCTGGTTGCCGGCGCTGGCATAGGCACCGTAGGCGCGGGCGAAGGGGATGCGGACCCCGCCGAGGATAGCGACGCGTCGGACCTGCGAGCCTACGAGCATGGGATCTCCTTGATACCGCCAAGAATGCCACGTCGGTTTGAGATTGGCACTAAACCTCAGGCAAGATGCCGCGCTCATCGCCCCCATCCCGGCAGCCCATTGTGACCCGTACCGGCATTGATCGTGTGTTCGAGCGCCGCCTGTCCGCCCTCATCAACTGCGGGGAGCCCGAGGTATTGCAGGGCGGCCGCAAGGGCGTGGAGAAGGAGTCGCTGCGGGTACTGCCGGATGGCCGTCTGTCCCACAGCCCGCATCCGCGGACGCTCGGCTCGGCGCTGACCAACGAGCACATCACCACCGACTTCTCGGAAGTCCTGATCGAGCTGGTGACACCGCCGTTCGTGCACAGCTGGGAGCTGCTGCAGTACCTGCTGGACCTGCACCAGTTCATCTACAGCCACCTGGGCGATGAGTTGCTGTGGGCGACCAGCATGCCCGGCATCATCGACTCCGACGACAGCATCCCGATCGCCGACTACGGCAGCTCGAACGTCGCGCAGATGAAGAGCATCTACCGCCGGGGCCTGGGGCTGCGGTACGGGCGCATGATGCAGGCGATCTCCGGAGTCCACTTCAACTACTCCTTCCCGATGCGCTTCTGGGAGGCCTACCAGGAACTGCGCGGCGCGCGGGAGCGCGGCCAGGCCTTCATTTCCACCAGCTACTTCGACCTGCTGCGCAACTACCGCCGGCATGGCTGGATCGTGCTGTACCTGTTCGGCGTCTCGCCGGTCCTGAGCCGCTCGTTCGTGGCCGGGCGCGACATCGAGCTGCCGCAGCTCGCGCACGACACCCTCTACGAGCCGTACGGGACGTCGCTGCGCATGAGCGACATCGGCTACCGCAACCGCAACCAGGCGGGCCTGTCGGTCTCGGTCAACAGCCTCGAGGAATACGTGCGCGACCTGACCCGCGCCATCAGCACCCCGCATCCGCCCTACGAGGCCCTGGGCGTGAAGGTGAACGGCGAATACCGCCAGCTCAACGCCAACATCCTGCAGATCGAGAACGAGTACTACAGCTTCATCCGGCCCAAGCGGGTGGCCGCCTCCGGCGAGCGGCCGACGCGGGCGCTGCTGCGCGCGGGGGTGGAGTACGTGGAGGTGCGGGCGCTGGACGTGAGCGCCTTCGATCCGGTGGGCGTCAACCAGAGCAAGCTGCGCTTCCTGGAGGCCTTCCTCGCCCTGTGCGTGCTCAAGGACAGCCCGCCGATCGACGCGGACGAGCAGGCGCTGCTCGACCAGAACCACGTGACGGTGGCGCGGCGCGGCCGGGAGCCGGGCCTGACCCTGTGGCGCGAGGGCCGCAGCGTCACCCTGCAGTCCTGGGCCGCCGAACTGCTGGACTCGATGGGCGGCATCTGCGAGGTGCTCGACCGGGGCGATCCGGCCCGGCCCTACGCCACGGCGCTGGCGGCCCAGAGCGCGAAACTGGCGGACGTGCGGCTGACGCCCTCGGCGCGGCTGCTGACCGAACTGGCCGCGACCGGGGAATCCTTCTTCGAGCTGGCGCTGCGCATGTCGAGCCTGCACAAGGCCTATTTCCTGGACCTGCACACGCCCAACCCGCAGCGCCTGGCGGAGCTGTCGTCCGCGGCCGAGCAGTCGCTGCGCCGGCAGCGCGAGATCGAGGGGGCGGACCGGATCTCCTTCGAGGCCTACCTGAAGAAGTACTTCTCGGACCTGTAGCGCGCCGTCCTACCGCAGGTGCAGCAGTCGTTCCCGGGCCACCATGGCCCGCTCCTTGAGGAACGGCAGAAGGGCCTTCTCGCAGGCGGTGCTCACGGTTTCCGTGCGCGCCAGCTGCAGGTCGCAGAACACCCGGAAATATTCCGTGTACCACTGCTCGTACGCCGCCAGCGGCGCCTCGAAGGCCGGGTCGCGCAGGATCTCGGCCCCGATGTACCGCGAGCAGGAGCCACTGACCCAGCTGCGCAGGTAGTGCCCGTGTTCCGTGACGACCGAGCTGGCGTAGTCCCGGGAGCCATAGAAAAGAGAGATGAACTCGTGGCGCCGGGCGCCGGTGATCCGGCGGTCGCGCAGGTACTCGAAGATCGAGCGCCGGTGGATCAACGCGAGGGTGGTCTCGCGCATGCGCACCACCTGGGCGCGCAGCCGCGTGGGCTGGCAGACCCGCCGCATGAGCTGCGAGTGGCGGTTCTCCCAGTCCGAATACGTGCCCGGATGCTCGATCAGCCGCATCGCCAGTATCTGGTTTTCCTGGCTGTCGTCACGTGCCGTGGCTTCCACATGGGCGTGTGAAGCCCGCATGAGACGATCCAGCCGCAAGCTACGTGCCATGCCTTCCCCCCGGTGTTCCCTACGGCAGCGCGATAGTACACCTTTTGATTTGCCACTGATGACGGTCGTATTTTCATGTGTCCCGCCGCCGGGAGCTTCGCGATGCAACACGATCCCTCTGTCGCCGCGCCGTTCTCTATCTCCCGCATGAGAAGGCGCAAGGCACGCGCGGATCGTGTCAGGCTCCCTTCCGCTCATACGATCCGGTCGGGCGCCCCGGAGCGCACCAACTCGGGGCGGCGCCGGCGCAGCGACGCTCCGCAACAGTGCGTGGGCGGGCGTGGCGGCAGACCGAAGGGCCTGAAATACCGGCATTTTCAGCTTCGCTTTTCGCATGGCATGAAAACTGCAAAAATGCTCAAGCCTGCGTAACATGGCCCACAAGTACCTGGACGGGGAATCAACAACATGAAACTGGTCACCGCAATCATCAAGCCGTTCAAGCTCGACGACGTGCGCGCCGCACTCTCGGACATCGGCGTTTCGGGAATGACTGTCACGGAAGTGAAGGGATTCGGCCGCCAGCGCGGCCATACCGAGCTGTACCGCGGCGCTGAATATGTGGTGGATTTTGTGCCCAAGACCCGGATCGAGGTGGCGGTCCGCAGCGACCTCGCCGACCAGGTGGTCGAGGCCATCCTCAAGTCCGCCAAGACCGGCAAGGTGGGCGACGGCAAGATCTTCATCACCGACATCCAGCGCGTCATCCGCATCCGCACCGGCGAGACCGACGACACCGCGCTGTAATCCCACCGACTACCGGTCAAGCTTGCGAACAAGGAAGCCCGGGGCCGCCTGCGCGGCCCCGCTGCCCTGACCGGCCGCCGGCGCGCTAGACTGCCGGCCATGAACACCTCTGATGCATTGCGCCGGGCGGCCGAGGAACTCCACCTCGGGGACAGCCGTCGGCATATCTTCCTGTGCACCGGCGGCAAGTGCGCCAAGTCCGATGACCAGCACGAGTCCTGGAAGTACCTCAAGCGCCGGCTCAAGGAGCTGCGGCTGGCCGATGCCGACGGGGGCGTGCTGCGCACCAAGGCCGATTGCCTGCGGATCTGCCTGGAAGGACCGATCGCCGTGGTCTACCCCGAGGGCACCTGGTACCGCGACTGCACCCCGCAGAACCTGGAGCGCATCATCCAGGAGCACCTGGTCGGCGGCCGGCCGGTGAAGGACCTCGCCTTCAGCACGGCCCCGCTGCCCCGGGGCTGACCGGCCGCGGCAGGCAGACCGTGACGCTGGCGCCCTGGCCGGCACCGGGACTGTCCACACTGACCGTGCCGCCGTGCAGCTCCACCAGCCGCCGCACCAGGGTCAGTCCCAGGCCCCGTCCGCTGCGCCGCCGGCCACTGCCTGCCTCGTCCTGCGCGAACCGCTCGAACAGCTGCGGCAGCAGTTCCGGGGCGATGCCCGGCCCGGTGTCCGCCACCGTAATGCGCACGACATCCGCGGCGGCCTCCAGGCGCAGCGTGACCGTTCCGGACTCGGGGGTGGCCCGGATGGCATTCGACAGCAACTGGGACAGGACCTGCTGCAGGCGGGCGTAATCGGCGCGCAGGGGCACCACTCCCGTCGGCAGGTCCGCCTGGAGCCCGATCCGGCGGGCATCCGCATCGGCAGTCGCGGCGGCCAGCGCCGCCTCCGCGACCGCCCGCGGATCGACATCGGTCAGTTCGAGCGGCACCCGGCCGGTGACGACGCGGGCGGCATCCAGCATGCCCTCGATGAGATGGGTCTGCGCCCGGGCATTGCGCTCGATGGTTTCGAGTGCCCGCTCCGCCGTGGGCGCATCCACACGCCCGGTGCGCAGCAGGGTGGTCCAGCCGAGGATGGCATTCAGCGGCGTGCGCAGTTCGTGCAGCATCGTCGCCAGGAACTGCTCGGAGAGCTGCCAGCCCCGGGTCCGGGCCCGGTGCAGTTCCAGGAACACCTGCACCCGCGCGCGCAGCCTCTGCGGCGGCACCGGCGCGGGCAGTGCATCGACGGGGCCCCCGATATCCTCGAACGAGGGCGCGCCGGGCTCGCCGAGCAGCAGCACCGGTAGGTCGTGCGTGCGGGGGTGGGCGCGGAGGACCCGGGTGGCGGCGTGGCCCGCGGCGGTGGGATTCACCAGGGCCAGGGCGCAGTCCTGCTGCAGCGCCTCGCGCAGGCGGTCCGTGCCGGAAGGACACACCAGGGTCACGAGGTCGCCGAGGGCGGCGCGATAGGGGATCAGCGCCTCCGCGGGGACATCGATGACGAGGACCCGGGGCGTGCCCACGGCCTCACCCGCCGGACTTCACCAGTTGCATCGGCCGGGCGGTCCGGCCCATCCCCAGGGCGCCGCTGCGGGCCACCTCCAGCAGCTCGGCGCGCGCGGCCAGGTCCTTGATGAAGCCGTTGATCTCCGCCTCGCTCGCGGTGAGCTCGACGATGAAGCCCTCCAGGGCCGGATCGAGCACGCGGCCGCCGGTGCGCACCACGTAGCCGCGCAGGCCATCGGTGTGCTCCGGGCGCACCTTCAGTTTCAGCAGTACGAGCTCGCGCTCCAGGTGTTCGCCCGTGGTCATGTCCTCGACCCGCACCACGTCGATGAGCTTGTGCAGCTGGTTCACGATCTGCTGGATGACGGCATCGGAGCCGGTCGTCACCATGGTGATGCGCGATACCGTGGCGTCGTCCGTGGGCGCGACCGACAGCGACTCGATGTTGTAGCCGCGGGTGGAAAACAGGCCCGCGACGCGCGACAGCGCGCCGGCCTCGTTCTGCAGAAGAATCGCGATGATATGGCGCATAGGGCGCAACTGTAGCCTCTCGGTGCGCCAAACTGCTACTCTTTAAGACCGCCCAAGGGTTTTATGTCCTTTTCAGCGCGCAAATGAACGATACCGTCATCATGGCCCGGCCGACCGGGCACCCGCTCGCCGGTCAGGTGATGACCGGCGCCCAGATGCTCGTCCAGGTGCTGGCCGATGAGGGTGTCACGGCGATCTTCGGCTACAGCGGTGGCGCCATCCTGCCCACCTACGATGCGGTCTTCCTGTTCAACGAGCGGGCCCAGGCGCAGGGCACTCCCCAGGTCCCCCTGATCGTCCCCGCCAACGAACAGGGCGCCGGCTTCATGGCCGCCGGCTACGCCCGGTCGACCGGCCGGGTCGGGGTGTGCCTCGTGACCTCCGGCCCCGGCGCCACCAACACGGTCACACCGGTGCGCGATTGCATGGCGGACTCCATTCCGATGGTCGTCATCTGCGGCCAGGTCGCGACCGCGGCCATCGGCACCGATGCCTTCCAGGAGGCCCCGGTCGCCTCGCTGATGGGCGCGGTGGCCAAGCACATCTTCCTGGTGACGGATCCGTCGCGGCTCGAGGCGACGCTGCGCACGGCATTCGAAATCGCGCGCACCGGCCGGCCGGGCCCGGTGGTGGTCGATGTGCCCAAGGACGTGCAGAACTGGCAGGGCCCCTACGCCGGCAGCGGCACGCTGCCGGTCCCGGGCTACCGCGGCCGGATCATGGACCTGGAGCGCGACAGCCTCAGCCCCGCCGATGCCAGCCGCTTCTTCGAGTTGCTCGGGGCGGCGCAGCGGCCGCTGATCTACGCCGGCGGCGGCGTCATCCACGCCGAGGCCGCCGATGCGCTGCTGCAGTTCTCGCAGACCTTCGGCGTGCCGGTGGTCACGACGCTGATGGGCCTCGGGGCGATGGACACCCAGGGCCCGCTGTGCGTGGGCATGCTCGGCATGCACGGTGCGGCCTACGCCAACTACGCCGTCGATGACTGCGACTTCCTGATCGCCATCGGTGCGCGCTTCGATGACCGCGTGGCGACCGTGCCGGCCCGGTTCGCACCCAATGCACGGGCCATCGCGCAGTTCGACATCGACCGCGCCGAGATCGACAAGGTCCGCAAGGTGCAGTGGAGCCACGTCGGGCTACTGGGCGAGGCGCTGCGCGCGCTCGTCGCCCACGGCCGCCGCGCCGGCTTCAGGCCGGACTATTCGGCGTGGCACGCGCATATCGCGGCCCTGAAGCGCGATCATGCGTTCAACTACGACCGCAACAGCGAGGCCATCCAGCCCTACCACGTGATCGAGGAGATCAACAAGCTCACGCGCGGCGAGGCCATCGTCGCCACCGGCGTCGGCCAGCACCAGATGTGGGCGGCGCAGTACTTCGATTTCGCGAAGCCCCGGCAGTGGCTGACCTCGGGCAGCATGGGCACCATGGGCTTCGGCCTGCCCGCCGCGATCGGCGCGCAGATCGCGCACCCGCGGCGCCTCGTCATCGACATCGACGGGGATGCCAGCATCCGCATGAACATCGGCGAGCTGGAGACCGTGACCACCTACGATCTGCCGCTGAAGATCGTGATCCTGAACAACAACGGCGACGGCATGGTGCGCCAGTGGCAGAAGCTGTTCTTCAAGGGCCGCTTCTCCGCCAGCGACAAGTCCCTGCACACCAAGGATTTCATCAAGGCCGCCCAGGCCGACGGCTTCAAGTACGCGGTGCGCCTGACCGACAAGGCCGACGTGGCGCGGGTGGTCGCGGAGTTCATCGCCTTCCGGGGCCCGGCCCTGCTCGAGGTCGTCATCGACCGCGACGCCGGTGTCTACCCGATGGTGGGCCCCGGCCAGCCGTACTCGGAGATGATCACCGGCGACTTCATCGCCTCCCGCGGCCGGCCGACGACGCAGACCCCGGTCTCCTCGGAGAGCTTCTAGCCCGCTACTGCCCGGTGAGCTGCCACAGTCCCGGGCCGGTCTCGCAGGCCAGCGCCTTGCGCTTGACCTTCTCGTAATTGCCGGTGGCCTTCAGCTTGAACGCGCGGCAGGAACCGGCGATGCCGTCGCGGCCGGCGTCGGGCCGCATTTCGTAGCGCACGCCCGTGGTGCCGTTGTCCCATCTGACCCAGCGGCCGCTGGCGCCCAGTTCCAGGACCTGGCCCATGCAGGCCCGATCGCCTTCGTCCACCTCCGGGCCGACGGCCGAGGGCAGCAGGTCCGACACCCGTGCCCCGACCAGCAGTGCCGCGCTGCGGTTGAGGGCGCGGCGCTCGCCGAGGCTGGCGATGGCATCCTGGCGCCGCGGGCTTTGCATGATGCTGCGGCGGTCGCAATGCCCGGAGCGCACCTGGAAGTCATCGGGCCAGCGAACGCCGGAATACCCGCGGAAGTTCCCGGGATGCGGGGCGGCCGCGGCGACCGGCGCCGGCTCATCGGCCACTGCCGGAGTGACGGCCATGAGGCCGATGCAACCCAGCGCCATCGCGAGCAGCGCGCCGCGCCATGCGGCGATGCGGGTGAAATCCATTCCGGTATGCATGGGAAGCTCCACTTGAGGGCCGGCGTGGCCCATTCTCGCATGTGAGTGACACGTGCCGGTTGAACCTGTTGCCGTGCGCGTTTTAGAGTCGCAGCACCCGCGCCGATGTCGTGGGAAAAGGGGATTCACGATGAGCAGCTCCTTAGTCCTGGGCCAGTTCCTCTGGCACGAATTGCTGACGAGCGACCCTGAGGCCGGCGCCGGGTTCTATTCCAAGGTGCTGGGCTGGAACTCCCGCCCGTGGGAGGGCGATGCCGGCTACAGCATGCTGGCCGCCCCGACCGGTCCCGTGGGCGGCGCGCGCGTGGTGGGCAAGGACTCGCTGGCCTCCATGGCCGGTCCGAACTGGCTCACCTACGTCGGTGTGCCCGACCTCGCCGCTGCACTCGCCACGGCAGAGAACCATGGCGGCCGGGTGCTGCACCCGGTGACGGCGATTCCCGATGGCGGACGCTATGCCGTCATCGCCGATCCGCAGGGCGGCATCATCGGACTGTACGAGCCCGCCGGCGACATGGGCGGCAGCAACGCCGCACCGGCCGCCGGGCCGGTCGCCTGGCACGAACTCACCGCCGACGACCCCGAGGCGGCGCTGCAGTTCTACAACACGCTGTTCGGCTGGGAGGTGCTGGACCGCATGCCCATGGGCGGCGAGGTCGGCACCTACTACCTCTTCGGCACCGGGACCACGCAGCTCGGCGGCGCCTTCAAGCGTCCCGCGCACCTGCCGCCGACCTGGCCGCGATGGCTGGTGTACCTGCGCGTGCCGAGCGTTTCGGCCGCCGTTGCCGCGGTGGAGGCCGCCGGAGGGCAGCTCCTCAACGGCCCCCACGAGGTGCCCGGCGGTTCGTGGGTCGCGCAAGTGGCGGATTCGCACGGTGTGCCGGTGGCGCTGAACGGCCCCAAGGAAGTCGCGGCCGCAAAGCCGAAGCCCGCTGCGGCCCGGAAACCGGCTGCTGCGAAGCCCGCCGTCAAAGCGAAGGCGAAAGCCGCGGCGCCGGTGAAACCGAAGGCCAAGGCAAAAGCGAAGACAAAAGCGAAGGCGAAAGCGAAGACCGCGACCCGCGTCAGGGCGAAGGCCACAACGGCGGCGAAGAAATCGCCGAAGGTGAGAACGAAGCGCCGCAGCGCCGCCCGGGCCAAGGCGAAGCACGGCGCGAAGCGCGTGGTGCGCAAGAAGGCGCGCAGGGCCCCCCGCGGCAAGAAGTAGCATCAGCGCGGCATTAAGTTAAACGCTTGGCGCCCGTGTGGCGCTACTTCACTTGCCCTGGTCTTCGGCATCCGCGCGCTGCTGCGCGGCGGCGTGCTGCGCCTGGTCCAGTTCCTGCCGGACGCGGTCCTCGGTCTGCTTCGCCTGCTGTGCCTGCTGCGCTTCAGCCGCGGCTCCGGCGCCGGCCGACACCGCCGTGCCGGCGAGACCGCAGCCTGCACATGCACCGAGGACGAGCAGCGGCAGGGCCAGACGCACAAGGCTGCCCCGCGACCTTGATTTGCTGCTGGAAGTCATGAAGATCCTCCGAACGGGCCCACTTAACACAGTGTGCATCCGGATTGAGACATAGTGCCAGGTACGGAGTCTCGTTTCTTAAAGAGCGCACGGATTCCTTATATAGTGGAGGCGATTTGGCGTCGGAGGCGGAATGCCCAAGGGTCCCGGTAAACCTGCACCACCGTCCGCACCGCGGGTGCGACGCGGGTATTTCGAGAGCCGCTACGGCCAACTGCACGTCCACAACGCGATCCCGCCAGGAGGCGGCTTCGATGAGGGCACTTCGTTGATCTGCCTGCATGCCACACCCCGATCCGGCGCCAGCGTGCTGCCGCTGCTGGGGCTGATGGGCATGGACCGCTCGGTCTACGCGCCGGATCTGCCGGGTTTCGGCCAGTCCGATCCGCCCCCGGCGCGGCCGGCGATCTCCGACTACGCCAGTGCCGTAGGCGATTTCTGCACCTCGATGCGCTTCCGCAAGCTCGACGTGCTCGGCTACCAGACCGGTGCGCTGGTCGCGGCCGAACTGGCGATCGCGCTGCCGGAGGTCGTGCAGCGCGTGGTGCTGATGGGCGTGCCCGTGCCCGATGAGGCCGAGGGCGATCAGTTCCGGCGCGAGCCCTGGCCGGCCGCGCCGGTGGCCGATGGCGGACATCTGCTGCCGGAGTGGAACCGGGTGCGCGAGTCGGTGCACGAGGGTGCGGCGCTCGAAGTCATCGCCAGCGGCTTTGCCGACATGCTCGGCAACGGACCGCAGGCCTGGTGGGGCACGCACGCCGCCCTGCAGTATCCGGCGGCCGAACGGCTGCGGTTGCTGACGCAGCCCACGTTGCTGATCCGGTCGCGGGGTCGCGGCATGGACAGCCCCCGCGCGCGCGACCTGCTGCCCAAGGCGCGCGTGGTGGAACAGGCGGACGTGTACGGCAGCGACCTGTTTGAGTCGGCCGCGACACCGCTCAGTGGCGTGTTGCGGGAGTTCCTGCGTGGGTAAAGCGAGCAAAAAAATGAACGCCTCCAGTAAGTCCCTTTCGAATTCCTCCACCACCGCGACGGATTCCGAAGTCACCGCGGAACTGCCGGTGCTGGATGTCGCGGCCTACGAGGCCAAGCATGGCCACGACCCGCTCTCGAGCACGGACACGTGGGCATCGCCGACGCTGAACACGGCGGTCCTGCCGCACGTGCCGAACCTCATGCCGGACCCGGCGCCGCCGGAGGCCGCGCACGCGGGCGCGCTGACCTCGCGCATCGAATCCGAACTGAAGTCGCTGGCGGGCAATCTCGCCGAACTCGAGACCCGCCTCGCCGCCAAGGGCGAGCGGCTGGCCATCATCGAGGCCGAGCTCGCCGATTCGCGGGTCGCGGGCCAGGCGGCCGCGGCGCGCGCGGCGGCGCTCGATGAGCAACTCGCCAACACGCGCGCCGACTACGCCGCCGCGGCCACCGAGATCGACGGTCTGCGCGCGACGTTGCAGCAGCACGAGCACGGCCTGCACGCCGCCGCCGAACGCGAGGCGCAGCTGCGCCAGACGATGCAGCAGCGCGAAACCGAGATCGCCCGCACGCTCGAGCAGCGCGAGGCGGACCTGGCGGCCCGGCTCGGCGCCGAGGCCGCCCGCGCGGATGCCCTGATCGCCGGTCACGCGAACGCGCTGCAGGGCGCCCAGCAGCACGCGGCCCAGCTCAAGACCCAAAGCGCCGCGCAGCTGGAAACGCTGCAGTCGCTGGAAGGCCGGCGCGGCATCTTCGACGCCATCCTGCGTTCGCTGGACTTCGAGATCGCGGGCCGCGATGCCGACAAGTCCCGCCTCGCCGAGGAGCTGGCGCGCAGCACCACCCACGGCCTGGAACTCACCCGCGAGCTGCAGATGCGCTCGCAGCGCGTGACGCAGCTCGAGTCCGAAGTGAGCGCCCTGACCACCGGGCTCGGCGCGCGGACGGACGAAGCGGCCGTCGTGGCCCGCGCCAACGAGGACCTGAAGCGAGCCGTCGAGGAACTGCGGCAGGAGAGTGGCGCCCGGGCGACGCGCATCACCGAACTCAGCGGCGAGGTGGAGGCCCTCACCAAGGGGCTCAGCGGGCGCAGCAACGAGGTCGGCGCGCTGACCCGCGCCATCGAGGAACACAAGCAGGCGCTCGAGGCGGTGCGCCAGGAAAGCGGCGGACGCGCCACGCGCATCACGGAGCTCGAGGCGCAGCTGGTGGCCGGCAACCAGATCCATGCCGAGGCGCTGCGCTCCGCGGCCGCGGCCCATGCCGAACTCACCGCCGCCAACACCGCGCTGACCAAGCGCACCTACGCGCAGGAGTCCGAGCTCGCCGCACTGCGCGAGGAGTCGGTGGAGCACGTCGCGGCCGTGAAGCAGGTCACCACGGACCACGCCAACCGGCTGCTGCAGCTCGAGGAGCGCGACCGGCAGATCGCCGAGCTCACGGGGCAGGTCGCAACCCAGGCCCGGACGATCCAGACCGAGGTCGAGCGCGTGCGCGCGGCCGAGGAGCGCGTCGCGGGGCTGGAGAACGACCTGCGGGTGTCGGAGGACGCCATCAACCGGCTGGAGTCCGAGGTGCGCTCGCGCAGCATGCGCGTGGAGGAACTGACCCGCATCAACACGCAGATGCAGGCGCAGATCACCGACGCGAAGCGCTGGCTGGAGGAGCGCGACTCGCTGATGTCGCGCCTGGAGACCGAGGCGGCGCACAGCGCCGCGCTGGTCGACAACATCCAGCGCAGCATCCGCTCGCTGGCGCCCGGCTCGTCCGGCACGCACGAGGCGATCCGCGAGAACGGCGCGCGGCTGCTGGTGCGCGCGCAGGACGGCCACGAGGTGGTGCACGTCCTGGGCCGCAAGACCACCATCGGCCGCACGCCCGACAACGATCTGCAGATCGACGCCAGCTTCGTCAGCCGCCATCACGCGGTGCTGCTGATCCAGGGTCAGCAGACGGTCATCGAGGACCTCAACAGCACCAACGGGGTATTCGTCAACGGCCAGCGCGTCAGCCGCGAGCTGCTCAACGACGGCGACCAGGTGATGATCGGCAAGGCGAAATTCCGCTTCGCCGTCCGGCCCGCGACCAGCCGCGCCAGCGGCGAACCGTCGGCCTAGGCGGCCCGCAGGCACCTCCGCCACCGCCGGTGCCCGAGGTCAGACAGTTCGCCCGGGTGCCGCTGTCGCTGCTGACGCGGCTGCGGCTGGTGCTGCTGGGCCATGAGGATCTCGCCGGCATCATCTTCTGGGCCGCCCTCGTCGGGTTCTGCGGCGCCCTCGCGAGCGTCGCCTTCCGCGAAGGCCTGCGGCTGCTCGAGCTGCTGTTCACGGGCCAGAACCGCAGCCTCGAGCTGGCCGCCGCCGGCATGGCCTACTGGCACCGGGTCGCGCTGCCGCTGGCCGGCGCGGTGCTCGCGGGGTGCATCCTGCGACTGGCCGGACGGGTGCTCGCCTCACCCCGCGCGGTGGACTACATGGAGGCGGTCCGGGTGGGCGATGGCAGCATCAGCGTGCGCGCGACCCTCGCCAACAGCATCTCCTCCCTGGTGACCATTTCCTCCGGCGGCTCGATCGGGCGCGAAGGTCCGATGGTGCAGCTGGCCGCGATGCTGGGATCGCGGCTGGGACGGCTGGCGCATGCGCCGATTCCCCGGCGTCGGCTCATGGTCGCCTGCGGTGGCGCGGCGGGCATCGCCGCCGCCTACAACGCACCGATCTCCGGCGCGCTGTTCGTTTCGGAAATCATCCTGGGCGGCACCGCCATGGAGAGCTTCGGCCCGCTGGTGGTCGCCTCGGTGACGGCGAGCGCGACCGTGCACCGCTTCCTCGGCTACAACCCGGTCTACGATGTCCCCAAGGTGCAGTTCGCCTCGAGCTGGGAACTCATCTTCTACGTGGTGCTGGGCGTGCTGCTCGGGCACCTGGCGCCGCCGTTCCTGGCGCTGCTGGACTTTGCCAAGTCGCGGTTCGTGGCGCTGAAGCTCCCCCTGCCGTTGCAGCTGGGGCTGGGTGGACTCATCGTCGGGGTGATTTCGATCGCCGTCCCGGAGGTCTGGGGCAACGGCTTCGGCGCCGTCGGCGCCATCCTCAATGCGCACCTCATCGGCTGGTGGCTGCTGGCCATCCTGGTCGCCAAGGTGCTGGCGACGGCCGCCACGGTCGGCTCGGGCGCGGTCGGCGGAGTCTTCACCCCGACGCTGTTCCTGGGCTGCGCCATCGGGGCGCTGTTCGGCGGCGTGCTGCACTCGGTGCTGCCGCACTTCACGTCCGTGCCGGCCGCGTATGCGCTGGTCGGCATGGGTGGCTTCCTCGCCGCCACCACGCACGCGCCCCTGACCTCCATATTGATGCTGTTCGAGATGACCCTCGACTACGACATGGTGCTGCCGCTGATGCTGGCCTGCGTGACGGCGCACTACACGGCCAAGGTCTACCGGCGCGGCGAGTCCATCTATCACGCGGCCCTCAAGGGCCGCTCCAGCGGGGATGCGTGGCAGCTGAGCACCGTCGCGGCGCTGATCAAACCTCCCGGTGCCGTGGTCGCGCAGACGACGAGCCTCAAGGACATGTTCGAGCAGCTGCCGCGCCGGCCATTGGAGCGGGCGTACGTGACCGATGGCGATGAACTGGTCGGCTGGCTCGACCTGCGCGAACTGCTGGCGAAAAGCCGCAGCACCCAGCTGGATGGCGCCCTGACCGTGGCCACGGTGATGCGCCCGGTGACCCTGGCGCTCACCGACGACCTGTCCCTGGGCGCGGCGCTGGACGTGTTCCTGCGGGCGCGGGCCAACGTGCTGCCCGTGACCGGGGGCGAATGGCGCAACAACCTGCTCGGGGAAATCTCCCGCCAGGACGTGCTGCTCGCCATGCAGGACCGGATGGTGCAGGAACCCGGACCCTCCGCTGCCTAGCTTCGCGTAGACTGCGCGCCATGGCCAACCCGTACATCGAACGCATCCTCAAGGCGCGGGTCTACGACGTCGCCGTCGAGACGCCCCTGGAGCCGGCGCCGCGCCTGTCGCGCCGGCTGGGCAACCCGGTGCTGCTCAAGCGCGAGGACCTGCAGTCGGTGTTCTCGTTCAAGCTGCGCGGGGCCTACAACAAGGTGGCGCATCTGTCCGAGTCGGCCGCCCGCCGCGGCGTGATCTGCGCATCGGCCGGCAACCACGCCCAGGGGGTGGCGCTCGCCGCCCAGCGCCGCGGCATACCGGCCATCATCGTGATGCCCCAGACCACGCCGCAGATCAAGGTGCAGGCGGTGATCGACCTGGGCGGCGAGGCCGTCCTGCACGGGGACGACTACGACACCGCCTTCGAGAAGGCCCAGGAACTGGTCCGCGACCGCAACCTGGTCTACGTGCACGCCTTCGACGATCCGGACGTGATCGCCGGCCAGGGCACGATCGGGGTCGAACTGCTGCGCCAGTGCGGCGGCGGCGAGATCGACGCAATCTTCGTGCCGGTCGGCGGCGGCGGACTGATCGCGGGCATCGCGGTCTACGTCAAGTACCTGTATCCGCGCATCCGCATCGTCGGCGTGGAACCGGCCGATTCGAACGCCATGTTCGAGTCGCTGCAGGCCGGGCGGCGGGTGACGCTGGATCGGGTGGGGCTGTTCGCCGACGGCGTGGCGGTCAAGCGCGTCGGCGAGGAGACCTTCGGACTGGTACGCCAGTTCGTCGACGAGATCGTGCTGGTGAACACCGACGAGATGTGCGCCGCCATCCAGGACATCTTCGAGGAGACGCGGACCATCGTCGAACCCGCGGGTGCCCTGGCGGTCGCCGGCATCCGCAAGTGCGTCGCCCGCGACGGCTGGCGGGGCAAGCGCCTGATCGCGATCAACAGCGGCGCCAACGTCAATTTCGACCGGCTGCGGCACGTCGCCGAACGGGCGAGCCTCGGCGCCGAGCGCGAGGCGCTGCTGGCGGTGGAGATTCCCGAGCATCCCGGCAGCTTCATGCATTTCTGCGAGGCGCTCGGCTCGCGCAGCGTCACCGAGTTCAACTACCGCTACGACAGCGAGGCCCGGGCCCAGATCTTCGCCGGTTTCAGCCTCACGCAGGGCCGGGTGGAGAAGGACGCGGTCATCCAGCAGCTGCGCGAGGCCGGCTATCCGGTCCACGACATGAGCGACAGTGAACTGGCCAAGCTCCACGTGCGGTTCATGATCGGCGGCCACGCCCGCGAACTCACCGACGAGGTCATCTACCGCTTCGAGTTTCCGGAACGTCCGGGCGCGCTGCTGAAGTTCCTGAAGGCGGTCGGGACGCGCTGGAACATCACCCTGTTCCACTACCGCAACCACGGTTCCGACTACGGACGGGTGCTGGCCGGCATCCAGGTGCCCCGGGCGCAGCGGGACGAATTCACCGATCACCTGAACGCGCTGCACTACCCGTACAACGAAGAGACCGCGAATCCCGCCTACCGGATGTTCCTCGGCGGCGGCTGAGCCGGCGTTCCGCCCGCCACACCGTAACGTTTGGCACAGGAGCTCCCCCGGAGACTGTATTAATATACAGCTCATGGGATATCCGCAGCGTGGAAGCGTGCCGGAACCGGTCGTGGAGTTTCGGGTCCATCCGGGCGTGGCCGCGAGAAAGTCCAAGGCAGGGTGGCTGCGATGGTTGCCGTCGTAACCGAAGGCCTTCGCATCGCCGGCCGGTACGTGCTCACCGGGAAGCTCGGCAGCGGCGGCCAGGGCGAGGTGTGGCGCGCGTTCGATGAGCGCACCCAGGCCGCGGTTGCCCTGAAGATCCTGACCCGCTCCTTTTCACCCGGGAGCGACCCCTGGGGACACCTGGAACACGAATACCAGGTCGTGCACGGGCTGGATCATCCGCTGATACTGCGGACCGAACCGCCGGTGCGCGATGGCGAACTCGCGGTGCTGCCGATGCCGCTGGTCACCGGTGGGGACCTGCGCCAGCTGCGCGGCGCGCCCTACGTCGACATCGTGCCGGTGCTGATCGAACTGGCGCGTGCGCTGGAGTACGCGCACGAGCACGGCGTGGTCCACCGCGACCTGAAACCCGCCAACGTATTGTTCGATGCCGAGGGCAGGGTGCAGCTGGCCGACTTCGGCGTCGCCGCCCGCGCCCGGCCGGAGGCGCAGATCGACCAGGCGCGCACGGGCTGGTCGCCTTCCTCGGCGAGTCCCCAGCAGCTTCAGGGTTTGCCGCCGACGCCGGCCGATGACCTGTATGGACTCGGCGCGCTCGCCTTCGAACTGCTCACGGGCACGCCGCCCTACTTCCCGGATTTCGACGTGCGGCGGGTGCTGCACGATCCCGTGCCGCCGATCGTGCCGGTGCACCTGGCGCCGCGGCGCCTGCTCGGACTGGTGCGCTCGCTGCTCGCCAAGAATCCCAGGCACCGGCCGCAGTCCATGCGCGGGGTGATCATCGGCCTGAATGCCGCGCTCGATGAACCGATGACCCGCGAGGACCGCAACCTCGCCGCGAATGCCCGGGAGCTCGCCGCCCGCACCACCGTCATACCCGAATGCTAAGCTCGCGCGCGTGGCAGAAGGTCCAGGCAAAACGGTGTGGCTGGCGGGAGCCAGCGGCATGGTCGGAGCGCGCGTCCTCGAGGGCCTGCTGCAGGCGCCGGAGTTCGCACGCGTCCTCGCCATCACGCGCCGGCCGCTGGGCCGCGAATCCCTGCGGCTCGCCAACCGGATCGTGCCGTTCGCAAACCTGGAGAGCCAGCTCAAGGGCCAGTCCTGCGACACCGCCGTGTGCTGCCTGGGGAGTTCCCTCGAGGAAGCCGGATCGGAGGCGGCCTATCGCGAGGGGGTCCAGGCCTGCGTGCTGGCCTACGCTCGCGCGGCCCAGGCCGCCGGCGCGCGGCGCTTCGTAATGTTGTCCTGCTGGAGCGCCGATCCGCGGGCGCGCACTCCCGCGGCGCGTGTGCAGGGCGAGACCCTGGACGCCCTGGGTGCGATGAACTTCGAATCCCTTGACATATTGGTTCCGGGCCCGCTGCTGGGCATTCGCCGCGGGGCGCGCGCCGGTCAACTGCTGTCGATGCTGGCCGTTGTGCTGGTGAGCCCGCTGCAGCGGGGTGCCGCACAGTCCCGCCGTGCAATCGGCGCGGCGACCGTGGCAGAGGCGATGGTGGGTGCCGTGCGCTCCGGCCGCCGCGGTGTCTACCGATACGATTTTTCAGGCATCCGTTCGCTTTCCAGAATGCGCAGCAGAACGTGATGCAGTTAACATCGACGACGACTGTTGCATGACAGATTTCCCGGATAATTAAAGCGAGGCCTGCCTCTCGCGGATGTGCCCCCAAGGATGTTTCGCGCAGCTGTCAATAGCGCAATGGTGAAGCGGCTCGGTATCACCATTGTCCTGAGCACCCTGGTACCGGTGCTGGCCCTCGTCGGCGCCCTGTCCGGCAGCGCCGCTGGCGCAGGCGCCTGGCGCTGGCTGCTCATCGGCGGCGCCGCGGCACTGCTGAGCGCCGCTGCGGCGGTCGCGTACCTGGCGCGCCGCTACCAGCCCGCCCTGGCCGCGCTGCACGGCGGCTTCCAGGACCTGGCGGCGACCGGGTTCGCGCAAGTCCCGGCCGCCGGCCATGATGAGCTGGGGGCCCTGATCCGCGAGTTCAACCAGTGCGCCCAGCGGGTGCGGGCCCAGCAGGCCAACCTTGAGACGCTGGGCGAGGTCGACAAACTGCTGCTCCAGCCCGGTGGCCTGGAGCCGGTGCTCGAGGCCATCCTGACCCGCGTGCAGCGCGTGACCGGCTGCAGCAGCGCCGGCATCGTGCTGCGGGACCACGACGCACCGTGGCGGGGCCGGGTCTACCTGGCCGCCAAAAGCTGCCGGGACCTGCCGGTCAGCCGCGTCGCGCTGGATGACGACATGATGGTGACCCTCGCCGCCGAACCCGAGGCGCTGACGGTGACCCGCTGCGAGGACACCCGCCACAGCTTCCTGGTGCCGCTCAAGGAGCTCGGCGCCGAGTTCTTCTGGGTCTGGCCGGTCAAGCTCGCGGCGCACCTGACGGCCATCCTCGCCGTGGGCTACCAGGAAATGCCGGTGGCCGATCCGCACATCGGACACTGCGGCAGCGAATTCGCCGCCCGGCTGGGGTTCGCCCTCACCAAGGCGGCCCGCGACGAGCAGCTGTACCGGCAGGCCCACTTCGATCCGCTCACCGGGCTGCCCAACCGCGTGCTGTTCTGCAGCCGCCTGTCCGTGCAGCTGCAGAGCGCGGCCGCCGGCCTGGAGAAGGGCGCGGTCCTCTACATCGATCTCGACCACTTCAAGAAGATCAACGACACCGTCGGGCACGCCGCGGGCGATCAGGTACTGAGCATCGCGGCGCAGCGGCTGCGCGGCTGCGTCAAGGAGATCGACACCGTCGCGCGGTTGGGGGGCGATGAGTTCGCGGTGATCCTGCGCGACGTGGTGAGCGCCGAGGCGGTCGAGTACGTCGCCCAGCGCATCGTCCAGTCGCTGCAGCAGCCGGTCAGCCTGGGCGGCCGCGACCACACCGTCTGCGCGAGCATCGGGATCGCGCTCTTCCCGCAGGACGGGGAGGCCATCGACACGCTGCTGCGCAACGCCGACACGGCGATGTACCGCGCCAAGGACCTCGGGCGCAGCCGCGCCATGTTCTACGACGTGAATATGGGGGGCCAGCAGCCGCTGCCCTCGGAAAGCGGCCTGCAGCTGGCGCTGCGCCGCCGCGAGTTCTCGCTGTTCTACCAGCCGCAGTATTCCATTACCGACGGGTCGCTCACCGGCCTGGAGGCCCTGCTGCGCTGGCAGACCCAGCGCGAGGGCGTGCGCCAGCCGGGCGACTTCGTGCCGGCGGCGGAGGAGAGCGGCCTCATCGTCGACATCGGCGGGTGGGTCCTGGAGACGGCCTGCGCGCAGCTGGCGGCCTGGCGCGAGCAGGGCCTGTCGCCGCCGCGCCTGGCCCTGAACGTCTCGCTGCAGCAGCTGCGCCACCCGGAGTTCGTGCGCAACATCCGCAAGATGCTCGATCGGTTCGGCCTGCCGGGCGAGATCCTCGAACTCGACATCGATGAACGGGTGCTCGCCGATCCGGCGAACGCGGCGTTGCTGGAGCGGCTGGCGCAGACCGGCGTGTGCCTGGCGCTGGATGGCTTCGGCACCGGCTACTCATCGCTCGGCTACCTGCGGCAGCATCCGATCAGCGTGGTGAAGATCGACCGCAGCTTCCTCGCCAACGTGCCGCAGGATCCCAACGCCGCAACCCTGATCGAGACCGTGATCGTGATGGCGCACGCGCTGCAGAAGCGGGTGGTGGCCGAGGGCATCGAGACCATCGAGCAGCTCGATTTCCTGCGCGAGCGGCGCTGCGACTGCGCGCAGGGCTACTACCTCGCACGGCCGCTCCCCGCGGCCTCCGTGACCGAACTGCTGAGCTCGCGTGTGTACGACAATTCCGCCGAGGATGCGCGCGCCGCAGGCTGAGCCGTAGTGTTATGTCTGGTGGATTGCGACTTAACATCCACCGCACGCGGCCACTTTTCGCGGATGAGAGACACTGCGCAAATTCGCGCTTGACCCAACGTCTCTCCATGCAGACACTGCTTACGTGAAAAAGGCAAACCCGTCGAAAGGCGGGGACGCAAAGCCACCGGTCTAACGGACACGTTCCTACGACGGCGGGGTCACCACTTCTCCGGCACACCCTGCCGGAATGCGGGCTATCCTGCGTCAAAGAACCTCTCCCGAAGGCCGGCACGCCAGACCGCTGTCCGGGGAACGTATTCATGTCACTGCCGATGCCGCACAACGATAAACACATCCCTGATCCGCCGGCGGCGCAGCCGGCCGCGGAAAAGGACGCGTTCGTCATCAACCTCTGCTCGTCGACCACGCCAATGGCGCTGACGCAGCCGCAGCTGGCGGAACTGAAGCGGTACAAGTTCTTCGTCAGCCGCCGCCTCGAGGACGGCCGCGAGCGCTTCCGCCTGCACATGGGCTACTTCGATTCGCTGCTGCAGGCCGAAGAGCTGCTGCCGGTGGTGCGCGAGATCTATCCGGGTGCCTGGGCCGGCGAGGCTCCCGGCAAGCGTCTGCGCGCGAGGGATGCGGCAATCGCACCGACAGCTGCACCGGCGCCGAACGCTGCCGCCCAGGTTGAGCCGGATGCCGCCCTGCTCGCGAAGGCCCCGACGCTGGCCCCGGACGTCGAGTTGACGATGGTGGCGCCGATGGTGGCCGCGCCCCCCGTGCTGGCACCGCCCGCGGCAGAAACCCGGCTCCTGCCGATGCTGGAACTCGAACTCGTGCCGGACGCGCCGCGCACGCTCACACCGGAGCCCGTCGCGCCCGCGCCCGCGCCGGCGCCGTCCGTGGCGACGGTTCCCGCCGTACCCGCACCCCGCGCCGCCACCCCGTTCAAGCGCGACGCGAACATGCCCTTCGACAAGCGCTCCAACGTGCGCGAGGTGCTCAAGTCGCTGGACGAAACCGGCCGCGCCCGCGAAGCCGGCGCGCTGCCCGAGTCGCAGGTCATGCGGCTGCTCGAAGAGAAGCGCGGCGACCCGCTCAATACCAGCAGCACGCCGGCGGCCTTTGCCGTGCAGCTGCAGTGGTCGGTGCAGGCCATCGACCTCGCCCAGGTGCCGCAGCTGGCGATCTTCGGTGCGTACACGCTGTACACGGTCGAGGGCAGCCGCGAGGGCCGCAAGTGGTACGGCCTGCGGCTGGGCTTCTTCAGCGATGCGAACTCGGCGAAGACCGTCGCCCAGTACGTGCGCTCGGACTTCTCATCGGTCGCCGTGGTTCCGGTGAGCCTGCGCGAGCGCGACGGCGCCAATGCCGCCCAGGGCGGCACGAAGGCCGCACCCGAGCCGGCGCCGGCTCAGGGTACGCTCGAGCGACTGCCGGACCAGTCGGCGGAGTTCAAGCTGCTCGACGATACCGCGGAGCGGCCGAAGCTGCCTGCGGCAGCTGCCGCGGCGGCGGCCCCCGCGCCGGCGAAACCGCAGTCTCCCGCGGCGGCCAGACCTGCGCCCCGGGCTGCCGCGAAGCCCCTGAAGGGCCGCGGCAACCGCGTGCACGCCAGTGACAAGCACGGTCCGAAGACACTCGAGGAGACCCTCGAGATCCTCGGGGCCGATGAACTGCAGATCGAGGGCGCGAAGAAGCGCAAACCGACCACCGGTGGCGCGGTCGGGCAGCTGGCCGCGAAGTCGCAGAAGAACTCGGCGTTCTCGCGGTTGCTCGACCGGCTGGCCGAACGCAAAAGTTAGGTCCGATCGTCTGGCCGTCAGCCGACCCGGAACAGCTGCGGCGGCAGCGCACCGAAGTCGGATATGCCATCCAGCTTCGGTCCCACCGCGACGAAACCCCAGCCGAGCCGGGCGGCGGCGCTTTGATCCCAGACTCCGTCTCCGAAGTACGTGACCGAAGCGAACGGACCCTCGAGCCGGCCCAGGGCCTGCAGCATGATGTGCATCCGATCCGGATGATCGTCGGCGCACGCGAGGGGTATCCCGTCCAGGGGAAATCCGGCACTGGCCAGCTTGTGCCGCGCCGTCGTGCCCCAGCCCCCGGTCGCATAGGCGACGCGGACGTCCGCCCTTGCCCGAAGAGCGTTCAGGTACTGCAGTGCGCCGGGAATCTCCCGATAAGGTCCATTCACTTGGATGTGATCCAGGAGCGACCGGAAGTACACGTTCATGACGCGCAGCGACACCGAAGCGTCATAGGCCAGCGAGTTGTCACTGCAGATGTCGGCGAGAATGCCGGTGTCGGTGACCCGGGCGTATTCGTGCCAGCCGTCGCGGATCCGGACCGCGCCGAGCGCCTTGCGTACGGCGTCCGAGAACAGGGAGTCGTCGATGCCGCAGGAATCGAGCAGGGTTCCATCGATATCGAAAATGGCCGCGTGCAGGACAGCCGCCGGGCGCATCAGGAGGCCCGGATCGTGACCGGCAATTCAGTCAGCGCGTGAATGGCATTTTCCGTGCGCCATGCGGGCTGCGCTGCGAGTTCGATGCGACCCACCCTGCGTGCGATCGTCCCGAGCACGGCCTCGGCTTCGGCCCTCGCGACGGCCTGGCCGACGCAACCGTGAATTCCGGCGCCGAAGGCCAGATGGTCCCGGTTCTTCCGCGTGAGATCGAAGCGGTCGGGATCCGACCAATGCTGCGGATCGAGATTCGCCGCGCCGAGGACGCAGAGGATCTTCGCATCCGGCGGTATCTCGATGCCGCTGACCCGTGTGGGCCCCTCGGAGGTTCGACAGAAGGTATGGATCGGCGAGGTGAGTCTCAGCGTTTCCTCGAACGTCGCGCGCGCGAGCCCCGGGTCAGCCTTCAGCCTGGCGAACTCTCCAGGGTGCCGGGCGAGGCACCACAGGGCACTGGCCAGCGCGGTGGCCGTGGTATCGATGCCCGCCGACAGCAGCGAGCGGACCAGCATGCCGGCCTCCTGTTCGGTGATCTCGCCCTGATCGCTCGCGGCGTAGATCACCGCGCCGAAGCCGTCGGGGCTCAGCCGCTCGCGTCGGCACTGCTCCAGGATCCAGGGCACGATGTCCGATGCCTTGTCCATCCAGTGCCGGCGCACCGCATTGTCGGGTCCGAGCGCGTTGAAGACCAGGGTTCCGTAATCCAGCAGGCGGCGCGCATCGATCTCCCTCAGGCCCACCGCGGGAGGAAACACGGTCGTCGGAAACCGCTCCGCGAGGTCGGTCACTGCATCGAAAGTCCGCATCTCGAGCAATCGGTCCACGAGTTCATCCGCGGCCTGCTGAAAGCGCTGCTTCAGTGACTCGATGGCCGGTGCGGACAGCGCCCGCACCAGCACCCTGCGGGTCCGGTCGTGATACGGAGGGTCGACTTCGAGGATGATGCTGGGAGTGCGCCAGGGCTCGGCATGCCTGAAGTCCGTCAGCCCCACGCCCCGCGATGACACGAAGCGCTTCCAGTCGGAGAACACTTCCTTCGTTTCGCGATACCGGCCGCAGGCGAGCAGCGCGTACCTCGGGAAGTAGACGAAGGCCCCGCGGTCGCGCAGGCCGCGGAAGTAGGCTCCGAGATCGGCCAAGGTCTCCGCGGCGTAAGGATCGATGTCCCATTCCGGCACGCCCGCGGGGGCAGGCACGGGAATGTGGCCTTCCAGCAATTGCATCCGGGCTGATCCCGCGTCCATTTCCCCGGAAGAATAGCACCGGAGCACCGTCGCCTCTTTTTCCGCCTGCAACGCTGCTGCAGCGCATTATTGCGCCTGAGGTTTACATGTGTAATTCTCGCCGTGCGATTACACCTGTAACCGGATGGCGACACAGTGGGCACCAGGAAGCCGAAGCCGATCAGCGAGGCCGAATCGATCGTGATGCAGGTACTGTGGGCGCAGGGTGCCCTCGCGAGCGAGGACGTCGTCGATGCCCTCCGGCATGGGAAATGGCAGGAAGCCACCGTCAAGACCCTGCTCAATCGCCTGCTGAAGAAAGGCGCGCTTCGGGCACGCAAGGAGGGTCGACGCTACATCTACTCGCCGGTGCTGACGCATGAGGAGTGGCTGTCGGCGGAGAGCCATGGGTTCGTCGACCGGCTGTTCGGCGGCCGGGTCGCGCCACTGGTTTCGTACTTCAGTCAGCACAGGAAACTCAGCCGCAAGGACGTTGAGGA
>DATJTJ010000058.1:0-2184 GCA_035503515.1 Steroidobacteraceae bacterium
CAGCCAGTTGCGCTCGCTATCGGTGCTGCTGGCGATGTCCGGGCCGCGATAGA
Source organism: Steroidobacteraceae bacterium (assembly GCA_035503515.1). Lineage (GTDB taxonomy): Bacteria > Pseudomonadota > Gammaproteobacteria > Steroidobacterales > Steroidobacteraceae > DAIDKA01. Next base: position 54 of record DATJTJ010000058.1, read on the forward strand.
ACCACCCGGCGAGCAGGCTGCCGTCCTTGCACAGGACGATGCCGGGCGCCACCAGGTGACTCCAGTTGAGGAGGTCGGGAACGCCCGCAGCCTTGTCGCGGAAGGGTTTCAGCGCCAGCACGGCCGGATCACTCCGCCCGGTAGGGCCGCGACCGGGCCGGGTAGTAGCCGCGATATCGGATATGGCGCACGTAGACCTGGGACATGTGCGGGTCGGCTTTGGCCATCCAGCGCAGCAGCGGGATGGCGGTGAACCAGAGCGCGGCTCCGACGAGAAACGACACCGTGTTCAGGCCGGACACCGCCAGGCCGCCGGCGACCAGCAGCGTCAGCAGAGCCGGCTCCCGCTCGCCGCCCAGGAACAGGTTCGGGCGGTGCAGCACGCGATGGAAGGGGAGGTGGCGCAGGCTCATACCACCGCTCCGGTGATGCCGAGCGCGCCGGCGACATTGGCGACACCGGTGATGAGGGCGACCACCAGCACCAGCATGATGATGCGGCGGACGAATTCATTGATCTCGCCGCCGAACACCAGCGCCGCGCCGCAGGCGACCATGGCCAGCAAGGAGATGGTGAAGGCCACCGGCCCGGTAAGGTCGTTCTTGAGCGTGGTCAGCGGCGTGTCCCACGGCAGCCCACCGCCGGCCGTGGCCGCATGCGCCGTCTCCGGGTGGACGGCTGACAGCACGATCACGCCCAACACCAGGCAGAGCGGCCAGCTTCGGCCAAAAGCATTACCGTCGGGCATCATGCGCGTTCCTCCACGTTGACAAAGCGGTAGTCCCCGTCCGCGAAGCCTTCGACGGCGACCACTTCATGGATGCGCCGGCCTGGTGCCGAGTCGGTCCGGACAATGGAGACGATGAGGTTGACCGCCTCCCCGATCAGCGGGCGCATAAGCGTCTGACTCACTTCGGCGATCATCTGCTCGATCCGCGTGAGACCGGCGCGCGCATGGTTGGCATGGACGGTGCAGACGCCGCCGGGATGGCCGGTGTTCCACGCCTTCAGCATCGCCAGCGCCTCGCCGCCGCGGACTTCGCCGACGATGATGCGATCGGGCCGCAGGCGCAGCGTTGCCCTCAGCAGGCGCTGCATATCCACCGTATCGGTCGCGCGCATGATCACCGCGTTCGGCGCCGAGCACTGGATTTCTGCGGTATCCTCGATGATCACCAGCCGATGGTGGGGTGTCGCCGTGACCATCTGACCGATGATGGCATTCGTGAGCGTCGTCTTGCCGGTGCTTGTGCCACCGATGACAAGAATGTTCTGCCGCTGCACCACCGCGGCTTCGATGGCAGCGCGCTGTGATCCAGTCATGATTCCCTGGCGTTCATACTCTTCCAGCGTGAACACCGCGGAGGCCTTGCGGCGGATCGTGAAAACGGGACCGGACACGACCGGCGGAATGAGTGCTTCGAATCGTGACCCATCGAACGGGGAGTCGTCCGGCAGTTCGCATTCGAGGATTGGATTCTCACGCGTGACCGCGCCGCGTGGTATCGAGGCAACAGTCGCGATGAATGATTCCGCGGCAGGTGCTGCCATCTTGCCAACAGGCGTCATCGGCTGGCCAAGACGATCGACCCAGAGTCGCCCGTCGGCGTTCAGCATCAGCTCGACCACGTCCCGCTCCACAAGGAGCGGGCAGAAGGCACCCAGCTGGCGCTTCAAGGTCTCCGCGAGGCGTCGTGCCTGCTCCTCGCGGTTCGAGGGCTTGCCGTCATCGATCATCTGCGTGCATGGTTACGGCACGCCGAATCGCGTCTGCAAGCGTATTATCCGATTTTTCGGATGCCTCTCACAGCCGTGATGGGGGCACCAGTTATTTCCTTTTGCGGGTTTGCTTGAGCAACGTTCGCACGTCGGTGCCAACGGCCCGGGCGACGGAGGCCATCGTTCCGAGCGTGAGGTCGCGCACGCCGGTTTCGATCTCGGATATGTAGGGTTGACCCATGCCGCTCCGTACCGCCACTTCGGCCTGTGACAGGTTGGCCTTCAGGCGCGCCCGCCGGAGGTTCTCGCCGAAGAGGACGTGCAATTCCTCCAACTTAGCGTCGGCCGCCCGGGGCATTCTCCCCGGCTTCTGGGCAGTCATTCTGACAGCACAGCTCCCTGTAGCGTTATG
>DATJTJ010000059.1:0-66358 GCA_035503515.1 Steroidobacteraceae bacterium
AGTCGCGCAGCCACTGCAGCTGCTCAGCCCGCGGTGCGACACCAGGCACCCATAGGATCAGGCAGTCCGCAAGGTGCCGCTGCACGTCCTCCCGGGTGAGCTGATAGCGGCCCTTGGGCGCGTTGCGGCGGCCGTGGGTGATCAGCGCGCACAACCGCGCATAACCACGACGGTTCATCGCCAGCGCCACGAATTTCAGGCCGCAGGTGAGGGTGAACTCCGAGCCGATGATGAGCTTGAGGGACGGTGCCGCCGCCCCGCCTTCCTGCAGGGCCATATGCGCCCGCACTACCCCTGCCACGGAACATTCATCGGTGATGGCCAGTGCGCTGTAGCCCAGCTGCCGGGCCCGCTGCACCAGTTCCGCGGGTCGCGAGGCACCGCGCAGGAAAGTGAAATTGCTGAGACAGTGCAGTTCAGCATAGTCGGCAACCGGTGCGCTCATCCGGCCAGCCCGTGCAGGAACCAGCGGTGCGGGGCCCGGCGTTCGCGAAATACCCACACGGCGATGCCGCGGCCATCGGTGGCATGGTAGTAATCGCGTGCCACGCCCTGCGCTTCCCACCAGTGACTCTCGATGCGTTCCGGTCCCTGCCGCAGCCGCAGCGGGCCCTCGAGGTGCGGCCAGCCTGCCCGCTCGCGCACCAGCCGTGGTTCCGCCAGCAGCCACAATGGACGCAGCGGCCGTGGTCGTGGCTGGCGATGTGGCATGCCGGCGCTGCGCGGGAAATCCGCATCCAGCGGCGAGAGCAGCCGTGAAGCGCCTTCCGGAGACTGGCTGTCCTGGCAGATCAGGCCCTGCACCGCGGACTCGCCCAGTCGCATGCGCAGCCGTTCGATGAGTTCCACCGCACCGGACAGCAGGCCTGCAGCACCCCCGCCGCCATGCTCGCCGGGTCGCCACAGCGGCTCATGCACCGGCGCCCGTGTCTGCAGCTCCCCGGAACGCAGCTCCAGCGAACGCACGGGGCCTGGCAACACCGTCTTCCCCAGTCGTTCGGCAAACCATTCCATGAAGCGGGCCGCGGCGGCCTCCGGCTGCGCCAGCCGCACCGCGCAGTCGGTATGCAGGCCGTTGCGGTGCTGCAGCCGGCAGGTGATGCGGGTGACGCCGCACTGCCGTGCCTCGAGGAATTGCGCCAGCTGTTCAAGCAGCGGCTGCAGCGCCTGCAGGATCTCGGTGTGATGTTCACGCTCACGGACGAACTGGCGCTTCGCGCGGAACCGTTCCGGCACCGTGAACAGCGGCCGCAGGTCCGCGCTGCGCGCCACGAGCTGATCCAGCATCTGCAGGGATTGCCTGCCGAAGCGCCTGGCAAAGCCTGCGCGCGGCAGGCGCAGGGCCTGACCGATCCGATAGACCCCCAGCCTCGCGAGCCGCTGCAGTACCTGCGGGGGCCAGCGCAGCGCCGTCAGCGGCAGCCCGCTGACGGCGCTCACCAGGCGCTCCTGTTCCAGCACCTGCAGGGACACCCCGCTGCGTCCGGCGACGAGTGCCGCCAGGGGCGTGGGTGCCAGTGTCAGAATGGGCGCCGCGCCGACCGCATGACAGCCCGCCCGAAATGCCCGGTACAGCCGTGCGGCGCCGCCAAACAGCGCCAGGCTCCCCCGCACCTCCAGCACCAGTCCATCCGGCGGTTCGAGACTCACCCGCGGTGTGAACCGTTGCGCCAACGTTCCCAGACGCTGCAGCAACGCCGGGTCGGGCCGTGGTAGATGCACTCCGAGCCACAGCTCCGGCACTGCCGTGGCATGGGCCGGCTGCTCCGCCGGCGTTGCGGGCGGACCCGCCGGCGGCGGCGCCCCTGCCGGTGCCACCGCCAGCGACAGTTGTACCGGAGCGTGTGCCGGTTGCAGTTCTGGAGAAGCCTTGCGCAGCAGGCGTGCGGACATTTTCAGGCACCCGCTGCAGCCTGGGCGGCATCATCAGGCAGCCACCACTGTCCCGTCATGCCACCGCGGCTCTTGAGGATGCTCAGCTTCACCCCTTCGCGCCGGGGTTCCAGGCCCACCCGCAGCAGCGCATGCGAAGGCTCCCGGGCCACCCCGGGACTCCAGGGACGCAGCAGGAATGCCAGCGTGCGGCCGCGCTGCGTCGCCAGCTGCAGGCGGCGCACGATCCGGGGTTTGAGCGGATGGCTGACCCAGGCGAGCACCACATCGCAGGCACCGGAAATGAGTGCCTGTTCCGTGGCCCACTCGGGGGCCCATTGCGCATCATCCGGAGGGCGTACCACCAGCAGCCGCGCCAGATTCACACCGCCTGCAGCCAGTGCGGGCGCGTAGGGAGTCAGGGGTGGGGCGATCCAGGTGCACCAGCGGGACTGGTGCTGCTGAGTCAGCCGGGCCAGCAGCGGCAGCAGCAGCCGCAGCTCGCCGCTGCCCGGATGCGTGGCCAGCATTTCCACCAGCCCTACCTTGGGCCAGCCACCGCCCAGACGCACATCCAGTTCGGGGAAACCTGATGCCAGGGTGTCAACGCGGGTGAAACTGCGACCGCGCCAGATACCCGGATGTTCGAGCAGCCGGGCCAGAACGTTCTTCGACATGGCTGCCTTGCACGATTGAAGCGCGGCACGAGCCGCTGCGTGCGTGTCTACATGAGGCCGGCCGCCCGGCCCTGTCGCAGCACGCCCACCACGATGCCCTCGATGAGCAGCGGCTGTTCCTTCAGGTCCACGCGAATGGGTTCGAAAGACTCGTTCTCAGGCATCAGCCATACCACCGAACCTTCCTGCCGATAGCGCTTCACGGTGACCTCGTTTTCAAGGCGCGCCACCACGATCTGACGGCTGCGGACATCCGGCGTGCGGTGCACGGCCACCAGGTCGCCATCGAGAATCCCGACATCCTTCATGCTCATGCCCACCACCTTGAGCAGGTAGTGCGGGCGTGGCTGGAAGATCGCCGGATCGATCTTGTAATGCGACTCGATGTTCTCTTCGGCGAGGATGGGACGTCCCGCCGCCACCCGGCCGATGAGCGGTAGACCGAACTGCTCGCGGATGGTGTCCTTGAGCTGAATGCCACGCGAAGTGCCGGGCACCAGTGCAATGACTCCCTTGCGCGCCAGGGCCCGCAGATGCTCCTCGGCCGCATTGGCGGAGCGGAAGCCCAGCTCGCGGGCGATTTCGGCGCGGGTGGGCGGCATGCCGGTCTCGGCAATGCAGGTCTGGATCAGGCGCAGTATCTCGGTCTGGCGGGGTGTCAGGTCGGACATGGCGGTACCTGTTTATATATACAGATACTGTGATTATATCCAGATCGGTCCCCGCGTCAATCCGGCAGTCGTTCCTCCCCCGTCACGGTCAATTCCGCGCTGATCACGCCCGGGGTGAGCTGCGGCTGCCCACCGCCCACGCTTACCTGATACCGACCGGCGCTGACCACCACCTGTCCCGCCTCGTTCACATGGCTCAGTTCCCGTGCCGCGAGCGCAAAGCGCAGCGTCCGGGACTCTCCGGCCTTGAGGTGCAGCCGCTGAAAGCCGCGCAACGCGCGCCGCGGGGCACCCGCCGCCCCGCCGAACTGCAGGTACAGCTGCGCGACCTCATCCCCTGCCACGGCGCTGCGATTGGTGACCCGCACCTGCACGTTCAGCGGTTTGCCTGCCGCCAGTGTCGGCGTCGACAGCCGCAGCCGGTCGTACTGGAAACTCGAATAGCTCAGCCCATACCCGAACGGATACAGAACCTCGCCGCTGAAATACCGATAGGTCCGGTTCTTCATCGAGTAATCGGTGAAGTCCGGCAGACCCTCCAGGCCCTTGTAGAACGTGATCGGCAGTCTGCCGGCCGGATTGTTGCGGCCCGCGAGAGTTTCGGCGACCGCCGCGCCGCCCTCCTCGCCCGGATACCAGGCCTGCAGGATGGCATCCGCATTGGCCTGCAGCCAGTTGACGGCCAGCCCGCTGCCGCTCCCGAGCACCGCCACCAGCGGCTTGCCCGTGCCCTTCAGCGCCGCCACCAGCTGCTGTTCCTCCTCCGGAAGATCCAGGCTGGTGCGATCGCCGCCCTTGAAACCGGGAATGGCCAGCGGCGACTCCTCCCCTTCGAGATCGGCCGTGATGCCCACCACGGCGATCACGAGATCCGCCTGTCGCGCGGCCTGCAGCGCCCGGGCACGCGCATCCGGATCCCGGCGCGTCCACACCAGGCTCACTGCATGCGAGAACGCCGGAGCGTTGTCCACGATGAGGGCGTAACGCCGACCCTGATCGAGATGCACGCTGGCGAAACCCGGCTGGCCGCCGTCGCGCCGGGCGCTGTCCACCACCACCTTGCCATCGATGGACAGACGGTTGCGGCCCCCGGGAACGCCGATGGTGTAGTCACCGCTTTGCGCCGGGGTCAGCCAGCCGCGCCAGCGCGCAAACCTGCGGCCTGCATCGTCGTCATGGGCGAAGCGCACGGTGGGTTCCACGCGCGTCAGCAGCGGCTTGCCCGCGTAGTCGGCGGAGTCGAAGTACTCGAGCACCAGCCCCGGACGGCCCGCATCGTGGGTCAGCGCCGATTCGGGAACCGGTACCCGCTCGTGCAGGAAATCGACCGTGCCCGGTTCGAACACGACTCTGGCAGCGGGAAACTGGCGGCGGATGCCCTCGAGAATGGTCGTGACATGGGACGGGGTGCCGTTGTAATTGCCCTCGAGCACCCGGACGCTGTCGGCCAGCGGGCCGATGACCGCGAGGGTGCCGGGGGTGCGCTTCAGCGGCAGGATGCCGTTGTTCTTGAGCAGGACCATGCTCTCGCGGGCCACCTGCAGCGCACGTTGCCGATGCGCCGCGCTGTCCACGGCCGTGACGGGAACCGCACGGGCCGGATCCGGCGGGTCGAACATCCCCAATTCGAAGCGCACGGTCAGCGCGCGTTGCACGGCGCGATCGATGTCGGCCTGCGAGATGAGCCCCTGCCGCAGCGCTTCCCCGTACTTGGCGTAGTCCTCCTCATGGGTGCCGAATTTGACCGTGCACTCGTTGTCCATGCCGGCCTTGAGGGCGGCACCGGCGGCGGCGGCCTCACTGTCGACATAGTGATGACCGCTGTGGATGTCGTTCACGGCATTGCAGTCGGAGACCACGAAACCCCTGAAGCCCCAGGCATCGCGCAGGGTCTGCTGCAGCAGGAAGGGGCTGGCGCAGCCGGGAATGCCATTGACGGCGTTGTAGACGCACATGACCGAGGCCACGTGGGCGTCGACCACCGCGGCACGAAAGGCCGGAAAATAGGTGTCCGCGAGGTCGTGCGCGGAAGCGCGCCCATCGAACCCGTGCCGCAGCGGCTCCGGACCGCTGTGGACCGCGAAATGCTTGGCCGTGGTCGACACCACGAGGTGTTCGCGATCCGGCCCCTGCATGCCGCCGATGAAGGCCACCGCGAAACGTCCGGTGAGGAACGGATCCTCGCCGTAGGTCTCCTGGCCACGGCCCCAGCGCGGATCGCGGAAAATGTTGATGTTCGGTGAAAAGAAGGTCAGGCCCTGGTAGAGCTTCACGTCCCCCCGGGCCAGCGCCTGGGCGTACTTGGCGCGCGCCTCGTTCGCGATGTCCGCGCCCATGAGCCTCACCAGCGGCGCGTCGAAGGTCGCCGCGATGCCGATGGCCTGCGGAAACACGGTCGCGATGCCATCGCGCGCCACGCCGTGCAGCGCCTCGTTCCAGTAATTGTAGGCGGGGACTTTCAGGCGCGGGATGGCGCGGGCGTCATTGTTGAGCTGGGAGAGTTTTTCCTGCAGGGTCATGCGGCCGACCAGGTCCGCCGCCCGCTGCGCGGCGGGCAGCGCGGGGTTCAGATAGGCCGGCGTCGCGGCCACGCCGTCGGCGGCCGCAACCGCCGCCGCGCTCCACTGCACGGCCAGCAGGGCCATCGCGCAGCAGCGGCCAGCCGCCGATGAACCCTTGGATCTCATGGCTTCAGTACTTGCAGTGCCGCGCGATGATGCTCTCGGCCAGTTCCTGCCGGCCGGAGGGGATGCGCGGATCGAAGTTCTGCTCGGCCGCGTGATCCGCGAGCGTCGCGAGGTTGAAATCGCCCTTCATGACCTTGCGACCGAGCTCGCTGTCCCATCCCTGGTAGCGCTTTGTCCGCAGCTGCTTCAGGGCGCCGCTGCCGACCAGATCGGCCGCCGCCAGCAACGCCCGCGCGATGGTGTCGATGCCGCCGATGTGCGCCAGGTACAGATCGTTCGGGTCCACGGACTGGCGGCGCAGCTTGGCATCGAAGTTGAAGCCGCCGGTGCCGAAACCGCCGTCCTCGATGAGTTGCATGACCGCCGGCACCAGTTCCTGTGCATTGTTCGGAAACTGATCGGTGTCCCAGCCGTTGCGGGGGTCCCCGCGGTTCATGTCGATGGAGCCGAATATGCCGTAGGCCCGCGCGATCGCCACCTCGTGCTCGAAGTCCAGGCCCGCGAGGGTGGCATGGTTGACCTCGATGTTGACCCGCACCTCCTGGGTCAGCCCATACTTCTCGAGGAACGCGAACACGGCGGCCGAGTCATGATCGTACTGGTGCTTGGTCGGTTCGAAGGGCTTCGGTTCGATGAGTATGGTGCCCTTGAAGCCGATGCGATGCTTGTGGTCGACCACCATGGACAGGAACCGGCCGTACTGATCCAGTTCGCGCCCCAGTTCGGTGGTGAGCAGCGAGTCATAGCCTTCCCGACCGCCCCACAGGACGTAGTTGTCGCCACCCAGCCGGTGCGTCGCCTCGAGCGCCGCCCGCACCTGTGCCGCGGCCCACGCGAACACTTCCGGGCTCGGACTGGTCGAGGCGCCGCCCGCGTAGCGCGGATGGCTGAACACGTTCGCGGTGCCCCACAGCAGCTTCAGGCCGGTGGCCGCCATCTTCTTCGCCAGGGCATCTTCCATGCGCCGCATGTTGGCGTTGTGGTCCTTGATGGTGGTCGCCGTTGCCATCACGTCGACATCATGGAAGGTGAAGTACGGCACTCCCAGGCGCGCCAGGAAGTCGAACGCGGCCTCGAGTTTCTCCTCCGCCATCGCCTGGCTGATGGTCGGCCCGAGCCAGGGCCGGTTGAGCGTACCGGTGCCGAAGATGTCCGCGCCGGGCCAGTTGAAGGAGTGCCAGTAACACACCGCGACCTTCAGCCACTCCTCCATGCGCTTGCCGAGAACCACGCGATCGCGATCATAGACACGATAGGCAAATTCGTTGCGGGTATCGGGACCTTCGAAACGGATGGGTTCGATGCCGGAAAAAATGCTCATCCTCGGGGCTCCTGAAAGAGATTGCGAAGGTCGCGATACAGTCGCATGAACTGCCCGCGGCGGCGCGCGAGCAGATCCGAAAGCTGCGGGTCGGGCGCAACGACCCGCAGCACCGGCGGCAGCCTGCACACGGCAGCCGCCGCTTCGCCGGTCGATGCGAGCCGTGCCAGACGCGCCGCGCCCAGGGCGGCGCCGATCTCGCTGCCGGCGCGGTAGGTCAGTGGCCGGTTGAGCGCCGCACTCAGGAGCTTGCCCCAATAAGGCAGCCGTGCGCCACCACCGGTGACGCTGACTTCGTCGATCCGGCCGCCGCTTTCGGCGAGTACGTCCAGGCCGTCGGCGAACGCCAGGGCGACGCCTTCGAGCACCGCGGCCACCAGGTCCGCAGGTCCGCTCTCGTGGGTCAGGCCGAAGAACACACCACGCGCGTGTGGATCGTTGTGGGGCGTGCGCTCACCGGACAGATAGGGCAGAAAATGCGGTGAGGTGCTGCGCAGCCCGCGCGCTTCGGCCGCTTCGACCAGCGCCGGGAGGTCCGTGGCGCCGAGCAGCTGGGCGACCCAGTCCAGCGCGCTAGCGGCGGACAGCAGCACCGCCATCTGATGCCAGCGTCCCGGCAGCGCATGGCAGAAGGCATGCGCGGCGCGCAGCGGATTCGGCCGGAACTGGTCCGTGACCGCGAACAGCACACCGGAGGTGCCCAGGGACAGGAAGGACTGTCCCGGCGCGATGATCCCCATGCCGACGGCGCTTGCCGCGTTGTCGCCCGCGCCGCCGGCCACCGGCACGCGGTTCATGCCCAGCTCTTCGGCCACCTGTGCCGTCAGCTGTCCCGAAACGGCGTTGCCCTCGACCAGCCGCGGCATGTTGCGGCGGGTGAGGCCCGTCGCCACCAGCATTTCGTCGGACCAGCTGCGCCGCGCCACATCCAGCCAGCCGGTGCCGGACGCATCGGACATCTCGCTGACGCGTTCACCGGTCAGTTTCAACCGCAGGAAGTCCTTCGGCAGCAGTACCGCAGCGGTCCTCGCAAACAGCGCCGGCTCGTGGTTCGCCACCCACAGCAGCTTCGGGGCGGTGAATCCGGGCATCATGATATTGCCGGTGATCGAGCGCGATCGCGGTTCACGCCGCTCCAGTTCCAGGCATTCGGCGGCCGAGCGACCGTCGTTCCAGAGAATGGCGGGCCGCAGCGGCTGGTCGGCGGCATCCAGCAGCGTCGCGCCGTGCATCTGGCCGGACAGACCGACCGCGCGCACCGCGGCCCGTGCGGTGGCCGGCAACCGCAGGGTCGCCTCGACCGCGGCGCGCCACCAATCGTCCGCATGCTGTTCGGAGAACAACGGCTGGGGTCGCAGCACCGCCAGCGGTGCGCTCGCCTGGGCCACGAGCGCTTCGGCGTCGTCCACGATCACGGTCTTGACGCTGGAGGTCCCGAGGTCGATTCCCAGATACACGTCAGGCCTGCCCCACGGAGAATCTGACGCCGATCTGCACCCGCTCTCCGGGAGCCAGCCTCGTGAGCTCGGTGCCGGTCCGGTTCAGGGCGCCCGCCGGCGCCGTCTGCGGTTCGAGGCAGAAGAAACCGGTGCCGGCGGGCGTATAGACGTGCAGGGCCCGCGCCCCGGTCGCCTCGATCTTAAGGGTTCGATCCGGCCAGCGCACGACCGCCACGCCATCCCAGTGATCGAAGCAGTGATCCAGCACGACGCGCGCGACGCTGCGGGGCGCATCGAACGCCCAGTCCGCGGGCGTCATGACCTCCTGCACCGGCAGCGCCTGCGCATCCGGCAGCCACACGGTGCGGGTGCGGGCCTGCACGGTCGCGAGCGCCGCGTCGGGGAAATAGGGATGCAGCCCGAGCATGGCCGGCATGGGGGAGTCCGCGAAGTTCTCCAGGCTCAGCAGCACGTCCAACCCGTCGGCCCGCAGTTCGAATTCCTGCAGTGCGCGGTACCGCCACGGCCACTCATCGCCACCGCCGCAGAAAGCCAGCGTCGCCCTGGACACCGAGGCCGACTGCACGCTCCAGGCCGCCCGCCAGCCCTGACCGTGCAGGGGATGCGGATCGCGGGTCCAGTTGCGGCGCAGGCGTACCTCCTGGCCGTCGAATGCGAAGCGCCCGCCGGCGATGCGGTTGGCGTAGGGTACGAGCGGAAAGCAGGCCAGCTGCATGGGATCGGTATCCGCCTCCGAGGCCGCCGGCCGCAGCAGCGCCAGGCCGCGCCAGCTGAACTCGCGAATTGCACCGCCATGAGCCGCATCGAGCATGAGGCGGGCATCCGCGTTCCGAAGCAGCATGAAACCCCCCGTGATAGTCGCCGAAGTCTACATGGTAGCGCTATCATTCCGCAAGCGGCGCTGATGACTTCTCAACGCGCCGGCGGGCCCGTCAGGCCGGCGCGCTGGAGTCGCGCATCACGAGCTCGTATTTCATGATCTGCTGCTTGGGTCCGAGCGTGCGGCCCTCGCGGCGCGCCTGGATTTCGGACAGCAGCAGCTCGGTCGCCAGGCGGGCCATTTCGGCGACCGGCTGCAGGACGGTGGTCAGCGCGGGCCAGATGCTCGTTGCCAGCGGCGTATCGTCGAAACCGACGATGCTCAGCTGGGTCGGCACGTCCAGGTGCAGCCGGTGGGCCATCGACACGGCCGCGGCCGCCATGTCGTCGTTGCTGGCGAATATGGCCGTGGGCCGCTCCGGGCCGGAGAGCAGCTGCTCGCTCGCCAGCAGACCCGAGCGGTAGGTGAAGGAGCCCTGCTTGACCCATTCCAGGCGCAGCGGGATATGCGCCTCGCGCAGCGCCGCCTTGTAGCCCGCAAAGCGCTCGGCGCTGGCCAGCTGGTTGGGCGCGCCGCGGATGAAGCCGATCTCCCGGTGGCCGAGCGAGATCAGGTAGCGCGTCATCGAGGCGGCCGCTTCGAAGTCATCGATCCGGACCGTGAGCCCGTTGCCCTCCAGGCGCCCGGTGGCGACGGCCACGAAGGGAATGTCGCGCGACTTCAGGGCATCGATTGCGGCGCGGGCGTCGGACAGCGGTGGCGGCAGGATGATGCCGCCGACGCCATCGGCCACCAGTTTTTCCACGGCGGCGCGCTCACCGCGCGCGCCGCATTTTTCCAGCAGTATCTGGCAACCGGCGGTGCGGCTGTGTTCCAGCACGCCCACCAGCAGTTCGTTCATGTAGGCCGCGCTGGGATTGTTGTAGAGCAGCCCGATGTGGACGGTGGCGGCACGCGCCAGATTGCGGGCGGCGACATTCGGCGAATAGCCGAAATGCTTGATTGCCGCTTCCACGAGCTTGCGGGTCTCGGGTTTGACATTGGCGTCGCCGCTGATCACCCGTGACACCGTCATCGGTGACACCCCGGCGTGCTCGGCGACTTCATGCATGGTTACCGCATTGCGGCCACGCCGTTTTGACTTCTTCACAACCTGGTCCCCCGATCGGCCTCCTATGATACGCAGTTCTTGCTATCTCAACGGCGATGCTTGACAAGATTATTCCCGAAGCGGATGGTAGCGCTATCACCCAATGCCGCCATGCGGCGCGGCGGCCCGCCTGATTAGAAGATAGACTCGGAACCGAGCTTTTCAGAACAACGCGAGGGGGAAGTATGCACGCGGGTTCCAACGACTCGACGCCCGGTTATGCCGACACCGCGGCGACCAACATGCTGTTCGTGTTCGCGATCGTCGCCGTGGCCACCATCGGTGGCTTCATGTTCGGCTACGACAGCGGCGTCATCAACGGGACCCAGGATGGCCTGCAGCAGGCGTTCTCGCTGACGCGGTTCGAGACCGGGTTCAACGTCGCCGCGATCCTGGTGGGCTGCGCCGTCGGCGCCTTCATCGCCGGGCGCCTCGCCGATCTCATCGGCCGGCGCACGGTCATGATCATTGCGGCGATCCTGTTCGTGGTGAGCGCCCTGGCCGCCGGGGGTGCGCCCTCCTCCGTCGTGTTCATCGTCGCCCGCTTCATTGGCGGTCTTGGCGTCGGGGCGGCGAGCGTCCTGTGTCCGGCGTACATCAGCGAGGTGACCCCGGCGCGCTCACGGGGGCGGCTCGCCAGCCTGCAGCAGGTCATGATCATCACGGGTCTCACCGGCGCCTTCCTGGGCAACTACTTCCTTGCCAAGGCGGCCGGCAATTCCACCGCCATCCTGTGGCTGGGCTATCCGGCCTGGCGCTGGATGTTCTGGGCGCAGCTGATCCCGGCGGCGATATTTCTCATCATGCTGCTGATCATCCCGGAGAGTCCCCGCTTCCTGGTCTCACGCGGACGCATGCCGCAGGCGCAGAAGGTGCTGGCCCGGATCGTCGGACCCGCGGAGGCGCAGCGCAAGGCCGCCGAGATTGCGCAGTCGCTGGCGGCCGATCATCACCGGCCGAAGCTCTCGGACCTGCTGGATGGCGCCGGCAGGATCAGGCGCATCGTGTGGGTGGGCATCGGCCTTGCCATTTTCCAGCAGCTGGTCGGCATCAACATCGTCTTCTACTACGGCACCGTCCTGTGGGAGTCCGTGGGCTTCAGCGAGAACGATTCGCTGCTGATCAACGTGGTCTCCGGCGTGCTGTCCATCGGCGCCTGCATCTTCACGATATTCACCGTGGACCGCATCGGCCGCAAGCCGCTGCTCATCATCGGCTCGGTGGGCATGGCCGTCACCCTGGGGCTGGTGGCCGGTGCCTTTGCCACCGGTTCGCTGGTCAACGGCATCCTGCGGCTGTCACATCCGGCCGGCGTGCTGGCCTTGATCAGCGCCAACCTGTACGTGATCTTCTTCAATGCCAGCTGGGGCCCGATCATGTGGGTCATGCTGGGAGAGATGTTTCCCAACCAGATCCGCGGTTCGGGACTTGCGGTGGCGGGATTTGCCCAATGGATGGCCAACTACGCCATCAGTGTCAGTTTCCCGATCCTGGCCGCCTCGGTGGGTCTGGTGATCACCTACGGCTTCTACGCGCTGTCTGCCCTGGTGTCGTTCTTCTTCGTGCGTGCCATGGTGCACGAGACGCGGGGCGTGGAACTGGAACACATGCGCGGCTAGGCCGCGCGGGAGAGAAGTCCATGGGCGCTCGCCTGCGGGGTCTGGCGCTGTCGGTGGTAGGCCTGGCGCTGGCCACTCAGGCCGATGGCAGTCCGCTGCTGCATGCGCTGTTCCAGGACCATGCGGTCTTGCAGCGCGATCAGCCGATCGTGGTCTTCGGAGACGGCGCCGCCCATGAAACCGTGACGGTCTCTCTGGCTTCCGCCCGCGCCCGCACGCAGGCGGATGCCACGGGCCACTGGAGTGTCACGCTGCCGGCCATGCCCGCCGGCGGCCCCTTCGTACTGCGCGCCGAGGGCAGTTCCGGCGCCCGCCAGGATGCGGCGGACGTCCTGGTGGGCGATGTATTCCTGTGTTCGGGCCAGTCCAACATGGAACTGCCGGTGCTGCGGGCCGGGGATTCCGCCAACGAGATCAGCAATTCCGCCAACGATTCCATCCGGATGCTGACCGTCCCGCACGCGACCAGCCCGACCCCCCTTTCGGATCTTCCGGATCCGGTCACATGGCAGACGGCCGGCCCCGCGACCGTGCCCGACTGGTCGGCGGCGTGCTTCTACTTCGGACGCGAACTGCAGAAATCGATCAGGGTACCGATCGGACTGGTGCACTCCTCCTGGGGCGGCTCGAACATCCGGCCATGGATGAGTGCCGCGGCGCTGCGCGCCGTGGGGGGCTACGGCACGGCGCTGCAGCTGCTGGCGCTGTATGCCACGGATCAGACCGCCGCCCAGCAGCGCTTCGCGGACCAGTGGCAGGCCTGGTGGCGCGCACGCTCGGGCGATCCTCCGGGCGGTGAACCCTGGCACGTCGGTTCCAGCGCGACAGACCCGGGATGGCACGCCCTCCCGGCGCTCGATGACTGGCGCACCTGGCGCGGCGCAGGCCTGGAGGACTTCACCGGCCTGGTCTGGTACCGCACCCGGTTCACCCTGACGGCAGCCCAGGCGGCCGGGGCCGCCGCATTGCAGCTCGGGCCCATCAACCAGGTCGATGAGACCTGGATCAACGGCCACGCCGTGGGCAATACCTTCGGCTATGGCACCGAGCGCCGCTATCCGCTGGCTGCCGGTACGCTGCATGCGGGCGAGAATCTGCTGGTCATCAATGTGCTGAGCACCTACGGCGGCGGCGGGCTGCTGCGCTGGGACCGGCCGCGATCCTTGCAGCTGGCAGGCGGCGCGTCGGTGCCGCTGGAGCAGCCCTGGGACTATCGTGTCGTGCCCGGCCGCATCGGCTATCCGCCGCGGACTCCGTGGGAGCCGGTGGGAGGCATGACGACGATCTACAACGCAATGATCGCGCCGCTGGGACGTTACGGTATGCGGGGCGTGGTGTGGTACCAGGGCGAGTCGAATACCGACGAAGCCGACAGCTACCAGGGGCTGCTGAGCGCACTGATGGCGGACTGGCGGCGGCAGTTCGGCCCCGGACTCGCATATCTCATCGTGCAGCTGCCCAATTACGGACCTCACCCGCTGAAACCGGGCGAGTCGGGGTGGGCCACGGTACGCGAGGCCGAGCGCCGGGCGGCAGCCCTTGACGGGCGTGCGGGCCTTGCCGTCACCATCGACGTGGGGGATGCGCACAATCTGCACCCTGCCGACAAACAGGACGTCGGCAAACGCCTTGCAAGGGCCGCACGGCACGTGGTCTATGGCGAAGACCTTGCCCCCTCCGGGCCGGTACCGCGCGGGGCGGTGCGGCGAGCGGATGCCGTGGTCATCGATTTCGAAGGAATCGACGAGGGCCTCGTCACCTACAGTCATGACACTGCGATCGGATTCGAGCTGTGCACGGCCGCCGCAGGCAGCTGCCGCTACGTCGATGCCCGGATCCAGGGTACCCGGATCCGGCTGCAGGTGCCGGACAGGTTCTCGCCGAGTCGCATCCGCTATTGCTGGGCGGACAGCCCGATATGCACTCTCTTCGACGGAGGGGGACTGCCGGCAGGCCCCTTCGAAATCCCGATCGGCCCATGAGAGCCTGAGTCGTGCCCAATAATCCGATCCGCAGCATCGTCATCGTCGGCGGTGGCACCGCCGGCTGGATGTGCGCGGCGAGCCTGAGCAGGCTGCTGCGCAATCTGGATTGCCGCATCCGGCTTATCGAATCGGCCGAGATCGGCACCATTGGCGTCGGGGAAGCGACGATTCCGCCGATCATCAGCTTCATCAAGGTACTTGGGATCGACGAGAACGAAATCATCCGCAAGACCCAGGCGACCTTCAAATTGGGCATTGAATTCAAGGATTGGACGCGGCCCGGACATTCCTACATCCATCCGTTCGGACCCACGGGGCTGCCCCGCGAGGACGTGGAGTTCTCTGCATACTGGCTGAAGTGCCGCGAGAGCGGACATGCGGCGCCGCTCGAGGAGTACTCGCTGCAGGCACAGGCGGCACGGCAGGCGCGTTTCATGCGGCCCATCGCGATCGAAAAATCACCGCTGGCGACCATCACCTATGCGCTGCACCTGGATGCGGCGCTGCTCGCATCCTACCTGCGCGCCTACGCCGAGCTGCGCGGCGTCATCCGTACGGAGGGCAAACTTGCAGGTGTGCAGTTACGACCCGCGGACGGCTTCATCGGGTCGGTCACGCTGGAAGGTGGCGAGCGCATTACGGGCGACCTGTTCATCGACTGCACGGGCTTTCGCGGCCTGCTCATCGAGGATGCATTGCAGGCCGGATATGAGGACTGGACGCGCTGGCTGCCCTGCGACCGCGCCGTCGCGGTGCCATGCGAGCGCCGCGGCGTGCTTGCCTCGCACACGCTCGCGACCGCGCGCGATGTGGGCTGGCAGTGGCGCATTCCGCTGCAGCATCGCGTAGGAAACGGCTATGTGTACTGCAGCGCCTTCATGAACGACGGCAAGGCGGAAGAATTGCTGCTGGCGAACCTCGAGGGCCGGGCGCTGCGCGATCCGCTGCGGCTGCGTTTCACGACCGGGCGACGACGCGTCTGCTGGCTCAAGAACTGCGTCGCCATCGGACTCGCCGCAGGCTTCCTCGAGCCGCTGGAATCCACCGGCATTCACCTGATTCAGCGCGGGATCGCGCTGCTGCTGAACTACTTTCCCGACCGTCACTTCAGGCAGGCCGATATCGATCGGTACAATCGCCAGATTGCGTTCGAGTACGAGCGAACCCGGGACTTCCTGATCGTACACTACAACCAGACCCAGCGCGGCGGGGACTTCTGGGGTCATTGCCGCAACATCGACCTGCCGGACAGCCTCAAGGAACGGCTCGCGCTGTTCCGCAGCTACGGCCGCATCGTCGTCGACAGGGATGAACTGTTTACCGTGCAGAGCTGGCTGTACCTGCTGGTCGGTCAGGAGGTGCAGCCGCTCGGCTACGACCCGCTCGCCGACCGGCTGACGCTGCTGGGGGCACGCAAGGCGCTCGACGAAATCCGGGCCGTAGTGGCGCGCTGCGGAACGTCCATGCCATTGCACCAGGACTTCATCGCCGAGCACTGCGCGGCTGACTCTCCCTAGCCGCCGCGCAGCAGGTGCATGATGCGTGCGCGGATCTTGGAGTAGTTGTCCGGCTTCAGGGCCCCCAGGACACCGTGTTGATCGGCCGGCAGATGGGCCAGCGGATGGCCCTGGGTACGGAATACGTAGTGGTCGAAGAATGCCCTCCAGGCGAGTCGCTCCGCAGGCGGCCGCTCCGCGACGGTGATCATGGCGAGCAGCAGGCTCGTATAGGGCGCGTCCGGTCCCGCCGCGAACGCGTCCCACCAGTAGTTCACGAGCCCATTGCAGGTGCCGAGCGATTCGACCTGATGCCACCACAGTTTCGGCAGATACAGCGCATCCCCGGGCCCGAGTTCGCACATCCACGCCTGGTCGCGGATGGCCTGGAATAACGGAAAGCGCTGTTCATCCGCCGCAGAGGAAGCTGCGAGGCTCACCGGAGCGCCGGCCATGGTGTGATCGACCGGTCCGACGTAAAGGCGGCTGATCAGCTCCGGAGCATAGAGGGTGAAACGGCGCCGTCCGGCAATCACGCAGGCCAGATTGTCGTAGGTGTCGTAGTGGCTCGATACGTTGGCAGCGGTGCCCAACCAGATGCGGGGCGGCGTCTCGGGTGCCAGCAGCGGCATGGCGTTGCCAGGGGCAAATCCCGGCACGCGGTCCCGGCAGGATACGGACCCGATGTAGACCGACCCACTGCCCGGCGCGTCGATTGCCGCGGCGAGGGCCTGCAACGCGGCGCCAAACTGCATGATCCGGCGCTCGAAGTTGAAGCCGCCCAGGCCCGGGGCGTAATAATACTTGCCGGCGATTTCCGGCTCGCCGAAGAACACCTCGACCTGGCCGCCGCAGTCCAATGCCGAGAGGTAGTCCAGGAGTGCCGGCGGCGAGTCCCGCGCCGCCCGCACCGCGGGCCAGTCATCGACCAGTCCGCGCAGGACTACCGGCTCGCATCCGCCGACGACCTCCTGCAGGAAATAGTCCCGGGGAACATGGCGGCCGACGATCTCGGAGGGTGCGAAGGACATGCAGCTGGTGCCCCCTCAGGCGCGCAGGCCCGCCATGTTTTCCGTCGCCTTGAGGAAGCGGCCGTTCTTCTTGCGCGCCATGACCGGAATCTGCTTCAACGATGCGATCATGAGGTGCATCAGTCGCAGATAACCAAGCCTGAACAGGTCAACCACGGTCTGGTCCGGTAGCGCGCTCAGGGCTTCCTGGTTGACGGTGTATAGATTGCCACATTCGAGCATCCTGCCGTCATCGAACTCTACCTCGATGCTGATCGGCTCGATCAGCCTGAGCTGCAGGAGACTGGCGATGAACGAGCGCGTGACCGCGATGCCGGAGCTCAGGTCCTGGAAGGCCCAGATGATGCGCTGCAGGTAACGGCTGGGCTCCCCGAATTCGGTGAACAAGGCAATGCCGTTTTCCGCTCCCACGCGCGGATGGTCAAGATCGATCGCCACGTCCGGTCCTTGCGCGTAGAACGGCACGCGCTGCAGGCCCAGCGGCCTGTAGTACTCGAGGTCGCGCCATTCCTCGAGGAAGAGATTCTCACCCTCATCAAAGCCGAGCATGGCCCCGCAATAGAACTCGCCGGTGTTGGCATCCTTGGCGAACAGGATCGGGTAGTGCACGGCGAGCAGCGGGAACTCCTTGGCAACGACATGCGTAAAACGCTGGTTGTCGCCGTAGGTCGCCGACGCGCGCGCATCGACCCTGAGCGACTTGTGGACTTCCTTGCTGAGCGGAACTATGCGTGTCATTACGGTCTCAAACCGGCTGCAGGCCGTATTGGTAAATCTTGTTCAGCAGCTCGCGGTTCTTCGGCAGGCCCGCGCGCATCTCGCCCGTGGTCTGGTCATTTTCCCGCACCAGCCGGGCCGCCGTCGTCGCGGTCTCCTGGGTTTCCTCGGGCACTACTTCGGTCCTGAAGCCCATGCCATACAGTACGTACTGATAGCTCGCCGCCGGGAAGACTTCCTCGAGTCGATCCAGTTCGTCGAAGAACCAGGGTGACTGGTACGTCCACAGCGTCAGCAGGTCGCGCAACCGCCCGGGCACGGATGAGCGCTCGACGTTGTCGCGCCAGAAGGCCGTATCGGTGCGCCGTGTCAGCACGTAGTGCAGCTTCAGGAAATCGATGATGCGGCCGAAGCGGTAGGTCGTGACATCATTGAAGCGCCTGGCGACGATGTCCATGACTTCACGGCAGACCGGCATCTGTTCGGCCAGCAGCTTTGCGGACAGCTCCACCAGCACGATGGAGGAGGATTCCAGAGGTTCGAGAAAGCCGCTGGCAAGGCCGATGGCCACGCAGTTGTGCTTCCAGAACGACTCACGATGGCCCGCGCGTATCGGAATCTTGCGCACCGGCAGGTCCCGGTGCTGGGTCCCGATATAGCGCAGCAGCGTTTCCCGGGCCTGCTCCTCGGAGCAGTGCCCGCTCGAGTAGACGTAACCCACGCCGCGGCGCGTCGGCAGACAGATGTCCCAGGTCCAGCCTGCCTCGTGCGCCGTCGCAATGGTATGCGAGGCCAGCGGCGCATCCGCCGTCCCGAACGGCACCTGCACGGCGAGCGCCGTGTCGCAGAACAGGATGTCGCTGCAGGATCGGAAAGGCACACCGAGCGTCTTGCCGATCAGCAGCGCCGAAAAACCGCTGCAATCGACGAACAGGTCTGCGCTGATGGCGCCGGCCTGTCGCGTCAGGAGGCTCTCGATGTCACCGCACTCGCGCTGCCGGACTTCGGTTATGTCCGCGAGCACGTGGCGTACCGCGAGCTTCTCGGTGCAGTGCCTCGCGAGGAAAGGCGCGAACTTTCCGGCATCCAGGTGATAGGCGTAATTCGCAGGTCCCCGATACTCCGCGTGGGTGATGGTCTTCGGTGCCAGACCCGCCTCACACAGCCGACCCTGGGGTGTCACGAAATCGCAGAAACTGCGTCCGCCCGGCCCTCGCAGCCAGTGCGGGACCAGGTTCAGCTGCGAGAAGCCATGCGGCAGCATGAGCGGATGGTAGTAACGGTCGTCTGCGGCACCCGTCGCCCAGCCAGCGAATTCCCCGCCCTGCTTGAAGGCGGCGTCGCATTCCCGGAAGAGCGCCGTCTCGGATATGCCCATCCTGGAGAGAGTGGCGCGAATGGTGGGCCAGGTGCCCTCTCCCACACCGATGATCCGGACGTCCGGCGACTCCACCAGCGTCACCGAGAAACTGCCCGCCTTGATCCGCGCCTGATGACGGGCCGCGATGATACCGGCGGTGAGCCACCCTGCCGTGCCACCCCCCACTATGACGACCGACCGGACCGCCCCCATCGCTGAGCCTGCTTTGCAGTTGCCGCCTGGCAAGACTATCACGTTCATGAAAAGGGCCGGCCGGCGGCCCGATTCATGATTCGCGTGCTGATGCCAAATCAGAACTTCGCGCGGAACCCCATCGTGAAAGATCTACCATAGTCGACGAGGTTCAGGGTTTGATTGGAGAAGCGCCCGTAGCTGTGGTAGGTGGAGTTGTTGAGGTTCAATGCCTCGAAGTAGCCCGCCAGATTCTTCGTGAACTGGTACTGCGTGCTGAAATCGACCTCGGTCGAGGCCGCCAGGTAGACCGGCTCGTTGCCGAAGGCCCCGCCGCCTTGCTCCTGGCCCAGGGCCAGCAGCTGGGTCCCCTGCCACTGCACCGTCAAGCGCGCCTGCAGCCCGTGGGCGTCGTAGAAGCCGATGAAATTGGCCGAATTGCCGACACCCGTCAGCGCGAACTGGTTCGAGGTCAGATTCTCATTGTTGAAGTTCTTGTTGGTATGCACGTAGGTGCCGTTCACCTGCAGTCCGAAGCCCCATGCCAGCATCTGCTGCACGGTGAATTCCACACCGTGCACGTCCGCCGACAGAGCATTGGTGTATGTCGTCTCGGCAAATACCAGCGGCTTGCCGGAGGTGCTCGAGAGTGACAGCCCGGTGACCGGATTCACCGCCGGCGCAGGGTCGGTGATCGGCACGGTGATGTTCTGCACGCTGGAAGTGGGGAAGTTCGTGACGTGCTTTACGAATCCATCCAGCGAGAGGTAACTGTTACTGCCGTAATACCATTCCGCCCCGAGGTCGAAATTGTCCGACAGGTACGGCAGCAAGCCGGGGTTGTTGCCGGTCGCGGTCAGGGCATTGACGCGACCACCGTAGGTGGTGTTGGGAATGAGCTGGAAGTTGGGCGGTGCGTCTTCCGTGCGTGAGAAATCGGCCCGCACCTTCAGCTCCGGTGTTATCAGGAGATTGAAGTCCAACGACGGCAGGAAGTAATGATATGAACTGGTGACCTGGGTCCACGTCTGCGCACCGGTGGTGAAGATGTAGGCCGTGGGGTCACCCGCCCCTTGCCAGGCCACGGCCGTGAGCGGCGCCGCGATGCCGGCAATGGTCTCGTCAGTCTTCTGGTAGCGCAGGCCTGCATTGATCACCAGTTTCATGTCCCCGAGCTTCACGTCCTGTTGCGCGGTGACGAATGGCGAGTAGTTCGCACGGTCGACATGCTGCACCGACCCGGGGCTCAGCGCCTCGGCGGGAATGCCACCGGTGTACGCAGGGTAGCTTCCGGAACTGAAGCCCGCATTGATCGGCTGGTTGATCAGATAGCTCAGTATCGAGTACGGGTTGTACTTCACGAGGGTCGAGGGCAGGTTGCCCGCGCCACTGTAGCCCGGCAGCCATGGCGAGATGCTAACCTGTGAAAACAGATTCGAAGGCAGCACCTGACCGACGGTATTGCCGGAGGCCGGACCATATCCGGACCACAGCTGCCAGTAGTTGTTGGTGAAGGTGTCGCTTTCGTGCGTGTTCCACAGATCATCGACGAACTGGAAGCCGAAGTTGACCTTGGTGCTGTCGGTCTTCCAGCTGCCCTCCAGCTTCACATTGTTTATCCGATCGCTATTCTGCTGGGACTGCAGTGGCAGCACATGGGACCCGATGATGAACGGGCTCAGACCGTTGGAGTTCGGCGAAGCGACGGCCGATGATCCCGAGGCAACCGAATTCGGACCGTAGGCGCTCCAGTACGGCAGCACGTTACTGTTGGGATTGAGAACCAGGCCGCCGGTGTAGTTGTTGGTGCCGTTCCCGAAGCCCACGTCGGCATCGATGTCGCTGTAGCCGTTATTCGGGTTGTACTGCGACACGGACTGGTCAGCATCGAGCTCGGCCGACCAATTGTCGTTCACGTTCCACTTTACATTGATGCCCGGGGTATTCGTGACGATGTAATTCTCGGCGACAAACGCATTGAAGTCCGTCGGCCCGGTGTAATTGAAATTGGTTATGGTGCCGTTGCCATCCTGGACCGCGCCGGGGAACGCTCCAAACCACGTGCTGCGCTGCCAGCGCGCGTCGTGTTCGTTGTCGGAGGAATAGTTGTCGTCCAGCGTCACCAGCACTGCCGCGGTGGGATGCCATTGGATGGCGACCCGCCCGTCTCTGCGGCGTGAATCGGTGTTTTCGAGGTACATCGCCATATCCTGCGGGTACCAGCTGGGAACGGCGCTGTTGCCCGTCGCGCCCGTGCCGACGGTCGCGCAGCCCGAACCGGCAGGATTGACGGCAAACGACGAGCAGGCGAGATGGGTCCCCTTCCAGCCGACGATGTCCTGGTGATGGCCGGTGATATGGCTGTCCAGGTAGTCGAAGTCGACCAGGATTCCAAATGTGTTGTCCAGGAACGTATCGCTGACCAGCGCGCCGAACCCGGGCCGGAAGCCCCCGTTCATCTGGTAGTCGTTCTCCTGGCCGAAGACCTGGGCATGGGCGCCGGGGTTATCGAGCGGATTCGGGAATGTGACGTTGATGGTCGCCGCGACGGTCCCCGTGGACAGGGCCATGTCCGGCGTCTTCAGCACCTCCACTTCACTGACGTAGACCGAGCTGAAGTCAGAAAAGTTGAACGTCTGGCCATTGCCCGAAGCGATCGGCCGCCCCTCGAGCAGGACCTCGTTGAATGAGCCGCCGAAGCCGCGGACATTGATGCCCTGAGTCATGCCCGTGGCGGTGGGCGCACCGGCGGCGCTCGAATAATTGAGGCTGCCGCGGTTGACCGTTACGCCCGGGATGCGGGCGATGGCGTCGCCGATATTGGCATCGGGAAACTGGCCGATGTCCTCCGAGGAGATCGCATCGACGACACCGATGGCGTTCTGCTTGATGTCCATGGCCCGCTGCAGCGAGGCACGGATACCGGTGACGACCACCTCCTGCAGCTGATCGCCGGACTGTGACGTGTCGGAGGCAGGCGGCGCAGTCTGCGCCAGAAGCGGAGTACACATTGCGGCGGTCGATACACCCAGCACGCCGCGTACCACTCCACTGATCTGACTATTACGGCTCATTAGCGATCTCCCCCAAGTCCGATTCTGTAGTTAAGGACCACCCGCGGGCATCCGTCCGGAGACGAGGCCAGGCCTTGAGCACAACAGCATGCGCGGCCCCCCTTCGGTGCTCCCGAAACCGAGTAGCTCCCCAATATCCAAAATGGTAGCGCTACCTTCTTGGGCGCGAGTATAGACACGGTTGCAAAGTCAAAGCAACTGCCTTCTGCAATGCCGGCCTTTTTTGACAATTCAACTGTTCGGATGGCGCGGAACGATCGACGCGCGGGAACAGCGCACCCATCGCAATGCAATGTATTCCAGCTCGCGGATCCGGGTCGTCGGCGCCGCGGCAGCCGCGCGTCCGGATGCTGCGCGCGCGCGCCGGGGCCGGGCGCGCTGCGGGACTCACCGCAACGCCCGCAGCCCGCAAAATGGTAGCGCTCTCAAGTTGATGCGTGTAGCCTTAGGCCGGCGCTGGCGCGGCCGGTAGGGCCGTTGCCGCGCACGGCGACAAGAGCAACATGCAGCGCTGATACCGCAGGAGGGGGGAACAATGACGGACGGACCTTGCGGTTCGCGCAGCGGCCGGCGGTCGATGGCCGCCGCGCTGGCAGTCGGCTGCATGCTGGGAGCGATTTGCGCCAGTTCTGCGGCCGCGCAGAGCGTACCGCTCTATCGCAACGCCGCGGCCCCCATCGATCAGCGCGTGGAGGACCTGCTCGGGCGGATGACCCAGGCGGAGAAAATCGCCCAGATCACCTGTATCTGGGATCGCAAGAAGCTGCTGCTCGATGCTTCCGGCAACTTCGACGCGGCCAAGGCGCGGAGCAGTTTCCCCGATGGCATCGGGCAGGTGGCCCGACCGAGCGATCTCAACGGCAGCGGCGGTGACCCGCTGCAGCAGCCGTTCCGGAACGCCCGGGAGACGGTGACTCTGGTCAACGCCATTCAGCACTACGCCGTCGAGCACACCCGTCTGGGAATTCCGGTGCTGTTCCATGAAGAAGGCCTGCATGGCTATGCCGCCCGCGATGCCACCAGTTTTCCGCAGGCCATTGCACTGGCCAGTTCCTGGGACCCGGAACTGTTGACCCGGGTCTTCAGCGTCGCCGGGCGTGAAATCCGTGCGCGCGGTGTGCAGATGGTGCTCGCCCCCGTGGTCGACGTTGCGCGCGACCCGCGCTGGGGCCGCATCGAGGAAACCTACGGTGAGGACCCCTACCTGGTGAGCCAGATGGGCATCGCCGCGGTCCGCGGCTTTCAGGGCGACACGCTGCCGCTGGGCCCGGGCAAGGTGTTCGCGACCCTCAAGCACATGACCGGCCATGGGCAGCCGGAAAGCGGCACCAACGTGGGCCCCGCGCCCATCGCCGAGCGCACGCTGCGGCAGATGTTCTTGCCGCCGTTCGCCGCCGCGATCCAGCAGGCGCATGCGCTCAACGTGATGGCCTCCTACAACGAAATCGATGGCCTGCCGTCGCATGCCAACTACTGGCTGCTGCATGACGTCCTGCGGGGCGAAATGGGCTTCACCGGCGCGGTCGTCAGTGACTACTACGGCATCGAACAGCTGGAGCAGCTGCACCACGTGGTCCCCGACCTCATGCATGCGGCAGCCCGCGCCCTGCACGCCGGCGTCGACTTCGATCTGCCGGACGGCGAGGCCTATGCAAAGCTGCCCGAGGCGCTCGCGGCCGGCCTGGTGACGCAGGCGCAGATCGACGCTGCGGTCCGGCGCATGCTGCGGCTGAAGATGCTGGCGGGACTGTTCGAGAATCCCTACGCCGACGCGGCGCAGGCCAGCTCGATCACCGGTAACGCGGAGGCCCGGATGCTCGCCGCGCAGGCCGCCGGCCGGACCACGGTACTGCTGAAGAACGATGGCATGCTGCCGCTCAAGTCCGGAGCGGTCGGAACGCTCGCCGTCATCGGTCCGAATGCCGATACCGTGCAGTTGGGCGGCTATTCGAACGTCCCCGCCCATGCTGTCACGTTGCTGCAGGGCCTGCGCACCCTGGTGGGCGACCGGATGCGCATCGTCACCGCCGAGGGCGTGCGGATCACGGACTCGGGCGACTGGTACACGGACGAGGTGCGCCTGGCGAACCGGGCGCAGAACCTGCAGCGCATCGCGCAGGCGGTGACCGTCGCGAAATCCGCCGACGCGATCGTGCTCGCCATCGGCACCAACCCGGCGATCAGCCGCGAGGGCTGGGCCGACAACCACCTTGGAGATCGCGACACGCTCGATCTTTTGGGCGAGCAGCCGGAACTGGCACAGGCACTTCTTGCACTCGGCAAGCCCGTGGCGGTGGTGCTCATCAATGGTCCGCCGCTCTCGGTGCCGCTGCTGGCGGACAGGGCCAATGCGATTCTCGAGGCCTGGTACCCGGGCCAGGAGGGGGGCACGGCCCTCGCCGGTATCCTCCTCGGCGATACCAACCCGGGCGGCAAGCTGCCGGTGACCTTCCCGCGCTCGGTAGGCCAGCTGCCGATGGTCTACAACCAGAAGCCGAGCGCGCACCGTGGCTATGAGTTCAGCTCCAGGGAGCCGCTGTTCCCCTTCGGCTTCGGGCTTTCGTACACCACTTTTGCGATCGGCGTCCCGCAGCTTTCCTCACCCAGGATCCGCGCGGGAGAGTCCGTGCAGGTTGCGGTGGACGTGCGCAATACCGGCAGGCTCGCCGGTGATGAGGTCGTCCAGTTGTATGTGCACGAGACCGTGAGCTCGGTGACCCAGCCGGTCAAGTCGCTCAAGGCATTCCGGCGCGTGACGCTCGCGCCCGGCGCGGTCACCACGGTGCGCTTTACGCTGGACCGCAGCGCCCTGGCGCTGCGCGATGAGCACATGCAGGAAGTCGTGGAGCCGGGGACCTTCGAGATCATGGCGGGCAACAGTTCGGCAAACCTGCAGACCACCCGACTCGAGGTCACACCCTAGTGCACGCGAAGCTTTGCGGATGCCGGCGGCAGCGATACTGCCCCCCCACGCCAGGCGCGCCCGTCGCCGGCGTCCGCAGTTCATAACGAGAGATCATGGCCATGAACCGTCGCAGCCTGCTGCAGTCGGCGCTCGCCCTAAGCGCCCTGCCCCTGGAACCGCTGATGAGCCCTGCGGGCGCGGCCACTGCAGCTGCCGCCGCGGCGCCTGCGGTGCCCGATGCCGGCCGCTTTCCCGAAGGGTTCCTGTGGGGCGCCGCCACGGCCGCCTACCAGGTCGAGGGGGCCTGGCAGGAGGACGGCAAGGGGGAGTCCATCTGGGACCGCTTCAGCCACACGGCCGGACACATCAGGAACGGGGACACCGGGGATGTCGCCTGCGACAGCTACCACCGCTATGCGGATGACATCGCGCTGCTGAAGCAGCTGAACCTGAAGACCTACCGGTACTCGATTTCGTGGCCCCGCATCCAGCCCACCGGCCGCGGCCCGGTCAATCAGCGCGGGCTGGACCACTACCGGCGCATGACCGACCAACTGCTGCAGGCCGGCATCCGCCCGATGCCCACGCTCTACCACTGGGACCTGCCGCAGGCGCTGGAGGATGCCGGGGGCTGGCCCAATCGCGACACCGCGGCGCGCTTCGCCGACTACGCGGCCCTCGTCGGGCGCGGCCTCGGGGACCGCATCGGACAATGGGCGCTGTTCAACGAGCCGAAGACTTTCACCGCCGTCGGCTACTGGAACGGCCGGCATGCACCCGGGCGCCAGGACTGGCCGGCCTTCCTCAAGGCCACGCACACCGTCAATCTCGCGCAGGGCATGGCGTTCCACGCGCTCAAGGCCCTCAATGGCCGGCTGCAATTGGGTAGCGCGTTCGATGTCGCTCCCATGTTCCCGGCCAGCGCCTCCTACGAGGATGTCGCCGCGGCCGAACGCTGGCATCGCTTCCAGAACCTGTGGTTCATCATCCCTGCCCTGCGCGGCCACTATCCCGAAGGCGTACTGCCGCCCGAAAAGCAGGCCGCGGCGCTCGGCTATCGCGACGGCGATGAGCGGATCATGCGTGCGCCGCTGGACTTCATGGGGCTCAATTACTACTCGCCCTGGCTGGTGAAGCATTCCACCGCACCAGACAGCGCGCCCGATCTCGACACCAGCGGCCAGTGGGCCACTGCGCCCGGCCATTCATCGAAGACCGATATCGGCTGGGACATCTTTCCGCAGGGCTTCCATGAGATCCTGATCCGCATGCGACGCGAGATCGGACCCATGCCGATCGAAATCACCGAAAACGGTGCCGCCTACAACACGGGGCCGGATTCCCAGGGAAGGATCCATGACTCCGCGCGGATCGCCTACCTGCGCAGTCACCTCCAGGCCCTGTCGCGGGCCATCCGCGACGGGGTTCCGGTGCGCGCCTACCACTGCTGGGCACTGCTGGACAATTTCGAATGGGCCGAAGGCTATTCACAGCGTTTCGGGCTCACGTACGTCGACTTCGATCATGGACAGCGCCGCACCATCAAGGATTCCGGGCATTGGTTCGCCGCCGTCGCCGCGGCCAACCGGGTCAGCTAGTGTCCCTGACCCGGGGCATAGCGATAGACCTGAGCCTCATACCAGTCGAGCGTGTGTTCCGGAGCCGCGATTCCCGGCGCCAGCGGCAACCCGGACTGGTGCTGGAAGTAGGCGATGCAGGCATCGCGCCACCACCGGGCTTCCTGCTGCTGCTCTGCGAGGAATGCGGCCGTTTTGTTGAAGCGCTCGGCGTCCACATCGCCCTTGAGTGAATTCCAGGTACGCGCCATTTCCTGCACCGTGCTCACGCCGCGGCTGTAACGATACGTCAGTTCATCCCACACCGTGCGCCCCGAGACCAGGCGGTCGGTCCAGCGCAGATGGTGGAACCACAGCAGATACTTCATGTCGTCGGCGGCCGGATCGGCCAGGCGGCGCGCGACCTCGGGCGCGTAGTCCGCCAGCGCGTCACTGCCGGTGGCGGTGCGGTCGAACCCGATGCCGTCCTTGCCGGCATGGTGGTAGTAGACGGGGTTCCATTCGGGACGTTTGAGATCACTCACCCAGGGCCCGGGGCCATAGTGATGGCCCGTCGCCATGATGTGAGCCAGTCCGAGCGGGGTCATGTAGTCGACCACCGCCTCACGCGAGCGCAGCATCATGTCCACGACCGGCGTGATGAACGCGGAGTCGTTGGAAAAAGTCATCCTGATCCAGTCGGTGGCGATCCGCTTCGGATCGGCCTGCGGATCCCAAGCCAGTCGGCCGAACGCGTACCAGTCGGCCTGATCGAAGATCGAGCCGGACCAGTCCCGGTCCGAACCCACGTTGGACACTCCGGCCATGCCCGTGAGGGTGTGCCCTTCGAGCGAGCCGTCGATGACCCGCGCAACGGTGGAACGGGGACCGTGCGCGAAAGTGTCCCAGCGCAGCACCTCGGAAAACAGCGCCCCGAGGTACACCAGGTGCGTGGAGAAGCCGAGGTATTCCTTGGTGAGCTGCACTTCGAGCATTTCGTTGGTGTGCGGCATGGCGCCGAACAGCGGATGCGCCGGCTCGCGCGGCTGAAAATCCAGCGGGCCGTTCTTGATCTGCACCAGCACATTGGCCGCGAACTGGCCGTCCAGGGGTTTGAATTCCCGGTACGCCTGACGGACCCGGTCCTGGCGATCCTCGGTCGCGTAGATGAACGCGCGCCACATCAGCACGCCGCCATGCGGTGCCAGGGCACCCGCGATCATGTTGGCGCCCTGGGCCTGGGTGAGATGATAGTCCCGTGGTCCCGGCTGGCCCTCGCTGTCGGCCTTCACCAGGAACCCGCCGAAATCCGGGATCGAACGATAGATCTCGTCGCACTTGGCGTGCCACCAGGCGATGACCGCCGGATCGCGCGGATCGCCGGTCTTGGTTGCGCCCAGGTCGAGCGGGCTGTTGAACAGCACCGACAGGTAGACCCTGATCCCGTAGGGGCGCAGGACATCGGCGAGCGCGGCGACCTTGGCGATCCAACGCGGCGTCAGATACACCGAGCTGGCGCTCACGTTGTTGAAGACGACGCCGTTGATGCCGACCGAGGCATCCGCGCGTGCGTAGTCCCGGTAGCGCGGATCGACGTATCCGGGCAACCGCCAGAAATCCCAGATGGACTCTCCGGCGTAGCCGCGCTCCACGGTGCGGTCGGGATTGTCCCAATGATCGAGCACGCGCAGCTTCAGATGCGGCGCATCGTGGATATCGAGTCCTTCGAGGGACTCCCGCCGCTGCATCAGCGCCAGATAGCGGAACGTGCCGTACAGCAGGCCCACGTCGTTGTTCGCCGCGATCAGCGTGACCGCATGTCCGTCCCATTGCGTGGACTCGAGCACGAAGCCTTCCGGGCCCGCGGCGGCGAGTCCGAGCGCAGCGGCGCGCGCGGCGATCTGCGCCGAGGAGGCCGGCGTGCCCAGCACGATGCTGCCCTCGGGCACCAGCGCGGCCGATGCGGACGGCGGCTGCGCACCGAGCAGGCCCGCAAGGCCGGTATCCAGTTCCGCCAGCGCCGCCTGCAGCACCGGGGAGTCTCCCAGTGCGACCACGGCGGTCGCGCGGGCCGCATAGCGTTCCTGCCAGGGCTGCCCGACCGGGGTATACCTCAGCCACAACTGATACCCGTCCTCATCGGCAGGTTCGCGGGCGTGGGCGCCCGGCATGAGACCGATCATCAGGGCGATGCCCAACCCCCAGGTGCAGACGCGGGTGACGTTCATGCCGCGCAGACTGCCTCGAATGCGTCGCGACCACAATTGGGCGCGATGCGCGCCGCGCGGCTACACTGCCCCATCACCCATTTCGACCGGAACCCGTGGCGACATCCAGATCGGGCGCGCGCGCGCCGCAATACGACGTGGCCGTCATCGGCGCGGGTCACAACGGCCTCACCTGTGCGTGCTACCTGGCCCGCGCCGGTTTGAAAGTGGCGGTCTTCGAGCGCCGCGCGGTGGCCGGCGGCGCGGCGGTGACCGAAGAGTTTCATCCGGGATTCCGCAACTCCACCGCCAGCTACACCGTGAGCCTGCTGCACCCGCAGGTGATCCGCGACCTGCGACTGCACGAGCACGGCCTGCGGATCATCGAGCGGCCGATGCAGAATTTCCTGCCGCTGGGCGATGCCGCCTCCCGCCGCAACTTCTGCGTCGGCCCCGGCAGTGCGGATACCCGTGCCGCCCTCGCCGCCTTTTCCGTCCGCGATGCCAACCGCCTGGCGGACTACTACCGGATGCTGGATCGGGTGGTGGCCTTCCTGCGCGACCTGCTGCTGCGCACACCGCCCGCGAATCTGCGCCGGGCTCGCGACCTCATGGGGCTGCTGAGCCTGGGAAATGCTTTCAGAAAGCTTCCTGCCACCGCGCAATACGAAGTCCACGAGCTTTTCACCCGCAGTGCCGGGGAACTGCTGGACGGCTGGTTTGAAAGCGACGCCATCAAGGCGCTGCTGGGATTCGATGCCGTGGTCGGTGCCTGGCAGAGTCCCTATGCCCCGGGCAGCGGCTACGTGCTGTTGCACCACGCCTTCGGCGAGACCCATGGCAAGAGCGGGGTCTGGGGTCATGCCCTCGGCGGCATGGGCTCGATCACCCAGGCCATGGTCGGCGAGGCGCAACGGCTCGGTGTGGATGTCTTCCTGGAAGCCGGCGTCGAACGGGTGGAAGTCACCGGCGGCCACGGCGACGGTACGGCTCGTGCCAGTGGGCTGGTGCTCAGTGACGGGCGCGCCGTCGCGGTTGGCTGCATTGCGGCAAACATCAATCCCCGGCTGCTGTTCACGGCGCTGGTGGAGCCCGGCGCATTGCCGGATGACTTCAGGGCCCGCATCCATCGTTTCCGTTGCGAATCGGCCACGTTCCGCATGAATGTGGCGCTGTCCGAACTGCCCCACTTCGAGGGCATGCCCGCCACGGGTGCACATCTGGGCGCCGGCATCATCATGGCCCCTTCGCTTGCGTTCATGGACCAGGCCTGGCTGAGCGCGTGCGCGACTGGCATCTCGCATCGGCCGATCGTCGAAATGCTGATTCCGAGCACCATCGATGACTCCCTGGCGCCTGCCGGGGCCCACGTGGCGAGCCTGTTCTGCCAGCATTTCCGCTACCGGCTGCCCGGGGGACGACGCTGGCAGGATGAACGCGAGGCCGCCGCCGACCACATCATCGACACGGTGACGGCCTATGCACCCAACTTCCGGCGTAGCATCGTGGGGAGGATGGCGCTGTCGCCGGTCGATCTGGAGGAACGCTTCGGACTGCTCGGCGGGGATATATTCCACGGCAGCCTGGGGCTCGATCAGCTGTGGGCTGCGCGACCCCTGCTCGGCTACGGCGACTACCGCACACCGGTGCGCGGACTGTACCTGTGTGGCTCGGGCACGCACCCCGGTGGCGGCGTCACGGCGGTGCCAGGCCACAACGCGGCGCGGGAAATCATCAAAGATCACCGCCGCAGGCGTTGATTGCGTGAACTTAATAAACTGTTACGCAGCACGCGAAGCATCAGGCCATTCATTGAGTTCGAATTCATTGAATGTCGCCCCGCACCGACACGGGGCAAAAGACTACGCTTTAAATAGTCTTTAAGTAGTTGCATTCCTTGGCCAAATTTGATGCCATTGCGGCCGCTTGCGAAGACTGTGGCGGAGCCCCCGCTGGTGTTCGCATTGTCCTACGACGCATTTAGGACTCCCGTTAACCACCCAGAAGGGGATTTTCAAATGAAAAGCACGATGATCGTCAAGGTGGCCGCTGTTGCTGCCGTTGTTGCCCTGGCTGGCTGCACGGACCTGAAGCCGATGCAGGCACAGGTCGATGACCTGAAGTCCCAGGTCTCGAAGCTGCAGTCCGAAGTGCAGGGTGCCAACTCTGCTGCCGCACAGGCCTCCTCGCAGGCTCAGGCTGCCAACACGGCTGCTGCCGGTGCGCAGAGCACCGCGAACCAGGCTCTGGCTGCCGCCCAGGCTGCCCAGGCCGCCGTCGACGCGACCAACGAGAAGATCGACCGCATGTTCAAGCGCTCGATCTCCAAGTAAGCACATCCGTCCGTCCATCCGGGACGGAATTTGCTCCGAGCAACGCCGCGCCCTTGCGCGGCGTTTCTTTTTTCAGTAGCGCACGAGTGCCGATCCCCAGGTGAAGCCGCCGCCGAACGCCTCCAGCAGCAGCAGATCGCCGCGCCTGATGCGGCCGTCGCGCACGCCCACGTCCAGCGCGAGTGGGATGGAGGCCGCCGAAGTGTTGCCGTGGTCCTGGACGGTGACGATCACCTTGTCCATCGGCAGCTCCAGGCGCCGCGCCGTGGCCTGGATGATGCGGATGTTGGCCTGATGCGGCACCAGCCAGTCCACGGCCGAACGGTCCAGGCCGTTGGCCGCGAGCGCCTCTTCCACCGCCTTGCCGAGATTGATGACGGCGATCTTGAACACTTCGCTGCCGGCCATCCTGATGCGGCTCGGATCCGCCCGCCGCGCGGGACCGCCGCCGCAGTAGAGCAGGTCCTTGTAGGAGCCGTCGGCATGCAGATGGGTTGAGAGTATGCCGGGTGTCTCTCCGGCCCTGAGGACCACGGCGCCGGCGCCGTCGGCGAACAGGATGGCCGTGCCCCGGTCCGTCCAGTCGGTGATGCGTGACATGGTCTCCGCCCCGACGACCAGCGCATTGCGTGCTTCCCCGGCGCGCACGAACTTGTCCGCCACCGACAGCGCATACACGAAGCCGCTGCAGGCAGCCTCGACGCTGAATGCCGGTCCTCCGAAGCACCCGAGTCGCTGCTGCAGCAGCACCCCGCCGTTCGGGAAGACGAAATCGGGCGTCGAGGTGGCGAACACGATCAGGTCGATGTCGGCCGGGGCCAGGCCCGCGGCGCTGATCGCGGCACGCGCGGCCGGCTCGGCGAGGTCGACCGTGCCCTGGTGCTCGGCGACGATATGCCGCTTCACGATGCCGGTACGTTCGCGGATCCAGGCATCGCTGGTGTCCATCAACCGTTCCAGGTCGTGGTTGGTCAGGATCTTGTCCGGCAGGCAGCTGCCGGTGCCGGCGATTTGCGAAT
Source organism: Steroidobacteraceae bacterium (assembly GCA_035503515.1). Lineage (GTDB taxonomy): Bacteria > Pseudomonadota > Gammaproteobacteria > Steroidobacterales > Steroidobacteraceae > DAIDKA01. The sequence goes on from DATJTJ010000059.1 coordinate 32,153, forward strand.
ACATCAACGCCCCTGTGAATCAAATGCCTGCGCAACCTGCGCACACAGCTTGCCGCGCCCGAGCGTGGCGGCCAGTTCCACGGCCCGCGCGAAGGCGGTCGCATCCGCCTGACCATGACTTTTTACCACGACGCCCCCGAGGCCTACCATGCAGGCGCCGTTGTAGCGACGCGGATCCAGACCCTGCGCCAGACGCCGCAGCGAGGGTCGTGCCAGCAACGCCGCCAGGCGATTGCCGGCGCCGGTCGCGAACTCGCGGCGGGTGCGGGTGCCGATCATGCGCGCCAGGCCTTCCATGGTCTTCAGGGCGACGTTGCCGGTGAACCCGTCGGTCACGACCACATCGACGCGGTCCGAGAAGATGTGATCACCTTCGACGAACCCGATGTAGTTGAGGCCGGACTGCAGCAGCCGCGTGTGCGCGGCGCGCACCGTGTCATGGCCCTTGATGTCCTCCTCGCCGATGTTCAGCAGGCCCACGCGCGGGGCCGTGATGCCGGAGAGCTCGCGGGCCACGACCGCGCCCAGGGTCGCAAACTGCAGCAGCTGGATGTCGGAGGCGCGGGTGTTGGCTCCGAGATCCAGCATCAGCGTCTGACCGGCCTCGGACGGAATCGCCGAGACCATCGCCGGACGCTCCACGTTCGCGACCATCTTCAGCACGTAGTGGGCCATCGCCGTCAGCGCTCCGGTGTTGCCGGCACTGACGCAGGCCGCGGCCCGGCCTTCGGCGACCAGATTGAGGGCCACGCGCATGGAGGAGTCCCGTCCGCTGCGGATGGCTACCCGCGGCGGGCTGTCCATGGCAACGACCTGGGAGGCGGCGACGAGCTGCATGCGCCGCCGCAGGGCCTGTGGAAGGGTCCGCAGCGGCGCCTCGATCGGACCACTCTGTCCGATCAGCAGCACCGCCAGCAGCGGGTCCTCGCGCAGGGCCTGCACGACACCCGCGAGGCGCTCTTCCGGCCCGCGATCGCCGCTCATCACGTCAATCGCGATGGGCAACACTGGCCGGGTCGCGCGTCAGGCAGTTGGCGCGAGGCTATTCCTGACCGTCGGTGTCGGCCGGCTTCTCCAGCACGCGCTTGCCGCGGTAGAAGCCATCCGGGGTGATGCAATGACGCAGGTGGGTCTCACCGGATTGCGGATCGATGGACAGGGCGGGCTTCGCCAGTCCGTCGTGCGAACGGTGCATACCGCGCTTGGACGGTGTCTTGCGGCTTTTCTGAACGGGCATGGCGGAACTCTCCGGATACGAAATCTGAACGTCTAAAACTACTGCCGCTTGAGCAGCTCTCCGAGCTGGCCAAACGGTCGTTGTGTCTCGGCGGGGGGCTCTTCGGCAAACCCCTGCCCCGCGCCCGCGCTGTCGCCGGCACAGTCCTTGTCTTCATGCCGCGGCACCAGCGGCAGCGCCAGCAGCAGTTCCTCCTCGACCAGGTCCCGGAGGCTGATGCGGTAGTCGGGTGCGAGCACGGTCTCCACGGTGTCAGGAACCCGCTCGGCCTCCGCCGCCGTCGCGACCAGTGCCGCGCGCCCGCTGCCCTCGATCCTGCGGACCAGAGGTCCGAGGCAACGCTGACAGGTCAGGGTCACCTCGGCGGCCACGCGCGTCGCGGCCACCGCGATCCGACCTTCGCGGCTGAAAGCCACCCGCCCGACGGCCTCCCCGTCCGGCGCCGCCAGCATCGGCAGCACCCGCGGGAGATGCCTCAGCGGGATCGAAAAATCGATCTCCGCCCGCCCGTCGGCCAGCGGGCCGACATCGAGCAACTTCGACCAGCCCTCTGACATGGGGCGCGTATCATAGGTATCGCGCCCGGCCAAGTCAAAAGCACTTGGATTGGATGCAAACCTTTGTTTCGGCACTCTCTTTTAAGCTTTGCCCCAGCGGTGCAACTTGACCTCCAAGCCTCCCCTGATCCTGGCCTCGACCTCCCCCTACCGCCTTGAGCTCCTGCAGCGCCTGGGCCTGCCGTTCGAGGTCGAGGCGTCCGATGTGGACGAGGCACACGTCCCCGGCGAGCCTGCCACCGAGCGGGCCCTGCGCCTGGCGGCCGCCAAGGCCGAGGCCGTGGCCGTGCGTCATCCCCACGCCGTGGTGATCGGCAGCGACCAGGTTGCGGCGGCGGGCGGCATCGTTCTGGACAAGCCCGGCACCGTCGAGCGGGCCTGTCAGCAGCTCAAGCACCTGGCCGGCTCCCAGGCCCGGTTTCATACGGCCTGTGCCGTGCGCTGGCACAACACGGGTTTCAGCGTAAACCACCTGGACACGGTCACGGTTGCGGTCAGGGATCTCACCCCGGAGGAAATCGCGGCTTATGTAGCGCGGGAACAGCCCCTGAACTGCGCCGGCAGCTTCAAGTCCGAGGGCCTGGGCATCGCCCTGTTCTCGCGCATCGAATCGGAGGATCCGACGGCCCTGGTGGGACTGCCCCTGATCTGGCTCGCAGGCGCGCTGCGGCAGGCGGGCTACCGCCTGTTCTAGAGGGTCCGTCAGCGGCGGCGGCGGCCCGCCCGGGCAGGGGTGGACTCGCCCAGCGCATCGAGCACCGCCGCCAGATCCGTCGGCAACGGGGCACTGGCGCTGAAATCACCGCCGTTCGGCCAGTCGAATGAAATGCGATGCGAGTGCAGGAACATGCGCGTCAGCCCCTGCTGGCGCATGCGCTCGTTGAAGTCCTCGTCCCCGTACTTCCCGTCCCCGGCCACCGGATGTCCCACATGCGCGGCATGCACGCGGATCTGGTGGGTGCGGCCGGTGTCGAGGTCGACCTCCACCAGCGAGGCGCGGTTGCGGAAGAACTGGACCGGGCTGAAGGTGCTGACGGCGCTCTTGCCGCCAGCCTGGACGCGGACCGTACGCTCCCCGCCGACGCGAATGTCCGTATTCAGCGGCACGTCGATGCGCTTTTTGCCCAGGTCCCACTGACCCTTGAGCAGTGCCAGGTAGCCCTTCTCCACCTCGCCGTCGCGCATCAGCGCATGCAGGATGCGCAGCGCCGCAGGCTTGCGGGCCACCAGCAGGCAACCGCTCGTGTCCCGATCCAGGCGGTGAACCAGCTCCAGGCTCTCCTGCGGGCGACCGGCCCTCAAGGCCTCGATGACGCCAAAGCTCACGCCACTGCCGCCATGCACGGCGATGCCCGCCGGCTTGTTGATCACCATGAGGCGGTCGTTCTCGGTAATGATCGCGTCCCGGACCGTCTCGATGAGGCTGCGGGGTACGCGGGCCCGGGGGGCGGGTGCGTCCGGGCCCGGCAGGCTGACCGGGGGTACCCGGACCATGTCACCGCTCAGCAACCGGGTCTCCGGGCTCGCCCGCTTACCGTTGACGCGAACTTCGCCGCGACGAACGATGCGGAAAACGCGGCTGCGGGGCAGTCCCTCGAGCAGGCGGCTGAGGAAGTTGTCCAGGCGTACCCCCGCCTGGTCGGCGCCGACCTGTACATGGCGCACGCCTTCGCGCACCGGGCCCTCGGGTTGCTCGGACAACTTCTACCTCATCGTAAGATATTGTTTTTACAATAGTCTCAGGGCTATACTTCGGGAACTGTCCCAATAACAAGGACAGCCACAGGCGCGCGGCTCGAAAGCTCGTGCGCATGTTACCGGCCTCTTCGGGGGGAGTGGCGCACATGTACCGAAAGTCATGCGTTTCACCTTTCCCTTCGCGGATGGTCTTCAGTTGGTCCCCGATGTGAATCGGGGCCATCGCGTTGGGCCGACAAGATTGCTGCACCCGATTGAAGTCTTACAACACTGACTCCGGGCGCGCCGTCGGTAGAGCTACAAAAGGTTTTGGGCAACCACCCTTCCGTGGGCGGGTCCTCAGATGAGCGAGACTCGAGCACCCCTATCCCTTTATGTCCTGCTGCACGCCTGCGTGCGGCCTCCCGTCGTTTCCTTGTCGGCCTCTCATTGCTGGGTTAAGGCCGAACATGAAGAGAATGTTAGTCAATGCCACTCAACAGGAAGAGCTCCGGGTCGCTCTGGTTGATGGTCAGAAACTGTATGACCTGAGTATCGAACTGCAGTCGAAGGAACAGAAAAAAGCCAACATCTACAAGGGTCGCATCTCGCGGGTGGAGCCTTCGCTCGAAGCCTGCTTCGTCGACTATGGAGCGCAACGCCACGGCTTCCTGCCCCTGAAGGAGGTCTCGCGCGACTACTTCCGCGGCAATCCCCAAAGCGGTCGCATGAACATCCGCGAACTCCTGACCGAAGGCCAGGAGGTCATGGTCCAGGTCGAGAAGGAAGAACGCGGCAACAAGGGCGCCGCCCTCACGACCTTCATCAGTCTCGCGGGCCGCTTCCTGGTCCTGATGCCGAACAACCCCCGCGCCGGTGGCGTCTCGCGCCGCATCGAAGGCGAAGACCGCGACCAGATGCGCGAAGTCATGAGCCAGCTGCAGATCCCCGACGGCATGGGAGCCATCATCCGCACCGCGGGCGTCGGCCGCAGCGTCGAGGAACTGCAGTGGGACCTGGATAACCTGCGGGCCCAGTGGGAGCAGATCGCCGCCGCGGAGAAGGAGCGCCCTGCCCCGTTCCTCGTGTACCGCGAAAGCGATGCGGTCACCCGCGCCATGCGCGACTACCTCTCGGACGATGTCGGGGAGGTTCTGGTGGACGATGCGGCCGCCTACGGCAAGGCCCAGGAGTACATGCAGCGGTTCATGCCGGCTGAGGCGCAGCGGCGGCTCAAGCACTACACCGACGATATCGCGCTGTTCACCCGGTTCCAGATCGAGAGCCAGATCGAATCGGCGTACGCCCACAAGGTATCCCTGCCCTCCGGCGGCAGCATCGTCGTGGATTACACCGAGGCGCTGGTCTCCATCGACATCAACTCGGCCCGTGCCACCCGCGGTGCGGACATCGAGACCACGGCGCTCAATACCAACCTCGAGGCGGCCGATGAGATCGCCCGCCAGCTGCGCATCCGCGACATCGGCGGCCTGATCGTCATCGACTTCATCGACATGGAGTCCACCAAGAACCAGCGCGAGGTCGAGGACCGCCTGCGCGATGCGGTGAAGATGGACCGCGCCCGCATCCAGATCGGGCGTCTGTCCCGCTTCGGACTCCTGGAAATGTCGCGGCAGCGTCTGCGGCCCTCGCTGGGCGAGTCCAGCCACATCGTGTGTCCGCGTTGCGTGGGCATCGGCAGCATCCGCAGCATCGAGTCCATGGCGCTGTCGGTCCTGCGCCTGATCGGTGAGGAACTGCGCAAGGACCGCACCGTGCGCGTCATCGCGCAGGTACCCGTGGACGTGGCGACCTACCTGATCAACGAGAAGCGCGACTGGATGCGCGATCTTGAGAGCAAGAGCGACGTCGAACTCATCATCGTGCCGAACCTGCACATGCAGACGCCGGAGTACGCCATCAAGCGCATCCGTGACGATGAAATGGAGCTGCCCGAGAACAAGCAGCTCAGCTACCTGATGCCGGTGGCCGCTCCGGTGGCCGACCCGGCGCTGGGCGAGAAGAAGCCGATGGTGGAACCGGCCGCGGTCGCCACCCTGCTGCCGACGACCGCCGCGCCGATGGTCGCCGCACCGCCCGCCCCGACTCCGGCACCGGCGCCGGCGCCGGTCACGGCCGCACCCCAGCCGGGACTGTTCCAGCGGGTCATGCGGGGTCTGTTCGGTGAGCCGGCGGCGGCTCCTGCGGCGGTGGTCGCACCGGTCGAGGCTCCCGGTCCGGCGCGCTCCGAAGGCCGCTCCGGCGAACGCCACGGCGGGGAGCGCGACGGCCGGCGACATGGTCGCGACCGCGATCGGGGTCGCGGCGGCCGCGATGGCCGGGGCCGGGATCGCCACCGGGGCACCGGTGAGCGCGACCGCAGCGCCGGCAGCGAGGATCGTGGCGAGCGTCAGCGCAATGAGCGCGGCGATCGCAATCGCGACAACCCGGGCAACCGTCAGGGCGGACGCGAGCGGGAGCGTTCCCGCGAGCGCGAGCAGGATCGCGAACCGGTCAACGCGGCAGACCCGGGCGCCGCCGCGGCAAATGCGGCAGCGCCTGCCGTACCGGGCGATGAGCCGCGCGGCGAACGCAGCGGTCGCGGCCGGCGCGGCCGACGCCGCGGTCGTCGCGGGGGCGGCGGTTCACGCGAGGGCATGACGCCGGGCGCACCGATGGAGTCCAACGGCTCGGCCAACGGCGATTTCGGAGCGCACGAGCGCCTCCCGGAGCATGGCCACGAAGAGCATGGGCCCGCAGAGCGGGGCCCGGAAGACCGCGGCTTCGAGGCGCCGTCGGAACGGGCCGCACCGGCATCGGGTCATGAGTCTGCGGCAGCGGCACCCGCGCACCACGCGGAGGCCGCGCCGGCGCCTGCCGCCGCGCCGGCCGAAGCGGCCCGCCCGTTCGTGGTGTGGTCTTCGGCGCCCTCTTCCGGCTCCGATGCGGGTGGCCGCAGCCGCGACGACGGCTGAGGGTCGACGGGTCCTAGGTTGGCGGCGCCTGCTCACGCAGGCGCCGCAGCAACCCGCGTGCGGCAAGTTCGATCAGGTCCAGTACCTCCTCAAATCCCGTGTCGCCTCCGAAATAGGGATCCGGCACTTCGCGCAGCGCCTGTTCGGGCGCGAAATCCAGGAACAGCCGGATCTTGCCCTGCGTTCCCGGTGGAGCGATCCGCCGCAGCTCGCTGAGATTCCTGCGATCCATCGCAAGGATCAGATCGAAGTTCCTGAAATCCTCCACGCACACCTGCCGCGCGCGCTGTGCCGAGAGGTCATAGGCGCGGCGGCGGGCGGCCGCCTGCGAGCGCTGATCCGGCGCGGAGCCGGGGTGGTAGTTGGAGGTCCCCGCCGAATCGACGGTCACCGCCAGTTCCGGCGCTTCGCGCGCCAGCAGGCCGCGCAGCACCGCCTCGGCCGTCGGCGACCTGCAGATGTTTCCGAGGCAGACGAACAGGATCTTCATGGGCGATTCAGTCCCGGTCGAATTGCCTGAAGCCGCTGTAGTTCCAGGGCCGCAGCGCCAGGACGAAGGCGGCCCCGAAGCGGTCCTTGCTGCCTGACCGGTCGCGCTCGATGATCTCCGCGCATTCGCGCGCGGCCCCCTGCAGGGTGCGCTTCATGCGTCCCAGGGCCTCGGCCGAGACCCGGCCGCCGTGGAAGAAGAACTCCTCGGAGGGTTCGATGAAATGGCTGGCGAAGAACTCCCGCAGCAGCCTCTGGTTGATGTACTTCTGCACCGGACCGCCGGCACGCCAGCTGAAATGGCGGCTCACCAGAAGCCGCACCCGGTTGCCGGGCTGCAGCTCGATCACCTTGAGGCGGTCGAGCCGGATCAGATACCTCAGGGCCTCGCGTTCGGTGAACCTGTAGCTGTGCACCATTTCCTCGAACGGCGTGCGGATCAGTACCAGCCACGTCATGAAGAGCAGGCGCAGGTCCGAGACGATCTCGCTTTCCTGCGCCAGGGTCAGCTGCGCCACGGGTGCCATGCGCTCACGCGCCCGCTCGAGGATCTCGATGAGGCCGAGGCCGATGAGCTCGCAGATCGCATCGATCCGCTCCAGCGACAGGTCCTGCTGCGAGAACAGCCGCTTGACGCTGGCCTCGCTCAAATCGAGCTTCTTCGCCACATGGGCATAGGTGTGCCCGCTGGCCCGCAGCGCGCGCTTCAGCTCCGTGACGATCTGGGTCCGACCCGACATGCGCGGCAAGGTATCATCCCGTAATACGAAAAGGCCACCCGGACGCCACTTTCGCCATGCAGGTGGCATCGGCGGAGCACATGAACGAGATTGCACCCGCGGCCTGGCGTGCCGCAGGGAGGCGCCGGATGCGGCAAAGCAACAATGACGGTCATCGACGATGTGAGATCCGGCACGGCGGCCATGACGGGGCTACCCAAGAATGCAGCCCGTTCTGGCACGGCAGACCTTGGGGCAGCGTTGCGAGGTAGTCCTGTGACCGATACCGACTCGTTCCGTTTCCGTCTGCTGCGCAGCGTGCTGCGCACCGTACTGCGACCCCTGTTCCGCGTCCAGGTGAGCGGCGATCGCAGCGTCTTCGCCAATGAGCGCACGCTGATCGTCGCCAACCACGAATCCTTCCTGGATGGCGCCCTGCTCGGCAGTTTCCTGCCGATCGGCGCAACCTTCGTGGTGCACACCCAGGTCAAGGCGAAATGGTATTTCCGCTGGCTGCTGAACCTGGTGCCCCATCTGGCGGTGGATTCGACCAGCCCGATGGCCATGAAGCTGATCTGCCGGCTGGTTGAGAGCGGCGCGCCGGTGGTCATTTTTCCGGAAGGCCGCCTGACCGTCACCGGTTCGCTGATGAAGGTGTACGACGGCGCCGCCTTCGTCGCCGCCAAGACCGGCGCCACGGTGGTGCCGGTGCGGCTCGAGGGCGCGGGCCGCAGCTACTTCGGCCGGCTCGCGGGCATCTACCCGCTGCGGCTGTTTCCGAAGGTCAGGATCCTGTTCCAGCCGCGGCGAACCATTCCGATGCCGCAGCTGCCGTCGGCGAAACTGCGGCGCCGGCGCGCGGGCGAACTCATGCGGCACATGCTGCTCGACATGCTGGTCACCACCCGCCCGCGGCGCACCCTGTATCAGGCGTTTCTCGATGCACGCGCCACCTTCGGCTCGGGCTACCGGCTGGTGGAGGACGTGCGCCTGCAGGAGGAGTCGTACGGCTCGCTGTTGCGCATGGCCCTGGGACTCGGACGCCTGGCGAGCCGCTGGACGCACCCGGGCGAAAGGGTCGGCATCCTCACCCCCAACGCGGCACCGACACTGGGACTGGTCATGGGGCTCTCGGCCACGGGCCGCGTGCCGGCCATGCTCAACTACACCGCCGGCCGCGACGGCCTGCGCGCGGCGTGCACGCTCGCCTGCATCCGGCACGTCGTCGCTTCGCGCGCCTTCCTCGAGCGGGCGCGGCTGACGCCACTGGTCGAAGGCCTGCCGGACATCACGGTGCATTACCTCGAGGACCTGCGCGCCCAGCTGCGGTTCGGCGACAGACTCTGGATCCTCTGGCACCGGATGCTGCCGCGCTCGCTCGGCGCCCGGCAGCGGCCGGAGGATGCGGCGGTGGTGCTGTTCACTTCCGGTTCCGAAGGCCTGCCCAAGGGCGTCGTGCATTCGCACGACTCCCTGCTGTCGAACGTGGCGCAGATCCGGGCCATCGCCGACTTCAATCCGCTCGACAAGTTCATGGTGGCCCTGCCGGTGTTCCATTCCTTCGGCCTGGCCTGCGGCATCGTCATGCCGCTGGTGTCGGGCTGCAAGGCATTCCTGTACCCCAGCCCCCTGCACTACCGGATCATTCCGGAGGTGGTCTACGACCGCAATTGCACCGTCCTCTTCGGCACTTCGACCTTCCTGGGCAACTATGGCAAGTACGCCCATCCGTATGACTTCGGACGCCTGCGCTACGTCGTGGCGGGTGCCGAGAAACTTGCCGACGAGGTCCGCCGGCTGTGGATCGAGAAATTCGGCATCCGGGTCCTGGAGGGCTACGGAGTGACCGAATACGCGCCGGTCATCGCCGTCAACGTGCCCATGGCCTGCCGCATCGGCAGCGTCGGACAGGTGGTCCCCGGAATGCAGTACGAGCTGGAGCCGGTGCCGGGCGTCGAGGGTGCCGGTGTACTGCACGTCAGCGGGCCCAACGTGATGAAGGGCTACCTGCTGCATCAGCGGCCGGGCGTGCTCCAGCCGCCGGTGTCGATCCGGCCCGGCTGGTATTCCACCGGCGACATCGTGAGCGTGGACGAGGATGACTTCGTGCATATCCGCGGACGGGTCAAACGCTTCGCGAAGATCGCGGGTGAAATGATTTCCCTGGAAGTCGTGGAGCGGATCGCCGCGACGGCATCCCCGGGGTTCATCCACGCCGCCAGCACCCGCGGCGATGCCGCGAAGGGGGAAGCCATCGTGCTGTTCACGACCGATCCCAGCTTGGTCCGTGATGCATTGAGCACGGCGGCCCGGAACCTCGGCGCACCGGATCTCGCCGTTCCCAGGGTCCTGGTGCGGGTCGCGGAGATTCCATTGCTGGGCACGGGCAAGACCGACTATGTACGGCTGAAGGCCATGGCCGAGACGACCACGGCCTCTGCCGCCTGAGGTTCAGATGGACAGCACGAGAAAACCCGGTCCTGATTCGGCGACTGTAGGGTCGCGCGGCATGATCGCCGTGCTCATCGCCCAGTTCCTGTCCGCCATGGCCGACAATGCCCTGCTCTTCGGCGCCCTGGCGCTGCTGCGGCTGGATCACTATCCCGCCTGGACCGATCCGCTGCTGCAGGAATTCTTCGTCGGCGCCTACATCCTGCTCGCGCCGTTCGTGGGGCCGTTCGCGGATGCCCTGCCGAAAGGCCGCGTGATGCTGCTGGCGAATGTCCTGAAACTGCTGGGTGCGCTCGGCATGTGTGCCGGCCTCAACCCGTTCCTGGCCTACGCACTGGTGGGTGCCGGCGCCGCCGCCTACTCGCCGGCAAAATACGGCATCCTCTCGGAGCTGGTCCCGCCGCAACTGCTGGTCAAGGCCAACGGCCTGATGGAGTCCTCGACCATCGCGGCCATCCTTGCCGGTGCGATCGCGGGCGGAACGCTTGCCGACTGGAACGTCTGGGGCGGCCTGGCCGCCGTCACCGCCTGCTACGGGGCGGCCGTGGGCGCGAACCTGTTCATTCCGCGCCTGGCGCCCGCCCATCCGCTCGGCCAGGTATCCCTGCGGGAGATCCTCAGTGATTTCAACAAGGCGCTCAAGGTACTGATCCGCACCCCCGATACGCGGTTTTCCATGACCGGCACCAGCCTTTTCTGGGGCACGGGTTCCACCATGCGCTTCCTGCTGGTTGCCTGGGTGCCCGTGGCGCTGGGCATCACGAGCAACAGCATGCCCGCCTACCTCAATGCCATGGTGGCGGTCGGCATCGTGCTGGGTGCGGCGCTGGCTGCGAAATTCATCTCCTTGGACCGCGCCGACCGCGTCCTTCCGGCGGGTGTCCTCATTGGCGCGGGCGTGTGCATCCTTGCCGGCACGACCCATGTGCCCGCGGCCTTCGTGGTGATGACCCTGGTGGGCGCCTGCGGCGGCTACCTCATCGTGCCCCTGAATGCGCTGCTGCAGGAGTCGGGGCACCGCAGCGTCGGTGCCGGCCATGCCATCGCGGTGCAGAATCTGGCGGAAAACGGCGCCATGCTGCTCATGATCGGGCTCTATACTCTGGCAGTGCGTGCCGGCATGCCGATCGTGCATATTGCCGCGCTCTTCGGCGTCGGACTGTCGCTCGCGATCGCCGCCTTGTGGGTCTACCGCCGGCGCAGCCGCTACCGTCTGGCGGTGGCCTGACGCCATCCTCGTCCTGCTGATCATTACCGCCCTGTGCATGGGCGCAGAGGCGACCCCCAGCCTCGCGTCCGGCCACGAGGGCGCGCTGTCCGCCGCACTACTGGTCCTGCAGGCCGCTTTCGTTCTTGAAATCGCCCTGTCCCTGATGCCGGCCGTGGGCGCTCTCGGAATCATTTCGCGGCTCATCAGGCTCGCGCGGCTGGTGCGGATCGTGTCCGTCTCCGGCGCCCTGCGCAACTTCGCCAGTGGCCGCATCCGCGGCATCGCGGCAGTCATCTCGGCGGCGCTGCTGCTCGGGCTGCTGGGGTACGTCATGGCACTGGCGGGCTTCTACCTGTTTGCCGCCTCCGGGCCCGGACACTGGGCGTCCCTTGCGGGGGCCCTCAGAACCGTTGCCGCCCTGCTCGTTTTTCGGGAGGGGCTTGCGGCCTTCACCGGCGTCGCATCCGGTGCGCTGTGGTCGTACCTCGTCATTCTGTACCTGGGTGAACTTGCGATCGTCCTGGAGCTGCTCAGCCCTGTGCTTCGTCGTCGACCGGACCATGTTTCTCGTGAGAGCAGTGCACACATCGGGAAACGTCGTCGATCTGAGTTCGATCAATGGCCGGTGCAGCTGTGGCAGGCGCTGCCACTATGACTGCACCAAGTTCCGGGCCCAGGTCAGTTTCAATACCGCGCAGGCGCCTGCCGCCCTTTGGGTCAGCGCCGGTTCGGCGCATGGGTACGACTGCCCGGTGACCCAGGCGCGCTATGTCGTCGGCGATCCGGTTCCAGTTGCCTATAACCCTCGCCGACCGACCGAGGCGTACCGCGACAGCCTGGGCGATATCTGGGGCGCTCCGCTGACGACCCTGTTATTCCAGATCTTCACGCTGATCGGCAGCTTCAGCCAGCGGCGGCACGGCTACTGAATCGTGCCCGCAGCTCGGCCCGGACCTCGCGCCGCACACCGAGCACATCGGTGCCCGCCACGATGTCCGCGCCGCCATCACAAAGTGCCGCGATCGCGTGCATGCGGCGCTGCAGGGGCGCCGCATCCGCGGGCGGGAGCCTGCCGATCGCGACATCAAGAATCCACAGCAGTTCGTGCAGCATCCGATAGCGGGGGTAGAGCGCGAACATGCGTTGCGCGATCGCGGGCGAACTCCGCCAGCAAGCGCCCTTGAACAGGGACTGGGTGACCCAGGTGCCCGCGCCATGACAATCGAAGGCGCGGCAGGCCGGGAAGCCGCGGGCCGCCAGCTCTCCATGTATATGGCAGCGGTCGTCACCGGCGAGATGGCGGCACGGCCGGTGTGCGGGCTTGTCGAACCCGAATCCCTGGTCCGCATCGAACGGTGGCACGACGCAGCACAGCGCGCAGCAGCGGGCACAGTCGGTCTGCAGTCTGGGATTCACGGTAATCTCCTGTTCCGGCCAGAGGGCCAAAACGACGAGGCCTCCGGTCGCGGACGACCGAAGGCCCCCTTGTGGAGTCACCAAATGTGGCTGCCAGCCTAAGCGCTGGGCAGTTGTCGCGTCAATGGGATACCGCGAAATGATACCCGACGTTTCCACCATCGCTTTCCTGGGCCTGGGCAGGATGGGCGCCGGCATGGCTGCGCGAATCCTGGCCGCCGGCCACAGGCTGCACGTCTACAACCGCACTGCCGGCCGCGCGGCCACCCTGCTGGATCACGGCGCCCGGGTATTCCCGACTCCGGGCGCGGCCTGCGCCGGCGCGGACGCCATCATTTCGATGGTCAGCGATGACGCCGCCTCCCGGGCGATCTGGTGCGGCCCCGATGGCGCCCTGACCGCAGTCGCGCCGGGCGCACTCGCCATCGAATGTTCGACGCTCTCTCACGCCTGGGTGATGGAGCTTGCGGCGCAGGCCGGATCGCGTGGCCTGCGCTACGTCGATGCGCCGGTGACCGGGCTGCCGGATGCCGCGATCGCCGGGACGCTCACGCTGCTGGTGGGTGCCGAGGCGGCCGACCTCACCGCGGTGCGCACGCTGCTCGCAAGCTTCGCGCGGGACGTCATCCACTTCGGCGGGGTGGGCAGCGGCACGGCATACAAGCTCATCATCAACCTGCTCGGTGCCGTGCAGATCGCTTCGGTGGCCGAAAGCATCGCCATCGCCGAACGTGCCGGCCTCGATCTGCGGCAGGTGACGCAGGCCATTGCCAGCGGCCAAGCGGCAAGCCCCCAGGTGGTGCGCAACAGCCGCCGGATGCTCGCGGGTGACTACCGGACGCTACGCCCTCGGGTTTGCGGCACAGCTGGGCATCGGCAGTCCCTTTGGAGCACAGGCCGAGCGCGCCTTCACGACACTACTGGCGATGGACCTCCAGGATGCGAATGAAAGCGCGATCCTGGAGGTCGCAAGGCAGCAGCTGCCGGCTCAGTGATTCTGCGAGGTCGGCACCGGCTTGCCGGTGACCGGGTTCGGGTAGTGGAACGGCAGCTCCTCGAAGGCCGGGAACGGCTTGTAGTTGACCGAGGGCGGGCGGTCCGGCGGCAGGGTCCTGCTGGGGCCCGGGGCGGGCAGTGCGCCATGCGCCCAGCCGCCCTTCTCGTAGTCGGCGAGGAACGTCAGGTACAGATGATCCGACTTGATGCGCCAGACCCCGTTTTCCTTCACGTACTGGTTCTCGCGCGTGCCGCCGGCTATATAGGCGTTGACGCCATACTTGCCGAGGAACGACAACTCGCGGATCCGCGCGAATGCAGTGTGGCCATCGTCGGCGATGTGGATGACGGGCTGGTAGAAGGCGTGGTCGCTCACCTCGCCCTGATGCAGGCCCTGAGGTCCGAAGGCGTCCTCGAGACTCGCGCGGATGTGCGCCCGGCCCACGTAGACGCCGCGCTGCGCCAGCTCGAGGGTACCCTGGTCGGCAAACAGGGCTGTCGCAGAGTCCCACTGCCACTTGTCCAGGTAGAAGCCATACGCATTCTGCAGGTTTTGGATCTCCTGGGTGTCCTGCAGCCGGGTCAGCGTCCGGCTCAGGGCGGTAAGCTCGGCCGCCTGGTCCGTGGCTGCCGACTGCGGCGCGGCCGCCACGGGCTGGCGCGGGTACACCGGCTTACCCGTCACCGGATTTTCGTAGTGCAGCGGCGCCACCAGCGTGCCGGGGTACATGTCGTAGACGACCGTCGGCGGCCGGTCCGGCGGCAGTGCCTTTTCGGGGCGCGTGTTGGGCCTGGCGTACTGTGCCCACCCCTGCTCCAGGGTCGAGTACATCACGAAATAGGCGTGCAGCTTGTGGATGCGCCACACGCCGTTCACCTTGCGATATTCGTTCTCATACACGGCATCGCCGATCACGCTGCCGTCGTTGAGCCCGCCGGTGAATATCAGGGCCCGCCAGCGACCCTTGGCCTGCGTGCCATCGGGCGAGACATCGACGATGGGCTGCAGCTGGGTATGGTCGTAGAGCCTGCCGTCCTCGGGTTTGCCCAGGAACTGCAGGTACTGCAGGATCCGGGCCCGCCCGACGAACACGCCGCGGCCGCCGATCTCGAGCGTCCCGTCCTCGGTGTACAGATCCGCAATCTGCTGCCACAGGTTCTTGTCGACGTAGTAGCCATACGTGCGCTGCAGGATCTCGATCTGGCGCTGATCCTCCAGACGGTCCACCTGCCACTTCAGGTGCGCGATGCGTTCTGCGGCGGCGGCGGCCGAGAGTTTCTCGGCGGCTACCGGTGCCGGATTCAGTGGCCGGATGGCCTCGGGGCCCGCATAGTGATAGGGCGGCAGGGACACGGCCGGCCAGGGGGAATAGACGAAGGAACTGGGCCGGTCGGGCGCCGGCAGTTTGCGGTCCGCCACATTGCTCTGGGTCATTTTCGTCTTCCAGCCGCCCTGCTCGGGCACCGTGAAGGTTTCGACCCAGTGGATCCTGCTGATCTTCCAGACGCCGTGGTCCTTGCGGTATTCGTTCTCGTAGGGCCCGGTCTGCCAGCGGGCGTACTGATGGTACTGGCCGAGCAGCACGATGGCACGCCAGCGGCCCTTGGCGCTCTGGCCGTCCGGCGCGATCGTGATGACCGGCTGCATCTGTACGTGCTCGCGCAACTGCTGGGGTTGCAGGCCCCGCTTGCCGTAACCGATCGCGTACAGCAGTTCACGCGCGTGCGCCTTGCCCACGAACACGCCCGCCGGGCCGTATTCGAGCGTGGCATCGTCGGTGAGCAGATCGACGATGTTGTCCCAGTCCGAGCGGTCCAGGTAGTAGCCGTAGGCCCGCTGCAGGCGCTTGACGGCTTCGATGTCCGCGAGCTGCGTCGCCTGCCGTTCGAGCTGCTCGAGGTTGGCCGTGGCGCCGCCCTCGTGCGGTCGGTCCGCGGAAGTCTGCGCCTGGACCATCTGTCCCGTCATGCCTGCCGCTCCCAGCAGCAGCGCTGCCCATCCCAATCGACCCATGTTGTCCCCCTTGCGTTCAAATCTGGTTCGCAGCTGCTGCGGATGATTCCAGCAATGCCCGGATGCGCGCCAGATCGCCCGGCGTATTCACGTCCACCCCCGGACGCGATGAGGCGATCGCGACCCTGATCTGCAGGCCGTTGGCGAGCGCGCGCAGCTGTTCGAGTTTCTCACGTGTCTCCAGTTCCGCCGGCGGCAATTGCGAAATGCGCAGCAGCGAGGCCACGCGGTAGGCATACAGGCCGATGTGGCGCAGCGCACCCACGTGGGCATGCGGCCCGGGAGCATCACCGACCGCGCCGTCCCGGTCCCAGGGTATCGGGGCCCGCGAGAACAGCAGCGCCCGCCCATCGGCGGCCAGCACGACCTTGACGGCATTGGGGTCCAGGAACTCCGCGGCCGATGTGATCGGGGCGGCGAGCGTCGCGACATCGGCATCCGCATGGTCCTGCAGCAGCCGCGCCACCTGGCCGATCAGCGCCGGCGGCATCAGGGGCTCGTCGGACTGCAGATTGACGATGACGTCGGTTGGCCCCCATCCGAGCGTGCGCGACGCCTCGGCAATGCGGTCGGTGCCGGAAACGTGGCTGCTGGCGGTCATGACGCACTCCACGCCCGCCTCCGCGGCGCAGCTGCGGATGCGCTCGTCGTCGGTGGCCACCACCACCTGCGCGGCGCCGGAGGCCCGCGCCCGTTCGCACACCCACTGCAGCATGGGGCGCCCGGCGATCGGCAGCAGCACCTTGCCGGGCAGCCGGCTGGAATCGAAGCGCGCGGGAATGACGACGCGGAACATGCGCGCGCTAGCGCTCCAGCAGCGGATCGTCGGCGGCCAGCGGCCGGGCCTCTTCCTCCAGCATCACCGGCACACCGTCCCGGATGGGATAGCTCAGGCGGTCCAGGCGGCAGACCAGCACCTGTTCGCCGCGCCGGTACTGCAGCGGCCCCTTGCACACGGGACAGGCCATGATGTCGAGAAGTCGGGTGTCCATGGGCTCACACTTTAGCGCAGCGGCTGCTCACTGCCACCAGCAGGCTGTGCGCATCCTCGAGGGAAAACTGCGCGGTGACCGGCACACAGGCCAGGCGGTCGCTGGCAAAGGCCGCGCAGCGCACGGCGTCCTTTTCGGTCATCAGGATGGGCAGTTCGCCGGGCAGGTCCAGGTCGCGTGCCGAAAACGGATGATGGTCGGCGAAGGGGTGCGGCACCACCTCCAGTCCGTAGGATTCGAGCAGCCGGAAAAAGCGCCGCGGATTGCCGATGCCGGCGACCGCATGCACGCGCACCCCCTGCAGGTCCTCGAGCCGCTGTCCCCACAGCGCTGCGCCCGCGCCGCCGCCGCCCCCCTGTGCCGCCAGCTCATCGGCCAGGGTGGCACCGCCGCGCGTCGAGCGGACCGGCTCGATCGCGGACGGCACCAGGCGCATGGACAGGGGCGTCGGGGCCCCGACGCGCAGCAGCGTCTCGAGCAGCCCCGCCCGGGGTTCGCCGTTGAGGATGACGGCATCGACGCCACCCAGCCGCGCTGCGGGCTCGCGCAGCGGACCGGCCGGCAACAGCCGGCCATTGCCCAGGCCCCGCGCGCCATCGATGACGGCGATCTCGAAATTGCGCGCCAGCGGCAGGTGCTGCAGGCCGTCATCGCAGAGGATGATGTCGGCACCCAGTTCGACCAGCCGCTGCGCCGCGGCGACCCGGTCCGGGTCCACCACCACGGGCACGGCGGTGCGCCGCTGCAGCAGCACCGGCTCATCGCCGAAGGCGCGCCAGTCCGCGCTGCCATGGACCTGTTGCGTACCGGGTCGTATGGCGCCGTACCCGCGCGAGGCGATGCCGACCTTGCGCCCGAGCGCCCCCAGCTGCCAGGCAAGCCAGGCGACCACCGGCGTCTTGCCGGTGCCACCGACGGACAGATTGCCGACGACGACCACCGGCGCGCGCGCCGTGATCGATGGGCGCCGGCCGGAGGTATAGGCTGCGCGACGCGCGGCGACCATGCGGCCGTAGAGCCAGGAGAAGGGTCCGAGCGCGGTTGCGCCCACGGCGCCGTCGTACCAGATCCGGTTCAGACGGTCCTGTGCCGACATCGCGACCGCGCCCGTTCAGCTGTTGAACTGCATGGCGTGCAGCTGCGCGTACAGTCCACCCTGCGCCAGCAGCTGCGCGTGCGTGCCGCTTTCGGCGATCCGGCCACCCTCGAGCACGATGATCCGGTCCGCCTGTTCCACGGTGGACAGGCGATGGGCGATGACGAAGGTCGTGCGGTTGCGTACCAGCTGCGCCAGCGCCGCCTGGATGTGCCGCTCCGCCTCGGTGTCCAGCGCGGAAGTCGCCTCGTCCAGGATGAGGATCGGCGCATCCTTCAGCAGCGCACGCGCAATGGCGATGCGCTGCCGCTGGCCGCCGGAGAGCAGCACGCCGCGGTCGCCGACCATGGTGTCCAGGCCCGCGGGCAGGCCCCGGGTGAATTCCAGCACGTGCGCGGCCTCGGCGGCGCGTTCCACGGCCTGCGGGTCCGCCGCGCGTCCGAAGGCGATGTTGTTGCGGATCGTGTCATCGAACAGCACCACTTCCTGGCTCACGACCGCGATCTGTTCACGCAGCGAGTGCAGCGTGTATTCGCGTATGTCGTGGCCATCGATGCGCACGGCGCCCTGCAGCACGTCGTGGAAGCGCGGCAGCAGGCTCACCAGGGTCGACTTGCCGCTGCCCGAGCGGCCCACGATCGCCAGCCGCTGGCCCGCGGGTACCGCGAGCGTCACGTCGTGCAACGCCGGGCCCTTGCCGCGCTCGTAGGAAAACTCGACGTTGTCGAACTGCACATCCCCGCGGACGCGCGTCGCGACCACCGTGCCGGTCTCGGACTCGCCCGGCTCGTCGATGACCTCGAACAGACTCTGGGCCGCGGCGATGCCCTGCTGCAGCTGTCCGGTCACCCCGATGAACTGCTGCAGGGGTTGGGAGATGGTGGCCAGGGCGACGATGAACATCACCAGGTCGCCCATGCTCATGCGGCCATGCACGGCCGCGGAGATCGCCAGGCCCAGCACCAGCGCAAGTCCCAGTGAGTTGATGGTCAGCACGATGGGGTTGGAGAGGCCCTTGGTGAGGATCAGGCGCATGTTCGAGCGTCGATTGTGCTCGTTGACGGCGCCGAACTGCCGCCCGAGGTGCGCCTCGGCGTTGTAGATCTTGATCAGCCGCGGGGCCTCGAAGCTTTCCTTGGCGACCCGGGTGACATCGCCCATCGAGTCCTGGATGCGCCGCGCGTAGCGCCGGAAATAACGGTTGATGCGCGAGACCAGCCAGGCCAGCAGCGGTCCCATCACCAGCGCCAGCAGCGTCAGGCGCCAGCTCACGTACAGCGCCAGCGCCAGCTGGCTCAGGATCTGCGCGAGGCTGCGCACCATCATGACCACCGAGTCGGTCGTGGTCTGGCCGATCTGCTCGACGTTGTAGGTGAGCCGCGACAACAGGTTGCCGCTGGAGTTCCTGTCGAAGAAGGCGATCGGCAGCCGCTGCACGGCGTCGAACACCTGCTGGCGCAGATTGGTGACGACCCGCCGCGCGACGTAGCCGGTGAAATAGGTCTGGGTGAAATCCCCGAGGCTGCGGATGGCGATGACGCCGACGATCGCCAGCGGCAGCCACACGATGGTGCGCGGATCGGCGTGCTCGAGCGTGCCGTCGGTGAAGCGCTTGGCGTAATAGGAGAAGCTCGCCATGGCACCGGCGTACAGCAGGCCGCCGCACATGCCGAGCGCAAAGGCGCCGCGATAGGGTCTGACGTAACGCAGCAGACGCAGGTAGACGCGCAGCGGGCTCATGCCGCCCACGGCGGCGGTCATTTCGTGTCTGCTGCCGGCGCGACATCCTGCCGCACCGTGGCGATGTTCAGCTCCGCGAATCCCAGTCGGGCCAGTACGTCCATGGCGGTGATCACGGACTGGTGCGTGGTGCGCGCATCGGCGCGCAACGTCACCCGCATGCTGCGATCCGCACCGGCCTCCTTCAGCAGCGCCGCGCGCAGCGTGTCGGGACTCGAATTGATCAGTTCATGGCCGTTGACGAGATAGCTGCCCTGCTGGGTGACGGACACCACCAGCGGCTGCGCGGGCGGCTTGCCGGCGGGCAGATCCCGCGCCTGCGGTAGATGGATCCGGATGCGGCCCTCGTCCACCAGCGAGCTCGACAGCATGAAGAACACGACCATCATCAACACCACGTCGATGAGGGAGACCAGGTTGATCTCCGGATCCTCCACGCGCCGCGGACGCAGGTTCATCGGGCGCCCGTGCCGGAGACCGCGACGGGCCTGATGGCGGCCTCGGGGGCGGCGCGCTCCAGGATGGCATTCTCGCGGCCGGCCCCTTCCACCACGTCGGCGAGCTTGATGGCATCCTTTTCCATCTCCACCACGAACCGCTCGACGCGGCCGCGCAGGTAGCGGTAGCTGATCAGGGCCGGAATGGCGACGCACAGGCCGGCGGCGGTGGCGATCAGCGCCTCGGCGATGCCGCCGGAAAGCATGCGCGGGTCGCCCGCCGCGCCCGCCTGCAGGGCGTTGAAGGACTTGATGATGCCGGTCACGGTGCCCAGCAGGCCCAGCAGCGGCGAGATGCTGGCGATCGTGCCCAGGGTGTTGAGGAACCGCTCCAGATCGTGCACCACGTGGCGGCCGGCGTCCTCCAGCCGCTCCATCATGATCTCGCGGCTGCGGTGCCGGTGTGCCAGTCCGGCCGCCAGAACCCGGCCCAGGGGCGAGTTCTGCTCCAGGGCCGCGATCACCTTCTCATTGACCTGGTCGGCCTCCACCAGCTGCCGGACCCGGCGCACCAGGTCGCGCGGCAGCACCCGGCTCTCCTGCAGCGTCCACAGACGCTCGAGAATGATGGCCGCCGCCACCACCGAGCACAGGACGATCGGCCACATGAACGGACCACCGGCCCGTACGATTTCCCACATCCGATTGCATCCCTCGCCCGGCAGACAAATTCGGCGTCACATCATACCGGAGCGCTCCCCGGGCTCAAGGCGGCTCTGCTAGAGTCGCGACCCGATGCCTCGTCGGTGGATCAAGAAATTCGCGCCCCATCCGCACGTGCTCCTGGAGCGCTGGCCGCTGCGGGTTTTCGGGCCCCGGCTGTCGGATCCGAAGCTGTGGACGCTGCACCGCCGGGGCGTGACCGCCGGCTTCGGGGCGGGCCTGGCGATATGTTTCATGCCCCTGCCCGTGCACCTGCCGCTGGCGACCCTGGTCGGGGTGACCTGGCGCATCAATATCCCGACCATCATCGCCACCACCCTGCTGGTCAACCCCCTGACGATGGTTCCCATCTACTACTGCGCCTACCGCGTCGGGGCGGCCGTGAGCGGGGAGCCCGTGCACCGATTCGGGTTCCGCCTGAGCTGGGACTGGCTGCAACACGGACTGGGTCCGGTCTGGAGACCGTTCCTGATCGGCTGCCTGGTGTGCGCCGTCATCTGCGGCATCGCCGGCTGGCTGACCCTCGAGTTCATCTGGCGCCGGCAGGTGCTGCATCGGCGGCGCATCCGCCAATGCCAGCGCCCGGGGCCCATGTGAGGCGCGGCTAGGCCGGATTGCGGCCCGTTTCGAGCAGCACGCCCCGCTCGATGGTGAGGGTCCGGTCCATGCGCGCGGCCAGCCTCGGATCATGGGTCACGACGACCAGGCTGGTCTGGCGCTCGCGGTTCAGCTCCAGCATCAGGGCAAAGATCTGCTCGGCGTTGACGCCATCGAGATTGCCCGTCGGTTCATCGGCCAGTACCACGGCCGGCTGCGTCACCAGCGCCCGGGCCACCGCCGCGCGCTGGCGCTCGCCGCCCGACAGCTGATGCGGCCGATGGGTCAGCCGCTGCCCCAGCCCGACCCGCTCGAGGATCTCGCGCGACCGGCGGCGCGCCTCGGGCACCGCCATCCGCCGCACCAGCAGCGGCATGGCCACATTCTCCAGGGCCGAGAACTCCGGCAGCAGATGATGGAACTGGTAGACGAAGCCCAGGGAGCGATTGCGCAGCAACCCGCGCTCGCGTTCCGCCATGGCATGGATGTCGCGCCCGCCGACCAGTACCTTCCCCGAGGTGGGCCGGTCCAGGCCGCCCAGGATCTGCAGCAGCGTGGTCTTCCCCGACCCCGAGGCACCGACTATCGCCAGCCGTTCGCCCGCGGCGATGGTCAGGCTCGCCCCGGCCAGCACTTCCAGGACCTCGGGGCCCTGCCGGAAGGTCTTGTGCAGGTCCAGCGCCTGCAGGGCCGCCTCAGTCATGGCGCAGCGCCTCCGCCGGTGCGGTCCGGGAGGCCCGCCAGGCCGGGTACAGGGTGGCGAGGGCACACAATGCAAATGCCACCGCACAGACCTTCATGACATCGGGGACCTCGACGTAGGCAGGCAGATCACTCATGTTGTAGACGCTGGCATCCAGGAAGTGGGTGTGCAGCAGGTGCTCGAGGTCATGGACCCAATTCTCCAGGTTGTGCGCCACCAGCACGCCGAGCGCCGCGCCGAGCAGTGTACCCGTGCATCCGATCAGCACGCCCTGGATGGCGAAAGTCAGCAGCATGTTCGCAGGTCCGGCCCCCAGGGTGCGCAGGATGGCGATGTCGGACTGCTTCTCCTTCACGATCATGACCAGCGTCGCAATGATGTTGAAGGCCGCCACGGCGACGATCAGCAGCAGGATCACGAACAGGATCGATTTCATGACGGTGATCGAGCGGAAGAAACTCTCGTGGCTGCGCGTCCAGTCGCTCACGTAGAAGCCACCCCCGAGACTGATGGCCACATCGCGGACCACGGCCGGTGCCCGCCAGGGATCGCGGATGCTCAGGCGCAATCCCGACACGTCATCGCCCATCCGGTAGATGCGGGCGGCGTCGTGCAGGTCGATCAGCGCCAGCGCCCGGTCGTACTCGTACATGCCGGAGCTGAAGATGCCGGTGACGGTGAAACGCCGCATGCGCGGCTGCAGGCCGCTGGGCGTGGCGGTGGCCTCGGGCGCGATCAGCACCAGCGCATCCCCCACCTTCGCATCCAGGGCCGCGGCCAGCGCCGAGCCGAGCACGATGTGGTACTGGCCCGGCACCAGCCCATCGATGCTGCCGGCCGTGAACTTCTGCGCGAGCCCGTCCGCCTTGCGCTCGAGATCCGGTGCGACGCCGCGGATCTGTGCGCCCAACACATGCTGACCGTGTTGCAGCATGGCCTGCGCATCGATGAAAGGCACGGCCGCCAGGACTTCGTGGTTCTGCAGCGCCTTGGCGCTCGCGGCCGGCCAGTTGGCGAACCTGCCCTCCAGCCCCGTGACGGTCGCATGCCCCGTGACACTGAGGATGCGGCTGCGCAATTCCCGTTCGAAGCCGTTCATGACGGAGAGCACGACGATCAGCACGGCGACCCCGAGCATCAGGCCCAGGACCGACATGGCGGCGACGAAGGAAATGAAGCCCTGGCGCCGCGCGCCGCTCAGGTAGCGCGTGCCGATCAGCCACTCGTAGCGGCTACTCATAGCGTAGCGGCTACTCATAGCGCAGCGCCTCTGCCGGCGGCACCCGCGCGGCGCGCAGGGCCGGATACAGCGTTGCCAGCAGCGTCAGCGCCAGGGCCGCCGCGGCGATCCACAGTACGTTGCCGGCATGCAGATCGGTGGGAATGGTGGTGACCGCATAGACCTGCGGATCGAACAGGTGAAATCCCAGCGTGCGCTCGAGGAACGGCTCGACGCTGTCCATGTTCAGCGTCAGCAGTACCCCCAGCGTCACGCCCAGCGCGACGCCGACCCAGCCGATGACCAGCCCCTGGGTCATGAACACGCCCATCACCGCGCGCGGGGAGGCGCCGAGCGTGCGCAGGATGGCGATGTCGGTGCGCTTGTCGGTCACGGTCATGACCAGCATCGCGACGATGTTGAACGCCGCCACCGCCACGATCAGCAGCAGGATCAGCGACATCATGGTCTTCTCGATCCGGATGGCGCGGAAATAGCTGGCGTTGTCCTCGGTCCAGTCGATGATCCGCAGGTCCTTCGGCAGCAGGCCGCGCAGCGCCACGCTCATGGCAGGCGCCCGCAGCGCATCGGTGTAGCGCAGCCGCAGGCCCATGTCGCTGGCGGCCGCGCCCATGGCGCGCACGTCGGCGATGTTCGCCAGCAGCAGCGCGCTGTCCTGTTCCTGCGCACCGGCATCGAAATCGCCGGCCGAGTGCACCTGGCGCAGTTTGGGCGTGGGCGTACCATCGGCGGCAACCACGGGAACCAGCAGCGTCAGCGCATCGCCCCGGGCGATGCCGAGCTGGCGCGCGATGACATCGCCGACCAGCACCCGGTCCTCCCCGGCCACCAGCTCCCTGAGACTGCCCTCGTGCAGCACCCGGGCGATGTCGCTCACGGAGCCTTCCGCGGCCGGATCGACGCCCCGCAGCACGACCGGGAGCATGTCCGGCTGATGGACCGCGAGGGCCTGCACTTCCACATAGGGCGCGACCCCGACGACGCCGGGTTGCCGGCGCAGCTGCGCCGCGACCGCGTCCCACCGGGCCTGCCCCGGCGCCGGGGCGCCGGGCACGGCGACCACGCGGGCGTGGGCGCTCAGCGCCAGTAGCTGGTCGCGCAGCTCCCCTTCGAAGCCATTCATCACCGAGAGGATCACGATCAGCGCGGCCACCCCCAGCCCGACACCGAGCAGCGAGACCCAGGTGATGAAGGACACGAAGAACTTGTGGGTGCGGGCGCGCACGTAGCGCAGCCCGACGAAGGGCGCAAAGGGGTGAAACACGCGGCGCATTTAACCACACCCGGTCGGGCGGTGATCTGCGTCACAGTTCCGGGGTGCCTCACGGGTACGGCGGCTTTGACAGATTGCGCCCGGTGCTATAGTTGCCGGGTCGGTTACGGAGCTGTCATGAAAAGCCATGCCTTTGGTGCCCTGCTGTGCCTGACTGGCGCTGCGCTTGCCTGTTCCACGCTGGCCTCATCGGGGCGGGCGTACGCGGAACTCGTGGTTGAGGACGGCAAGGTCGCGGTGGCCCCGGCCAACGTCCCGCAGCCTGCCCGCGGCAGCCTCATGAAGACCGTGGAAAAGCAGTTCGGGCCGCCCACCACCCGCCATCCGACCGTCGGCAAGCCGCCCATCACCCGCTGGGACTACCCGAATTTTTCAGTGTTTTTCGAGGGTGATCGCGTCATAGACAGCGTCGCGACCGGCAGCTGAACGGGGGCGGTACCCCCGCCCGCCCTGCCGCACGCCGCCCTGGGGCCCACGGGGCCTTGTAACCGCACCCGCGCCCGGTAAGCTGCCGCGTCTTGCGCTGCGCCATGGCCCCTTCGAAGATGATCCCCCTGCTCAAGCCCCTGCGTCCCAACAGCACCCGGCGCCATGTGCGCTGGCACCAACTGCACGGCAGCGCGACCGCGCTGGCGCTGGCGGAATGCATGGACAATGACTCGCGGCTGTACGTCGTGGTGGCTTCCGGCGCCCGCGAAATGGAGCGGCTGACCGCCGAACTCGCCTTCTTCGGGGGCACCGGTCGCGCCGGCCGCGCGCTGCTGCCCCTGCCGGACTGGGAAATCCTCCCCTACGACCTGTTCTCACCGCACCCCGACATCACCTCCCGGCGGCTGCAGACGCTGTTCGAGCTGCCGGACGCCCGCGGCGGGTGCCTGATCCTCGCCGCCGACACCCTGCTGCAACGGTTGCCGCCCGTGGCCTACGTCCAGGGGCGGGCCTTCGACCTGTCCGTCGGTCAGACCCTGAGCGTCGAGCCGTTCCGGCAGCGCCTGAGCGATGCCGGCTACGCCAGCGTCGGCCAGGTGAGCGCGCCGGGGGAATTTGCGATGCGCGGTTCGCTCCTGGACGTGTTCCCGATGGGCGCCGGGACACCGCTGCGCATCGACCTGTTCGGCACCGAGATCGAAGGCATCCGCAGGTTCGATCCGGAGACGCAGCGCTCCTTGGATGCAGTCGACAGCGTCCGGATGCTGCCCGCCCGCGAGGTGCCGCTGGATGCGGAAAGCATCAAGGCATTCCGGCGGCGTTACCGCACGCGCTTCGAGGGCGACCCCACGCTCTCGGGCGTCTACCGCGGCGTCAGCGAGGGCCTGGCGCCTCCCGGAGTCGAGTTCTACCTGCCGCTGTTCTTCGAAGCCACGGCCTCGCTCTTCGACTACCTGCCGCGCGATGCGGTGATCGTGCACGACAGTGGCGCGACGGCCGCCCTCCAAGGGCTGTGGGCGGACATCGAACATCGCTACGAGGAGCGCCGCCACGACATCGAACGTCCGATCCTGGCCCCCCAGGAGCTGTTCCTGACGCCGCAGGAGCTGGCGAGCGCGGCCGCGCCGCTCACGAGCATCACGCTCGAGAGCTTCAAGGCGGACCTGGAGCTGCAGCCCGATGAGGCGGTCCGCAACTATCCGACCAGCAACCCGCCGCAGCTGCGCATCGATGCCCGCGCCGCCGAACCCCTGGCCCCCCTGACCAGCTTTCTCGCCAGTTTCGGCGGCCGGGTGCTGATCGCGGCGGATTCCCCCGGCCGGCGCGAGGTGCTGCAGGAAATGCTGCGGCCCTATGCCGCGGGCCTTACCGCAGTGCCGGACTGGGAGACCTTCGCCGCAGGCGCGGCACCCCTGGCGCTGACCGTGGCGCCGGACATCGGCGGCCTGCAGCTGGATGCGCCGCGCCTGGCGGTGCTGTCCGAATCGCAGCTGTTCGGCGCGCGCGCGAGCCAGGAGCGGCGGCGGCGGCGCTCGGCTGCCGATCCGCAGGCCATCCTGCGGGATCTCACGGACTTGAGTTCCGGCTCGCCGGTGGTGCACGAGGAATACGGCGTCGGCCGGTACGTGGGTCTCATGGCCATGGAAGTGGCCGGCAACCCCGGTGAATTCCTGGTGCTCGAATACCAGGGGGGCGACCGGATCTACGTCCCGGTGCATTCGCTGCACCTGATCAGCCGCTACACCGGCACGGCGCCCGAGAACGCCCCGCTGCACAAGCTCGGCACCGACCAGTGGGCCAGGGCCCGCAAGCGGGCCGCGGATCAGGTGCGGGACATCGCGGCCGAACTGCTCGATCTGTATGCGCGCCGTCGTGCCCACAGGGCGGCGCCGCTGGCGCTGCGCGAAATCGAGTACCGGGCCTTCGCCGGCGCCTTCCCCTTCGAGGAAACCGAGGATCAGGCCGAGGCCATCCGCAAGGTGCTCGAGGACCTCGACCGGGTGCAGCCGATGGATCGCATCGTCTGCGGCGACGTCGGTTTCGGCAAGACCGAGGTGGCCATGCGCGCGGCGTTCGCCGCCGTGCAGGCCGGCAAGCAGGTCGTGGTGCTGGTGCCCACGACGCTGCTCGCGCAGCAGCACCTGGGCAACTTCCGCGACCGCTTCGCCGACTGGCCGGTGCGCATCGAGTCGCTGTCGCGGTTCCGCACGGCGCGCGAATCCGACACGGTCGTCGAGGGCATCGAGCAGGGCAAGGTCGACATCGTCATCGCCACCCACCGGCTGCTGCATGCGAACGTGCGCTTCCGCGAGCTGGGCCTGATCATCATCGACGAGGAGCACCGGTTCGGCGTCCGTGACAAGGAGAAGCTGAAGGCGCTGCGCGCCGAGGTGCACGTCCTGACGCTGACCGCGACGCCCATCCCGCGCACCCTGAACATGGCACTGGGCGGCCTGCGCGATCTGTCGCTGATCACGACGCCACCGGCGGCGCGGCTGGCCATCAAGACCTTCGTCAGCGAGTGGCACGATGCCACGATCCGCGAGGCCGTGATGCGCGAACTGCGCCGCGGCGGACAGGTCTACTTCGTGCACAACGAAATCCGCGACATCGAGAAGATCGCCGCGGGCCTGCGGGAACTGGTGCCGCAGGCCGACGTGCGCATCGGCCACGGCCAGATGCGCGAGCGCGAACTCGAACAGCTGATGGTGGATTTCTACCACCGGCGCTTCAACATCCTGCTGTGCACGACCATCATCGAAAGCGGCATCGACGTACCGACCGCCAACACCATCATGATCAACCGCGCGGACCGGTTCGGGCTGGCGCAGCTGCACCAGCTGCGCGGACGGGTGGGCCGCTCGCACCACCGCGCCTATGCCTACCTGATCGTGCCGCCGCGCAAGCAGCTCACGGCCGACGCCGTGAAGAGGCTCGATGCCATCGAGTCGCTCGAGAACCTCGGAGCGGGCTTCGTCCTCGCCACCCACGATCTGGAGATCAGGGGTGCGGGAGAGCTGCTGGGCGAATCACAGAGTGGTTCGCTGAGCGAGGTGGGCCTCGCCCTGTACCTCGACATGCTGGAGCGCGCGGTCGAGGCCCTGAAGCAGGGTCGCGAGCCGTCCCTCGACAGGCCCCTGGCCGCGGCCACGGAGGTCGAACTGCATGTGCCGGCGTTCCTGCCGGATGACTATGTCGACGACGTGCACGTGCGGCTCGGGCTCTACAAGCGCATTGCGGCGGCCGACGCCGCGGCCCTCGAGGAACTCACGGCCGAACTGGTCGATCGCTTCGGGGAACTGCCCCCGGCGGCGGCCAACCTGCTGAAAGTGGCGCGCCTGAAACTGCGGGCCCGCGAGCTCGGTGCGCGCCGCCTGGATCTCAATGCCAGCGGCGGCTATGTCCTCTTCGAGGAGAAGAACGCCCTGGATCCGGCGCTCATCATCCGCCTGATCCAGAAGTCCCCGCGCGAACTGCGCCTCGAGGGATCGCTCAAGATCCGGGTATCCGCGCCGCTGGCGGCGGCGGAGAAGCGCTTCGAGTACGCCCAGCAGCTGCTGCAGCGCTTTCGCGGCACGAACGCGTGATAGGATCCCCGCCATGAGACTCAGAGAGGTCCTGCTGGCGGCGTGCCTGCTCTGCGGCGTCATGTCGCAAACCAGTCCGGCGCAGCAGGCCGCCTCCGCGCCCGCCGTGGCCGCCCCTGCCGAGCCGCATCCGGCGGCCGCGGCGCCGCCCGCGGGCGGCACGGTCTACAACGTCGAGGTCATCGTCTTTCGCACCACCGCCGCCCTCGGCAGCCCCGAGAACTGGGCGGCCGAAGCGGCCCAGGCGCCGGCCGTACCGGTGGCGGCGGATGGCGAAACGGGCACGGTGAGCGAAGCGCCCGCGCCGGCCCCGGGCAGCCGTTTCGTCCGTGAACTGACGGCTGCGGATTTCCAGCTCGGTGACATCGAAGGCCGCCTCAAGTCCAGCGGCACCTATGTACCGGTGGCGCACGTGGGCTGGTCGCAGACCGCGAGCCCCTGGGGTTCGAAGGAAAGCATGAGCCTGCGGCAGCTCGGGTTCGACGATCCGCAGCTCAACGGCACCGTGACCCTCGAACGCGGCCAGTTCCTGCATCTGGGATTCGCCCTGGGTCTGCAGGTCGCGAATCCGCCCGCGGGTCTGGGCGCGCCGCCGAACACGACCTTCGTCCTCAACGATACCCACCGGGTGAAGTTCTACGAGCGCAATTTCTTTGATTCGCCCGCCTTCGGCGTGATCGCCCTGGTGTCACCCGCGCTGAGCGCACGGCGGCCGGGACGCTGATCTACGAGGCGGCTGCCGCGTTCGGCGCCACGGCGTGGCTGGCCTGCTCGAAATCACTGGCCTCGGTGGCACAGGACGTGTTCTTGCCCCGACCCTTGGCGCGCTGCATGGCGGTGGTGCAGGCGGCGATGAAGGTCGGCAGTGCCAGGTCCCGCGGCGGCACCAGCGTGCCGGCACCGGCGCTCAGGGTGACGTAGCGGCCGCTGGCCGTGGCCCGCGGATGATGGATCAGCAGCTCGCGGACCCGCTGCATGACCACGCGCGCGTAGTCGTGGGCCAGCACCGAGGTATTGCCCTGGGTCAGTACGGCAAAGGTGCCACCACCCCAGCGGCCGACCAGGTCGCCGCTGCGGCGGTACGACCCGGTGATGACCCGCGCCACCCGCCGGATGCAGGCATCACCGCTGGCGCGGTCGAAGATGTCGTTGTAGGTCCCGAGATCATCGATATCGAGCAGCGTCAGCGCGATTTCGTGGCCGTCGCGCTGCGCGACGTACCAGTCCCGCTGCAGCAGCTCTTCGAAGTACGCCCGCGAGTGCAGACCGGTGAGGCGGTCCTCGCGCATCCAGGCGGGCAGCCCTGCCAGCGCCAGCTTCTCGGGAGCCCGCAGCCGCTCGCGCGTGTCGCGGTGATAGCCGACCCACTGCACCAGCTTGCCGGAAGCATCCCGCACCGGCTGGATCAGGATTTCATTCCAGAACTGCGTGCCATCGGGACGGTAGTTGCGCATCATCACGCGGCAGGGTTCGCCCTTGGCGAGCGCCTCGCGGATGCGCGCCCGCCCTTCCTGGTCCTGGTCGCTCCCCTGCAGCAGCCGCAGGTTGCGGCCCAGCAGCGCGCTCAAGGGGTAGCCGGCGAGCTGCAGGAAGGCGGCGTTGGCGTACACCACGGGACAGTCCGCCGCGGTCGCATCGCACACGACGATGCCCTCGGGGGACTGATCCACGATGTCGCGCCAGCCGCTTTCCACCATAGAGTTCACGCGCCTTCCGCCGTCAGGGACAGCGCCGGAGGTGCCGCCAGCCGCTGCAGCAGCTGCTGCGCCGACTGCCACTCGGCAGTGGCCCGCAGCTGCTGCGGAGTGAGACGTTCCTGCCCGCGCATGCGCACCAGGCGCAGCGGCGAGGCCGGATCCGGCGTCGAGCGCAGGTGCTCGACGGCCCGGCTGCGCGATGCCGGGTCATTGCACACCAGCAGCATGTCGCAGCCGGCCGCGAGGGCCCGGTGACAACGCTCCACGATGTCCCCGCCGGCGGCCACCGCGCCCATGCTCAGGTCATCGGTGAAGACTGCGCCCTGGAAATTCAGCTCGGTGCGCAGGATGCCGCGGATCCAGCGCGCCGACAGGCTGGCCGGCGAATCGTCCTCGGCCGGCAGCAGGATATGCGCGACCATGACCCCCGGCAGGCCGTTGGCGATGAGCCGGCGGTACGGGGCCAGGTCGGCCTCGAGATCCGGAAGCTGGCGCCGGTCGACCGGCAGCGCGACGTGCGAGTCGGCGACCACCGCGCCGTGACCCGGAAAGTGCTTGGCGGTTGCGGCCATTCCGGCCTCGCGCATGCCGAGCATGTAGGCCACGGCCAGCTGCGCCGTGACATCCGCGGTCGGATGCAGGGCGCGATCGCCGATGGCTTCATTCAATCCGTAGTCGAGGTCCACGGTCGGCGCGAAGGACAGGTCGACACCGTGCGCACGCAATTCGGCGGCCATCAGCCAGCCCATGCTGCGGGCCGCGGCAAGCCCGGCGGCCCGGTCCGTGTCGAAGAGATGACCGATGCGGCGCGCCGGCGGCAGGCGCGAGAACCCGCTGCGGAAGCGCTGCACCCGGCCGCCCTCGTGATCCACGCCGATCAGCAGCGGCGGACTGCGCACGGCGTGGATGGCGCGGGTCAGTTCCAGCAGCTGCTCGGGGCTTTCGTAGTTGCGCGCAAAGAGGATGACACCGCCGACGAGCGGATGCGCCAGCATGGCGCGCTCCTCGGGCGTGACCTGCGGTCCCACCAGGTCGATCATCAGCGGGCCGAGCGTCATTGTATTACGTCCACTCCCTCGAACTTTCAGCCTTCAGGCGGCGTCAGTACCGCCAGCGACTCCACGTGCGCGGTGTGCGGGAACATGTCCAGCACCCCCGCCGCGCGCAACTCAAATCCAAATTCGTGAACCAGAACGCCGATGTCCCGCGCAAGACTCCCCGGGTGGCAGGAAATGTAAGCGACTTTCCGGGGCGCAAGCTGTGCGATGGTTGGCATAACCTCTAATGCCCCGGCCCGCGGCGGGTCGAGCACGACGTGACTGAACCCCCCGGACAGGTAGGGTGCATTCGCCGGCAGCGGCTGGCTCAGGTCCGCGGCGATGAACTGCACATTGGTAAATCCGTTCATGCGTGCATTATGTCGTGCGCGCTCGATCAGTGCAGCGTCTGCCTCGATCCCCAGCACGGCGGCGGCGCGCCGGGCCAGCGGCAGGGTGAAATTGCCGAGCCCACAGTACAGGTCCAGGACGCGCGAGCCCGGGGCGAGCTCCAGCAGGCCGATGACCCGCGACACCATGGCGGCATTGACGGCCGCATTGACCTGCACGAAGTCGGTCGGGGCGAAGTCGTAGCTCACGTCGAACTCGGGCAGCCCGTACCGGAGGGCGTCGTCCGCCTCGCCGGCATCGAGCGGGGCGACCGAGTTCGTGCCGCCGGTCTGCAGATAGATGCGCAGCGCGTGCCGGCCGCCGAATTCCCGCAATGCAGCAAGATCGCCCTCCGGCAACGGCTTCAGCACCCGGAAGACCAGCGCGGTGGCATTGGCCGCGATGGCCACTTCGATCTGCGGGATGTGCTCGCGCGTGGCGAGTCCCGTGAGCAGCGCCGACAGCGGGCCGATCAGCGCGCCGATCGGCTCGGCGAGCACCTCGCAGCGCTCCAGGGCGGCAATGTAGGGCGCGAGCCGCTCGCGGAAGCCGACGATCACCCGACCCTTCTTCGGGACGAAGCGCGCGCCCAGCCGCGCGCGCCTGCGATAGCCCCACTGAGGACCGCGCAGCGGCCCGAGCCACGCCTGTGGCACGGTCTTCGCGACGCGCTCGAGCGCATCGCGCAATTGTGTCTGCTTGGCCTCGATCTGCCGGTCCCCGGCCAGATGCTGCAGGGCGCAGCCGCCGCACACGCCGAAGTGCGCGCACCGCGGCGTGACCCGATCGGGCGAGGCCTCGATGACCTCCAGCAGCTGACCCTCGTCGTGACCGCGATGCCGGCGGATGCGCCGGAACCTGACCACCTCCCCCGGCAGTGCACCGCCGACAAACGCGGTCTTGCCGTTGCGGATCACGCCTTCGCCATCGTGAGTGAGCGCGGCGACGCTCCCCGACTCGGGCTCGGCGATCGTCCTCGCGCGCCGGCTCATGTGCCCCGATCCGTGCCCAATGCCTCCCAGGCCCGCAGGAACTCGCCGAAGTGGGGTTCGGTTGCGGCTGCCAGCAGCGTCCTGACGCGTGCCACTTCCTCCTGGTACCGCTCCTGCGTGAAGCGTCCGCGCATCAGTTCGAAGCGCAGGTAGATGAGATAGGTGTTGAGGACATCGGTCTCGCAATACTGGCGGATGCGGACGATTTCGCCCGCCAGCCAGGCATCCCAGACCTGGGCGCCGGAGAACCCCAGCTTCCCGGGCAGCCCGAGGAGCGCCGCCACCTCGACCAGCGGCGCCCGGGCCCGGCCCTGGAAACCGGCGAGGATGTCCATCAGGTCCATGTGGCGCCAGTGATAGCGCGACAGATAGTTGTTGTAGCGGAAGCTGGTATCCGAATCGCCGGTCTCCCAGTAGCGCTCGGCACGGATGCCGGCACGCAGTGCGCGGTACTGCAGCACCGGCAAATCGAAGCCGCCGCCGTTCCAGGAGACGAGTTCGGGGGTGTAGCGCTCCAGCCCGTCGAAGAACCGGGTGATCAGTTCCTCCTCCGGGGAGTCCGGATCGCCGAGGCTCCAGACCTTCAGTCCCTCGCGACTGCGCAGCACGCAGGAGATCGCGACGATCCGCTGCTGGGGATGGGCGAGAAATTCCGTACCCTGCGACTGCTTGCGCACCGTGAACATCGCCCGGGCGACATCGGCGTCGGGCAGGTCGCCGAGCCCATGGAGCCTGCGTCCGAGTTCCGTGTCCGGAATGGTCTCGATATCGAAAACCAGTACGTTCACCGGCGCGCTGCCGTCATCAGTGCCTTCATGTCCCGCACCGCCTCGGCCAGACCCGTGAAAATGGCGCGCGCCACGATCGCATGCCCGATGTTCAGTTCGACGATCTCGCGGATCGCGGCCACCGGCTGCACGTTGTGGTAGTGCAGGCCATGGCCGGCATGCACCGACAGCCCGAGCCGCGCGCCCAGCTGCGCGCTTGCCAGCAGTCGCGACAGTTCGGCGGCCCGGGCAGGCCCGACCGCATCGGCGTAGGCGCCGGTGTGCAGCTCGATCGCCGGGGCGCCGATCCGTGCCGCCGCCTCGACCTGGCGCGGATCAGGATCGATGAACAGCGACAGCCTGACGCCGGCCTGCGCCAGGCGCTGCGCCGCCGGCTGCAGCTTCGGCACCTGGGATGCCACATCGAGTCCGCCCTCCGTGGTGATTTCCTGCCGTTTCTCGGGCACCAGGCAGCAGTCCGCCGGCTTCAGTTCGCAGGCGATGGCCAGCATTTCCTCGGTCAGCGCCATCTCCAGGTTCATGCGGGTCTGCAGCAGTCCGCGCAGGGCGCGCACGTCACGGTCCTGGATGTGACGGCGGTCCTCGCGCAGATGCAGGGTGATGCTGTCGGCACCGGCCTGCTCCGCCAGCAGTGCCGCATGCACCGGGTCGGGATAGGCGGCGCGGCGCGCCTGGCGCACCGTGGCCACATGATCGATGTTGACGCCCAGGAAGATGTTTGAATGGTTCATGGCGAGAGGGTGT
>DATJTJ010000060.1:0-27289 GCA_035503515.1 Steroidobacteraceae bacterium
GCTTCTTGTCGGTATGCACGTACTGCGGCAGACGCGCGGGCCGCTGATAGAGGAACTGGATGCCCTTGGCCGAGGCCTGCAGACGGAACATATCCACCAGCTGTTCCAGGAAATCCACCAGTTGCACCTTGTCGCGGTTCAGGCGCAGCAGTCCGTTCTCGATGCGTGAGATGTCGAGCAGCCCATCGATCAGGTTCGAAAGATGCTCGGCGCTGCGGCGGATGACCCGGACCGCATTCTCGGGGGGCGCCATGCCGTTGCGCTCGATGAGCTGGGCATAGCCGGAAATGGAGTTCAGGGGCGAGCGGATTTCATGGCTGATACCGACCAGGTAGCGGGTCTTGGCGACGTTCGCCGCTTCGGCGATCTCCTTGGCCCGCTGCAGCTCGGCGTCCGTGCGTCGATGCGCCTCGATTTCCTCCATGAGCATCTGGGTCTGGCGTGCGGATTCCTTTTCCGCCGCACGGCGGCTTTCATGAGCCAGCACGATGATCCACGCGGCCACACCCGACAACACCAGCAGGCTCAGGAATACCACCCACAGGGTCGTGCGGATGACGTTCTGCTCCGGGCTGGGGGAGTCACTGGCATAGGCGTGGTAGATGAGCGAGAGCAGCAGGCCGTTGGCCAGCGTGAAGCAGCACAGCAGTCCGGAGAACTGCCCGGCCCGCGTATACAGCGCGCTGGCCCACCGGGGCGGCAGCAGCCGCCGCAGGGCCAGCGCCAGCTGCTCCACGAAACGGCTGTTCTCCTTGCAGACGTCATGGCAGCGCGCCTCCAGGGTGCAGCAGAGCGAGCAGATCGGCCCCGAATAGGCCGGACACATCGCCATGTCGCGGCTCTCGAAACTGTTCTCGCAGATGCTGCAGCGGATCTCGGACTGACCCGGCGACAGCCCCGCAGGCTCGCGCGCCAGGTAATAGCGTCCGCCCGTGGCCCAGGCAATCACCGGGGCCGCGACGAAGGCCACCGCCAGTCCCACGAACGGCGACAGAATCTGCAGCGTGATGCCGAAGCTGCCGAGGAAGGCGAGCGTCGAGAGCAGGATGGACAATCCCAGCGCACCCACGCCTACCGGATTGATATCGTAGAGGTGCGCGCGTTTGAATTCGATGTAGGCAGGCGAATAGCCCAGCGGCTTGTTGATCACCAGATCGGCGCTGAGGGCGCCGATCCAGCCAGCCGCGAAATTGGCGTAGATGCGCAGGATGCTCTCCACCACGTGCAGGATGTTGATTTCCATCAGCAGCAGCGCCAGCACGACGTTGAAGACCAGCCACACGACGCGGCCGGGATGGCTATGGGTCAGGCGCGAGAAGAAATTCGACCAGGCAATGGAGCCCGCGTACGCATTGGTGACATTGATCTTCAGCTGGCAGACGATCACGAAGACGCCCGCCAGAAGCAGTCCCAGGGAGGGCGACCCCAGTGTCTGCCGGAACGCCAGCGCGTACATCGAAGTGGGCTGAGTCGCTTCATCGACGCTCAGGCCGTGCCGCAGGGCGAGCCATGCGAGGTAGGAGCCGGCGATGAGCTTGAAGCCTCCGAGGAGCACCCATCCGGGTCCCGTCAGCAGCAGCGCCAGCCACCAGCCGCGGCTGTTGCCACGGCGGCGCTCGGGCAGGAACCGCAGGTAGTCCACCTGTTCGCCGATCTGGGGCAACAGTGACAGCAGCGTCGAGGCCGCCATGCCGAACAACAGCAGGTTCAGCGAGCCATCGGGGTTGCCCTGGGCGCCGCTATAGTGTGTCCAGGCCGACAGTTCCGCGCGTCCGCGCGTGACGACATAGAGCAGCGGCAGGAACTGCAGCACCAGCCAGATTCCCTGAGTCGCCAGCTGCATCCGGCTGATGAGGCTGATGCCGTAGAGTGCGATGGGAATGACGATCAGCGAACTGATGATGTGCGCCAACGGCAGGGGCAGGCCGGTCAGCATGTGCAGTGCGACCGACATGATGCTCGCCTCGATGGCGAACAGAATGAACGTGAAGGAGGCGTAGATCAGGGATGTGATCGTGGAACCCATGTAGCCGAAGCCCGCACCGCGGGTCAGCAGGTCGATGTCGACGCCGTAGCGCGCTGCATAGCGCGTGATGGGCAGCCCGATCAGGAACATCAGCACCGCAAAGAAGCCGATGGCCCAGACTGCGTTCGCGAACCCGTAGGTCAGTGTGAGCGCGCCGCCGATCGCCTCGCAGGCGAGGAACGCGATGGGCCCGAGCGCGGTGTTTCCGACCCGGAACGAGGACTTGCGTGAGCGCGCGGGCGTGTAGCGCAGTGCATAGTCCTCCAGTGTCTGGCTGTTCACCCACTGGTTGTACTGGCGTCGCTCCCTGACGATGCGTTGTCGATGTCGGGTGTTCATCGCCGGTGACGCTCGGGACATCGGCGTATCAAACGCCGCGGTCCGGCAATCCGCCCGAGCGGATGATGAACTGAGCGATGTCGGCTACGCCCAGGTCCTTCTTCAGGTTGGTGAAGATGAAGGGCCGTTCGCCGCGCATCTTGCGCGCATCCCGGTCCATCACCTCGAGGGACGCCTCCACCAGGGGTGCGAGATCGATCTTGTTGATGACCAGCAGATCCGAGCGCGTGATCCCGGGTCCGCCCTTGCGCGGGATCTTGTCGCCCGCGGACACATCGATGACGTACAGCGTCAGGTCGGCGAGTTCCGGACTGAACGTCGCGGCAAGGTTGTCGCCCCCGCTCTCGATGAAAATGAGCTCCAGACCGGCAAAGCGGCCCTGCATCTGGGCAATGGCGGCGAGGTTGATGCTCGCATCCTCGCGGATCGCGGTATGCGGGCAGCCTCCGGTCTCCACGCCCATGATGCGCTCCGGAGGCAGTGCGCCCGAGCGGGTCAGGAACTGCGCATCCTCCTTGGTATAGATGTCATTGGTGATGGCCGCCGTGTCGTAGAGGCGGCACAGGTGTCGGCACAACCGCTCCGTGAGCGCCGTCTTGCCCGAGCCCACCGGGCCACCGATCCCGACGCGCAGGGGACCGGTCGAGGGAGTGGGGGAAGCATTCATGAGCGAAACAGCCTCGTGTATTGGGTTTCATGATGGATCGAACACAGCTCCAGTACCGGGGTTGAAGTACCCAGGTCCTCCAGCTCGGCATGCACGGCGCGCTCGGCAATGGGACCGATGACCGGCGCCAGCCAGGCAATCACCCGTTGCGCATCGGTCTGGCCCAGCGGGATCAGACGGGCTCCGGCGGATACCAGATTGGATGCGATCGACTGCAGGAAGGCATGCAGGGCGTGCTCGAGTCGGACGCCATGGACCGCGCAGGCCACGGCGACGGCCAGGGACTGGGATACCGTCCGTCCCTGCAGGTCCGACGCGAACTGCGCGAGCCGTGGATGCGGCCACGCCTTCAGGGTCACCTCGAGGAATGCGGCGCCCTGCTGTCGGCTCTCGAGTGCAGTTTCGGCGGTCGCCCGGAACGCGGCGGCAAGTTCGGCAAGATTGCGCAATGCGGCGCGCGCGCCGCCCTCCCAGGCGACGGACGGCTGCTGCGCGGCCTGCCAGGCCTGAACGAAGAAGACGGCATCCACCCAGCCGCCGCCACGCTCCAGGACGGCCGTCACGAACTCGAGCAACCCCCTGTGATCGCGCACGCGGCCGCGCTCCACCGCCCATTCCAGGCCGTGGCTGTAGCTGAATGCGCCGGTCGGGTAAGCCGGCGAGCACCAGGCCAGGAGCTGGAACTGCATGTGGGTGTCCGTGCCCGGGGTGCTATCCATGGGGGTGCCCGTGGGGTGAATGGCCGGGTGCAAACAGCAGTGAGGGGTTGCCGTCATAGGCACCGGGCTCCGGGGTGAAGGCTTCCTCTACCTGACGCACTTTTGCACCCAATCCCGTCAGCATCTCCTCGATCACGGCGTCCGCGCGGATGAGGATGCGGTCGCGGCACAATTGGGCCGGCAGGTGCCGGTTACCGATGTGCCAGGCCAGGCGCGTCAGATCCGCGTTGCCGTCGGCGCGGACCTCCAGCAGCGCTTCGGCTGCGGCGCTCACCAGGATGATGCGGCCATCTTCCAGCTGCAGCCCGTCCCCCTGGCGCAGGACCGTCGTGCGCGGCAGATCGAGCAGGAACTGCGTGCCGGCCTCGGCCACGTAGCGCAGCCGCCGGCGATGCCGCTCGTCGTACGTCAAGGTGATGCGATCCGCCGGCGCCTGGCGCCAGCTGCCTGCCTTGAGCACCGCGGTAGCCCGCATCATCAGTACAGAAAGTAGCGTTGGGCGAGTGGCAGGATGGCCGCGGGCTCGCAGGTCAGCAGCATGCCATCGGCGCGTACCTCGTAGGTCTCCGGATCCACTTCGATCTGGGGAGTGAGGTTGTTGAGCACCATATCGGCCTTGCCGATCGACCGCGTGCGATGCACGCCCACCGCGGGTCGCTGCAGGCCCAGGCGCTCGGCTCCGCCGTCTGCCGCGAAGGCGCTGCTGACGAAAGTCAGTGCGTTCGCCGCAGCGCCACGTCCGATACCGCCGAACATGGGACGGTAGTGCACGGGTTGGGGAGTCGGGATGCTGGCGTTGGGATCGCCCATGGGGGAGGCGGCGATGCTGCCGCCCTTGAGGATCAAGTCCGGCTTCGCGGCGAAGAACGCCGGCGACCACAGCACCAGATCGGCAAGCTTCCCGACTTCCACGGACCCCACCTGGTCTGCGATGCCGTGGGCGATGGCCGGATTGATCGTGTACTTGGCGATATAGCGTCGGGCACGCAGATTGTCGCTCATCGCGCTGTCGCCGGGCAGGGCACCGCGCTGGCGCTTCATCTTGTCGGCCGTCTGCCAGCAGCGGATCAGGGTCTCGCCGACCCGTCCCATGGCCTGGCTGTCCGAACTCATCATGGAGAACGCGCCCAGGTCCTGCAGAATGTCCTCCGCCGCGATGGTTTCTTTGCGGATCCGGCTCTCGGCAAAGGCCACGTCCTCGGCGATGCGGGAGTCGAGGTGGTGGCACACCATGAGCATGTCCAGGTGCTCATCCAGTGTGTTCACGGTGTAGGGACGGGTCGGATTGGTGCTGGAGGGCAGCACATTCGGCAGTCCGCAGACCCGGATGATGTCGGGAGCGTGGCCGCCACCGGCGCCTTCGGTGTGGAAAGCATGGATGGTGCGGCCCTTGAAGGCCGCGATGGTGCTTTCGACGAACCCGGATTCATTGAGGGTGTCGGTGTGCAGTGTGACCTGGATATCCAGCTCATCGGCCACGCGCAGACAGCAGTCGATGGCCGCGGGCGTCGTGCCCCAGTCCTCGTGCAGCTTCAGTCCGCAGGCCCCCGCGCGCACCATCTCCACCAACGCCTGCGGCTCGCTGGCATTGCCCTTGCCGAACAGCCCGATGTTCATCGGCAGGTGGTCGGTTGCCTGCAGCATCCTGGCCAGGTGCCACGGGCCGGGCGTGCAGGTGGTTGCCAGCGTGCCGTGTGCGGGCCCGGTGCCGCCACCGAGCATGGTCGTGATGCCGGCGAAGAGCGCATGCTCGACCTGCTGCGGGCAGATGAAATGGATATGGGCATCGACACCGCCTGCGGTCACGATCCGGCCTTCGGCAGCGATGACTTCGGTGCCGGGGCCGACGATGATATCGACACCCGGCTGGACATCCGGGTTGCCGGCCTTGCCGATCCGGCTGATGCGGCCGTCGCGGATGCCGATGTCGGCCTTGATGACGCCCCAGTGATCCAGGATCAGCGCATTGGTGATGACCGTGTCCACCGCTCCGGCGGCGCGGGTGAGCTGGGATTGTCCCATTCCATCCCGGATCACCTTGCCACCACCGAATTTCACTTCCTCACCGTAGGTCGTGCGGTCCTCTTCCACGGTGATGAATAGGTCGGTGTCGGCCAGGCGGATGCGGTCGCCGACGGTCGGGCCGTACATCGACGCATAGGCGCGGCGGCTGATGGCAACCGTCATGCCGGCTTCTCCAAAGGACCCATGACTTCGGCGCGAAAGCCCTTGACGACCCTTGAGCCGGCGTAGTCCACGAGTTGCACCTCGCGCCGCTGGCCGGGTTCGAAGCGCATCGCCGTGCCCGCCGGGATGTTAAGCCGCATGCCACGCGCCTGACTGCGATCGAACCTGAGCGCGGGGTTCACCTCCGCGAAGTGATAGTGGCTGCCGACCTGTACCGGCCGATCACCCGCATTGGCGACCACCAGTCGGTGTGTACGACGACCCTCATTCAGCACGATGTCGGCGTCGGGCGTGATGACTTCTCCGGGAATCAAGCCGCTCACCGGATCGGCCGATGGACCGTGACGAGCTTGGTGCCATCCGGAAACGTGGCCTCGACCTGAATTTCATGAATCATCTCCGGCACGCCCTCCATGACCTGTTCACGCGTCAGCACCTGTGCACCCTGATGCATGAGCTGGGCCACCGACACCCCGTCGCGTGCGCCTTCCACCACCATGTCCGCGATCAGCGCCACGGCTTCCGGGTGATTGAGCTTCACGCCGCGTTCCAGCCGGCGGCGCGCCACCAGCGCCGCCATGGCGACCAGCAGCTTGTCCTTTTCCCTCGGCGTCAGATTCATGTCCCACCTCAATGAAAGTCAGCAGCTCCAGACCCTGGGCATCCTGTCGGAAAGGCCGGTGACCGAGTGCCGAATGAACCCGGCGGCCCGCATCACCCAAAGGCGCAATCGC
The DNA here is from genome assembly GCA_035503515.1 of Steroidobacteraceae bacterium. Classification (GTDB taxonomy): domain Bacteria; phylum Pseudomonadota; class Gammaproteobacteria; order Steroidobacterales; family Steroidobacteraceae; genus DAIDKA01. Next base: position 6,673 of record DATJTJ010000060.1, read on the forward strand.
GCCGCATCCTCATCCAGCAAACGCGCGATCAGCACCTCATCGAGGACGGTCACGCCGCAGCCTTCGCCGAATGGCTCGAGCACCGTCCGCAGCGGTTCCAGCAACGCACCGGCGTCGCTGCCGGCATACACGAGGGTCGCGCAGGCGCGGGCCTGCCCCAGCCCATAGGGCGCTTGCCGCTGTGAATGGATGTCACCCTCCAGGCGCAGGGCATCCGCCCACACCAGCCGGCCCCCGCGGCGGATCCGCCAGTTGTCATGCAGCAGGCCGGTCCGGAAGTCCTCCCCCATGGCCTCGCGTCCGAACACCACGCTTTCCACGGCGAGCAGGCGCGCCCCTGGATGCAGATCGGCGCAGAACGTGCGACGCAGCCGCGCCCCGTTGAACAGTATGGTCTCCTGCGCCAGCCACTCGGCCCAGGCGGCGGCGTCTGCCGTCACGGATATGGCGCATTGCACGGCGGCTTCAGTGGGGAGCGCGCGATACAGTTTCTCGGCCGCCTGCGCCGTGAGGCTCGCACAGCCCCCGCGGGCCACGTTGAATTCAATGCTGATGCGATCTCCCCCCGTCAGTCCCCCCGTCGTCGTCAGCAGCACGGCCTGCAGCGGCTCGTCCCGTTCCCCGCCCGGAAACAGCATCCGGCAGGGCGCCCGCTGATACAGTTCGCGCAGGCGGCTGCGTCCGGCGTCGTCGCAATCGATCGTGAGGATCGCCGCCCCATCGGCCCTCTGATACCGCCGCGCTGCTTTCATTGTGGCATTCCCGCCTTCCCTGGCCCCTACGTCAAACGGCGCAGAGACCTACGTCAAATGCCCCGTACCGCGGCGCTCCACGCTTGCCTAGCGTAGGCCCTGCAGTGGACACGGCCCCATCGTACCGGGCCTTCGCGAAAAAGTTACTTCGGGGAGCGACTCAGATGAACAGCACACCATCCAACAGTACCGTGCGGGCGAAAGCTCGCACCAAGATGAACAACCAAGACGGCATTTCGCACCGAGCCGGTGCATTGCGCAGGGGCTCCTGTGCCCGCACGGCGGTCATGGCATTACTGGGCAGCGCCACCTTGCTGGTCGTGCGCACCGTGATGGCGGACGCGGCACTGCCGCCGATCAGCATCGGTGCGGGCATGCGCACCGGCTTCACGGACGAAAAGGTCGATGGCGCAGCCAAGTCGACCGATGACTTCGACCTCGACAGCGTGCGGTTGTATGTCAATGGCGGAGTCACCGACAACATCAAGTTCACCTTCAACACGGAATACCAGGGTGACACCGGCGGCGCGGATGCCAACAAGGTGGAGGTCCTGGATGCCATTGCGCGCTTTGAATTCAGCGACGAACTGAATATCTGGGCGGGCCGCTTCCTGCCGCCGTCGGACCGCGCGAACCTGCACGGCCCGTACTACGCCAACGAGTGGTCCGTGTACATCGATGGAGTGCAGGACGGCTACGCCAGTGTCGCGGTGGGTCGTGACGATGGCGTGGCCTACTGGGGCCAGTTCTTCAACGACATGCTCAGCATCAGCGCCGGCGGATTCTCCATTCCGTCGACCTTTGGCAGCGGCAACATCGTCTGGGCCGAGCGCGTCATGGTCGATCTGTGGGATCCGGAGAAGGGCTACTACCTGAACGGCACCTATTACGGGGACAAGGACATCCTTGCCCTCGGCGTGGCGGCGCAGCAGCTTGCGAAGAAGAACGCCTATGACGCCGACTTCCTCATGGAGAAGAAGCTCGGCGATGCCGGCACGGTCAGTGTCCAGGGCGAGTATGCCAAGTACGAATTCGGCGGCTACACCGGCACCAAGAGCGACGGCGGCTTCGGCCTGATCAGCTATCTCCTGCCGCAGATGGGAGGGCCCGGCCGATTCGAAATCCTCGCCAAGTACGCCAAGACGACCTACGACTTCGAGGATGCGGCAGGCATCTACCTCGGGTCTGTCGGCCAGAAGACCTCCATCGGTGAGATCGGCTACATCATCAAGGAGTTCAATGCCCGGGTGAGCCTCTTCTACAACAAGGTGCAGTTCGATGAGAACGACATCACCACTTTGAAGAGCTATCGGTTGTTCGGCATCGGCCTGCAGCTGCAAATGTGACTGATTCGGTTATCGCAATCTCCACAAGGAAAGGAAGACTCGCATGAAGATCAATATACTCCGCCGCCCGCTGGCGCGGGCCCTGCCAATTGCGGTAAGCGTCGCTTGGGCCGCGGTCGCGACCGTGGCGCAGGCCGCCGACACCATCAAGGTCGGCGTGCTGCATTCACTCTCGGGCACCATGGCCATCAGTGAGACCACGCTCAAGGACACCGTCCTGATGCTCATCGATGAGCAGAACAAGAAGGGAGGGGTCCTGGGCAAGAAACTCGAACCGGTGGTGGTGGACCCGGCCTCCAACTGGCCATTGTTCGCCGAGAAGGCCGCGCAGCTTCTGGAGAAGGACAAAGTCTCGGTGGTGTTCGGCTGCTGGACCTCGGTGTCCCGCAAGTCGGTGCTGCCGGTGTTCGAGAAGGACAATGGCCTGCTCTTCTACCCGGTGCAGTACGAGGGCGAGGAGTCCTCGAAGAACGTGTTCTACACCGGCGCAGCGCCCAACCAGCAGGCCATTCCGGCCGTCGATTACCTGATGAACGACGTGGGGGTGAAGCGCTGGGTCCTGGAGGGCACCGACTACGTTTATCCCCGTACCACCAACAAGATCCTGGAGGCGTACCTGAAGGCCAAGGGCGTGCCGGCCTCCGACATCATCATCAACTACACCCCGTTCGGCTTCTCCGACTGGACCAGTGAGGTCAGCAAGATCAAGGCCTTCGGCTCGGCGGGGAAGAAGACCGCGGTGGTGTCGACCATCAACGGCGATGCCAACGTGCCCTTCTACAAGGAGCTGGGCAACCAGAAGATCTCGGCCGAGGACATCCCGGTCATGGCCTTTTCGGTGGGAGAGGAGGAACTGTCGGGTCTCGATACCAAGCCCCTGGTGGGCCACTTGGCGGCTTGGAATTACTTCATGAGTATCGACACCCCGCTCAACAAGGAGTGGATCCGGCGCTGGCATACCTTCATCAAGAACCCGAAACGGACTTTCAACGATCCGATGGAGGCCACGGTCATCGGCTTCAGCCTGTGGGTGAAGGCCGTGGAAAAGGCCGGTTCGGCTGATCCGGAGAAGGTCATCGAGACGTTGCCGGGCTTGGAAGTTCCGAACCTTACCGGTGGGACTGCCAAGGTCCTCCCTAACCACCATATCACCAAGCCGGTGTATATCGGAGAGGTGCGCGCGGATGGTCAGTTTGACGTGGTGTGGAAGACCAAGACCGAGGTGCCGGGCGAAGCCTGGTCACACTACCTGGCCTCCGACAAAGGAGTCGTCGCCGACTGGGTCAAACTCAAGTGCGGCAACTACAACACCATCACCAAGGTGTGCTCGGGCCAGAACCTGAAGTAGACGCGTGGACACGGCCGCCGGGCGCATCGCCCGGCGGGCCTTTTTCTTGCAGGGGATCGAGCTGCATGAGCCTCATTCGTTTGCGAACCGCCGGCACGACCCTCGGGATCTGCCTCATCTTGGCCTGCCTGGGGGGGCTGCGGCCTGCCGCGGCCGCGGGATCGGATCTGCCGACGGCCCTGAACCGCCTGCCCGGAGCGAGCTTCGAGGACAAGGCAAACATCATCCGTGACCTGACCCAGTCCCATCCCAAGGGCGCACGGGAACTGCTGCAGGCGCTGCTCGAAGGCCATGTGGCGGTCCGTGACAGCGACAAGCACGTCTTCATCGTCAGCGACGATCCGGCCGGCTATGCCCTCACTGACCCGCTTACCGGCCGCGCGGCCGGTACCGGGGCCACGGACGACTTCGATACCGTGAGCATGAACAATCACCTGCGCAAGAGCCTGCGCGCCGCCCTCGCGCAGTTCGATCTCGGCAGCCCCGAAGCCGCGGTACGCGCCGCCGCGGTCACGGAAATGCTGCGCTCCATCGACGAAAGCACCGCCACGATCCTCAAGGGCCAGCTCGCCCACGAATCCGACGCCGGCGTGCGGCGATTGATCAAGGAGGGCCTCGCGATGGCCGACCTTGACGACGACGTGCCCGCGCCGCGCCGGCTGGCGGCCATCCACATGCTGTCGGGCAGCCTCAGTCCCGATGTCTACAACCGCTTGGGGACGCTCGCGGATCCGGGCTCGGATACCGACCCCGCCGTACGCCGCGCTGCCGTGCGGGCCATGGCCCACATCGATGCCTGGCGCAGCTTCTACCACGCCATCGAGACGCTGTTCTTCGGTTTCAGCTTAGGATCGGTGCTGGTGCTCTCGGCCATCGGTCTTGCCATCACGTTCGGCGTGATGGGGGTCATCAACATGGCGCATGGTGAACTCATGATGCTCGGCGCCTACACCGTCTACGTCATGCAGCTGATCCTGCCCGGCCACCCCGGCGCTTCCACGCTGCTCGCAGTCCCCGCGGCCTTCCTGATTTCCGGCGGCGTCGGCATCCTCATCGAACGCGGCGTGGTGCGTTTCCTCTATGGCCGGCCGCTGGAGACGCTGCTCGCGACCTTCGGCATCAGCCTGATCCTGCAGCAGCTGGCGCGGGATGTGTTCACGGCCAACAACCGGCCCGTGGAGAGTCCGCCGTGGATGTCCGGGCTGTGGCAGATCAACGGCGCCCTGTCCATCACCTACAACCGCCTGGTCATCGTGATCTTCACCCTGGCGGTCTTCGCAGCACTGCTCATGATCCTCAAGCGCACCCGCCTCGGGCTCGAGGTGCGCGCGGTAGCCCAGAACCGGGCAATGGCGCGCGCCATGGGCATCCGCAGCCAGTGGGTGGATGCCATGACCTTCGGTCTCGGCTCCGGTATCGCCGGGGTCGCGGGCGTCGCCCTGAGCCAGCTCACCAACGTCGGTCCCAACCTGGGCCAATCCTACATCGTCGATTCCTTCATGGTCGTGGTGTTCGGGGGGGTCGGCAATCTGTGGGGCACGCTGATCGGCGGCATGTCCCTGGGGATCGTCAACAAGATCCTGGAGCCCTACGCCGGTGCGGTGCTGGGCAAGATCATCGTGCTCATTGCCCTGATCCTCTTCATCCAACGCCGGCCGCGGGGCATCTTCCCGCAGAAGGGCCGGGCGGCGGAGGCGTGATGCGGGCACCGCGGCTTGCCTGGCTGGACCGGCAGGGCAGGGTGTTCCTGCTGGTGCTGGCCGTGATGACCGCCCTGGTGCTGGTACTGAACATCGCGGTACCCGCGGCCTCGTCCCTGCACCTGTCCACCTACACCGTGGGACTTCTGGGCAAGTACATGTGCTACGCCATGCTGGCCATGGCGGTGGACCTGATCTGGGGCTACTGCGGCATCCTCAGCCTCGGGCATTCGGCGTTCTTCACCCTGGGCGGCTATGCCATGGGCATGTACCTGATGCGCGAGATCGGATCGCGCGGAGTTTACGGTGATCCCGTGCTGCCGGATTTCATGGTGTTCCTGAACTGGAAGACGCTGCCCTGGTACTGGCACGGTTTCAACCTGTTCTGGTTCGCGGCGCTCATGGTGATGCTGGTCCCCGGGGTGCTGGCGCTGGTGTTCGGATGGCTGGCATTCCGATCCCGGGTGACGGGGGTCTACCTGTCCATCATCACCCAGGCGCTGACCTACGCGCTCATGCTGGCCTTCTTCCGCAACGACATGGGTTTTGGCGGCAACAACGGCTTCACCGACTTCAAGGACATCCTCGGGTTCGACCTGACCCACGAGACGACCCATCTGACCCTGTTTCTGGTCACCGCCGTGATGCTCGGCCTGTCGTACGGGGTGTGCCGGTACATCGTCTCCTCGCGCGCCGGGCGCGTGATCCGGGCCATCCGCGATGCCGAAAGCCGGGCGCGGTTCATCGGCTTCCGGGTGGAGTCCTACAAGTTGTGGGCATTCGTGTTCTCCGCGGTGCTGGCCGGGATCGCCGGCAGTCTCTACGTTCCCCAGGTGGGCATCATCAACCCGAGCGAATTCCAGCCGGTGAATTCCATCGAGGTCGTCATCTGGGTGGCGGTCGGCGGCCGCGGCACGCTGTACGGGGCGGTGGTCGGGGCGCTGCTGGTGAACCTCGCCAAGACCTTCTTCACCAGCGCGCTGCCCGAACTGTGGCTGTACGCCCTCGGCGCCCTGTTCGTGCTGGTGACGCTGTTCCTGCCCCGGGGCGTCATGGGACTCGCGGGACATTTCAAGCGCCGCCACAGCCGACCCGCCGCGGGCGTGGCCTGAGGGTGCCCATGAATATGCGTCACAGCCTGCAACGCCTGAGCGGCCGTTCGCGCAGCGCCCGTCCGCCCCGGCCCCTGGTGATGGCACCGGCGGACGTCCTGGCCGCAGGGCCCGACGCATCCCACGGTGTCATCCTGTATCTGGAGGAGATCACGGTCAGCTTCGATGGCTTCAAGGCCCTCAATGACCTGACGCTCTACGTGCTCGCGGGCGAACTGCGCTGCATCATCGGTCCGAACGGCGCCGGCAAGACCACCATGATGGATGTCATCACCGGCAAGACCCGGCCGGATGCCGGGTCCGCCTGGTTCGGCCAAAGCATCGACCTGCTGTCGCACACCGAACCGGAAATCGCCCAGGCCGGGATCGGCCGCAAGTTCCAGAAACCCACGGTATTCGAGCAGCACTCCGTGTTCGAGAACCTGGAACTGGCCATGGCGGGGGACAAGGCGGTTTGGCCGGCGCTGGTCGCGCGCCTGAACGCCGAGCAGCGCGACCGGATCGACAATGTGCTTGAGGTCATTGGACTTGGGACCCGCCGCTTCGAGCGCGCCGGCACGCTCTCCCACGGCCAGAAGCAATGGCTCGAGATCGGCATGCTGCTGATGCAGGATCCACAGCTGCTGCTGGTGGACGAGCCCGTGGCGGGCATGACGCCCCAGGAAACCGAGCGCACCGCGGAACTGCTGCTGTCCCTGGCCGGCAAGCACTCGGTGGTGGTCGTGGAGCACGACATGAACTTCGTGCGTTCCATTGCCCGCACCGTCACCGTGCTGCACGAGGGTCATGTACTGGCGGAGGGCAGCATGGACGAAGTCCAGGCCAACCGGCAGGTCATCGAAGTCTACCTGGGTGAGTGAGGGCGGATGCTCAGTATCAGCAACCTGAACCAGTACTACGGCGGCAGCCATACGCTATGGGACCTGACGCTCTCCATTCCCAAGGGTTCCTGCACCTGTCTCATGGGTCGCAACGGCATGGGCAAGACCACCCTGCTGAAGTGCATCATGGGACTGCTGCCGCTTGCGAGCGGTGAGGTGCTCTTCAAGGATGTGAACATCCGTGCGCTGCCGGTGCATACCCGCGCCCGGCTGGGGATCGGCTTCGTGCCCCAGGGCCGCGAGATCTTCTCCCAGCTGACGGTCGAGGAAAATCTCAAGACCGGTCTTCCGGCCCGGTCCGACCGCAGGAAGCAGGTGCCGGAGCATATCTACGACATGTTCCCGGTGCTGAAGAAAATGCTCCATCGCCGTGGCGGCGACCTCTCCGGCGGCCAGCAGCAGCAACTGGCGATCGGCCGCGCCCTGGTCATCGAGCCCACCATGCTGATCCTGGATGAGCCCACCGAAGGCATTCAGCCCAACATCGTGCACGAGATCGGGGATGTCATCATCAAGCTGCGCGAGGCCGGCCTGACCGTACTCCTGGTGGAGCAGAAACTTCCCATCGCCCGCCGGGTCGCCGATCATTTCCACATGCTGGATAAGGGTCGGCTGGTCATCTCGGGCGCCATCGGGGAGCTGAGCGATGAACTGGTGCGCAAACACCTGACCGTGTGAACAGGCTGCGCCAGGCGTCAGGCGCCGCGGCGTGGAACACTCGTTTCATTTTTTCCGTCTTCCAAAGAACCGGCCCCTTGCTCAAAGATTTCGCTGCTCAAGCAACACCAACGCAGTGTTGTGCAACGAAGAACCAAAGGGGACTCCATGAACAGGGGAACGCCGAACCGGCGCGGCGCGATTGCCGCCTTCACCGGCGCATTGGTCGCCGCCATGGGCACTGCGAGCGCCCAGACACCGGATACCGAATCGGACTCGGCGCTGCAGGAAGTGGTCGTCACCGCCCAGTTCCGCCAGCAGAGCGCCCAGTCCACGCCCATTGCGCTCACCGCCATCAGCGCAGAGCAGCTGGATGCCCGCAGCGAAGTCTCCATCGATCAGATTGCCGCCCAGGCGCCCAACGTCGTGCTGGAACCCGCGCCCCAGGCGTTCGGCCCCTCGCTGCAGGCCTTCATCCGCGGAGTAGGGCAGGCGGACTTCAACTTCGCGGAAGAGCCCGGCGTCGGCATCTATGTGGATGATGTCTACTACGCCACCCTGACCGGCTCCATGCTGGATCTGCTGGATCTGGATCATGTGGAAGTCGCGCGCGGCCCGCAGGGCACCCTGGCGGGCATGAACTCCGAGGGCGGCTCGATCAAGCTCTATTCCAGGAAGCCGACCGGCAACAACGACGGCTATCTCGAGGCCACCTACGGCCGCTTCGATCGCACCGAGGTGCGCGGCGCCGGGGAATTCGCGATCGTGCCCAATGAGCTGTTCGTGCGCATTTCAGGTGTCGCCCGCCACCAGGACGGCTACGTGACGCGGTACGATTACGCCTGCTCGCACCCCGGTAGCGGCGTTCCAAGCGCGGCGCTGGACCAGGGCTGCGTGCTGGGGACCGAAGGCGGCATTTCCTATGACGCACTGCGCACCGCCATCCGCTGGCTGGTGAACGACAGACTCGAGGTCAATGTCAGCGCGGATAACACCGACGACAACTCGGAGGCGACTCCGAACACGCTGCTGTACGTGGGCCAGGCCAGTGGCGTCACGGGCCCCTCCAATGCCCTCTACCCGCGGTTCTCGAGCGCGCCCGCCGGCGGGGTGCCGCTGGGAACCGCGACCGGTTCGGCGTTCATTTCCTATTCGCCCTTCGGGCCCTATGCCCAGGACCCCTTCTCGAGCAGCCCGTATACGGACTACTCGACCTACTGCGATCCCAAGCCACCCGATGGCGCCGCCCCCTACTGTCTGCCGGCCATCCGGCACCTACGCTCCTATGGCACCTCCGGAACGGTCGACTACACGGTCTTCGAGGGACTGGAACTGAAGTCCATCAGTTCCTACCGCCGCTACAGCGGCGCCTGGAGCCAGGATGAGGACGGCACGCCGCTGGGCGATGAGGAACTGTACGACGAGGTCGTGCACCGGCAGTGGACGCAGGAACTGCGGCTCGAAGGCAAACTCCTGGAGGGCGCCCTGAACTGGACGGCCGGAGGCTTCTACCTGGATGAGGAGAGCCATTATGGCGGTCGCGTCGACCTGGGCTCATTCGAGTTCTTCGAGAACGACTACATTCCCGCCCGCAACAAGGCCGGTTTCCTCAATGCCAGCTGGAGAATCATCCCGAAGCTCGAACTGAACGTCGGTGCGCGCTACACCTCGGAGGACAAGACCTTCCAGTTCGGTCGGCTCGGCGTACCGGGCAACACCTATCCGGGTGGGGTCGCTCCCCAGGTGGCCTCGCTCAATGGCGTCCAGGGCAATTTCAGCGGCAGCCGCGTGGACTACCGGGCGGCCCTGCAATATGAGTGGGTTCCGGGCGTCATGACCTACGGGGACGTGTCGACCGGCTTCAAGGGCGGGGGTGTGAATCCCCGCCCGTTTTATCCCTCTCAGGCCGTGCCCTTCAATCCCGAATACGTGACCGCCTACGAACTGGGCGTGAAAAGCGACTGGCTCGATCACACCCTGCGGGTGAATCTCGCGGCTTTCTGGAACCGCTACCAGGCCATCCAGTTCGTGGTCAACAACTGCGGTTTCATCCCGGGGATTGCGGCAAGCCAGGTCGCGCCCTGCGCGGCGATCATCAACGCCGGAGATGCCAATATCAAGGGCGCGGAACTGGAGATCGAGAGCCGGCCAGTGGCGGGTCTGTCGATCGATGCCTCGGCCAGTTTGCTGAACTTCGACTACTCGACGCTGTCCGCGTACGCCCTCAAGGCCGGCATCACGTCCGGCATGGTCACGCCCTATGCGCCGAAGTGGAAGCTCAGCGCGGGCGTCCAGTACGCCATCAGCCTCGGGTCCTGGGGAAGCCTCACGCCGCGGCTGGATACGGCCTATCAGGATACCCTGTTCACCGCCTCCCAGAACTCGCTCTACAACCGCATCCCCGGCTACACCCTCCTGAATGCGAGGCTGACCTGGGCCGATCGCGAGGGTCACTGGCAGATGGCACTCTCGGCCACCAATCTGACGAACAAGCTCTATTACACCGGCATCTTCGATAACCGCGGTTCATCCCAGACCGTGCAGGGCGATCCGGCGGCGCCGGAGGAATGGGCGGTGACCCTGAAGCGGACTTTCTAAAAGAGGCCGGGCTACTGCGGCAGCGGCCAGCTGCCGGAAGACTCGTGCCCCGGGTGCTGTTCGTTGAAGATGGTGCGCTTGCTGAAGAGCCATTGGCCCCGGACCCGGGTCAGCTCGTCCTCGTAGTGGCCGTAGCTTTCGAGGTAGGGATGGCGATCCGGATTGTCGTCATTGTACCCCGCCCAGTAGGCGCGTCCGATGGCATGATCGCCCTCGATCCGCAGTACCAGATTGGTGATGACATGACGCCGGCTGAAGGGCCGTAGCCCTTCCTTGGCGAGGGTAGCCCGATCGTTGTCGCGCATCTTGACGACTTCGCCGCGGATGGCGTCGCGGCCCCGGGCCTGGGCGATTGCGGATATCAGCACGCCATCTTCCGTGAAGGTCGCGGCGTACGCATCCGGATCCTGCCAGTCGAGCGCGAACATGTAGCGTGCCTGCAGGTTCTTGATCGCGGCGCGATCGTCGGCCGCGCTTGCCGGCACCGGCGGTCCGGCATCGATGCTCGGCGGCATGGGAAGAGTGTCGCTCGCGACGCGGTCGGCCTTCATCTGATTGAAGACCGAGCGGCTGGTGAAATACCAGCGGCCGTCGACCTTCCTCAGTTCATCCACGTAACTGCCGTAGTTGCCGACCTGGGCCGATCTTGCGAGATTGTCGTTCTGGAAGGTGTTCCAGTAGGCCCAGGAGCGGGCCCGGTCACCGTGGATCTCGACCACGACATTGGTGATGGCGTGGCGCACGGCCGGTGGCCGCAGACCCTGATCGGCGCCGGTCGGATGCCCCATGATGATCACCTTGTAGTCGGTGATCACGCTCTCGATGGCCTTGCGCCCGTGCTCCACCCGCGCGCCCATGTGTACGACGCCATCCGGCGCAAAGGTGCCGGCATAGGCGGTCGGGTCGAACCAGTTCATGGCGTAGAGGTACCGGGCCTGAAGGTCCTCGATGGCCGCACGGTTGGCGGCATAACCTTCGCCCACCACCGGCGGTGCGGCGAAGGAGAGCGTCGGGCGCTCGGCCGTCGCGGCATCCGCGCCCTGCATCTCATCGAACAGCCTGCGGCGGGCGAACTTCCAGGTGCCGTCGACCTTGTCGAGGTCATCCTCGAAATGACCGTAGGCGCGCACCTGGGCGGTGTGCTTGACGGGATCCGTGGCCATCGCAATCCAGTATTCACGTCCGCGCGCCGTGTCGCCCCTGACGTCGAGTACCACGTTAGTGATGAAATGCCGGGTGCGGGAGGCCGCTCCACACGACTGGCGGACGAAAGCGCCAATGGCATCGCCGCGATGCTCCCCCGCCGCGGAGACCTGCACGCCGTTTGCGGTGAAGCCGGCGCGGTAGGCATCGGCATTGCACCAATCCCACGCGAACATGGCGCGCGCCTGCAACGCATCGATGGCTGCCCGATCCATGGAGACCGATGCGGGCCCGGACGAAACGGCCGGCGCAGCGACGATGGCAGCCATTGCCGTGATGCACAACGGACGGACCAGGTGGGTCATTCAAGTCTCCAGTGGCTCTCGGGGCAGGTCTTGAGCCGACCAGCTTTCCACTCCCCCCTCACATCGGGCAAGCGGCCGTGAATGGGACGGCCGTTCCACGGGCGGTACCGGACCGGGGTCTGTTATAACCCGTAGTCTGTCAGGGCAGAGGGGGGGGAATCATGCCGACCAGAACGAACTCGGACCGGATATCCAGTGCCACGCTGTCCGACTCCATACCGGGTCTCGACCTGAACCTGCTGATGCTGTTCCTGGCGATCGTGAACGCCGGCGGCATCAGCCAGGCGGCGCTGCAGCTGCGCGCCCCCAAGGCCTCCCTGAGCCGCAAGCTGCGGCAGCTGGAACAGCAGGTCGGCGCGGTCCTGGTCAAGCGCGGCCCCCAGGGACTGGAGACCACGGAAGTCGGCGCCGCGCTGCTGCATCGCTGCGAGCGGATCGCGGCCGAAACCCATGAAGCCAGCCTCATCGCCTCGGAAATGCAGTCCCAGCTGCGGGGCAATATGCGCATCAGCATCCCCTTCGGGCTGGGCAGCACCTGGATCAGCCGCGCCCTGGCGGATTTTGCGCTGCGTTATCCGGACCTGCGGCTCTCGATCCATGTGACCAACCGCTGGATCGATGTCAGTGAGGAACCCTACGACGTGGCCATCTGCATCGGTCGGGTCCGCAACGAGCAGCTGCCGGTGCGGCGGCTGGCCGAACTGGCCCGGGGACTGTACGCAAGTCCGGCGTATTGCGAGCGCAAGGGCACCCCCCAGGCGCCCGCGGAACTGGTGGACCACGACTGCATCATGCTCGAATCGCAGATCAACGACGGGCTGTGGTCCTGCGCGACCAGTGGCCGGGGTCTCGTGAGTCCGCGGCTGCGCACGTCGGACATCATCGTGGCGCGGGAGATGGCGGTGGCAGGCGTCGGCGTCGCCATGCTCACCCATGCCGTGTGCGAAGCGCAGGTCAAGGCGGGTCAACTGCTTCGGCTCCTGCCCCAGTGGCGTATTCCACCGGTGGTGGTCGTGGCCATGTTCCTCGATCGCCGCCACATGCCGCTGCGGACGCGGGCGCTGATCGACCTCATGGCGCAGGCCATCCGGGGCGGCGCCGACCCCGTGGCTATGGTCGGGGGCTGAACGGGATCACCGGCACCAGCAGGTGCGAATCGTACGCACCGCCGCTGCGCAGAATGTGACGGCCCCGATTGCGGGTGTCTTCGTGGCGCGCCGCGGGGGTGCCAGCCGGGCCTGCTTCCGGAATGTCGCGACCCTGCACGACCAGGCGCAGCGAGTCGTGCTTGCGGAAGAGGGTCGCAGAGGCCCAGATCTCGATCTCCACGGGAACGCATTCACCGGTTGCCAGCGGCTGTTCTGCCGTGTGACTGTGGACGGGTTGTTCCGGACGCGAACGCGCGGCATCCAGGGCCCGATGGCTGGCCCGCAGCCAGCCCAATGCCACCGGCCCGTTCTCACCCGTCGCATAGAAAATGAACGGCACCCGGTGGCCGGCGGCATCCAGCTTCTCCACCGCCACGAACAGGTCCATGTCATTGGCCCCGACCGCCTCGACCCACAGCCGAAGCTTCATATGACCCGTGAGTTCCGTTTCCGCATCGAAGCGGTACTCGAATACCGCCCGACCGTCCGGCGCCTCGGGATCGTACCCCACCTCAAACACCGCGGGCGGCAGGGCATTGCTCAGGCAACCGCTGGCCGCATCCAGATACAGGCGCTGAAATACCGTGCGGGCCAGCGGCCATTCGCTTTCGGCGCGGAAAGTACCGGCCTGAGCTGACTCCCGGATTTCGAGCAGCACTTTTGGCCGGGACTTGAGGCCGGAGCCGGTCCCCTTCAGGAAGTGATCGAAGAACTGCCGTTGCCGCAGCAGGCTTTCGGGGCGGTAGTAGTACTGCCACTTCTTGCGGCCATGGACTTCCAGCCACTTCTGCGGCGAGGCCAGTTGCCGGTAGGCCTCGAGCGTGCCGCGGGTGTGCAGACCCTGGTCGGACCAGCTGGCGACCACGTACGCCGGCACCTCGATGGCGGCCAGATCACAGTCCTTGCTGCGCCAGTAGGCATCACGCAGCGGATGTGCCCGCACGTTCGCCGCCGTGTCCTCGGTGCGGGTGATGGACCACTGCAGGTTTGCACAACCGCGCGGCACGAAACCCGTCTCCGGAATGCCCCCGTGGTAGGCGAACTCGCGATACCAGTCGCTGAAGCCTTCCCAGGGGTTGATGGCCCGCAGATGCGGGGGCCGCAGCGGCGCCACCTGCCACTGGATGGCCGCGAGATACGACACGCCGGTCATCCCCACATGGCCATTGCACCAGGACTGCGTGCCGAGCCACTCGACGAGGTCGTAGCAGTCCTCGGCTTCACCCATACCCCCGTGACGCAGCTCCCCTTCGGAATACCAGCTGCCGCGCGGATCCGGATACACGATCGCATAGCCGTGCGCACACCAGTACGCCGGGTCCGGCGCCTCGAAGGCCGTATAGGGCGAGATCGATCCGGCGGGAACATCCGCCGCGGGCCAGGGCAGATGGTCCGCCGTGTTGTGCTTGCCATAGGGGCTCCACCCCAGCAGCACCGGCAGCGGCGCGGCCTGCGCCGTATCCGGACGATACAGATCGATATAGATGCGGACTCCATCGCGCAGCGGAACGCGAAGGTTGCGCTCGATCAGCAGTCCATTCTCCCGGACCAGGCTGTGCTGGGGTGGGGACGCCTGTTTGCGTCCCGGGGCAAGGGAGGGATGCACGCCGGGGCGCATCATCAGTTCGAAGCCTTCACTCATGGAAAGCCCTTTTGCGGCAAAAATGCAAGGCTACCGATCGGTTGCGTACTGCGGCAGTGCCCGGCGCCGGTACCGGCGATGTCGGATATGGAACGCGGGAGGGACGCGTCGGAATGCGCCGCCACTCACCTGCAGCCGCCGCTCTGGGAACGCCCGCCCCCCGCGGGCCACGGACACAAGCCTCTGACTCCTGCGAAAAAGTCGGCCGCCAAGGCCCGGGCCAGGAAGGCAGGGCGTCGCTATCCGAATCTGGTCGACAACATACGATAAAGTCGGGTCTGGCAGCCTAGTCACGGATGGCGATTTCATGGCCGATTCCCATGCATGGTGGAAAAAGGGCATTGTCTACCAGATTTATCCGCGATCCTTTCAGGACTCCAATGGCGATGGCATCGGCGATCTGCCCGGCATCATCAGCCGTCTGAACTACCTGTGCGCGCTGGGCGTGACTGCCGTGTGGCTCTCGCCCATCTTTCCCTCGCCAATGGCCGATTTCGGCTATGACATCTGCGATTACACCAACATCGATCCGATCTTCGGCACTTTGTCCGACTTCGATCGGCTGGTGACGCAGATGCATCGGCGCGGTCTCAAATTGATTCTCGATTTCGTCCCGAATCACACCTCCGACCTGCATCCCTGGTTCCTGGAGAGCCGCGCGTCGCGATCGAGCGCCCGAAGAAACTGGTACATCTGGCATGATCCCGCGCCCGATGGCGGCCCGCCGACCAACTGGCTGAGCGAATTCGGCGGTCCGGCCTGGACCTTCGATCCGTCCTCCGGCCAGTACTACTACCACGCGTACCTTCCGCAGCAGCCGGATCTGAACTGGCGCAACCCGCAGGTGCGCGCGGCCATGCATGATGTGATGCGCTTCTGGCTCGACCGGGGTGTGGACGGATTCCGGGTCGATGCCATCCACATGCTCATCGAGGATGAGGCCCTGCGCGACAATGAGCCCAATCCCCAGTGGCAGCCCGGCCAGTCACCGGCACGGCAGCTGTTGCGCACCCATACGGCGGACCTGCCGGAGACGCACACCCATGTCATGGGGATGCGCGCCGTGACGGATGCCTACGAGGATCGCGTGCTGATCGGCGAGGCATACCTGCCCATCGAGCGCATGATGCGCTATTACGGTGACGACCTGTCCGGCTTCCATCTGCCCTTCAATTTCCACCTCATCCGCTCACCCTGGCAGTCCCGCGCAATCGCCGCCCTGGCCAATGACTACGAGGCAGCGCTGCCCCCCGGCGGATGGCCGAACTGGGTGCTGGGCAATCACGACAAGCCCCGCGTCGCCTCCAGACTCGGGGGAATTCCGCAGGCCCGCCTGGCGGCTCTGCTGCTGTTGACCCTGCGGGGCACGCCCACCATCTATAACGGCGAGGAAATCGGCATGGTGGATGGAGAGATCCGACCCGATGAAGTACAGGATCCCTGGGGCAAGAATGCGCCGGGTTTCGGCCGGGACCCGTGCCGCACGCCCATGCAATGGTCCGACGAACCGGGCGCTGGATTCACGCGCGGCACGCCCTGGCTGCCCATCCCGGCCTCCGCGGCGACCTGCAACGTGAAAATGCAGTCCGAGGATCCCGATTCGATGTTGACGTTCTATCGGCGACTCATTCACCTGCGCCAACGCGAGCCCGCCTTGTCGGTGGGCACGTACCAATTGCTCGAGGTCACTGACAGCACCATGACGTTCGAGCGCACATCCGGTGACCGCTGCCTCATCGTGGCGGTCAATTTTTCGGATCAGTCGCAGGCCGCCCCGCTGATGCTCGGACAGCGACGACTGCTATCGACTCACGACGGAGCCCGGGAGCGGTCTCACGAAATCACCCTCCTGGCACCCTTCGAGGGCATCGTTTGCTCGAAACCCGCCCTTTCCTGAATCGCCCCGGGTGAACGCGGTTCCCACGGGTTCCGTTGCTGCTGTCGTCCGCCGCCCGCACGCCCTACGACCTGCCGGATCTGTCCCGCATCATCGGCGAGCTCATCGGGACTCCCGAAGTCCCCGATGAGTATCAACGGTAGCCTTGTTTACGACGGGGGAGGGCCGTCACACCCAGATGTCGATCGAATGCGACGTTGCCGCAGAGGAAGGTTGGGGTTCCGAGGCCGCGAGACGGTGGGCACGGCTCTCAGCACCGCTGAGCTCCGCCGACAATTTCTGGATCTCAGCCTGCCCCTTGGTCGTCTTGGCGGAGACACAGGTGGTCCAGTCATCGAGCTGCTGCTTGACCTGACGAATCTGATCATTCAGCGAAGCGGCGTTTGCGCCCGGGTTGGCGCTGGTGCCTGTCCAATGGGCACTTCCAATCACCTGAGAAATGGGGCCTAGGGACATGCACAGAGGATCATGGCGCCAATGCTGGCCCGCCCAGGAACTCGGTCTCAGTTCCGCAAACACGCCCCACGGCAGGATCCATTTACCATAAGGGCGATGATGGACAACGTCGCGACCTCAAGGTTCGCCGATGTCCTCGTTCCAAATGGCAGGCTGGGTGTGTATGAATTCTTGCAGGAGTTCAAAACACTCCGCCGATGCCATGTCGACCACCGTCACGCCCTTTTCGCGAAGCCACGCAATGCCACCCTGAAAGGTCTTCGATTCCCCGACGATTACCGTTCCTATCCGGAACTGCAGGATCAATCCGCTGCAATACCAGCATGGGGCGAGCGTCGTGACCATCACGGTCCGGTTGTAGCTGCGCTGGCGGCCCGCCTTGCGGAATGCATCGGTTTCGCCGTGCGCAGACGGATCGCCGTCCTGGACACGCCTGTTGTGCCCCTTCCCGAGAAGTCTCCCGTCCCCATCGAACAAGGCAGCTCCGATCGGAATACCTCCCTCCGCCCGACCACGCCGCGCCTCTTCGATCGCGATCGATAGTAACGCCCCGTATCCACAGTCGAACGTCATGGCATCACTCGCTGGCAGCGCCGCCGCTAACCCAGGTAGCGCGACTCCAGGTGCCGGCGGAAGTGCGCCGCGTTCAGCGGCTCCCCGGTGGCGCGACGCACGAGCTCCGAGGTCTCCCAGCGGCTGCCCTGGGACCAGATCCGGTCGCGCAGCCAGTCGAACACGCCCCGCAGTTCGCCGCCGGCAATCTGCCGATCAACGCCGTTCGAGTCGCGGCGCATGGATGCAAACCACTGGGCGGCATAGAGCGCGCCGAGCGTGTAGGTCGGAAAATAGCCGAACAGTCCCTGTGCCCAGTGCACGTCCTGCATGCACCCGTCACGATAGTTGCCGCGAGTATCGAGTCCAAAGAGCCGTTGCATGCTCGAATCCCAGAGGCCGGGGATGTCATCGACCTCGATTTGTCCCTCAATCAGCGGCCGTTCGATCTCGTAGCGCAGGATGACGTGGGCCGGATAACTCACCTCATCGGCATCCACGCGGATGAGACCGCGACTTGCGCGAGTCAACAGGCGCGTCAGGTTTTCAGGCTCGAAGGCCGGTTGCTCCCCCAGATGGCGGACGAGCAACGGGCGCAGGCAGTACACGAAGCCCGGGTGACGGGCCAGCTGCATCTCGAAGGAGAGACTCTGACTCTCATGAATTCCCATCGAGCGCGCCTGGGAGACCGGTAAACCGAGCCATTCGCGCGGCAGATTCTGTTCGTAGCGTCCGTGACCCGTCTCGTGGATGACCCCCATCAGCGCGCGCAGGAAATTCGCCTCGTCGTAGCGAGTCGTCAGCCGTACGTCCTCCGGCACACCCCCGCAGAAGGGATGGGCGCTTTCATCGAGCCGCCCTGCCTCGAAATTGAAACCCATCAACTGCATGGTCTCGATGCCCAGGGCCCGTTGCGCTGCTTTTGGAAAGGGGCCCTCCGGCACGATGACGCTCTGCTCCCGCTGCCGCTGCAGTACTTCCTGCATCAACGCCGGCAACCACGCCTTCAGGTCCGCGAAGATCCTGTCGATTTCGGCGCAGCGCACGCCCGGCTCATAGAGGTCAACCAGCGCCTCGTAGGGCGAGCGGTCCGTGCCCGCCGCCAGGCAGTGCGCCTGCTCGCGGGCCAGACGCACCACCTCACGCAGGTTGACGGCGAACCCTTCCCAGTCGTTCCGGGGCCGCTGCGTACGCCATGCATGTTCGCAGTGGCCGCCTGCCACCGTGCTTTCCTTCACCAGGGCGTCCGGCAGTGCGGTCGCGAGCCTCCAGGCGCGGGCCATTTCGCGCAGGTTCGCCCGCTGCACGTCTTGGAGCTCTTCACTGCTCGCCTGTTGCAGCAGCATTCCCAGTGCGGCGCTGGTCGCCATCTCGTGCTGCAGTCCTTCGAGTTCCGCCAGGGCCTGAGAGCGCGCTTCGTTCCCCTGCGGAGGCATGTTGGCCCTTTGATCCCACCGGACAATCGAGTTGAGGTGCGCCAGGCGATCCAGCCGTCGGAAATGTCCGCAGGCGTCGTCATATGCAGTCACGTCGATGTACTCCTTCCTTGCCCGAAGACCCGGCCGTCGGCACGCTGCTTCGTGGGCGCAGCCCGGTGGCCTTCAGGTTAACGGAACAGGGGTGATCTCTCGAGATTGTTGACACAGCGCTGCAGGGACTCCTCGAACTCACGGATCTCGCGCGCCGAAAATCCCGCCAGCATACTCGCGGTGACCTTCTCCAGCACGGCCCGCACCCGCTCCAGCAGGCGCGCCCCGTCCCGGGTCAGATGCCAGCTGTCGGCGCGCAGGCTCCGCGGATGGGGGCGGCGCTCGATGTAATTCTTGCGGACCAGCGCCTTGAGGACGGTGTTCATGGCCTGCGCCGAGACCATGCTGTGGCGCGCGAGTTGCGCGCCATTGAGGCCGGGCTCCAGTTTCAGGGACATCATCGGGGAGATCTCGCCGAAGGTGGTTTCGACCCCGGCTTCGCGCAGCGCCGCATCCACGGTCTGGCGGAAATCGAAATTCACGCCCCGCAGCAGCAGCCCGATGCTGCGCATGTCCCTGGCATCCGCCACCGGTCAGCTCCTGAGGTCAGGCCGGATACTGGTCCTCGCGCACCCACCAGCCATGCACCTGCGGGGAGGCCTGGACGGGCAGGCGCACGGTGGCGATGGGACCTTCCTCCACGTGCTCCGCATCCAGAATGACCAGGTCGGAGCGCAGGTTCTCATCCAGATGGTACGCCACGCCCAGAAGGTAACCTTCGCCCTCGCGCGCATTGGCGTGCTTCGGCGCAAAGACCGGCTCTCCCAGATTGATGCGGGTGCCGGCGTTCCACAGTTTGTAGGTGCGCGTCTGGGTGTCCACGCGTGCGTAACAGGCGCCGGCGGCCGCCATGTTGGGCACGGCCGGATCGGGAACGCCCGCGAACCCGTAGCGGTAGGGCATGGTGTTGTAGCGGTCATCCTGCTTGGGCAGGGGCGCAAACAGCGGGAACATCCTCTCGATGCCGTAGCCATCGTTCCTGCCGCTCAGATTGGCGCTCAGCCGGTGCAGGTTGCTGACGCTGGCGGCCAGGTTCGGCGGTGAGCCGTCCTTGTTGGGCATGAACGGGAAGGGATTGCCGGCCGTGATCTCGGCATCGATGTAGATCCTGTTGCCCTCCTCGAAGGCACCCATGATGTGGGTGCCACAGCGCGCCGGTCCTTCGATCCAGAACAGATCCTTGCCATCGCCATAGCGGCGGATGATCCCGAGGTAGGTCCTGCGATCCTTGTCCCAGGACCAGTGGATACCGCCGCGCTTCATCTGCTCGTAGTCGATGGTCAACGGCACCACGAACACCGCAATGTGATTCTCCGTCACCGCAAAATCATGGAGCATGCCGACGTAGGGCACCTTGATCTCGGCGCCCCAGACCTTCTTGCCCTGCCTGTCGATCTCGAAGAGGGCGACGATATCGGAACCGAACCCCTTGGCCTCATAGCCGAAGGCGACGATGTTGCCGGTCTTCGAACACACCTTCGGATGGGCCGT
>DATJTJ010000061.1:0-21239 GCA_035503515.1 Steroidobacteraceae bacterium
TAGGCAGCGCGCAGCGCTGCGCCGGCCGGCGCGTCATCATCATCGATGCCGAAGGGCGAGAACCCCACGGCGGCGAGGTGGCCGAAGGCATACAGGGCGTTGGCCGCGGCGGTCGCGCCGCCCTGCGCCTCGGGAATGAACAGCGGATTGTCCGGCCGCGCGTACTGCGATGCCCACTGCGCGAATTCATTGAAGTACACATCGGGCGACAGAAAATCCAGGGACGGCGCCGCGGCGTGCCACACGTCAATGGAGTGCGGCAGGGGACCACCACTGTTGTACTGCCCGGCCACGTAGTTCGGCCGCACCAGTGCCGCGTTCGCATACATCGGCAGCGGGTACTCGCGCTTGCCGGCGGCGGCCACCTGCTCGATGGCGCTCGCGTACTGCCAGGCCATGAACAGGTCATCGGTCAGCGGCGTGGCGCCGAACAGCTCCTGCCAGCTGCCGGCCGACTTCGCGCCGGCGCCCTCCCAGGCGGCGCGCAACTGCGGATGGAGCGTGGCGCGATGCTGCTGCAGGTAGTGCAGCAGGGACGCGGGTACGGCTGCCGCGAAGGCGCTCTCGGCCGCCGGGGCATGATCGCGCGACTCCGGTATCACGCCCACCTCGTTTTCGACCTGCACCATGAGTACGGTGTGCGTGCGGGCATCCACGTCCCGCAGGTGATGCAGCAGGCGCGCAAAGGCGCGCGCATCGGCATCGCGCACATTGGCACTGAAGGGGGAGAGTCGGTCGGTGCCGCGGCCATCGCGCATGCGCACCCGAGCGAAGCGCTCAGGATCGGTCTTGACCCAGGCGGGCGCGTAAGTGGAGAAGGTGTTCTTCCAGGCGCCGAACCACAGGATGACGAGCCGCAGGTGCTGCCTGCGTGCGCCATCGAGCAGGCCGTCCACCGTGCCGAAATCGAAACGACCCTCCTGCGGCTCGATGGTCTCCCAGGCCACCGGCGCCAGCACCGTGTTCAGGTGCATGGCCGCGAGCCGTGGCCAGACCGGCTCCAGGTACCGCAGGCTCGAGGCGCTGGAATTGTGCAGTTCGCCGCCGAGCAGCAGCACCGGCGCGCCATCGACGACCAGCTGCGTCGCGGCGCCGCGCTTTTCAAGATGGGGCAGTCCCGCATCGGTGCCTGCGGGTCCGGCGGCCCCGGCCCACGCGGATGCGAGCGCAAGCAGCGGCGCGAGCAGCCCCCTGTGGAGCATGGCCCAGGTCCGCCCGGTCAGTTCTTCGGCGGCTTCGAGAACATCGCCTGCCGGCCGGCGTTGCTGGTGATCACGCGCAGCTTGAACAGCCAGTGACCGTTGGACTTCACCAGTTCATCGTGTTCGGTGCCCTGCTCGACGAACTCGGGGGCCTTGGAAATGTCCGGCGAGTTGATTCCCGTCCACAGCGTGTCGGCCGTCGCCGTGCTGCCGTTGACCACCACGACCACATTGGTCAGCAGCATGCGGAACAACCCAGGACGCTTGGGCGTGCCGGCCGCGATCTTCTTGTAGACATCGGCAATGGCGGCCGCGCCCTTGCCCTTCAGGCCGTTCACGTCGATGACGCCATCGGCGAGGTAGTAATCCCCGAAATCGCTGTTGCCCTTGCCCAGATGCGCGTAATAGTCCACGAGCATGTCCTGGATCTGCTGCTTGTCGAGCAGGGTCTGCAGGGTGGCGGCGGGCTGTTCCGCCAATGCGGCCTGTCCGGCGATCAGGCACCCGGTCAGGGTTGCCACGCGTACGAGATGTTTCATGTTGTTCTCCTCCTTCAGTCAAGCCATCTGACCGACCGCGCGGGTGACGAAGCGCGGGTTGGTCTCGATCAGGCACAGTGCCAGCACCACGCCCACCAGCGGCATGACGGTGGCCAGGATCAGCGGGGTCGAGAGACTGAACCGATCGGCCAGCGCGCCGGCAAGCAACGGCGCAATGACGCCGCCTGCGATTTCGCCGACGCCGACCACCAGTCCCATCGCCGTTGCCGCCCGACGCAGCGATGAGGCTTCGGCCGGCACGACGCCCATGAAGAGAGGGAAGGCGCCCGCCCCGATCCAGCCCAGGGACATCAGGACCGTCATCAGCACCACCGAGCCATGGACCTGCAGCGCCGCGAGGGGGCACAGCGCCATGATGGCGCAAAAGGCGATCATGGCCGGCCGGCGACCGAACCGGTCGGAAAGCAGTGGTACCAGGACCCCGCCCACACCGGGACACAGCCCGAGGATGGTCATGATGTGCGACATGGCGATCGGGGTCATGTGCAGCGTCTCGGTGAAGTACCGCGGCAGGAAGATGGATCCGATGACCAGCGCCCCCACCATCAGACAGCTGATGCCACAGCACAGGGCGATGTTGCGGTTGGAGAGCATCGACCAGATCGAGTCCGAGGGCTCGTGCAACGCCCCCGCCACCGGCGCCGTGGACTTCGGCGGTTCATCGACCAGCCACCAGATCAGCAGCGCGAGTATCAGGCCGGGAATGCCGGCGATGAAGAAGGCCGCATGCCAGGAATAGGCGGTCGCCAGCGGCACCAGCACCAGGGGCGCAAGCGAGGTGCCCATGACCGAGCCGAAGACGTTCTGGGTGATGCCGGCATTCAGCCCGCGTCGCTGCTGGGCCGTCACGGCCAGCAGGATCGCCAGGCAGATCGGCAGGAACGGACCTTCGACGGCGCCCATGACCAGTCGGGCGGCGAGCAGCGTCCAGAAGGAGGTGGCAAGCCCGGAGAGCACCGAGCACACCGAGAAGATCACCATGGCCGCGAGCAGGAACGGCTTGCGGGCGCCGGTGCGATCCGACCAGAAGCCGATGAGGTAGGCCCCCAGCGCCCACGTCAGCGCTAGCGCTGCCGGCAGCGCCGACAGTTCGAAGTTGGTGAGATGCAGTTCGGGAACCACGAATGGCGACAGGAAGGTGATCGCCATGCGGTCCATGTAGGCGAAGCCCCAGGCCAGTCCCAGCAGCAGCAGCGTGCGCATCTCCAGACGCAAGGCACGTTCCCCCGACGCAATTCCCGGGCCCTGTGGCATCTTGGCTCCCCCTGACCGGCGCGAGTGTCGTTATCGTTGGCGGCCATCATAGAGCAAGGGCGCAGGCCCCGGGAGCCTTGCTTTACAGCATCCGCGCTTCCGTGTTGCACTAGCAACCCGGGACCTCGAGCCGGCCCGCGCCCGCCAAGGAGACCGCCGTGCACAAAATCGCCCTGTCCGCCGATGCGCTGCAGATGATCCAGAAGCAGCGCGGTACCCTGCATCCCTTCACGCGCGTCGACTTGAGCCGTACCGCCCACATCGTCGTGGACCTGCAGAACGGCTTCATGGAGCCTGGTGCACCGGTGGAAGTACCAGTCGCCCGCGAAATCGTGCCGAACGTCAACCGCATCAGCGCCGCGATCCGTGCGCACGGGGGACGCAATGTCTTCCTGCGCATGACGGTGGACTTAGGCTCGCGCGCCAGCTGGTCCAACTGGTTCGCACACCTGCTCACCCGGGAAAGCGGCGCCGAACTCACGCAGGCCTTTGCCCGCAACGCGCACTACTGGCAGCTGTGGCCGTCGCTCGATGTCACCGCGGCCGACCTGATCGTGGAAAAATACCGCTTCGGCGCATTCGTGCCCGGCGCCAGTGTCCTGCACGAAATCCTGCAGCGCGAAAATATCGACACGCTGATCATTTCGGGGACGCTGACCAACTGCTGCTGCGAGTCCACCGCCCGCGACGCCATGCAGATGAACTACAAGGTCATCTTCGTCGCGGACGCCAACGCGGCACTCTCGGATGCGGCCCACAACGCGACGCTGGAGAACATGGCCTTCTTGTTCGGGGATGTGATGCCGACGGCCGAACTGCTGGAGTGCCTGGCGCAGTCGGCACCCCGGCCGGCGGCACGGGCGGCCGGCTAACCCCCTGATCAGGCTAGTTAATTTACATATGTCGAAGCGCCGCCGCGGCCGGCTGGCTGCGGCCAGGCGTTGACAGTTCTACCGTCCGGACGGAAAATCTACTCATGAGTAAGGAGTGACCGAAACCTCGAGCATCAGGTCAAAACCAGCAGCGACAACGTGGGAGAGATCGGGTCTTCCCGACGCCGAAGGAGCAACCGCCCCGGAAACTCTCAGGCAAAAGGACCACGTTTCGTAAACCTCTGAAGAGTGGCACCCCGTGTGCCCGCCGACGGACTAACAATCTCAGGCGCCAAGGACAGAGCGGGCGAAGGGCCGGCAACGGCCGAGGAGCCCCGCCATGTCCAGATCCAACATCGTCGTCATCGGTTCCGGCATCACCGGTATCACCACTGCGTATGCCCTGCTGCGGCAGGGTCATGCCGTCACGGTCATCGACCGCCTCCCCTACTCGGCGATGGAAACCTCCTACGCCAACGGCGGCCAGCTCTCGGCCAGCAATGCCGAAGTGTGGAACTCGTGGCCGACGGTGTTCAAGGGACTGCGGTGGATGCTGGATGCGAAGGCACCGCTGCTCATCAACCCGGCGCCGAGCTTCCACAAGTTGAGCTGGATGGCCGAGTTCGTCGCCGCCATCCGCAATCATCGGGCGAACACCATCGAGACCACGCGCCTCGCCATCCAGGCGCGCAAGATCCTGTTCGACATCGCCGACCGCGAACACATCGACTTCGACCTGCAGCGCCGCGGCATCCTGCACCTCTACTACGATCGCGAATCCTTCGCGGTCGCCGAGCGCGGCAATGAGCTGTTGCGCGAAGGCGGACTGGTGCGCTACGCCGTGACCGACCAGGAGATCCATGCGATCGAGCCGACCCTGCAGGGGCGGTTCCATGCCGGGTTCTTCACGCCCTCGGATGCGACCGGCGATATCCGCAAGTTCACCCGCGGGCTCGCCGAGGCCTGCCTGCGCAAGGGCGCACGATTCCTCACCAATACCTCCGTCACCGACATCGAAAGCCGCGGCGCGCAGCACCGGCTGCGGATGGCCGACACCGAATCGGGCGAACAGATGAATCCGATCACGGCCGATGCCGTGGTGGTGTGCGCGGGCGTCGCGAGCCGTCACTTTGCATCGATGCTCGGCGACCGGATCAACATCTATCCGGTCAAGGGCTACTCCATCACCGTGTCTCTCGAGGATGCCGCCAGTCAGGCCGCCGCACCGACCGTGAGCCTGCTGGATGAGTCCGCCAAGATCGTCACCAGCCGCCTGGGTCATGAGCGCCTGCGGATCGCGGGCACCGCCGAATTCAACGGCTACAACCTCGACATCCGGGCCGACCGCATCGAGCCGCTGGTGCGCTGGTCGCGCCGGCTGTTTCCCAGGGTGTCGACGGCGACGGTCATTCCCTGGGCAGGCCTGCGCCCCATGACCCCGGACATGATGCCGCGGGTCGGCCGCGGGCGCCGTCCCGGCATCTATTACAACACCGGCCATGGCCACCTGGGCTGGACGTTGTCCGCGGCCACGGCCGCCCTGGTCTCGCACGTCATCGGCGAGGATCTCGCGGTGCCCGAGGACGTTCTGGCGCTGGCCAGCTGATACAGTTGATCCCTCAACCCCGGTAATGGGCCCGGCGCGCTGCTGTATACTCCGGCGCGCGCACTTGAGGGGGTTGCATGCGCCGACCTGCATGGCTGATCTGCTGCCTGGCGAGCATCTGTATCGCGGCTTTCGCGCAGGAGGGCCCCCCGCAGGGTGGCGGGGACGCCGCGGCCCGGGCCGCGGCCCGCGACAAGCGCAATGCCGCCGACGCCCTGGCCTGGAACCGGAATCCCGCCCCGCAGGATCCACGGGACTTCTCGGGGGTATGGTGGACGCGCGGTTATGACCGCACTTTCCGTCCCGTCACCGACTCCCCGATGCCGCCCGGCGAGTCCGCCAGGCTGCTGCCCCTGACGCCGCTCGAGGCTGCGAGCCGCCAGCACCACCTGGATATGGAAAAGGCCGGCACGCCGATCGCGGACGCCCCGACCCAATGCTTTCCGCACGGCATTCCGCGGCTGCTGGCCTCCCCCTACCCGATCGAATTCGTCTATTCCCCGGGCCTCATCACCATCCTGCATGAGGTTGCGCACAACGTGCGCTTCATCCACATGGACGGCAAGCCCGTACCGGCGGATACCCCACGAACCTTCCTCGGATATTCGGTGGGTCACTGGGAGGGCAATACCCTGGTCGTCGTCACGGACCATCTGAACGATCGCACGCAGATCGACGAGGAGTCCCTGTCGCACGGCCTGCAGCTGAAGGTCACGGAGCGCATGACCAAGTTCACCAACCGCTATGGCGGCGTCGAGATCCGCGACCTGATCACCATCGAGGATCCAGAGCACTTCACCAAGCCCTGGACGGCCGAGCGGCTCTATCCCTGGCGGGGCGACATCCGCATCGCCGAGTACTCCTGCGAGGAGAACAACCGCAATGCGCCGGTGAACGGCATCTCGGTGGCCAAGTGATGAACGTCCGAAGCGCGGGCGCACTCGTCGCGGCGGCCTGCCTTGCCGCATGGTGCGCCTCGACCTGGGTTGCGCCGGCGATCGCGGCCGGCACCGGTGGCGACGCTGACCCCCTGTTCGAACAGCCCCCGGCGGGAGTGCCGAACTTCACCGGCAAGTGGCTCAATGCCAAGCCCGGCGGACATCTGCTGACCACGAGCGGCAGCGAACCGCCGCTCAATGCCGCGGGCAGGGCCGAATACGCCAGGCGGCAGGCCGCCCTGAAGAGCGGTGATCACAAGGTCGATCCGGTCTCCAGCTGCCTGATGCACGGCGTGCCGCGGCTGCTGTACACGTCCATGCCGTTCCTGATCCTGCAGACCACGCGCGACGTGAACTTCGTCCACGAGGCCAACCATACCTTCCGCAACATCTACTGGAACAAGGCACCGGGGGACGAACCCGATCCGAGCTATCTCGGGTACTCGGTGGCGCATTTCGAGGGCAAGACCCTGGTGATCGACAGCACCGATTTCAACGACCTCACCTGGCTGGATTATTCAGGGCTGCCGCATGGCGAGAAACTGACGGTGCAGGAGCGCTACACGCTCGAGAATCCGAACACCATTCAGGGTTCCCTCACCATCACGGATCCTGATTTCTACACCGCACCGTGGACCACGCGCCTGACGTTCAAGCGCCAGCCGGGAATGGCGCTCAAGGAGAACGTGTGCATGGACACCCACCAGATGTAGGCAGGCGCGGTCAGGAGCGGTATCTCAACCTCGCGGGCCGCCGACCGCCTGGCCATTGACCATGGCCTTCATCATGCTGCCGCCATTGGTGCCATCCTTCAGCGGATGGATGGTGATCTCGATGGCGTCGCCCTCCTTGATGGAGGAGCGCCGCCAGCCCTGCCGGGACAGCGCATTGGGGCTGCCGCCTTCGATGGACCACTCCTGCGGCGAGCCGCCCTTCTGGTCCGGTACCAGCACCTGGACCCAGATGTGCGGGTTGGTCCACTGCACCTGCTTGACCGTGCCCACCAGCGTCTTCGTCTGTGCCTGGTCGAACATCGCGAAGGAATGATGCGCCCAGGTCGCGCCCGTCCAGACCCCCGATATCAGGATCAGACCCAAGGCCGTTCTGCTTCTCATCTCAACGCTCCCGTGTGACTTGATTGCGGCGATGCAGCATAGGACCGCAGGCCCCGATTTCCGGTCATGGCCTGGTTGAGATTACAACAGTTGCGCGGGGCCAATTCCAGCGGCTCACATCCGCTTGCGGAAGCCAGCACGGAACCCGTGCCGCGCGGTCAACAATGCCTTGGAACCGGCCGGCACGGCCGGCAAGGTATGCTGCTCATTCCCCCACGTTGTAGAGTCAACCCGGGACTTTCGTCACTCAACACGAGCCACGCTGTGCACACTTCTTCACTGCTCTTTTCTGCAATCGCAGGGCTGCTTCTGGCCTGCCCGCTGGTCGGCGCTCCGGCGCCCACCACCCTCCACAACAGCGGCGATCCGACCCTGGCCCTGACCCCCGGCCTTCGCGGTGCGACGGCGGCTCCCCCGGGGGCGGCCCCCGGCAATCCCGATCCCCATGATCTCGAAGGGGTCTGGTGGCTGACGGGCTATCAGTACCTGCTGGGTCCGGAGCCCGGCGTTCCGCCCCCGCTGAAACCCAAATACATGCGCATCCTGGAGGACCGTATCCGCGCCAAGAACCGCGGCACGCCGGTCGCGGACGCCTCCACGCAGTGCATGCCCCACGGCATGCCGCGGATCATGGAGAGTCCCTATCCCATCGAGATCGTGCAGACCCCGGGCCGGATCACGTTCCTGCACGAAGTGGCTCACAACATCCGCCGCATCTACCTGGACCAGCCGCATCCCAAGCAGCTTACCCCGAGCTTTCTGGGCGACTCGGTCGGCCATTGGGAAGGGGACACCCTGGTCGTCGACACCGTGGGCCTGAACGACCGCACTTTCATCGACGACGAGGGCAGCAGCCATTCCACCCAGGAACATGTCATCGAGCGCTTCCGCAAGATCGACAACGGCTCGAGTCTGGAACTGATCATGACCGTCGAAGACCCCGTGACCCTCGAGCATCCCTACAGTTACCGGCGCATCTACCGCTGGCGACCGGACGTGCGGCCGCAGGAATATGTCTGCGAGGAGAACAACCGTAATGCCCCGGTCAACGGCGTGACGGTGGCGAAATGAGGGGCACCGGGATTGCGAAGTCGGTGCTGCCCGCAATGGCGGTCATGTTCCTGTCCCTGTCGGCGCATGCCGCGCCGGATCTCTCCGGTGTCTGGCTGCTCGACGGCCACATCGGGGCGGTGAAGACCACGGACGGCGGTGCCCCACCCCTGACCCCGGACGCCCAGGGCCGCTACGAGGCGCACCGCAAGGCTGCCGCCAGGGGCGATTATTCCTACGACGGGGTCACCCGCTGCCTGCCGCCGGGCCTGCCGCGGCTCATGCTCATGCACGAGCCCTTCGAGATCCTGCAGCGGGACAAGATCGTGTACTTCCTGTACCAGGTGAACCGGCTGCCGCGGCGCGCCTACCTGAACGAGTCGCTGCCCACGGACGTGGACCCGCACTATCTGGGTTACTCGGTGGCGCACTGGGACGCGGATACGCTGGTGGTGGACACCGCGGGATTCGACGACAGTACGCTGCTGGACAACGTCGGGCTGCCGCATTCCGAGGACCTGCACCTGACGGAGCGCTACCGGCTCAGCCCCGATGGCAAACACCTGCATCTGACCTACACGGTCGAGGATCCGAAGACCTTCACGAAGCCCTGGTCGGCGCGGGCCGACTACACCCGTCAGGACGGCTACCGGATACCCGAAGAAGTCTGCGCCGCGACCGCCGTGGACAAGCGGCCGAGGCAATAGCGGCAGCTGCAGCGCCCCGGGGGCCAGCGGGTGCCGCCGGCGGCATTCGGGCTTAAAATGGACGCCATGAAGCGAGTCCTGTTCCTGGCCGCGGCCGCATCCTTGTGGATGCTGGCGAACGCGGCGCCCTGGCCCTACGACGAGAAGGCGGACGCCGCCCTCGACGTCCAGCATGCGATCGCGGCCGCCCAGCGCGACCACAAGCAGGTGCTGCTGGTGTTCGGCGCGAACTGGTGTGCGGACTGCCGCGCCCTGGACAAGGCGATGCATGGCAGCAGCCGGCATCTGCTCGACAGCCGCTTCCAGGTCGTGAAGATCGATGTCGGCAATTTCGACAAGAACCTCTATCTCGCGAATCGCTACGGCAATCCCATCGCCAAGGGCATCCCGGCGGTGGTGCTGCTGGACCGCTCGAATCAGGTCCTGTATTCGACCCGGAACGGGGAACTGGCGAATGCGAGCCAGATGACCGAGCAGGGCATCCTCGATTTCCTCTCGCAGAAGGTAGCGCTGGCACCGCCCCGCTGAGGCGGGAGCCGCGCGGAGCCGATGTTATGCTACCCCCTGGGGGATCTGGACTTTGCGGGGCGGGGCATGCACATGAAAAGAACAGTTGGCCTGCTGGCATTGCTCGGCTACGGCTGCGCGACCGCCCTGGCCCAGGGCACGGCGGACCCGATGGAGGCCTGCTCCCGGATCGGTGATGCGGGTGCGCGGCTTGCCTGCTTCGACCAGGAAATCCAGAAGCGCCATGCCGCCACGGACGCCGCCAGGGTTGCACCCACCCCCGCCCCCGCCGCGGCTCCCGCGCCGGCACCGGCGGCCAGGACTCAAGCGCCTGCGACCCCCTCACCCGCCGCCGCCAGCCGCCCACCGGCGGATGACACCATCGGACTCGACGGCAAGCAGCTCAGCCGCAAGCGCCGCGAGGAAGGCATTGCGCCGGCGGCGCCGACCCTCATCGTGGCCGGCCTGCGGCAACTGGATTCCCGGCCCGGCCATCAGTATTACTTCGAACTGGACAATGGCCAGGTATGGGAGACCGTAGACAACCAGGGACAGTTGCTGCTCGGCGCGCATGAAACCGTATCGATCCGCTCGGGCATCCTGGGCTCGTTCCTGCTGAAGACCGAAGCCGGCAACTCGATCCGGGTCCACCGCATCCGATAAGGAGCTTCGCCATGGCCGCCACCACCCCTGGGCGCGTCAGCGCCGACGACCGCGCCGCAATCATCGAACTGTATGCGCGCTATGCCTGGGGGCTGGACCTGGCCGATCCGCAGATGCTGCTGTCGGCATTCGCCGAGGACGCCGAGTTCGAGCACCTGTGGCAGGGTCGCGTCAAAGGTCATGCGGCCATTCTCGAGAACATGCGCGAATTGTGGAACAGCCGCCAGCACTGGTGGTTCGGCCGGCAGCACCTGTTCAACCACTTCATCATGGAACGCGGGCCCGATGCGTCGGTGAAGGTGCGCTGCTTCTTCCAGATCATGCAATTCAACGTCGACTACGGCACCAACTTCGTGTTCGGCATCGGGACCCGCGAGGACCTGTGCGTACAGCGCGGCGATCAGTGGGTGTTCAAGACGCTGTTCATCAATGCCTGGCGCTCGCAGGCCGACGTGCCGTGGAAGGGCGAGGTCAGGCTGGTGGGCCGCCCGGGCGGCGCCGGCACGCCGCCGCCCTCGCTCCCCCCGGGATTCAGACCCGGCCGGTAGGGATTCGCGCGCCGGCAGCCCGGGCCGCCACGGCTCCGATGTTCTTCAGGGCTTCCCGGCGGCTCAGGGGGCTGAGCCGGTCGTGGTTGCGGCGGACGTAGCGCCGGACCTCGGCCGGATCGGTCCATGCATACTGTCGCAGGGCCCAGCCGATGGCCTTGCGCAGGAAGAACTCCTGCGCCTCCAGTGACGGCTCGATGCACGCATACAGCAGGCCGAGGTCGGTGTCGGCCTTGGATCCGAGCTGGCAGATGATCGAAGTGCGTCGCTTCCACAGGTTCGGGGAGCGGCTCCAGGCCAGCATCCTGCGGCGCATCGGCGCCGGATACGCCCGCAGGATCGGGCCGACCCGATGCGAGGCGATATCGTCCACGTAGTCCCACCAGGCGCCACTGACGATCAGCTCCTCATAGAGCCTCATGGCGACGGGTGTCTGAAACGGCAACGCCAGCCTGTGTCCCGCCAGGTGCAGCGCTCCGTAACGCTCCTCGCGATAGCGCGCGTTGCGCCACAGATCCAGGACCTGACCTCGCCACTGCCCCGCTGAACCGAACTCCACATCGGCAAAGACGCTCCGGAACACGTTGCGCAGCAGCGGCGCCGGGACGCCGTGGTATGGCATCTGCGACTTCATGTAGGCGCGCATGGCCGGCGCCTTCAGCGGATCCGCGGCCTGCCGCAAGGCCTTGCGCAGCTGCCTAATGCTGGTAGTCGTCGAAGCCATCCTTGACCGACTGCGCACTGGTCATGTGGAAGCCGGTGTCGAAATAGGGCCGGGTGCCATAGGTCACGTTGGTGAACACCGCCTCCACCTGGCTCACGCCCTCCCTGTCGATGGAAAAGGTTTCATGCGCCTGCAGGGTCGAGGGACCGGTATCGGCAACGGTCACCGTCTTGCCGTTCTTCAGGGTATAGCTGCGCACCGAGGCGTCGTTTTCGTGATCGAAGTAGACGCTGGTCATCACCACCTGGTGTTCCAGGTCCACCGCCATGACGCGCCGGCTGCGGATGCGGTTGTCGTTATGGTGATAACCCATCGCCAGATCCGCGGCGCAGCTCATGTTGCTGCCGCCGGGCTCACGCCCGGGCGCAACCGGCACATTCGAGGTGGGGCGGCCATCCTCCAGGCGCTGGCAGTGCGAGGAGAAGATCGGCGGCTTGTCGCCGGTGTTGTTCTCGATGCCCGAGAAATAGGTATTGACGATCTTCATGAGTTCCTCCCGCGAGCGCCGCTGGGCCGGCGGCACCACCTGCGTGAACTCGGGACGCGGCCTGTCGCCCAGATAGTCGGTGGTCGGCGCCGAGGACCCGGATGGATCCTGGCGCAGGCGCTCGGGAGTCACCACGGTCTCGATTTCGGTCAGTTCGCGGTTGTAGACGCGCAGCCGGGTGCTGACGATCACCGGCGAGCCGTTCTCGAGCATCCGGGCATAGAAGCCGATCGTGCCCCAGTCCGGATCGGCGATGTACAGGCGGTAGGGCCGCACGCCGGTGGCGTTCTTCCAGAATCCATCGGGAATCGGCAGCGGTACGCTGTTCTCGGAATAGCGCACACCCTTGGCGAGCGGCACCTTGCCGGGATCATGGGCGATGAGCGCCGCGATGAACTGCTCGGCCAGGCCCTGCAGGCAGGCCCGGTCACAATCGCCGCTGCCGACATCGGGCGGTGGCACGGCCGACTGCGCCGGCGCGGCACTGCTGAAACACACGGTTGCCGCGGCGAGCGCAGGCAGTAGGCGGCTGACACGTCGGCGCAGGCTCACGGACATCGCGGTTCCCCCCTGAGCGTGCACAACCGCACGCCACCCGATGATACATCGGGCGGCGCGTGCGTTCGTGCGGTCTTCAGTTCTGCCAGGGCAGCGGCGGGTAGATGTGCACGTCGACGTGCACGCCCAGGTCCTGCAGGCGCTTGTGCCAGGTCGCCTCGTCCAGGTCGGTTTCGAGCTTCCCGGTCGAGGTGTCCAGAATGAAATACCGGGTATCTTTGGTACCGGTGAAGTCGAGGTCGTTGGTGAAGGCGCGGTCGGACGCCGGCACCGTCCCGAGCGCGCCGGTGACGAACTGACCGGTGACCGTGTAGGCCGCGACGGTGCCCGGCAGCAGCCGATCGCCGTTGTGCTTGACGAGCTTGGTCTGCCCATCCTTGTCGGGCTGCAGATAGTAGCTGTTCGGCAGGACCACCACGGGCCCGGACACCTTCGCCGCGAAAGCGCTCATGGCGCACGTCATCAGCAAGGCACAGACCAGAAACCGGATCGGACGGACAGAACGTGCGCGCATGTCGGCAACCAACCTCAAGGTTTGAAAGGAACGCAATTGTCTGGGACAGGAACGAGTGATGCCAGTTCCATGGTGCAATGCATGGGCTGTACCGTCCAGCCCTGCCTGCGTTTTTGCCGTGACAGCCGAGGATTGTTGACCAAACCGATGCAAGCGTTGATCGATGGCCCTGGGCACGGTGCTGTCGAAATCCGCCTCCCTGGATCGTCGCCTCCGGGTAGGCGGCGCGCACCACGTTCGAGGGCATGGCGCCGGTGAGCCGTAAGTTTGTGTTTTCAAAGGATGTCACTATGAAAGTCATGGTCATGGTCAAGGCCACAGCATCGAGCGAAGGCGGTATCATGCCGGGCACCGCACTGCTGTCGGCCATGGGCCGGTTCAACGAGGAGCTGGTCCGGGCCGGCGTCATGCTGGCCGCCGAAGGACTGCGTCCCAGCCGCCAGGGCAAACGGGTACGCTTCAATGGCGAGCAACGCGTCATCACGGACGGCCCGTTCACCGAGACCAAGGAGCTGGTCGCGGGATTCTGGCTCTGGCAGGTGAAGTCCATGGAGGAAGCCCTCGAGTGGGTGAAGCGCTGTCCGAACCCGATGCCCGAGGAATCCGAAATCGAAATCCGGCCCTTGTTCGAAGCAGCCGATTTCGAGACCGTAGCCAACCCGAACTGAGGCGGTCATGGCATATGCCCTGCTGATCATGGAGCCGCCCGGACAGCGACGGCAGCGCACCGAGGCGCAGGGTCGCGAACTGTACGAGCGCATGCTGCGATTCAGCGAGGAACTGCGCGCGAAAGGGCTGCTCACGCTGGCGCAGTCACTGGCGTCGGATGCCGGCGGCGCCCGCGTGCGGGTCCAGGGAACCCAGGCGACGATCGTCGACGGCCCCTTCGCCGAAGCCCGCGAAATGGTCGGCGGCTTCCTGCTGCTCACCTGCGAGAGCCGCGAGCAGGCCATCGCGATCGCACGGCAGTGCCCCGCCGCGCAGTGGGCCACCGTCGAAGTGCGGGAGTTGGGTCCTTGCTTCACCTGAATCGCACCATCGAGGCGGTCTGGCGCATGGAGTCGGCCAAGATCATCGCCAGGCTGACGCGGATGCTCAGGCAGGTGGGCCTCGCCGAGGAGTTCGCCCAGGACGCGCTGGTGAGCGCCCTGGAGCAGTGGCCCCGTACCGGCATACCCGACAGACCCGGCGCCTGGCTGATGACCACCGCCAGGAACCGGGCACTCGATGAACTGCGGCGCCGCAGACTCATCGAGCGCACCAGCGATGCCATCGCGTACGAGACGCTGCCGCAAGCGGCGACGAACCTGCCCGAGGAGGCCGCCGATGACGACATCGGCGATGACCTGCTGCGGCTCATGTTCATCGTGTGCCATCCCGTGCTGTCCACCGAAGCGCGCGCGGCCCTGACGCTGCGGACGCTGGCCGGCCTGAGCACCGCGGAGATCGCCCGGGCGTTCCTGGTACCCGAACCCACCATCGCCCAGCGCATCGTGCGGGCCAAGCGCACGCTGGCCGAGGCGCGGGTCCCCTTCGAGGTACCGGGCAGCGAACAACGCGCCGCACGGCTCGAATCGGTGCTCGAGGTGATCTACCTCGTCTTCAATGAAGGCTACGCCGCCACCAGCGGTGAGGACTGGATGCGCCCGGCGCTGTGCGAGGAGGCGCTGCGGCTGGGTCGGATCCTTTCGGAACTGCTGCCGGGGGAACCGGAGGTGCACGGCCTGGCAGCGCTCATGGAGATCCAGAGTTCGCGGCTCGGTGCACGCACGGACGCCAACGGCGAACCGGTCCTGCTGCTGGCGCAGAATCGCACCCGCTGGAACCGGCTGCTGATCCAGCGCGGACTCACCGCGCTCGAGCGCGCCCAGACCCTGGGCGGGCCCTCCGGCCCCTACACGCTGCAGGCCGCCATCGCGGCCTGCC
This sequence comes from Steroidobacteraceae bacterium, assembly GCA_035503515.1. GTDB lineage: Bacteria > Pseudomonadota > Gammaproteobacteria > Steroidobacterales > Steroidobacteraceae > DAIDKA01. The sequence goes on from DATJTJ010000061.1 coordinate 15,232, forward strand.
ACGCGCGCGCGGTGACGGCGGAGGACACGGACTGGATCCGGATCGTGGCCCTGTACGATGCCCTCGCGCAGCTGCGGCCTTCACCCGTCGTCGAACTCAACCGCGCCGTCGCCGTGTCCATGGCCTACGGCCCGGCCCCCGCGCTGGAACTGGTCGATGTGCTGGCCGGTGAGCCCAAGCTCAAGGGCTATCACCTGCTGCCCAGCGTCCGCGGCGACCTGCTGGAGCGGCTCGGCCGCTTCAGCGAGGCACGCGAGGAGTTCACCCGCGCCGCCGGCCTGACCCGCAATGCCCGCGAGCGCACGCTGCTGCTGGGTCGTGCCGCGGGCTGCGGCACGGGCGCCCAGTAGCTTTGCCGCTACCCGACGTAGGTCTTGCGCTTCTCGAGGCGGTGCACGATCTCGCGCGGGTAGATGCCCGTGTGCCGGGTGCGCAGCTCGATCGGCAGGCGTTCCGGGGGCACCGGCTCATCCGGGCAGGACGCAAGGATGGCATCGAACCGCTGCTGCATGCCGTCCTTGAATTCGGTGTGCGAAATGATGAACAGGTCGTTGTTGCGGATGCCGTTCAGCACCCGCTCGCCGGCCTCCAGCGGATTCATGAGGCCCGCGCCGAAGACCGGCCGCGGCTTACCGTCCGGCCCGATCTGGGGCTTGCGCGAACCGGGCGGCAGATTGTCGGTGCTCACGCCGCCGGGACAGAACACCGAGGTGCCGATGTTGGTTCCCTCCAGCTCGATGCGCAGCGCTTCCATGATGCCGACCGCGGCGAACTTGGTGGAGGTGTAGATGCCCGCGGTGACCGCCGGCAGCAGGCCGCTCATCGATGCGGTCGTGACGAAGTGGCCGCCTTCGTTGTGTTCGCGCATGTGCGGCAGGATCACCGAGACGCTGTGGTAGATCGCACCGAAGTTCACGTCGATGGAGTTCTGCCAGTCCTCGGCCGTCGCGTCGGTGGCCTTCTTCAGCGTCTTGATGCCTGCGTTGTTGACCACCACGTGCAGCTTGCCGTACTTGCCCTTGACGGCATCGAGCAGCTGCACCCAGCCATCGCGCCCCACGACGTCGTGTCTGACGGGAAACACCGGTGCGTCCTTGGCGAACAGCGGCATGGCCAGCGCCAGCCGGTCGGGGTTGCGATAGCCGATCACGACGTTCATGCCGGCATTGGAGCAGGCCCGGGCGATGCCCAGTCCGATGCCATCCGAGGCCGCGGTGACGTACACCGTCTTGCCGCGCACGTCGCTCAGGGGCGGCGGCTGCGACAGTTTCGGTTCGGGCGGCGGCGGCGGCCGGGCTCCCGGCGGTGGCGGGGGCTGGTCCCCGGCCTGCTGCGCGGCCGCGATCGGGCTGGCTCCCAGGCCTGCCAGGAGGGTCGCCGCTCCTGCACCCGCGGCGAGCGTTCCGAGAAACCTGCGCCGATCATTGCTTCGCATATCGTGCCCCCTGCTTCCGGTGACTGTGCTTCGGTGCGCAGAGTATTCCCCAGATCGGCTTCTGGCGCAGCCATGGAGTTGATGCGACGCAAACGGCGGGCCGGCCCAGAGGCCGACCCGCCCCGAAAGCGCCGGATCAGTGACTGACCGCGACGTTTGCCTGCGTGCTGCCATTGGCGTCGAGGCCCGCCGAAGTCGCGGTGCCCTCGCTTGCGGCCTGGGCTGCGACACTGCCCTTCGGCGCATGGGCGCTGCCCGAGATCGCGCCGGAGCCCTGCACGGTGGACGGTTGGGGCTGTGTCTGGGTCTGCGTGCCCGAGGATTTGCCCGCAACGGAGGACTGGCTGTTCGATGCCGCGCCTGAAGTGCTGGCCTTGCCAGTCTTAGCGGACGCGGTGGAGCTGGTGTTCGACGGAGTCGGATTGCTGCGGATACGGCTGCCGGAATCGGACGTGGTGCCCTCCGCGCCGCCGCTGAAGCCGCCGTTCCCGTGCATGCCACCGAGGCCACCGAGGCCACCGCCACCGGCGCCACTGAATGCACCACCCAGATGGCCTCCCAGTCCGCCCAGTCCCTGCGCCTGCGCCGTTGCACCGACCATCAGGCCCAAGGCGATGATGGTACCCGCGATCAGATGATTCCTCTTCATGACGTTCTCCTGGGTCCGCGGCACATCCGCGACCTTCACAGGGAACTACGATCCGGCGGGGCGATTTCTTCCCTGGGGGAGTGCAGAATCCTTTCTTAACTTATTTCCTTAAGGGGAGATACCGTGCTCAACAGCATCGACGCCCAACCCACACTGGCCGTCAAAAGCCTGATGCGTTCGCGATCCTTCTATGAAGGCGTGCTGGGACTGCGGCCGGTGGGACCGGCCATGCCTACGGTGCAGTGCTATCTGGCGGGCCGCACTGTCCTGGTCGTTTACGAGTCCGAATTCGCGGGTACCAACAAGGCAACGGCCGTTACCTGGCCGCTGGGCCAGACATTCCCGTCGATCATTGCGGACCTGAAGCGCAAAGGTGCATCGTTTGCCCACTATGAGATTCCTGGCATGACCCGCGAGGGCGACGTTCACGTGGGTCACGGCCGGCGGCTGGCCTGGCTCACGGATCCCGACGGCAACATCATCCATCTCGGCGATTTCGGGGGCGACTGAGAGATGACTCAGCGCAGCTGGAGCCCGGCCAGACGCAGGTCGGGGCCCAGGTCCGCGCCGACGACACCGTAACCGTAGGTCCGGTCCGGACTGCGCCCGCCCGGGGCGATGGCGCGGTGGGCCAGCTCATCGATGGCGCGCAGGGCGTCCGCCTTATCCGGCTGCAGATGCCGCTCGGCGAGCAGGCAGGCCACCAGGGGCGCCGCAAAGGACGTCCCGCGCACCGCGTCGAATCCCCGCGGCGATTTCGCGGCCACCATGTCGGCGCCCGGTGCGGCAAAGCGGACCTGCGGTCCGCGCGCGGCCTCGATCAGCACGTGGCGATGGGCATCGACGGCCGTGACGCCCACCACTCCGGGATAGGACGCCGGATACAGCGGCGGTGCCGCGGGTCCGTCATTGCCCACGGCGGCGACGATGATGCAGCCCCGCTCGATGACCAGGTGGACGACCGCCGCGAGCGTGGCATTCGCAGGGCCCACCAGGCTCACGTTGATCACCGCGACGCGCTCCTGGACCAGCCAGGAGAGCGCTTCGGCAACGGCTTCGACCGACCCGCCGCTGGCCAGCCCGCAGTAGACGTCGGCGGCGTAGAGCTGCGCGCCGGGTGCGGCGCCATGGAAGTCCCCGGATCTGCCGACCATGAGGGATGCGACGGCGGTCCCATGGGCTTCGGGCACCGCGGCCCCGCCGCAGCCATGGCGCTGCAGGCTGAGGTCCTTGAACACCGGATGCGAATCATCGATGCCGCCATCGATGAGGCCCACGCGCAGGGACACTTCCGGCGGTGCCGGCACCGACGCCGGTGTCGCGGCCGGGGTGTCCGCGCTGCCGACGCCGACGGCACCGCTGCGACTGTAGAGATGGTTGTAGTCGAAGGTGCCCGCGGGCACCAGCGTGCGCAGCCGCCGCAGGCCGCGGGCGGTGCTGAGACCCGCGGGCGCCTGCAGCACGACGATGCGCGCATCAAGTCCCGCAAGGGTACGCGTGTCGAGGATTGCGAAACCCGCCCCCTGCGCCACCGCCAGATCCGCGTCCGAGGGCGAAAAGGCCACGATCTGGCCGCGCATGATGGCCGCACCGTTGGGATCGGCCTCCAGGGTTGCGCGGTTGCGGCGTATCAGATCCCGTACCTGCAGCTGGCGCGCATCCTGCTGCACGGTTGCATCGACCTGGCCGGTGAGGCCCTGGAGCGTGCCGGTGACGGCCTGCAGCGGCAGCTGCGGGAGCGCCGGTACCCGCACGGCCGGCAGGCCCAGTTGCGCCCGCGCTGCCGTGGCGGCCAGGCTCAACATCAGCATGAGGACGGTGCGCGCCATGAACCCAATGTAGTTGAATCTTTCCCGCCAGGGAAGAAAATGGCGGTCCCGCTCGTACATGAAACATAAGGCTCATGCCACCCGCGCACGAGGTCTTCGGTGACGAACTCATTGAATTGCTGCCACGGCTGCGGCGCTTTGCCCGGGCGTTGTCCGGCGATCCCCATGACGCCGACGATCTGGTGCAGATCGCCCTCGAGCGCGCCCTGTCGAAATCCCACCAGCTGCGCGCGGGGGCACCGCTGGCGGGCTGGATGTTCGGCATCGTGCGCAATGCCTGGATCGATGAGTCGCGAAGCCGCGGGCGGCGCAAGCGGCTGTTCGCGCCCGAGGAACGGGTCGTTGAGGTCGCCGATCCCGCAGCGGGCAACCAGGCCGAGTCGCTCATGGTGCAATCGGCAGTCGCGGGTCTGCCCGAGGAGCAACGCGAAGTGATCGGACTGGTGCTCATCGAGGGACTCTCCTACCGCGAGGCCGCGCAAATCCTGGCAATTCCGGTCGGCACCGTGACCAGCCGGCTGGCCCGCGCCCGCGAGGCACTGCAGGCGCAACTCGGCGATGCCGGAGGCGGCATATGAAAGTCTCCGACGAAATGCTGATGGCCTATGCGGATGGCGAACTCGCAGCCACCGAACGCGCCCAGGTGGAAGCGGCGCTGGCGGCGGATCCTGAACTCAGGCGGCGTGTCGCCGCGCACCGGACACTGCGCACGAGGCTTTCCGCAACCTACGACCCGGTGCTCGAAGAGCCGGTGCCGGATCGTCTCGCATCGCTGGTGCGCGCCGCATCGCCGGGCCCGCAAACCGCCAGGGTGATTCCGTTCCCGGGCAGGAGCACGCCCAGCCGCCCATGGCGACAATGGGGCTCGCTCGCCGCAGGGCTCGTGCTGGGTGCGCTGCTGTGGCAGTTCGGGGCACGAGCCCTGCTGTCCGGACCGGTCATCGACCGCAACGGCGAACTGCTCGCCGCCGGGTCGCTGGCGCGCGCACTGAGCAACCAGCTTGCCGCAGGACAGTCACCCTCGACGCCGGTGCAGATGGGCGTGAGCTTTCTGTCCAGGGCAGGCGACTACTGCCGCACGTTCCGGCTGCGCGGCACCGAGGGCATTGCGGGGCTCGCCTGCCGGCAGCAATCCGAATGGAGACTGCAGGTACTCGCCCATACGGCAGACACCCCCGCGTCGCAGTACCGGCAGGCGGCATCGGCGCTGCCGCCTGCGGTCCTGCAGGCCGTCACCGACTCCATCGCCGGCGAACCTCTCGATGCGGCCGACGAGGAGCGGGCTCTGGCCCATGCGTGGCGAGCGAAATGAGGCAAGGCGGTTAGCCGGTCACCGGTTTGATCAGCGCAGGTTCGTCGTATTCCAGGGTGTTGACGTACGGGGCGACGGGATAGCCCACCATCGCGTCCTGCGGATAGGTTTGCAGCAGGGCGGCGGCTTCGGCCACTGTGCCGGACAGCCACGTCTCGTAGCTCTCAGACTCAAGGATGCCCAGCATCCGTCCGGTTCTGCCCAGATCCCCGACCAGGGGGTTGGCGACGACGCTGATCAACGCACAGCTTTCGTAAACGTCATCCTCCTCGGATTCGACGCGATCCCAGACGGCCGCCACACCGAACACCGGCCGGTCCCGCAGCCTCACGTAGTAGGGCTGCAGATGACCGGCGGAGGCGCGCTGCCACAGGTAGAAGCCCGCCAGCGGCACGATGCCGCGCTGACCCGCGAGCCAGGGCTCGCGCAGATCCTCGATGGCATGCAGGGTATCGCTGCGCACGCGGGCGCGGTTGCTGAAGCTGATGTCGCCGGCCGCGGACTTGGCGATCATGCCCCAGCGCATCATCACACCCTCGGATTCGCGCTCGTGCATGCGCGCCACCGGAACGCTTTGCGAAACCGCGACGTTGAATCGCGGCGCGAACCGCCACCAGGGGTGCGTCACCGGCAGTTCGCGATCCACTGCCTCCCGGCCGGGAATGACGAGCCGCTGGGTCATCAGGCTCGCTAGGACTGCGGGCCCGGGGTGCCGATCTTGTCCTGGGTGCGGGTCTCGAAGTCGGCGGCATCGTGGCGTTCATGCAGCTGCTCGGACGGCTC